>NZEC01000001.1 GCA_002688925.1 archaeon
ATTGGCAAATTACGCATAAGCACAAACTTTAGAACATTACTTCTTAGAAATCATTTCAGTATATGAGCATTTGCCGCAAGTCAACCTGTCTTTGTGATTTGCCAGGAAAGTGCCTTCTCCGCATTTTGGACAGAACTTGTTTTTTCTTTCTGTCTTATCCCCTGAAGACTGGTAGAGTTTCCATACCTGCATTGGCTTTTTTGGATTCTTTTTTTTCTTCCCCATTTTTATTTAATAATATTATTTATTTTTTTGCCTGCTCTTTTTCTTGCGGCTTTTGTTCTTTAGCTTCCTTTTTTTCTTCTTTAACTTCAGGCTTTTTTTCTTTTTCAGGCTCCTTTTTCGCTTCTGGTTTTTTAGCTTCCTGCTTAGTTTCCTTTTTTGCTTCCTTAGGCTTTTTTTCCTTGCTTTCTTTTTTGGCTATCTCAATTCTCTTTAATGAATCTTCATTTTCGTAAGCATAAGAAATGATTTTTGCCTTTTTTAGCCCATATGCTGTATATATTCCCCGAATAACTATCAGTTTTTCATCCTTACCTAAAGCTTTTACCAATGAATCTTTGATTTCTTTTTCTGCAGGGGTTGCTTTTTCAAATGATACTTCTGCATCTGCTCTTGTCCTGGACAGCAATGGCTCTTCCTTTTTTTGTATTATTTTAAGTTCCATAGAAAATCACTTCACCTTTATAGCATATTCTCCTTTTGCCTTTGCTCCTATTTTTTCAGCTATCATTGATTTGTTTGGGTCTATGATATATAATCTACCTTGCCAGTTTGTAGAAAATTGATTGCCTTTGCAAAGTGGGCAGTTGCTTCCATCAACAAAAATCTTGCATTTTTTGCATACTTTTTTTTTCATTACATTCAAAGGATACCTCGTGCTTCAGCACGAGTTCCCAACCTCCATAAACTATTTCTTGACATAAAATAAGAAGATGAACGCGCAGCGTAGCTGGCGCGCTCACCCACCCTTGAGTTAGCGTTAGCTCCGCAAAAAAAGCGCGGAGGAACCATAAAATGAAAGGACTTAACCATTACAGGCACGGCGTTGGGCAAAATGCTTACCATTTTGTATGGAAGCCTAAATACGCGAAAGACCCGTTTAAGTTTGAGACAGTTAGAAGACATTGCGAGCAATTTCTGCGGGAAATTGCGAAACAATGGGATATGGAAATCTTTGAACTTCAAGTTGAATCTGACCATGTCCACATGTTTGTTGAGATAGGGCCTAATTTGAGCGTTCGCAAAGCCCTTCAGCTGCTTAAAGGAAGCAGCTCTTACAAACTTTTCCGCCAGCATCCTTGGTTGCGTAAGCATTTTCGAAAAGGTCACTTTTGGAGTCCCGGAAAGTTTTTCCGATCCGTAGGGAATGTTACCACTGAGGTTATCCAATCTTACATCAACGATAGCCATCATGGATGGCATTTCTCTAAACAAACTTCTCTTTCCCATTTTTCTTAACTATTGATACCTCGCCCTTTAGGGCGATGGTAGTTCATTTTGTATACTATCCAACACTTCCCGGATATAGCCTGGAATGTCTTCATTCTTGCTCGCTTTTTCCCTCATATCTGAATTCAGAGTATCAACATCTATATCGTAGGGATCCTTTGGTCCAGTTTTATCAAATATTCTAGGTCCAAAATCAAACCAACCAATATCATCCGATATTTTAACAAGAACCTTTCTGGCTTCATCAATCAGCTTCATATCTCTAGTTACTCTCTCAATAATATACATAGAAACACCTCTTGTAGTTATATGCGCAGATTCAATTTTTTCTTTATTATCCCAGCCATCTTCTTTTGCAACTTCCAGAATGTGCTCATTATATGCATAATATCTTTTTTTCCCTATATGTAGGACAGAATCCTTAGCTTTATATTTATTTAATGCCCTTTTATCAAATGCTGGACTTAAATTTGATGGCTCCCTTTCACCGGTTAGTTTAATGTTTTCTCCTTTTATTTTATACTGTTCTTTTTTAGCTGCATTTCCATCTATCATTTCTTCTTCATTACGCCCTTCCCATTCTTTCCATAAAGATGGATTTGCTGCCATAGAATAATCAATTGCAGTAAGGCTTCCAGGATGATATCTTCCATCTCTTAAGTCATCCCTATATTCATCCCAGCTATTTTCCAGCCAACAAATGTGGTCAAGAAGGTCACATTCTTCAATCCAATCATGAGGAACACTTCTAGGACGATCACTATATATGGCGCCTTTAACATTTTTATTGTAAATATCAAGAAGTACTGTCCCTTTTTCATATCTAATTCCATTAAAAACAAAACCATCATCTGCAACTTCCAATGGCATTCCATTTTCATCCAGCCCTGGACTTTCTTCCCCTTTAAGCCATTTAAAATTAGGAAGTTTTTCATATTCCTTTTCAAAATTTATTACATCTGCACTCCTTTTTCCTTTAGCTGAATATGCATATTTCACCCTTTTAATTACTTCATAACTGTGTTTATATTTCACCCTTTTAGGATATAATTCTTGGGTTAATTCGCTCCTGGCAGAATCTATATTAGTAGAAATATCAATTGTACTATCCTTAATAATATTTTGAAAATATTCCTCATGTTCTCTAGCACAGCCCATTAAAGCTTTTTTTGTTGCTTCAGAATAGGCAGTATAAAGGTTCTTTAGATTTGATGTTAACAAATCATTATCTATTTTCTTTTTTGTTTTTTCAGAAAATGTTCCAATAAACACTTTAAAATTATCCGTAACTTTCTTAAAAAATTCTTCATATATTTCGATCCAAGTTTCAGAATTAGCATTACCAAAAGTAGATATTTTTTGTATAAAATTTTCTGGATTGTCTGGATGGGGCACATCAATAACCCTGGGTAATGGGAAATCTTTTATTGTAAATACTTTAGTTTCATCTTTAATTTTTATATTTACATCAAAATTTATTCTTCTACAATCTGAATTATTAACATCAGTTTTTTTCCCAAAAAAATGGGTTGTTCCATCAATAAATATATTGTTTAAGAATTGGGCATATTCAATATTTACGAAAGGCCCCAGTTTAAAATAATTTTTCTCCCATATTTCCCGTATCTCCTCCAGTTTAATCATATTCACTTCACAAGTTTTTAATTCTGCAATTAAACTAGCTATCTGACCTTTAAATCCAAGTTCTTTTTTAAGTTCTACATAAATATCTGCAGTATCTATAGCCCTTCCAGGAACTATCTTTTTGCGTGTTTCAACTTTGGGCATATAATTTACTCCCTTTTTTAGCTTATTTACAACCCTGACTTTGTACTCTTTTGATTTGTCTTTGAACCAAGTTTTAATTGTCATTTTAACTACCTCCATCAATATTATTTCAAATTATATTTTTCATCAATCTTATCTAATCCATATTTTCTCAAAAATATATCCAAATCATTTTGCTTATCATTAACGTTTCTTTTTATTTCTTCAATTTCTTTCTTTAAATTACCAGTATTAAATTGAAGAATTCTATTCATATCTTCAGCATAAGCTGATTCTTGCTCTTCCAGAATATTAACTGTAGATGATACTCCTGAAAGCAACATAATAGGAATACTAGCATGGATATGATTAGCGTCCAGTCTTTTGGCTAATTGACTATTCCATGGTAGGATACCCTTTAAAGGTCTGCTTATCTCCGAATGGCCTTTAATATTTTTCAAGAAACCAAAATCTACAACAACTTTTTCCAGAAGAGGCTTAATACTCTTTTTTGTTTCAAAAATTTCTAAGTCAATTTCTTCAGACTCAGTTTTTGCTAACAATAACTTTTTATTTGGACCTTTTTCCAATTCTTTTATTTTAATTGAAAGGTCTTTTTTTAATTCATCAATTAACTTGATAATTCTTTTTTCAAATAAAATTATCAGCTTTTTTGCAGCTGGAAATATTACTTCCTTGTACTCATATTGGGGATTATCAAGATATGAAACCATTCCTGTAATTATCTTAATCCAACGCATTGGATTCTGCCCTTCTTTTTTTCTCAGGGCTTTAAACATGCTGCCGAATTTTTCATTTCCGAATTTACCAAAAATCCTTTTTTCATATTTTTTCCTGTCTTTCCAGACTAGCTCAAAATCTTTCCAGTCATTTTCATGAACTCCGCTTCTTATTTTTCTTAACATTGAAGCAAAGAATTGCCTTTGTTCGCTGTAATTTGCAAGCTGCCTTAAGACATCACTTCCCTGTATTTCTTCCATTAACTCTTCATCCTTGAAATAGGTTAGAATACTTTTATAATCAACTCCTATTGATTGATTCTGATAGCCGTGTATGAACAAGTTCAATCTTTGAGAAAAATATGATAATTTTTGTGTTCCAGTCAAGTGAGACCATGAAATTATGTCTTTAAGGTATCTTATCAGATAATATATTTCTTCAACTTTTAATGCAATTTTCTGGTTATCTAATGATCTTAATCTTTCTGTGATTATTTTTCCGTTGTCCCTGAAATATATTCTTAATATCCTCGATTTGTTTTCAATTAAATAGGATAATATTGCATTAAGATAATTTAACTCTTCATTTTGATTTTGCTTTTGAATAAATCTTTCTAAGTATGATTTGAACTTTTTGTCATGCAATATTTTCCTTGCATTAATGCTTCTTATTTTACATTTTTGAATATTACTATAAATATTATGAATTTCATTATATATATCATAAATTTCTTTAATTTTATTATCAAATCCAATTCTATCAATATTATTTTTCACTTTTAACTCCTTTTATATCTCTTGTAAAAAAGTTTTCTTTTGGTTGTGCACTATCAAGGACATACCTTCTAATGTGCTCTTCTTGCATTTCAGTTTCCTTCACCCAAATTTCTACTATATCTTTAATATATCTTGAAATTCCCTGAATAGAAATTGAAGGATATGGATTTTTTATATCAATTCCAATTTGTTCTTCTATATGGTGATGATATTTCTTTTTCCCCAAATAAACAAACTTACCTGGATCTTTCAATGCTTCCCTATCAAAAGCAGGATAATTTTTCTTAGGAGGAGTTCTTGATAGATTAGAATAACTAAAATTTCTAACTTCATGCATTTGAGCATAATCTGAGAAACTTCTGCTTTGTGGATGATGCCTCCCATCTCTTACATCATTTATGAATTGTTCCCAATCTTGTTTAAGCCAATCCAATGGAAATTCTGGAGGCCACCATGGAAACGTATCAGTTTTTTTAATCTTCCTAATATATCCTCCAAACCCATCTTTATTCTCCACTTGAATGTTATTTATATCTTCAAGTACATATCCACCTATATTAACTTCATAGAATTGTCCGGTTTTTTTCTCATCGAATCCTAATTCCTCATCAGTTTCCATTATAGCTGGCACTGGATTAGGTTTTATTGTCTTAAAAAATCCATCGCTGCTTAATTCATCCCATTTATGAAGAGTAAATTTAGCAGTGTTTTCTGCAAATCGGTAAAAATGCTCGTATTTACCATAAAGCCTATATTGGTCGTAATAAATAAGTTCTAAGCTTCTAATGTGATGTTTTATTCCATACCTTCTCCTATGCCCATCATATTTTCTCTTTGACCTATCCACCATAATATCCTTCATATCTTTAAGTATTCCTGATTGTTTACCATTTTCTTCTGCTAATTTAGCCATTAACTCTCCATGATCATCTACTTTCAATGGAGATGACAAATCAACAACAAATTGATTCATTAACTTAGAAATAATAAATGCATTATTGGTAAATCCGGGGTTGTTCCCTTTAACTTCAGTTGCCTCTTCTTCATCTTCAATATTCTTATAATCTTTTGTTTCTTTTTCAAGAACAAGCTTATTATCTTCAAGAATAATCTGAGGCCCTATCATATATTTTGTTAGGCTGTCTTTAATATCATCAGGATGTGTTGTCCTTATTATCCCTTTAATATAACGTGCCTTATAAAATCCCTTAATAACTGAATTAATTTTTCCTGCATAAACCTCTAACCTTAGCATGAAATTCATAAGAACCTGTAATTCAACTCTAAGTCCTCTTAAAACATTTGGAACTTCGCCTGGTTGAGTTTTATCTTTCAAATAAAAAATTCTGGAGATTAATTGGAACATAGGATTTGAGCTTCTCCTAACAAAACTGTTGAATTTTGCCCATGATAAATCTATTGCATCTTTTCCCATCCTATATTTATCAGCTTCTTCTTTTTCTTCACCCTTACCTATAGCTAAAAATAATGTTCCAATTCCACCTGCTAAAATAAAAGGAAACAAAATAATCCAAATCCAGCTCAATGACGGAGGCCATAAGTCAAATCCCATCATTGAGTAAGGCCATCCTCCTAAAAATGCCTTTTCCCCAAATGCAAGATAAGCCATCAGGTGCGTGAAGAATGCAGCGAAAGATGCTCTCCAGTGCCAGCCTACTGTACTGGTTCCTGCACCACGGTAAATTGCCATTGCAACAATTGCTTCGCCCATCCATATTAAACCATCAGTGCTTATGGGTTTTTCCATATGCGCCATGTTTGCAGCAACTATTATTGCGAAAAAATAGTTGAGTTTATCTCCAACCCCTTCTGGCTTGATAAGCATCTTGAACAGCCAGGCAAACAAAACAGATGCTCCAATAAAGACAAATATCCTCTGGTCTTTTGCTGTTAAAATTCCCTGATCTCCAAACAGATAGTTCTTGAACATTCCAAAAGTCTCTGACTGCCAGATGAATCTTCCTCCGGTTGTGCCTTCTGGGAATGTGAACTGCATTGCAAGGAAAGCCGAAACTATTATTACAAGAACAAGGCCTCCTTTTTTTCCCTGCATGGATTTAAGGCTCTCAGGGCCAAGCTGCATTAAGAAATATAAAACTGCAGAAAGTAATGCTGTATTTACAACAACTTTTATGTTGAAGAATGTTCCGATAGCCCCGTAATTCCACATAAATGTATTGCCAATAAACCATGCAGATACAATTGAAACTGCAACTATTGCAAAATAAACTGTACCTTTCTGCATACCAGAGGAGTTATCTGGCATTAAAAACGCCTGCAAAATAAAGAATAATGCAGCAATTATAACTGCATTAATTGCGACTACTCCAAGCCCTGAAGTTTCAATTCCTAAAACTTTGGCAGCATAGACTGCATTTGAAAGCAGGACTATTAAAAACAAAAATACCGCTATTAAGCTGAATTTTTTATTCATATCTGTATCTCCTCTAAATCTTTATCTTCTGGAATGAAATCAAAATCATAGCCATTTGAGGTTAATTTAACCCATAACTGCAATATTTTATCATCAAAATAGAACCTGGAATCTTTTTTTGCAATCAAGTCAACAGAAATAAGCCTTTCAAGCATAGCTTTTGTGATTGGAGCAGACCTATATAACTCCAGGGCAATTTCGCTTAATCTTAATTCTTTTTCAGCAATAATTTTCAGGATGTTTTTAAGCAGGGATTGGCCTCTAGCAAGGTTTAAGTAGAAAGATAGGCTGTTTTTGCAGTAACTGTAGATAAGGCCCTCTTTGCATAATAATTCAGTTAAGAATGCTTTTCTAACATTTTTTGTTTCTTTGTATCTTGATGCAATGCTTTTCAGAACTAAAGGATGGCCTTTGCTCAGCTCATGGATTTCATTAATAATTTTTTTTTCAGTTTTCCCTACTGTTTTTTCAATTAATAATGCAGACTCTTTTTTATCAAGATTTTT
>NZEC01000002.1 GCA_002688925.1 archaeon
TATAATCCAAATTTTCCAACCTGGGATGTCAGGACAGAGCCGTTGGTAAATCCAATAACATTGGAAGTAGAGCCGAAATCAGAAGGCAGTGTTGAGCTTATAGTTGACCCTTTGAATCCTATAAATGATATTGGAATTTATGCTGTAAGCCTAAATATCAGGTCAAAGTTTTCTGATGAGCTTGTTTCTGTCCCTTTGAAAGTCACTATATTGTCAACAGAATCCCTGATTGGGGGCTATGTTCCAACAGTTGTCACAAGCCTGGGAATTCCGGAAAAAATAGACCCAAGGGAGGAAGTGCCAATAAAAATCGTGCTTAACAACCAGAATATAATAGATTACCCTGACCTAATTGTAAAGCTGGAAAGCAGCCTGATTAAGGAAACTATAAATACGCAGCTGGGCCCAAAAGAAGAGAAAACACTTGAACTAACAGCTGCCCTTGATCTTTTAACACCTGTTCAGGAAGACAAGCTTGTAGTGGCTGTTTTTAAGGAAGACAGGAGCATCATAAACCCGATTGTAAGGAATATAGAAATTGTTGAGTATGCAGAACTTAAGCCTGTAAGTGAGGAAAAAAAGTTTTTGTTGACAAGAAGCAGATATGATTTTGTATCAAATAATGCAGGATATGAAGGCATGTTTAAGGTTGAAACAACCATGTTAGGCTCAATATTTTCATCAACCAGCCCAAAAGCCAAAGTTGTTAAGGAAAACGATAAAAGATTTTTTGTCTGGGATGTTAAGCTGGAAAATAATAAGTTAGAAGTTTCTGTCACTCAAAATTATATACCTTTGTTTGTTGTGATTATCTTATTGATTGGCATCATTGTGTCATACTATATTTTTAGATCGCCATTAGTCATAAGGAAAGAATCCGCTAATCTAGTAAAGAAAGAAGGCGGAGTTTCTGAGATGACAGTTATAATTCATGTAAGGAACCGCGGCCAGAATAAATTGAAGGAGATTGAAATTACTGAGACTGTTCCAAGCATTGTTTCTGTTGAAAGGGAAGTTTCACTGGGGTCATTGCAGCCTACAAAAATTTTAGGGCATGAAAAGAAAGGAACTGTTGTAAAGTGGGTTATTGATACACTGGATGTCTCAGAAGAAAGGGTATTGTCCTATAAAGTAAAATCAAGATTTTCCATACTTGGAAGCTTCAGCCTTCCAGGAGCTACTGCAGTATTCAAGTACAACAATAAAACTCTGACAAGTGTTTCAAGCAGGCTGAATATTGGTAGTTGATTTAATTATTTAGATTTATAATTCTTATTTTTTTCATAAGGTTTTTAAATGAGGCATAACTTTCTTATTACACCCTGTGTAGCTCAATGGCTAGAGCGTTCGGCTGTTCTGTTGAAAAACAAAGCTAAAGATGCGCTCTATGACCTTATGTACTAACAAGGGATGATAGAGAGCCAGCCAACACCGAAAGAGAAATCCGGTTGAGGTTGCTGGTTCAAATCCGGCCACAGGGATATAAGGGGAGTGATTACATTTCACTCCTCTTTTAATATTTCTAATCTTTGAGAATAAGTTGTTCTTGGTGGACAATAACCTAATTTTTTCCAAACCTTTATCTTAGCAGTATGTTTTGCTTTGAGGTATAGGAAGAAGTAAAGTTTGATTGAAAGATTTATAAATAGATGAATTATTCCAATTCTAAGTGATATTAAAATGGAAATAGAACAACATGGAAAGACATATGAAATAAAACCTGGAGCAGACCTTAAAGGAGCAAACCTTGAAAGAGCAGACCTTAAAGGAGCAAACCTTGAAAGAGCAGACCTTTTAGGAGCAGACCTTTATTTTGCAAACCTTAAAGAAGCAGACCTTAGAGGAGCAGACCTTCAAGAAGCAAACCTTTTAGGAGCAAACCTTAAGGGAGCATACCTTGAAGAAGCAGACCTTGAAGGAGCAAACCTTTATGGAGCATACCTTGAAGAAGCAGACCTTTTAGGAGCAAACCTTAAAGAAGCAGACCTTAGAGAAGCAAACCTTTTTTTAGCAAACCTTTATTTAGCAGATCTTTATAGAGCAAACCTTTATTTAGCAGATCTTTATAGAGCAAACCTTAGAGAAGCAGACCTTAAAGAAGCAAACCTTGAAGGAGCAAACCTTGAAGGAGCAAACCTTGAAGGAGCAGTCCTTGAAGGAGCACACCTTAAAGAAGCAAACCTTGAAGGAGCACACCTTGAAGATATTCTGTATAGTACGGAAACCCAATACTCTGAAGGAAGTATTTTGGATAATTACATTAAAAGACAACCCGAAAGATAATATTATACCTTTGAGTCCTAAAGAAAAGAAACATTAATATATCTATTAATATTGTTATTAATAATCACTTATTCTAAAGATAATAAAGCTGTAAGAGATATAGCTTGTTTATACTTTGGCGATGGGATACGACTTGGTTAAGGTTTAATACTAAGAAATAATAAATTATTTAAACTCCCACCTATGTGTACTTTCTTGGTCAGTCTCCATCGGGGGCTTTCTTATTTTGTCCTTTTTTAGGGATACGATGATTGTTTAAGTAAAGTTTTTATAGAGTTCTGGATTAGAATAGGTTATATTGGGGTGGTTGATATGATAACTTTTATCAGAAGAACTAAATTTTATCAGAAACGTAATTACTTTAATAAATTAATGTCATACTTAGGTTTATTTGGGGTTTTTAATCCAATATTTTGGATTGTTTTTTTAATCATTTATTTTAGTAATATAAAGAAATCAAAAGAAGAAAGAACAGAAAGTTATGTTTATATGTTATGTGTTTTTGGTTGGATAATCTTTATGTTTTTATTCTTATTGTTTTTTGGGTGGTGGTAAAATGACACCAATTAAATTTATTTTAATAGCTATTGCAGGGTTTTTAGTAGGTTTTGGGATAGGGGCATGGTTTGCTTTGATGTTTAGGAATAAATCTCGTTCTGGTTTTATTAAGAAAACATTTGGACTTGGAAAGTAGGGGAATAGATATAAAAAATGACACCAATATTAATTTTAATTATAGGTTAACATATGATAGACAAATAGGAAAAACGAGAATTAATAAAATTTGATGATAAAACCTTAGTTTTCCAGATGAGGTCTATTGTTAAAAGTGAAGCTATCAAAACAATAACTATTCCAAAAGAAAAAAGAAGTTCATTTGTATTAGCCAATAAAAAAGTAAAATCTGATATTTGTTTTGTTGATAAATAGTAGTTTATCATAATATCCATTATAGGAATAAAAATAAGGAATTTTACAAATTTCAATTTTTTGTAAGTAAATCTAATAATCAATAATAAAATAACAGAGAATATATAAGGCATCATAAAGAAGAAAAACTGCCCAAAATAAGATGCATTTTCTATACCTTTACATTCTGATACAAAACGTTCCTGAACAGGCTCTAAGCCATTAATCAAACATACAGTGCTATGAACTGTTTCATGGATGGGAATATAAAGATAAAAAGAGGCTAAAAAGGAAATACCTAGAAGAACGAAAATGTAGAAGGTGTTTAAGATTATTTTAAATGGTTTCTTCATAAAAGATTTATGGTTTTTAATGTATTTAAAAGTATGGTTGATTTATGCTTTGCACATAGACTGTTAAAGCAAAGTTTATATAGAGTTCTGTATTAGAATAGGTTAACTAAAAATGGTAACAGAAAAAGAGAAAGAAAATACAATAAAAGAGTATTATGATGAAACTGAAAGGGATACTGGGGACAATATTGGAAAATTTATTGATAAAAATGAAAAAGTGGCTGAAAGGTCAATAAAAGCAAGAAACAAGAGGAAAATTATCATTTATTTATCATTAGCTTTGATATTTATCATCATAGGCATGTATAATAACGATTTAAAATGGTATATTCTTGCAGTTGTTTTAATTATATTAGTTTTGTTTAGGAAATATTGGCTTATGAAGAGGTTGAAAAAATTACCCTTAAAATAATAAATAGGTGTACTAAATGAAAATAAAAAAAACAATCTTAATCTTTTTTGCAATTTAGAGAATCTTTATAAAAAATAGGATATGGTTTGCTTTGAAGTTTAGGAATAAGAAAGCCAACAAACCTATTTATTCTATACTTGGAAAAAGATTGGGTTGTGTTAGAAGGAAATAAGGCAAACAATAAAAAATACTTTGAAGGAAAATGAAATATGAAATAAAACCTGGAGCAAACCTTAGAGAAGCAGACCTTTTAGGAGCAGACCTTAAAGGAGCAGACCTTAAAGGAGCAAAACTTTATTTAGCAAACCTTAAAGGAGCAAATCTTGAAGAAGCAAACCTTAGAGGAGCATACCTTAATGGAGCAGACCTTTATAGAGCAAACCTTAAAGGAGCAGACCTTGAAGAAGCAAACCTTTTTTTTGCAAACCTTTTAGGAGCAAACCTTAATAAAGCAAACCTTAATGGAGCAGATCTTAGTAAAGCAAACCTTTATAGAGCAGACCTTGAAGATATTGTGTATGATGATTTAACCCAATGCTCTAAAGGAAGTATTTTGGATAATTACATTAAAGAAAAAGAGAGTATCAAAGTTTAAAGAAAATAAACATTAATAAATTAAAATGAAATATGAAATAAAACCTGGAGCAAACCTTATTGGAGCAAACCTTAAAGGAGCAAACCTTAGAGGAGCAGATCTTAGATACGCAAACCTTGATTTTGCAAAACTTAAAGGAGCAGACCTTATTGGAGCAGACCTTAATGGAGCAGACCTTTATGGAGCAGACCTTAGTAAAGCACACCTTTATGGAGCAAACCTTAGATACGCAAACCTTAGATACGCAAACCTTAAAGGAGCAGACCTTGAAGATATTCTGTATAATGATTTAACCCAATACTCTAAAGGAAGTATTTTGGATAATTACATTAAAAAAAAGAGTATCAAAATTTAAATAAAATAAACATTAATATATCTATTAATAATTTAATTAATAATCACTTATTCTAATCGTTTTTAAGCAAAGTTTTTATAGAGTTCTGTATTAGAATAGGTTATATTGGGGTATTAAAATGGAAAGAAAATATGAAATAAAACCTGGAGCAAACCTTAGAGGAGCAAACCTTGAAGAAGCAAAACTTAGTGGAGCAGACCTTAGAAAAGCAGACCTTAGAGAAGCAAACCTTTATAGAGCAAATCTTCAAGGAGCAGACCTTAGAGGAGCAAACCTTTATGGAGCAAAACTTATAGGAGCATACCTTAGAGATATTCTGTATAATGATAAAACCCAATACTCTAAAGGAAGTATTTTGGATAATTACATTAAAGAAAAAGTGAGTATCAAAATTTAAAGAAAATAAACATTAATATATCTATTAATAATTTAATTAATAATCACTTATTCTAAAGATATTAAAGCTGTAAGGAATAGAACTTTTTTTATACTTTGGCAGTGGGGATATTTAAATCCTAAAATGTACCCAATTGGGTGACAGTCCTCGCGGGCTCATTTATTTTAATCATTTCCCAAGCTTAACAGCAGTTCCGTAAGCAAGAATTTCTGCAGAGCCCTGCATAACATCAGATGTAGCAAACCTTACATTCACAACTGCGTCTGCCTTAAGCTTCTTAGCTTCAGAAATCATTCTTTTGATGGCCTCGTCCCTTGCACCGCTTAAAAGGTCAGTATAGCTCTTTATCTCCCCGCCAACAATGGTTTTAAGGCTGGCTGCAATATCCCTGCCAAACCATCTTGCTTTAATGATGTTGCCTCTAACTAAGCCTAAAGTCTCTTTTATCTTTTTCCCTGCTATGTAATCTGTGTTTGATATTATCATAACATAGATATATTGAATTTGATTTAAAATAGTTTCGCTTAATAAACCACTATTTTTATATATTAATGAATATTTCAGAATAAATGTGATTTAAATGTCTTTAATAGAATCAATATACAGCAAGCTGAAAAAAGGAGAAAAAGCCCCTGATTTTACACTACCGGCAACAGATGGAAAAACATACAGCCTGGATGATTTTAAGGATGCAAAAGCAATATTAATTGTTTTTATGTGCAACCACTGCCCTTATGTAAAGCCTAAACTCAATGAGTTAAAAAGAATAACTTCCGATTACAAGGATAAAGGCCTTATTGTTCTAGGAATAAATTCAAATGAAGATGAGAATTACCCTGATGACAGCTTTGAGAACANGAAAAAAGTAGTAGAGGAAAAAGGAATTAATTTTATTTATCTGAGAGATGAAACTCAGGAAACTGCANAAGATTATGGNGCATCATGCACTCCAGACCCTTTGCTGTTTGACTCTAACCTTAATTTGATATTCCACAGCAGGCTTGATGATACTCACGGCGAAGAAGCTGCAAACAAGCACGAGATGCATGAAGCAATCGGCCAATATCTTGAGAATGGCTCAATCTCATTGACAGAACAGCCGTCTTTAGGATGCAGCATAAAGTGGAAGCATTAAAAATAATAATTTGATTTCAATAAAAAAATGCCCAAAAAATGCCCTGGTTGCGGAAAAATTCTTGCACATGATGAAAGGTACTGCTATTTCTGCGAAGGGGACATTTCAAAGCTGAAAGATAAGGAAGAAAAGCCAAAGTGCTTTATTGCAACTTCCGTATATGGGGAAAATGCTTATGAAACTCTTTTATTGAGGAACTTCAGGGACAAAAAGCTTAAAAACAGCTTTATTGGAGCAATATTCATAGATATATATCATACAATAAGCCCCTTAATTGCAAAATTAATCTCTAAAAATGAAACATTAAAGAAGATAACAAGATTGATATTAAAGCCAATAATTGCTTTTGCCAGGAAGACACTGCATTAACAATAAAAGCATTCCAACAACAAAAATCAATAAAAATTTTAAAAAATAACCAAAATGCCCAAACCTCTAATTGCAGCAAACTGGAAGATGAACAAGAATATTGAAGAAAGCATTTCTTTCATTAATAATTTCAAAAATTCATCTAAAAAAATTAAAAACGCAGAAATTGCAATATGCCCACCATTCACATCATTAAATGAAGTAAATAAAATAATCAAAGGCTCAAACATTAAAATTGGAGCGCAAAACATGCATTACGAAGACAATGGCGCATTTACAGGAGAAATTTCACCATTGATGCTGAAAGATGCAGGATGTGATTACGTCATATTAGGGCATTCCGAAAGAAGGGAATATTTTAATGAAGACAATCAGTTAATAAATAAAAAATTAATTTCCGCGTTAAAAAACAATATAAATCCAATATTATGCGTAGGAGAAAAACTGGAGCAAAGGGAAAACAATCAAACTTTTGATGTAATAAAAGGCCAATTAACAAATTGCCTAAAAAATATTAACAAAGAAGATGCCAAAAAAATAACCATTGCTTATGAACCAGTTTGGGCCATAGGTACAGGAAAAAATGCAACACCGGAACAGGCAGAGGAAGTCCATAAATTCATAAGGGGATTATTGTCAAAATTATACAGCAATATTTCTGAAAACACAAGGATCATATATGGGGGATCTGTAAAGCCTAACAACATCAAGGATTTGATGAACCAGGATAATATTGACGGCGCTTTAGTCGGGGGAGCTTCTTTAAAAGAAGAGGATTTTTTTCAGATCTGCAGTTATTCAGATTAATTCTATGGTTAGATTTATTATTAAAGAAATAAAATTGTTTAAACACCACATCAATTTTCTACTTTATGGCACTTCAACATACAGCTTATGCAGTGAATCATAAGGCTGCACTTTAACGTTGAAAATATAAGTTCCTGCCAAAGTATCTGCCGGGACTTCAACCCCTATGCCTATATTTTCTTCATCATTTCTTTTTATAAAAAAATTATCTGTCCTGTATTTCATTTTTATGCCGCTTGTTGATATTGGATCGTTATTTCTGGTATAACCTGCAGGGCTTGTAGGATTGATATTAATTTCAAAATTACGGCCTTCTTTTATATTTGTTATCTTGACTCCGAAAACATCAAATTTTCCCCTTGTTATTTTTCTCTTATCAATTCCAATGCATACCCTTTCACTGCTTTCGCAAAGCAGCTCTCCTATCCTCTGGTCAAGCTGTTCAGTTGTCAATCCCTCAAGCTCAGTTGCCTCTCCGGAAAGGTTGTAGATGAACCTAATCCCAAAAATGAAAATAGTGATGGCTATTATAATTGTTACCAGGAAACTTATTGACATCTCAATTCCTTTTTTATTATATCGCATCTTTAAAATTCAAGAGATAAAATGATTTTATTGCTGGCATTGTTTTTTAATGAATTCACTATTCACTTAACTTCTGACCTTACCAAATTTACCTTTGTTGAGAATCTTTTCTCATAGTCATCCCTTACAAACTCAAGGCCATAAGATTCAGAGCCATCCGGCAGCCTTTCTGCTACAACCCTCTTTGTGTACTCATAATTTACCTTGTATGTCAATCCTCTCGATTCTTCCGGCTGCACAAGATCATATGACAGCTGAACGTTAAAACTAATGCTCTCTCCAACTTTATTAAGGAACAAATCCAGGTTTTTTTCTCCCAAAAACACTTCTCCATCTTTAAGGATTATCTTATTCATCTTAATTGGAAATACAATATCTTCATTCTCATCGATAATTGACATCCTGAAATCAAACCTGTCTTTGCCTATATCGAAAGGATCATTAAACTTTACTGTTGTTTCCAATTCAAAGAATTTAAAGTCCCTTTCATCAAGCAAAGTTTTTGCTGCTACATCTTCACTCGGAACACCGGACTTGCATTCTTCATTTTCGCAGAAATACTCAAGATATTTCGCATCATAGCTCCTGCTGCCCTTTGTTAACTGCACTTTGCCATCGCATTTTCCGTAATCAGCAGGGCACGTGCATTTATTTCCCGGTTTATTATTCTCAACAGTCTCCTTAACCTGGTTGCCGCAGCAGTTCTTTGTTGTAGTATATTTGCATTGCTTATCTATACAGGAAGCAACAGCGCAGGTTTTCTCCAAACATTGGGCATCTGTCTTACATTCCGATTTAGTACAGCTGATTAGAAATATAAGTGAAATTGCTAAAACAATCACTAAAAAATACCTGTTTTTTATTTTAAACACCTCATTTTTAATAAAATAAATCACAATATTAACAGTTTTATGAATAATTGAACAACATATATTAAAAGATTGCTATATTTAGGAGGTTAGTGCAAAGCCAGTGCTTATGCGTAAATTGCCAATGCATATATATTTAAGAAAAAATACCTAAACTTATTTTACAAATTCGTATTCCTTTACGATAAGCACCATAAACAGGATAAGAAGTACAGCTCCAACCACAATCCACAGAAGCCCAGCAGATACGCTTGATACAAACATCTTGTACATTCCAAAGCCCATCACAATAAATCCAAGCCAAAGGAATTTATCCAAAACAAGCTTCATGATTTCAAATTCCTGCTGCCCGGTTAATCTTTTTTTCATTTTATCCCCTGATCACGATAAAAAAGTCTTTTTTAGCATATTCATTCTCTCCATCTGGCTTATCAACATCTACAACCTGGAATGTTAAAAAGTAAGATCCCGCTTTAACTCCAGTAGGAATGCTTAACCTTATGCTTCTCACATCTGAATCTGCAGCAGTTAACTCATAACCCTCCCCTCTGCCGTACTGGAACCATGGGGGATTTTCTATGTCAAAAGGTACTCCATCCGGATCCGATATAGCCTTGAATTCCATATCATAATATAGCTTATTGTCTTGTTTATTCCTGATTCCTACAGTAATAATTTCTGAACCACCTTTATCAATTAGAATCTGTGTTTTAGGGAATGATACTCGCTTGTCATTTGTTATTAAATCATCCAGAATCTGCTGCCTTATTTGCTCAGAAACATCTGTGGTTATTCCGCTGATATCCTTGAACATGGTTCTAATGAATCCTAATCCCAAGCCCAATAAAGTCATAGCGAGAATTACAATAACAATAGCCCTGATTGACAATTCTAAAGAAGCCTTTCTGTTTTTATAACGCATAACCTACACCTCTTTTTAATTCTCTTCTATACTTTAACTTATTTATAAATCTTTCTATCTATTTCACTAACTTCCTTAATTCCTTTGCTTTTTCAATGCCAATTTCAACCATCTTACATATATCTTCATCTGTTAATGGGAAATCTCCGCCTTTTTGCATTGCGCATAATGTGCCGTCACTTAAGCTGGCTACTGTCAATCTTGCATCAATTGCCTTTTCCTCTTCAGAATCAGCATCTACAATAAACTTATCGCCTATCTTGATTACTGTAACTTCTATTGGCAGGTCTTTTAATTCCAGCCCTTTGTCTGTTTTTTTCTTGTAATCTATTTTATCATCTTTATATTCAGGAAATCTCATGCTTTTTAGCGCGGCAATTGCTGCCAGAGCTGCAGCATCAAACAAATTCCCTGCATCATTGATTATGCATACATCTATTATGACCATCCATATTTTCTCCCCTTCTTTTATGCACAGGCTTTTGAAATCCAGGCATTTGCTTTCTCTAATACCCCTGTCAACTATCCTTGCAAGCTCTACTGCTCTAGCGCTTGGAGGCCCCGATTCAAAGTCCGGGCTTGATAATGGAAGCAATTCAACTCCCACCATAATGCTGCCCTCAGAAGGAGAATCAGGATACGGCTCCATGACTTCTGTCTTTATCCCCGCGATAACATCTGTCTCTCCTATTTTAACACGGGCAGAGCCTTCTGCAGTGCTTGTTGCATTAAGCTGCACATCAACCTTCCTATACTCCGTAAGTTTTCTTCCATCTAATCTTCTATCGGAATTAAAAAGCTTTATTATATGTGTTCTTATTTGGTTATTCATTTTAAGCTCCTAAACTAAATTTTATATCTGTCTTTTAGCGCTTTCTTTTGCACTTCATAAATATCCTTGCATGCCTTTTTTCCCATTTCAATTACTTTTTTAAGCTGCTCTTTTGAGATTAAGCCATCCATCTGCAGCAAAGTTACTTTGCCATAATTTGGAGACATTGCAATCGGAATATCAGCAACAGGACCTTCTTCATAAGCCTCCTCATTATAGTCCAAATCCACTAAAAGCTTGTCATCAACCCTTCCAACAGAGACTGCTGCAACTAAATCTTTCATTGCCAGGCCTGCATCAGCCAAAGCCATGGCAGCTGCGCATATTCCTGCGCACCTTGAGCCGGCTTCTGTCTGCGGAAACTCGATAAAAACATCCACAACTGAGTTGGGATACTCGCTTAAATCAAGGACCGGAAGCAATGCTTTCTCTGTTACCAATGAAATTTCTTTTGATCTTCTTGAAGAACCGGGCCTTACTCTGTCACCTGAGCTTGAAAAAGGCATCATGTTGTAATTGCACCTTAATATTCCTTTAGAAGGGTCCTGCAAAAACTTTGGATGTAAATTCCTTGGGCCGTAAACAGCAGCATAAGCCCATGTATTGCCTATCTTGAACATCGCAGAGCCGTCCGCCCTTGGAATAACGCCTGCTTTGGCCTCTATTTTCCTTGTTTCGTCAAATTTTCTTCCATTTAACCTTTCTTTGTATGCCATTATTCCACCTTAAAATTATTATTTATCAGTTTTTTGAGTTTTTTTATTTTTATCCAAAAATTCCTTTATCTTGTCAGTCAATCCTGAAAGATGGCTTTCTTCCTCGATCTTCCTTATTGTAGTTATTGCTAAAAGCTCATCTTCCGGGCTTCCGTCTATCCACACAAGCCCGTTCTGGCCGACAGTGATATTGCATTTTGTAGCATCCTTTATCATAGAGACCATGCTTCCCTGCTTCCCGATTATTCTTGGAACTTTGTTGCTGGAAACCTCTATTATCCTTCCCCCGCTTAATTTCCTTAATCCCGGGCCTTTCATTGTTACATCAACAAGCTTCTGGCTGGTAACATTTGTTATGCTGCATACAATTTGGTCACCTAAATCATAGAATTGAGTAAGGTCCGCGCCTCTTGCAATAAATTGGGAAGTCGCGTCTTTCATGGAAAGCATTGCTGAATAAGGCCCGTTAGTTTCCAATCTCCATCCGCTAAATCCTACATCGATGACCTTGCATATTATTGTATCCCCTCTTTTTGGGATGTACCTTCCTGACAAAAGTATGAGCTTTATTGTCCTTCCGTCTAACTGGACTAATCCTAGCCTCGAAGCAACTATGTTTTCTCCTTCCCTGTAAGTCCCAATCCCCGGGAAAGACTCCATTCCAACAGCCAATACTTCTCCAGGAACTGCAATATCCTTGTTCTTTACATTAATTTTTGACATTTTTATTTCAATCCTTTATTTTTTTATTATTTTTTATTTCTAATTTTTTATTTTTTCACTTCGTTTTTAAAACTTTTGCCTCAACTTCCCCATGGCATATGCTGTTTATCTTTTCATAAAATTCCTCTTCTAATCCTCCTGGCATCTCAATAACACCTGACCAATAGCCGTCATTCTGCCACTCTTCCCTTAAGATAGTCCCAAAGCTTTTCAATATTGCATAGGATTTTGCAGCATATTCAGGCCCTATCTTCACAGCAATTTCCTTCACCTCAAACCTTATCGGAAGGATTGGCTTTAATTTTTTCAAAGCATCCTGGACCTGTTGCTCTACAGGAGCAAACTCATCGACATGGAACTTTGCCTCTTCCATAGCATTTTCCAGCCTGTTTATCGGATGAGGCAGATGTGTTTTAGGGTCCACACCGTTCCTGTGTATTATATTTATGATTTGCTTTCTCTTGATTTCTTTTAGCTCATTTCTATATTCAGCAGTTAATTGAATTTCTCCTTTCTTTATTATTTGCCTGGCTCCTTCTTCCATATCTGTTGTCTGGAAAACCTGGCTCATGGCAGTCTCAGACGCTTCCAATCCTTTTTTTGCGTCTGTAAAAATTTTAGCTGTTGCAAGAACATCCTTCATATCAATTTCTTTTCCATGCTTCAGCGCTATTGCATTATTGCAGTCGACCAGCACTTCAAAATTTTGGTTGTGCGATTTCAATCTTGCAATGACTGCTTCGTCAACAGATACCATTTTATTTCTTCTTGCCTTTTTCTTTGATATCCGCAGCAGTCTTCTCTATTTTTTCCTTAGAAAACTTTTTGAATTTCCTTTCATCAGTTTTTATGTATGCAGCGTCTATTCTCTCGATCTTGAAATTAGCGCCAAGAACCTTCTTTAATGCCTTTAATGAAAGCAGAAGCCCCCCTTCTATAGTAATATCATCCTTGTACTCGGTATGCAAAATTTCCTCAACCTCAACTTCGCCTTCCCCAATGGCTGTTGCCTTGTACTGGAAGAATATTCCTGTTGGGTCTGTTTCATAAAGTTTTGGAGTGCTATTGTCCAGGCCTGCAACAAGCAAAGAAACGCCAAAAGGCCTTAAGCCTCCGCTTTGAGTGCATACCTGCTTCAGGTCGCAAATATCCTTTACTATTGAAAGAGTGTCTATCGGGCTGTCATAAGTAACCCTGTGCTGCTGCGCCTTTAACTGCGCCCTTTCGATTAAAACACGGGCATCAGAAAGTATTCCTGAAGCTGTAACGCCAATATGCTCGTCTATCTGCCATATTTTTTCAACTGCTTCCGGCACGACTAAGCTGTCAATAACCCTTTTATCTGTGACAAGCAAAATGCCGTCAGAACATACCATAGCAATTGCAGTTGATCCCTGCCTTACTGTCTTCTTTGCATATTCAACCTGCAATAGCCTGCCGTCCGGGCTGAACATTGTTATAGCCCTGTCATATCCCATCAATTGATGGGGAAGTGTTTGTACATTTTCTTTTACCATGTTATGTCGCCTTTATTTATTTAATTAAAATAATTTTGCTCTGTTTTTTTTAAAATTCCAGAGGCTCCAACACTTTTTATTATTGCCTCTTTTCCATCAATATTTTTTACAAAAATTAAAGACGCTTTTAGGTTATTTACGTGCTTGTTATTGACCCTTAAAAGCCCCCTCTGCAGTTCCTTATCCCACTTGTCATTTAAAGCTAAAATTCCTGCATTTGCCATTCCCATGCTGCCTAAAAATTCCTTTGCAGCATCTAAAATTACCTTGTTGACATGAACAGCATCATTAAACTTGTATTTTGACATTACCTCATAAGCTAGGTATCTTTTTCTTTCCCTTAAGCTTGGTAATAATGGCTTTATTTTTCCTTTCATGTTGTTAACCGAGAAACTATAGTCCATTTCTCCTTATCTCCCGCTGACAAAAGAATTTTTTATTAGTATATAAAGTTTTGGGTAGAAAGATAGTTTTTTTAAAAGGTCTTATTTGAAGCTTTTTAAATTCTAAAAGGTTTTGATGAAGTATAATTTATGCGATAATGAATGTGATATTACTTTACATAAGGGACATCCTTGCGGAATTTGATTCCATGGACATAAATATAGTTCCAGAATAATCCTTTTTTTCTTGTTACATAAACAGAAAATCCAGACTTCCTGAAAACTTTTTCAATAACCTCATCTTTGCTGAGCCACTCAACATTAGGTATAATTCTGAAAAAATCAGCATAATCGACAAAAACAATTTTTCCGCCATACGGCAATAATTCCCACATCTCCTTCAGAACCTTCTTGACGTCCTGCAGATACCCCATCATCCCCATGCTTACAATGGCATCAACCTTTGGAATATCAGGATGTACCCTGTTCATCTGGTGCTCGTCAGGAATCACTATAACATGCTCATGCCCTTTCTTCTTTAGCCTGTTATGCGTGATTTTTACTTCTTTTCTGGATATGTCCGTAGCATATATGATTCCCCTGGGCTTTACTTTTTTTGCCAAATCCAAAGTAAGTGTTCCAACTGAGCATCCAAATTCCAAAACCGTTTTGTCTTTAATCTGCCCTAAAAGAGCCAATATTTCTTTTCTTACGCTTTTTGGAAGTATAAAATTTTCACTAAGAAGAGTAAGGTATGCAAAAGAATCATTTACTTTTACAATCGAATCAGGATCATGGTACATTTTAAGAAGAAAATAAATTGGGATGCCGACTAAAAGAAATGAAAAGCCGATTTTAACGAAGTTCAACGCATTTTTTTCTGTAAAAAACCACACGCCTATCAGGATAATATTGACAATAATAATCAGGGATGCAACAGCCTTGCCAAAAGGAACCTTAAAATATCTTTTTATTTCCGGCCTTTTGAACCTCAGCACTAATAATGACAATATAACAGCAGAATATATTAAAAATACCATTGGCAATAGCAGGGTTAGCAGGAGATTATAAGAGCCGGAAGCAAGCACTATAAAAATGGAAGTAACTATTGTTTGGAATATGATAGCCTTGTAAGGCGTATTGTACTTGGGATGCACATCGCTTAATTGCGTGATAAATAATTTATCTCTTGCCAAAGCCAGCAACAGCCTTGGAGAGCTTACAATCCAGCCTGCTGCAGCGCCTATGATAACAAGATAGGTTCCCAGGGTCACAATATACATTCCAGTCCCGCCAAACATGCTATTGGCAAGGTCTGCTAAAGGCGCAGTAGAGCCTCCGAAAATCTTCCAGGGAATAACACCAAGAGAAGAAATAACTAATAAAATGCTTATCAGGGCTATTATTCCTGTTGCTATTACAAGAACCTTTGGAATTACCCTTTCAGCATCTTTAGTTTCTTCTGCTAAAAAAGTCGTTGTTTCCCAGCCAAAAAATGTCTCTGAAATGAAAAAGACTGTAAGAAAAACTGCAGAGAACGGAAAAACAAAGAATGGCGAAAAATTGCCCGGTTGAAAGTTGAAAAACCCGGATATTATCAAGGATAAAAGCAATATCAGGTTAATAATTGCGAAAGTTATTAGCGTAACAGCGCTTGTTTTCATCCCCCTGAATGCCATGAAGTTGAATATCAGCACAAACACTATGGAGATAGAGACTAAAATAATTTTGTCTGCATATGGGATAAGGTATTGAATTGCCCCCACAATAAGCATTGCAGTGGTAATATTTCCTATCAGCCATGCTGTCCAGCCGACTAAAAATGAGGTAAATTTGCCAAAAGCCTGCTTTGCGAATTCATAAACTCCTCCTGCCTTGGGAAACATCGAGACAAGTTCTGCAAAGCACATGGCAGTCAGCATTGCAACTATGGAAACCAAAATCCATGATAAAATCGAAGCAGGTCCTGCTATACTTGCTCCAAGAGCAGGCAAAAAATATATCCCTGTCCCCATAATGGAATTAATTGTGATTAAAAGTATAACTTTAAAGCCCAATACTCTTTTTAGTTCGGTCATTAACTAAAAACTCACGCTATTAATATAAAAATGAGTGTATATACTTTTGTGTGGTGACTTAAGATATACCCAAAATAGCAATATTTATAAAATAAATAAGCTTTTTCTCTCTTGTTAACATTAATGACAACAATATCAGAAATAGGGAGGTAGCAAAATGGATGACAACAATATCTTTATCGGTGGAAAGCCGTTTATGAACTATGTGACTGGAGTAGTGATGCAGTTTACAACCAAAAACGCAGAGAGTGTAGTGATAAAAGCCCGAGGAAAGTTCATAAGCAGGGCAGCGGATGTTGCAGAGGTTGCAAGCAAAAGATTTCTTGAAGGCAGTGTTGGTATAAAGGACATAAAGATAGACAGCGAAGAGTTCAAGAACACCGAAGGCAAGGACATCAGGGTTTCCACAATGGAGATAACATTAGGCAAGAACCAGTAAAAACATCAAATAAGGAAATTAAATTTTATCTATCTTTTATTTCTGTTTTTTAATAAATAATATAGTATAAATTAAAATGGCTATAAAAAAAGGAATTTACATTTTGATAATTTACCTTAATAAACCAAAAAAAATTAAGATTGGAACTCTTGGAAATATATTCTTCAAAAAAGGCTATTATTGCTATATAGGCTCTGCCCTGAATAATTTAGAAAAAAGAGTGCAGAGGCATCTAAGCTCTAAAAAGAAAATAAGATGGCATATTGACTATTTACTCAAGCATGCTAAAATAATTAATGTTAAGGTTAAGATCACAAACAGAAAATTAGAATGTTCTGTCAATAAAAAAGTTGAAAAGAATTCCAAAGAAGTGATAAAATCATTCGGCTCAAGTGATTGCAGATGCAAGGGGCATTTATGGTATTTTGAGAAGAAACCGAATATTAAAATTTAAAAATACACAATTGATTAATCTCAAGAATTCAAACATCAACCAACCAAAATCCCGGAATCAATATCTTTCCATGCTTCCATCCCGCCAACAACATAGACTAAATCCTTAAAGCCATTATTCTTTAAGATATCAATTGCAATGTTGCTTCTTAGGTCAGTCCTGCAGTAAATCACTATCTTTTTATCCTTAAATTTTTCCAGTTCTCCAAAATCCTTGTTTTTTATCTGGCTTAATGGAACCAATATAGAATCATTAATATTGCTTATACCATGCTCTATCTTCTCCCTTACATCAACCAAAACAAAATCATCTTTGTTGTCAATCATCTCTTTTAATTCATCAACTGTAATTTTTTTATTATCATTTTCCTTAACTCCGCAGAACTGCTCATAATCAACAAGTTCCTTAATCTTTGGCTCATCACTGCAAATTAGACAGTTCTTATTTTTCCCCAGTTTCAATTCCTTAAAACTCATGCTTAAGGCATTATAGACAAGAAGCCTTCCTGATAATATATCTCCTTTCCCTAAAATAATCTTTAGCGCTTCTGTTGCCTGTATAGTTCCAATTACTCCGGGCAAAACTCCCAAAACACCTGCCTCTACACAGCTCGGAACTAAACCTTGAGGAGGAGGATTCGGAAACAAACACCTGTAACAAGGCCCGTTTTTATAATTAAACACAGAGCTCTGCCCGTCAAACCTGAAAATGCTCCCATACACATTAGGCTTATTTAACAATATACAGGCATCATTAACCAAATATCTCGCAGGAAAATTATCAGTTCCATCAATAACAATATCATAATTTTTTATTATCTCTAGAGTATTTTTTGAATCAAGCTTTACATTATGCAGATTAACATTAATATTAGGATTAAGCCCAATAATGGATTTTTTTGCGCTTTCCAATTTAGATTTTCCTATGCCTCTGGTAGAATGAATTATCTGCCTTTGCAGGTTATTTTCCTCAACTTTATCAAAATCAACTAAGCCAATAGTTCCAACACCTGCAGCTGCCAGATACAAAGCAGCAGAACTTCCTAAGCCACCGGCACCGATTATAAGCGCCTTAGCTTTCTTTATTTTTTCCTGCCCTTCAATACCTACTTCCGGCAGCAATAAATGCCTCGAATACCTGTCCATTTCCTGTTTTGTCAGTCTGTTATTTTCCTCCATTTTAATTAGGTTACATGCTTCGATATTTATTTATTTCTGTTATTTTTATGCTTATTTACACAATCAAATTTTTTTACTACCCGTAAAGTTTAAATACTAGTTGTTATTTTATAATAATTACTAATCAAAGGAGGGGTTTTAATGATAAAAAAAGAAATTATATTTGCATTAATGATTATTTCTGTATTTTTGATAAGTGCATGTGATGTTTATAATAATACCCTTCACGTAACTGAAGGAGAAGCAGTGGAGATTCCAGAAGAAGATATAATAGTAGAAATTACAGAAGAAACCGATATGGATGAAGAAGCAGTTTCAGAAGCTCCTGATGAGGAGGCAGAAGAAGGAACCGATATGGATGAAGAAGCAGTTTCAGAAGCTCCTGATGAGGAGGCAGAAGAAGGAACAGAAGTAGTAATGGAAGAGGAAATTTCTGAAGATGCAACAGTTATAATGGTTGATGAAACACAGATGGTAAGCTTAGTGCCTCAAGCCCAGGATCCTGACCAGGATGCGCTTATCTTTACATTCACAAGCCCTTTAAATGAGAATGGCGAGTGGCAGACAACTTACGGTGATGCAGGCGAATACACAGTTACAGTAACTGTAAGTGATGGCACATTATCCGCAAGCCAGCAGGTTTTAGTAATAATTAACAGGAAAGAGGAAGCACCTGTTTTTGACAGCTTTAGTCCTGAAGAGCAAGCCATAGAAATTGATGAAACAGGCAGTGTTGCATTTGATGTGCAGGCTTCAGATTTAAATGATGATGAATTGGCATACTCCTGGAAGCTTGACGGCATAGAATCAGGAAATGAAAATTCCTACCAATTGCAGACAACTTATGAGGATTCAGGATCCCATACTGTCAAAGTTACAGTGTCTGATGATATGTTTGACACAGAAAAGATATGGGCAGTTACAGTCAATAATGTGAACAGGAAGCCAGTACTTGAAGGAATAGATGACATAGAAGCAGATGAAACAGACATAATTATTGTCAGATTGGACGCAAATGATGCTGATGGAGATGAGTTAAGCTATGCAATGGATGATGAGAGGTTTGTGCAGGATGGAAATCTGTTTACATGGGAAACAACCTATGATGATTCAGGGGAGCATTCAGTCACAGCAACAGTTTCAGATGGCCAGGATACAACAAGCCAGGAAATTAGTGTTGCTATAGAAAATGTCAACCGGGCTCCAATTATACTGGACATCGTGCAAAAGTAATGGCTTTTCGCAGATGAAAAATGAAAAAATCAGCAACAATATTTTTAATTTTTTTCTTTATTCTTATATCTTCTGCAAGCTCTTTAAAGACATTTGAGATAGAAGAGACAGAAAAGATAAGCCTAGTTCCAAAAGTTGAAGATGCAGATCGTGATACACTTATTTACACATTTACAGACCCTTTAGATGGGAATGGCGAGTGGCAGACAACTTACGGTGATGCAGGCAGCTATAATTCCATTATCACTGTGAGCGATGGAGTTACTGAAGTAAGCGAAGAGATTTTAATAACAGTCAATAAGAAGGAAGAAAAGCCTACAATAGATGATTTTAAGCCAAAAGAAGATTCTATAACTATTGATGAAGGCAATAATCTAGAATTTAACATTGTAGCTTCAGACTTGAATAATGATAAGCTTACTTATGGATGGGAAGTAAATGACAAATTTGTTTCTAATGCCAATGAAATTATATTTGGTACTAATTATGAAGATGCTGGAGAATATAAGATAAAAGCTGCTGTCAGCGATGGCACATCTAAAGTAACTAAAGAATGGAGTATAAACGTAGCTAATGTTGACCTTACAAATATTTTGGGGCAGATTAATGATATTACAGTACTGGAAACAGAGACAGCAAGATTAGAGCTGCCTGATTTTAAAAAATACGGCTTAAGCTATAGCATTTCTGAGCCGATAGGGGATTTTAATGAATGGAAAACAGACTATGATGATAGTGGAGAATATACTGTAACAGTAGCAGCAGAGGGCAAAGGCTTTAAAGGAGAAAAAGAGGTTAAGGTTATTGTAAGGAACAAAGACAGGCCCCCGAAATTTGTTGATTTAAAAGATATTTCTATATGGGAAAACCAGGAAGCAAGGATAGAATTAAAAGCCAGTGATGAAGACAATAATGATGTATTTTTTTCAGCCGAGGACATGCCTGAGAATGCAGCTTTTGAGGGGAATGTTTTTGTTTGGAAGCCTTCCTTTGATTTTGTGCAGAAAGATAAGGTGTTTGATTATATTTTGGACAAGTTCAGGATTTTCAGAAAAAGCACTATTGTTGTTTTTACAGCCCAAAGCAATGATTTAAGTGACAGAAAAAGCGTAAAGATAACCGTAAAGGAGGTTAACAGGCCTTTTGTGCTGGAAAATATCGATGATATTGAAGTAGATGAAGGCCAGCAGATTATTATCAAGCCTGCTTACAATGACCCTGATAATGACAGAGTTTCTTTTTCATACTCCGGATTTATGGACAGCAACAAGAAAAATGTTGGCTTTGATGATTCTGGCGAGTATGTTGTTAAAATTACTGCAACTGACGGTGTTTTTACAGAAACAAGGTTCGTTGATGTTAAAGTCAATGATGTGAACAGAAAACCTGTATTTGATCAAATAGAAAATGCAGTTGTAACAGAAGATAATGAAATAAGGATTGAATTAAAGGCTAATGATGAAGATAACGATGCTATAGGCTTTTCAACACTAAATTTGCCTAAAAATGCCAAGCTTAAGGATAATTTATTCATTTGGAAACCTGACTTTGATTTTGTTGAAGGCACTCAAAAAGAATTGACAGTTTTCTTTACCGCTTCTGATGGAACTGATGAAGTTACACAAAAAGTAAAAATTACAGTTCTAAATAAAAACAGGCCACCAAAATTAGTGAATGCAAGCAACAATCTGATAGCAAACAAAGACAAGCCAGTGCTATTTGGGATAAATGCAGTTGATGAAGACAGCGATATATTGACTTACGAATGGAAATTCAGCTTTTTTGATGAGTTTACAGGAGAAAACAACCATCAGAGAATCTTCACAACAACAGGAACAAAAAAAGTAGAAGTAAAGATAAGCGATGGCTTTGAAACTATTTCTAAGGTGTGGAATGTTGAGGTTGTTTGATTGATAGTAATAATATAAATAATAATTTAAGATTCATTATATACCAATCAACAACTTTATAAATTTACAAATAATATTTATTTTAATGCCAACAAAAAAGATTTCTTCTGAAACAGGAAATGCTGCGCTGGATTTAGCTATTGATACCATAAAGATAGGCAAACAAGCATTAGTATTTGCCAACACAAAAAGAAGCGCAGAGAAAGTAGCAGAGGACATTGCACATAAGATAAAAACAAATGACAAAAAGCTTGCTGATTTGGGCAATAGTGCGCTTAAAGCTCTATCCACGCCCACAAAACAGTGCGAAAGGCTTTCCAGATGCGTAAAAAAAGGCATAGCATTCCATCATGCAGGCTTAGTTGCAAAACAAAGGGAATTGATAGAGGACAATTTCAGGCTTGGAAATATTAAGATAATATGCGCTACTCCCACTCTTGCAGCCGGAATTGATTTGCCAGCTTTCAGGACAATCCTTAAAGACTTAAGAAGATACACAAGCAGGGGAATGGCTTTAATTCCCGTTCTTGAATATCTGCAGATGTCAGGAAGGGCAGGAAGGCCAAAATACGACAAGTTCGGGGAAGCAATTATAGCAGCAGCAACTGAAAACGACAAGAAAAAACTGCATGAAACCTATATTTTAGGAATTCCAGAGGACATTTACTCTAAATTAGCTGTTGAGCCTGTATTAAGGACATACATCCTTAGCTTAATAGCTGTAAATTTTGTGAATACTAAAAAAAACATCCTGGATTTTTTCGGCAAGACTTTCTGGGCATATCAATTTATGGACATGGAAAAACTTTCTTTGATAATAGATAAGATGCTTGATCTGTTGAATGGCTGGGAATTTATCCAATACCAAAAAGATGATTTTATGGATGCTGATAAAATTGATAATTCAAATGTAAAATCTACATTACTGGGAAAAAGAGTGGCTGAGCTTTACATCGATCCTTTAACTGCTTACTTTTTCACTGCATGCTTCAGGAATGCTTCAGATAAACAAACAAATGAATTCTCATTCCTGCAGATGATATGCCATACTTTAGAGATAAGGCCTTTATTGAGAACAGGAGTCAAGGAGCAGGAAAAAGTGCAGGAACACTTGCTTAAATTTTCCAGTTTGCTTTTAGAAAAAGAGCCTTCTATGCACGAGCCCGAATATGAAGATTTCATAAACAGCATAAAAACCGCAATGATGCTGCAGGAATGGATAAATGAGAAAGACGAGCAGTATTTATTAGATCAATTTAACATAAGGCCGGGGGAATTAAGAAACAAACTCAATATAGCAGACTGGCTTTTGTACTGCAGCGAAGAAATAAGCAGAATATTACATTATCAATACTTAAGAAAGGAATTAGTAAAATTAAGATTAAGGCTAAAGCACGGCATTAAAGAGGAATTACTGCCTTTAGTAAGGATAGAAGGCATTGGAAGAGTAAGAGCCAGAAAATTATTCACAAACAAGATAAAAGACCTAAAAGCTCTAAAGAACACAAACATAACAACATTGTCTCAAATTCTAGGTGGCAAAGTCGCATTAAGCGTAAAGAAGCAGATTGGCCAGGAAACAAAAGAAATTCCGAAAGGAAAAAGAAAAGGTCAGTTAAGTCTTGAGAAGTATTAGTTACTACTTAAAAATGATTATAAAATAGAAAGCTTTAAATAGAAGTAATTCATTCTGAACAGTAAGATGCTTATACATAAAGATTCCTTAAATGAATTAAGGCAAAGATTTAAGCTTAATATCTATGAAGTGAAGATATGGACTTCTTTGTTAAGCAGGGGAATTGCTGCTGCTTCAGAATTAGCAGATATATCAGGAGTTCCAAGAAGCAGATGCTATGATGTTCTTGAAAGTTTAGAGAAAAAAGGCTTTATTATAATGAAGATTGGCAAGCCAATCAAGTATATTGCAGTGCAGCCAAATGCTGTTGTTGACAGGGTAAAAAAAGGATTGAGTGAAGAAGCTGAGCAGCAGATAAAGGTTGTTGAGAAAGTTGCAAATACTGATCTTTTTAAGGAACTGGAATTATTGCATAAGACCGGAATCAAAAAAGTTGATCCTGAAAGCATAACAAATTCAGTTGCCGGAAGGACTAATGTCAACAGTTTTTTGAAAGACATGCTTTTGAGGGCAAAGGGCAGTGTAACTATTGCCACAAATGAAGAAGGCATAAAGCATAAAGTAAAGGTTTTAAAAAAAGTAAATGAAAATTTAACAAGGAAAAAAATAAAAGTAAGATTATACACAAACGCTCAGCCTAATTATAATGTAAATAACGTTGAAATAATTCCGACAAAGCACGATGCAAGATTTGTAAACATTGACAATGAAGAGATTTTCTTTATAATGACAGGAAAAGACCCTGAATTTGACTCAGGAGTCTGGATAAAAAGCCCTTACTTTGTAAAAGCCCTTAATGATTTGTTTGAAGGGAGTTTGTAAGAAGATATTCTTTTATGATTTTTTATATCCCATAATGAAATTATGTAAATTACAAACCCAAAACCGCAACATTTAAATACAACATATATATAACTGAAATTCAGAGTTCTTAGATTTAAAATGATTGATAATAAGGAATTGATGAAAACAGGAACAACAACTTTAGCATTAAATTGCAAAGACGGCATAGTTCTGGCTGCAGATAAAAGAGCAACATCAGGCTATTTGGTATCATACAAGAAATTTGACAAGATAATCTTTATTGATGATAACCTGGCTGTTACAGTTGCAGGCACAGTTTCTGATGTACAGTTGCTGGCAAAATACATAAGGGCAGAATTAAAGCTAAAGTCAATGAGAACAAGCAGGGAAAATACTGTTAAGGAAGCAGCTAACCTGCTTTCAACCTTAGTCTATAACAATATAAGGAAAATGAGCATGATTCCCGGAATATCGCATTTCATAATCGGAGGAAAAGACTCAACAGGATTTCATATCTATGACTTAAGTCCTGATGGTTCCATTGTAGAAGTTGAAGATTATATTTCTTCAGGCTCAGGAAGCGTAATGGTATTCGGTGTTTTAGAAACATTGTACAAAAAAGACCTAAGTGTAAGCGAAGGAATAAAATTAGCAGGAAAGTCAATAAATGCCGCTGTACAGAGAGATATTGCATCAGGAAACGGAATAGACATCGTTACAATAACAAAAGACGGAATCAAAAAAGTCTTTACACAGGAACTAAGCGCAAAAGTAGAGGTATAATTATTCTTTCAAAAAAAATAGTACAGCAATTTTTTCCAATTAAGCAACAACAGCAGAATAAATAGCTGTCCAATGCGGGACAGTGTATATTTGTTGCCTGCAATGTAAAACAATAACGGAAAAACAGTTCCACCTAAATTTTTTAAAATTAAATCTTAATATATGGTAAAAATTAAAATAAAGCTTAATTAAAAATATTCAAAATAAAAAAATAAATTCTTAATTGTGATATAAATGATAGATATAATTAAAGAAATCCTTAAACAATTACCCTCAGATAAGATAAGCGAGGCTAATTTCGAAGGCGCAAATATTGTGCTTTACACAAAAGACAAGGACTTCTTTCTGAACAATAACGGGATCATAAAAAAGGTAGTTGACAGCATAAAGAAAAGAGTGGAATTAAGGCCTGACCCAAGCATAACTTTGGATATGGAAGAGGCAGAAAAAGAGATAAAAAAGATAATACCTGAAGAAGCAGGCGTCGATCAAGTTATTTTTGATCCGCAAAGAAGCCGTGTAATTATAGAGGCTGAAAAGCCAGGGCTTGCTATAGGAAAGCAGGGATCCATTTTAAGGGATATAAGAAGCAAGACATTATTTGTTCCGTTAATAAACAGAAAGCCGGCCATAAGGTCAAAATTAATAGAAACTATAAGGGCAGTTTTATACCAGAACAGCGATTACAGGAGAAAGTTCCTGGATAAAATAGGCCATAGGATCTATGACGGCTGGATAAGGGAAAAAAAGAACGAATGGATAAGGATGAGTTACCTTGGAAGCGGCAGGCAGGGTGGAAGAAGCTGCTTATTCCTGCAGACTCCTGAGAGCAGAGTTTTATTGGACTGCGGCGTTGACGTAGCTTCTGATCAGAATCCATATCCTTATCTTGAAGCGCCAGAGTTCAACATAAACGACCTGGATGCCGTAATTGTAAGCCATGCTCACATTGACCATTCTGGTTTTGTGCCTTATCTGTTCAAATACGGTTATAGGGGTCCGGTATATTGCACAGCTCCAACAAGGGATGTTATGTCATTGATGCTTTTGGATTTTGTAAAGATACAGCGCTCTGATAGCAATGGCAAAGAGCCTCTTTTTTCAACAGATGACATCAAGGAGATGGTAAAGCATACTATTACTTTAGAGTATAATGAAGTAAGTGATATAACTCCTGACGTAAGAATTACTTTGTATAATGCCGGCCATATATTAGGAAGCTCTATGGTGCACATGCATGTCGGCAACGGCCTGCATAATATATTATATTCAGGAGACCACAAGTATGGAAGAACCATGCTTCTTGATCCTGCTGTTACAGTATTCCCAAGATTAGAGACTTTACTTTTAGAGTCAACTTACGGGGGTAAAGACAGCAATACTCCTGAAAGGCAAAGCAGTGATGAGGAACTTAAAAGAATTGTGCAGGAAACAGTAAAAAGAAAAGGAAAAGTATTAATTCCGACTTTAGGAGTCGGAAGAAGCCAGGAAATCATGGTTGTCATAGAGAACATGGTTAGAAACGGCACTTTAGAAAATATACCTGTTTACATCGATGGATTGATTTGGGACGTTACTGCAATTCATACTGCATATCCCGAATACTTAAACAGCTCCATAAGGAAGCAGATTTTTCACAAAGACCAAAATCCATTCCTGTCTGATATATTCAAAAGGGTTGGAAGTCAAAAAGAAAGGATGCAGGTTATCGAAGAAACAGGATCTTGCGTGATATTAGCTACATCAGGCATGTTGCAGGGAGGCCCTTCTGTTGAATATCTAAGGCATCTTGCTGATAATCCAAAAAACTCAATGATATTTGTAAATTACCAGGGAGAAGGAAGTCTAGGAAGGCGCGTCCAGAGAGGAGAAAAAGAATACAGTGTAACTAATGGCAGCAAAAGCGAAGTTGTACAGATAAAGCTGGAAGTGCACACTGTAGAAGGATTTTCCGGACACAGCAGCAGGAATCAATTATTAAATTTTGTCTCAAAATGTGAACCAAGGCCAAAAAAAGTAATCATAAACCACGGAGAGAGTTCTAAATGCTTGGATTTAGCAAGCACCATGCACAAGAACTTCAGGATTGAAACAAGTGCTCCGAGGAATCTTGAGAGTGTTAGGATAAAATAAAATATATGTTGTAAACTCTATATTAAAATATATATTTTCTAATAACTATTAATAGATAATTTAAGATAACGGATTTTATTTCTCTGGGCTAATTTATTAATTGTATTCTGTTTTATGATTCTTGCGAATTAACACTAATGCCCTTCTTTTTCCAGAAACAGCAACATTTAAATATAAGTTAGGTTTACCGAACTTTTATGATTAAAAAAACTACAGAAGATTATCTTAGAGCAATATATCATATTCAGGAAGAAAATCCTGGCAAAAAAGGAGTAAGCTCTATTGGCATATCTGATTATCTTAAAATATCTAAATCAAGCGTGTCGGAAATGTTAAGAAAACTAATGAAAAAAGGCCTTATTCAGCATACAGCCTATGGAAAAATAAGGCTAACAGCAAAAGGGAAAAAAGAGTCAATTACTCTTACACGAAAACATAGAATAATTGAGATTTTTCTTTCTGAGACATTAAACTTAAACCAAAAGTTAATTCACGAAGAGGCGCATAAGCTCGAACATGCATTCTCTAATGAATCCATTATTAAAATAAAATCATTATTAAAAAATCCTAAATTTTGTCCGCATGGAAAGCCTGTTCCAAAACTAACTAAATAATTTATGAAATAAAATATGAAACTTAGAGTTAAGAATAAGGAAAAAAAATCTCAAAGCTGTCACAACTCTTTGAATGAAAATATTGAAGGCCTTAAAAAGATTGTTTTAGTTGGAAATCCTAATGTTGGAAAAAGTGCGCTTTTCAATAGGCTTAGCAAGGCATACGTTACTGTTTCTAATTATCCTGGCACAACCGTAACTATTGATATTAGCAAAGCAATTATTCAAGGCAAAAAGTACGGAATAATGGATACTCCCGGAATATACTCTTTAACACCAATAACAGAAGAAGAAAGAGTTGCTAGAAATGTGCTATTAGAACAAAAGCCAGAAGTAGTGCTTCATGTTGTAGATGCAAAGAATATTGAGAGAATGCTTCATCTGACTATCGAGCTTATAGAAGCAAAACTGCCTGTTATTTTAGTTTTAAATATAATGGATGAATCAGAGGAAAAAGGCCTAAGAATAGATATAGAAGAATTAGAAAAAATACTTAATATTCCTGTTGTAGGAACAGTTTCAACAACAGGTAAAGGAATTAATGTTCTTAAAAAAAGAATAATTGAGTTCAAGAGGAAGAAAATAAAAAAAACAGAATACAATCCAATCCTGGAAGATTCAACTAAAGCTATTTTAAAAAATCTAAAAGAAACATATCCTATTTCGAAAAAAGCTATTTCTTTATTATTACTGCAAGGGGATAAGGATATTGAAAAGTTAGTTAAGAATAAAGAGCCAGATTTCAAAATAATAAAAAAAATAATTGATGAAACAAAAGAAAAACACAATAGGCCGTTAAAGTATCTAATGACGATTGATAGGCAAGACAAAATAAAGAATATTGTTAATAAGACTGTAATTCAGGATAAGAAAATTAAGCTTAATTTCAGAGAAAAGCTAAGCAGATTAATGATGAACCCATTGACAGGCATCCCTATTTTTTTGGCTGTTATATATTTTGGGCTTTACCAGTTTGTAGGTGTTTTTGGAGCTGGAACATTAGTTGATTTTCTTGAATCAAGTGTTTTTGAAGCCCATATAAATCCCTACATTGATAATTTTCTTACAACCTATGTGCCTTGGGTATGGCTGCAGAATTTAATTGGGATGGATTACGGAATTATCACTTTAGGTCTAAGATATGCAATAGCTATAATTTTTCCAATTGTAGCAACATTCTTCATTGTTTTCTCAATTATTGAAGATACTGGCTATTTGCCAAGATTAGCTATGCTAATAGATAGGATATTTAAGAAAATAGGTCTTAATGGCAGGGCCGTTATCCCAATGGTTTTAGGTTTTGGCTGTGACACAATGGCAACAATTGTAACAAGAACACAAGAAACAAAAAAAGAAAGAATCATTACTACTCTGCTGCTTGCTTTAGCTATTCCATGCTCTGCTCAATTAGGGGTAATATTTGCAATATTAAGCGGCTACCCAAAGGCATTGATGGTGTGGATTTTTACAACGACAATGGTATTCCTGTTTATAGGATATCTAGCGTCAAAGATCATTCCTGGAGAAAAACCGTATTTTTACATGGAAGTTCCTCCTTTAAGGACGCCTAAATTATCTAATGTATTAACAAAAACATATACAAGAATGGTATGGTATTTTAAAGAAGTCTTGCCATTATTTATTCTAGCAAGTATCCTAATTTGGATAGGAAAGCTAACTGGCTTATTTGATCTTATTATTAGTGGATTAGAACCAATAGTCAGATTTGTCGGTTTGCCTAATGAAACAGCTAGTACATTCTTATATGGCTTTTTTAGACGTGACTATGGTGTAGCAGGATTATACGATATTCAAAATATATTAACAGGAGCTCAGTTAGTTGTTGCAGCAACAATACTCACTTTATTCCTGCCCTGCATTGCTCAACTTTCTATAATGATAAAAGAACGTGGCTTCAAAACAACAATAGCAATGGTTTTATTTATAGTTCCATTTGCATTTCTTGTTGGTTTTATTCTTAATTTAATATTAACTACTTTAGGTGTTCAACTATGAAATGCTCGTTTTGCGGTTATAAATTTAGTGAAAAAGATGCTAAAAAAGCCTGCCAGGGTTGTGTAATGAAGAATTGCAATATGATAAAATGCCCAAACTGCAACTATGAAAATCCTATAGATACTAAATTAATAAAAAATATCAAAAGGTGGATGAAAAAATGGAAATAACAAATGAAGAAGAGGAAATATTGGAAAGATTGTGGGAAACTTTGATTGAAAAAAAGAAAGCACCGAAAAAAATAGGAAGGAATGATTTATTAAATAAATTAAAAGAGTCAAAACATATAATTATTCCTAAAGATAAAATAAAATTAACAGAAAAAGGGTATGAAGCGGCTCAAAGTGTAATAAGAAGACACAGATTAGCAGAGAGATTATTTTATGATGTTTTAAATATCAGAAAAAGTAAAATTGAGAAGCCCTCTTGTGAATTTGAACATGTTTTATCTGGCGAAGTTGAAGAAAGCATATGCACTTTGCTTGGCCATCCCAAGGAATGCCCGCATGGAAACCAAATCCCGTCAGGAAAATGCTGCAGTAGTAATTCAGAGATTATAAATAAAATTGTTTCTTCGCTTTCTGAACTGAAAAAAGGACAGTCTGGAAAAATAGCATATATTCTTACACAAAACCATAAAAAACTTCAGAAATTGATGGCTCTTGGTGTATTGCCCGGCAAACCTATCAAGCTCATACAAAATTTTCCTTCCTATGTTTTTCAGATTCAACATACACAGATAGTAATAGATAAGGATATGGCAGAAGATATTTATATAAAGATAAGAAAATAAGGATATATCCGGTCCGCATAAGCGGGAAATTTATTTAAAAAGCATTGTTTGAAGGAGAAAGCACTATTTCTTTAGAGAAAGTTGTTGCTATGGATTAAAGTAAGCCCATATAACTTAAATATGTCACATCTTTAGAGTAGTAATAAATAGAAAGATTTATATACTAGTTCTGCCCATATATTCACTATGAAACTATTCAAGCTGGGGGTGGTACTAGTTTTTATTATAGTCACAGCTATAGCTTCTTTTGCTTCAATCAACAAAGAAATTTCATATGAAGTAATGTCATTTGAGAGCTTGAATACCTTTAAAGAAGAGGTTTGTGTTGATAATACTGGCGATATCACTTGCACAGAAAATACATATATCGAACAGGACGGCCAAAAGCAAGATGTTCCTATTCTGACAGCCTACACAATCTATGAAAAGATTTTTGTGCCGGAATATATTGAAAAAGAAAAGATAGTTATAAAGGAAAAAAAGCTGACAGGAGAAGAAATGCCATCTCCCTTAGATAGGATTGAGGAATCTGATGTCAGAATCTATAGCAATAGAGTCACAATAAGCATCAAAAACCCTAACTGGAGAAAATACATTGACAGCAATTCGATGGACCCTTTGATAGATGAGGGCACAACAACTATTGAGATAAAGCCTAAAAACGCAGATGAGATAAAAGTAGGAGACATTATAGCTTACGATGTAGAAGGCTATGACTATGCATTTGTGCACAGGGTCATTAAAAAAGGCACTGACCAAAAAGGAAGCTATTTCATAACAAAAGGGGATAATTACCATAAAGAAGATCCGAATAAAGTAAGACTTTCAGATATTGAAGGTATTGTTGTTGGGATACTTTACTAACCCATTTAATTATATTATTTCAAATAAACAACAAGATTTTTAAAATATAAAATAAAAATTAATGGTGGTGATGAATAAATGACAGAAAGAACAGAAGCATTATTAAGGATTTTAATAGGAATAATTTCCGGATTAATACTAGGAATTTGGAAGGTTGTTGTGCAGGTTGTTGTAATACTGCACTGGTTTTACACAATAATAACCGGAAAAAGAAGCAAAGCACTTGCAGATTTTTCTAATATGTGGATAACTTATGTCTATAATTTTTTGAGGTATATGACCTTTGCAACAAACAAAAGGCCATTCCCTTTCAATGACTTTGGAAAGGATATAGAGAAAGTTGATATGAAGAAATAGATTTTTATTATTTTTTTATTAAATCTGTATTTCAAGTTTTTTATATTTAGCAGTTATACTATTTAATACATCATGATATTTCATAAGACAGGATGTTGTCTCACTAAAATTTCCAATTCTTCCAAATTTTTCTTCAAATTCTTGGGTGTGTTTTTCGACCAGTTTACCCAGATGCCCACTTCGTCCGCCCGAGAAGAACTTTAAATTTTCGTTTTGAGGTTCAACTGTGTTTGCTAGCAGATATTTTTCTGTCATTTCTCTTAATGCAACATAAAAATTCAATTTATGCATTGATATTACATCTCCCATGTTTAGAGGCAAGAAAGACTTATATATAAAATTTCCTATGAAATGATTAGTGAGAAAAGGAATAGTAAAGCTGTGGTTGGGATTTGTTAAACAAACCTTTTCAAACCCATCTCCTGACCTTTTTCTTTCTCAATACCCCTTTGCATATCTTTGACTTCTTTATACTCTTTGACCATCTCCAGGAAATATTCATGCACTCTTGTGTCATTAGTCAATTCCGGATGGAAAGTTGTCAGTAAAATATTGTCCTGCTTTACCATTACCGGGCAGTTTCTGTGCTCTGCCAGGATTTCAGCTCCATTAAAGAAAGATTTGATTACCGGAGCCCTGATAAAAATCCCCTTAAAATCCCCAATATCCTTAATGCTTAAATCTGCCTCAAAGCTGTTTATTTGCCTTCCGTACTCATTCCTTTTTATGCTTATATCCATTAAATCTAGTTTAATCTGCCTGTTGTCTAAAATTTCTTTTGCAAGCAGAATTGCTCCTGCACAGCTTCCATAAATCGGCATTCCCTGCTTATGCTTTTCCTTAATTGCTTTGTCAAGCCTGTATTTTTTCATTAATGCGCCGATAGTTGTGCTTTCTCCACCAGGAATTATTAATGCATCAATATCTTCCATGTCTTCCGGGAATTTTACCTTTACTGGGTTTGCTTCCAGCTTCTTTATTATATTAGAATGCTCTCTTATGCTGCCCTGCAATGCCAATATTCCTATTTTCATTTAAGCGCTTCTCTCCTGCATCTTTAACTCAATCTTATCCATCTCAAGACCTTTCATTGCATCTCCCAATCCTTGCGAGACTTTTGCAACTATCTCCGGCTTGTCATAGTGCGTAGTAGCTTCAACTACAGCCTTTGCTGTCTTAGCAGGATTTTTGGATTTAAAGATTCCAGAGCCTACAAATATTCCATCTGATCCAAGCAACATCATCAAGGCTGCATCAGCAGGAGTTGCAACGCCGCCGGCTGCAAAATTTACTACAGGAAGCCTTTGCAATTTTCTTGTTGCCTCAACTAAAGAATATGGAACTTTCATCTTTATTGCTTCTTTATTCAGCTCCCTGTTAGACATTTTCTTTAAAGACAAAATCTCTTCATTAATAAGATTGATATGCTTTACAGCCTCAATTATATTCCCAGTTCCTGGCTCTCCTTTAGTCCTGATCATTGCAGCGCCTTCATTGATTCTTCTTAAAGCCTCTCCAAGATTTTTTGCGCCGCAGACAAAAGGAACCTTAAACTTATTCTTGTCAATATGGCTGCTTGATGCAGGCGTTAGCACTTCACTTTCATCAATATAATCCACTCCAAGCGATTGAATAATTTGCGCTTCTGCCAAATGGCCAATTCTGACTTTTGCCATAACCGGAATAGTAACAGAATTCATTATTTCCTTTACTTTTTTAGGGTCAGCCATCCTGGCAACACTACCCTCCTTTCTTATATCTGCAGGAACCCTTTCCAGAGCCATAACTGCAACTGCCCCTGCTTTCTCAGCTATTTTTGCCTGTTCAGCAGAAACAACATCCATGATAACTCCGCCTTTCAGCATCTCTGCAAGGCCTTTTTTCAGCTTAAAAGTCCCGGTTTTCCCATTAGATTCTATTTCCATATATTACCTACCCCAAAATAAGAAATGCATATCAAATTAAAAAGGTTGCGAAAAAACTTTGTTTTTCAGCTGGTTTTGATTTATTAATTCTATCTCTAATTATTTTAACCTGTCACTTTCTCTTGCAGATAAACATAACATGGTCCTTTTGGTAAGGCTCCAATTCCCTAAAATCAATTATTGTTAATTCTCTTTGCAGTATTTCCCTGATTTCATTAAAAATCTGCTTTGGTTTTCTTGTCACGTCAATGCTCCTGGCCTTTACCGCAATAATGGCATAGCCGTCCTTTTTCATGAATGTATTTACACTGTTTAAGAAAATATCAACCTGGTTTTTCTGCGCAATATCTTGATATATAACATCAACCATGCTTACTTTTTCCCTTAATGCCTTAAAATTATTCCCATCAGCAAGCACCGGAGCAACATTCTTCCTTGCCTCAAGGTTAAAAACTAAATCTCTCATCACTCTTGGAGCAATATCAACAGCAAAAACAAATCCTTCTTTTCCTACAATATCAGATACATGGCTTACTGTAGTTCCTGTAGAGCTCCCAAGATACAAAACTACATCATTTTTCCTCAAAAAAATATTAGGGCACTTATTCAGTATTGCAGCAGCCAGCTTGCTGCTGTAAGCATTCCATTCCCTATACTCAATATTATTCTGCCTTGACAGGCTTTCATCATAAACGCTCTTTCCAGGAATAAGATTTACAGTGTATAATTTATTCATCCTGCCTTCATAAACCTCAAACACTTTTGATTTTTTTATCATTTTTCTTTGATTTTCTAATATTGAACCTTAAACTTACTAATTATCTCTTTTTTCAGTTTATCTCCGATAAACTTGCCCTTGAAATAATCAACCTTAACTGCAATGCTTGCCTTATCTGCCAAGGTCCTTGCAGCCTTTCCAAGCATATCCTTTTTTGATTTTTGTATTAATTGATGCTCATGCAGCAAGCCGTACTTTGGAGACCTGTTCTTCTTATTCTTCAAATGCCTGAATAAAGCTTTTTCAGCTCCCAGAATCTGTATTGTGGAAGCAGGCATCTGGGCCAGTTTTTTTAGGCTTCCCACATGCTCTATTAATTTTGCAGCAATTCTGATTCCGACAACAGCAGCGAGATTAGGGCATGCCTCTTTTTCCAGTTCTGCAAGGTAGTTTGCATAATGATCCCTCAACTTATAGAAATTATTAACCTGTGCTGCAATCAGCATCATTGCGCTTACATCCTTATCCCTTAAATCAGCCCCCATGCTGTCTTTTTCATCTAAATTTAATTCTTTTAACAGCTGTTTTTTTTGCTTTTTTATTATCAAAGAAACAAATTTTTCATGGTCCTTGGCCTTGTTTGAAATTTCAGGAGCATAAAGAGAATACCATTCCCTAAGCCTTTTCACATGCATATTAAGTGTCTTATCGATCTCCTCAATAGTGTTGATTGTCTGCATTATCAATGAATCAGTATTTACCGATTCCTTTACCAGAAATTTAGTCAATTCAAGATTTTTTTTATAGAACTGGGAAAAATATTTCCTGTTTTTGAAAGAATCCAGTATAATGCAAAGCTGATTATCATCAGGATTATTCACATCTCCATGTTTTTTTATCAGCTTCTCTTCATATATCTTTTTATTCTTATAATGCTCAATATCCTTGAACAATAACCCATCTGTTATCCTGTACTTTTCATTGAAGATAAAAGTCCCGATAATATTAGTGAAAATATAATTTTTTGGCATAATCCAAGAGAACAATAGGTGGTTTTTAAATGTTTTTACCGAAATATTAATAAACAAGATTATCAGTTGAAGCATAAACATAAAATTATCCAAAAATGACCATAATCTACATAACCTGCAAAGACGAGAAAGAAGCTGTAAAAATATCAAAGCATCTGCTGGAAAAAAGGCTGATTGCATGCTCTAACATGCACCCAATAAAAAGCATGTATTGGTGGAAAGGCAAGATAGCAGATGATAAGGAAATAGTCATTATGGCAAAAACAAAAGAAAAAAATTACAAAAAAATAAAAGAGGAAGTAAAAAAACTGCACAGCTATGATGTTCCATGCATACTTAAAATTGATGCACAAGCCAATGAAAGCTATGAAAACTGGGTTAATAAGGAAGTGAAATAATTTTAGTACCTTCTTTACCAGTCAAATCCGACAAAAAGCTATATAAATACCGAATATACTGATTCTTTTATGGTTTTTAAGCTGGTAAAAGAGGTAAAGGATATCAACAGGTTCAGGGAAATACTTACAGGTAAATATTGATAAATTTTTTAAATACAATGCCATTTCTTATATCATGGATGATAAGTACGTGGCTTCGGGTAAATTGGCAGACAGCATTGAAAATGAAGCTACAGTAGCATTGGAGTATCATGTTGCTCAGCTTGCTAAAGGCCTAGACTTAATACCAAATATTCATAAGAGAAATTTGAGCAAAGTTTCGTTATTGACTGATTCTATTGATACTTCATTAAATTCTGGAGATGTTAGCATTGCAATATCGGCTGTTGAAACAACTTTTTATGAAATGGAACAAGATTTGGAGCAGATTGGAGATGAAAGGGAAAATTTGATGGGTTTAAGGGATAACATTAAAGGATTATTAAAAAAAAGAGTAGAATATCATTATTGTAATTTTGCAAAAACTTACTCTAAATCTGATGCATCAGAAAAGCCTTTTTTGGAAATAGCATTCCAATATCAAACAATTATTGAAGCATTATATGGTATAATCAATGATTATAATGAAGCAATCACTGAGTTAAAAAATACTCAGGAAACTGAAAAAGCAGCTTTTAGATCTGAGAAAGATAAATTAATTTCTTCAATAAATCAAAATCATTCTCAATTTTCGGACACTAAAGGTATATAGCCCCGCCAAATTTATGTAGGTTTTACCCGTAAATAATTGGGCTAAGATATAAAAAAGAATATCCTGATTATGATAAAGAAGAAATGGATAGAATGGCAAAATTAATTTGGGCAAGAAATCAGGTTTTTGCTACTCAAGAAGAAATTGATGGATACAATGAAGTGGCTCTCAAAATATCCAGATGGGAATAATTAAATCAATATTAATTAAGTTAGTTAGGTTTATTAGGTTTTGGGATAGGGAAAATATAGGGAAAATAGAATCTATATTTGCAATTGACAAAAGGTATAACATTAATAAAACTGATGATGATAGTTTGGAATCACTGCCACAAGACTTCGGAGAATTTTTTGGAGATTTTTTTGGAGATTTTTTTGGAAATGGAGCATTTACTTATTTTGATTTATTTAAGGAATGGAAGGGTTCAATAATTAAAATATGGTTGCCAAAAAGTGAACTTAGGACAAATTATTTTCTAAAAAGTCCAGATAATTTTATACCCTGTATGGAATTATTTATAGATAAAGTTGAAACTATTGCATTAAGATATCTCTCTGTTAAGGATTTGAATCTTAATTTCATTAATACAGATGAAATCAAGGATATAGTTTATCCAAAAGAAAAAAATGGAAAGAAGTATAAGGATTTCTTTGATTTTGCGTGTGATTATTTCCTTGTATGGCCAAATAAAAATACATCTGGTGTAATAATTGAATTAAAAATTACTGACAAAGAAGAATTTGATAATTTTCCGGGTAGAATAATATCCAAGTCAAAAAGGGATAGAGAACTTTAGTTATGATGCGTGATGATATAACCTTCAAAGAAGCAAAGTTTTTATACTGATTCTGAACTGATAAGTTGTATTGGGGTGGTAAATAAACATGCCAAAACTTATTAATTTACTTTTAAAAGGTGGTCTTATAATTGGATGTATTCCAATTTTATATGGATTTTTCCAGATAATAGGGTTTGTGCAAAGTTTGATGTTAGTTATATTCATAATTTTGTTTGGTTTATTGGGATATTATATAAAGGAAAAGATTATAAAAAAGGGAAATAAGAAAGAAAGGAAGATAAGAAAAAAATGAATTTTGATAAATAGTGGAGTTCCAAAAAAAATGAAGAAAAAATCAAATAATTTTGGTTTTAAGCCAAAAAAAAGGAAAAAGGAAAAAAGTTTTCAAGAACTATTAGCAGAGGAATTAGCTAAACCATCAGAAGATGAAGAAGAGGAAAGAAAACAAGCTAAACCACATCAACGCAATAAAAGGGTCAGAGTTGTTCGGTTGTCTAAGAAAGAAACTAAAGGGCTAAGAGAACAGGAAGAAATCCGTGAAAATTTTATCAATGACCTTAAAGAGATAGAAAGGGAAACTAAGAGTTTAGAAAAAAATCAAGAGAAGCTAAAGGATCTGGATACATTTAATAGAGCTATGAAAAGTGGAAATGTTACTATGTCTGGTGGGATAGGGGGAACAGTCCAGAAAGTAAAGGAATATAATGCAATAAGATTACAAAGAAAAAAAGATGAATTAGCATTGAGTAAAGGAAAACTTAAAGAATTGCAAGCTGAGCTTAAAAAATTAGACAGAGAGGAAATTATGATTAATAGAAAAGAAGAAAAAGATAAAATAAGAGAATTATTATATCAGAGCGCTAAATTAGGTCAAACTCTTGATAGGGGAAAAAAGATAAAAAATGAAAAAAAGAATAGAAAGAAAAAGAAACGCAAGAACACCAAAGGTTTGTAAAAATAGGGAAGCATATTTTAAGGCTCAGAAAAAGGAATATAATAGGCCCATCTTAACAAAACAATGCGAATGATTAGGCCAGAAAAAGTCCTCCGTAGGTTTTAGATAGAGGATTGGCATAATCACGCAAGATTGTTTAATGGTGGAAAGATGAATCTAAAAAGAACAAATTTACTTCATTGAATGAAATAGAAGAAGAAATTAAGAAAACAGATAAGGAAATTAATGAACTTGTTTACAAATTATATAACATAACAGAAGAGGAAAAAAAGATAATAGAAGAAAGTTTAAAATAAAAAAATATAACTCCCAACACAACCCCATCAAAACCTTAAGATGGTTGCAATCCATTAATTAATAATAAAAATCAAAATTATTTTTTTTGAATGCATCCTGTAAAGGTTTTAATATAATTTCCTTAATGATAGAGTAAGTCATGTCAAATTTATCCCTTTCCAAGCCCCAGCTTTTTTCATCATTGTTTTTAAGTTGTGGGCTCAAATCTGGCTGGACACTCTTAAATGCCTGAGAAACTTTAAACTTAATGATTTTATCATAAGGAGATTCTTCTGTAAAATCATGTCTTAATTCTGTAGAATTGTTCTGGTCTGATTCAGTCAAGCTGAATAATTCCATATAATTTTTTTTATCATTCATCAATATTGATAATGATGCTGGATCAAGGTCATCAATATAATTATCATCACTTTCTCCCTCTATTTTAACTACTTCTACCTTTTCTTCAATTGGCTTTCTCAAATATTCACCTACGAATCCATTGAATTTACTAAAGGAACCATCACCATGTTTTATCATTCTTGCTACAAAATAGCCACCTTCCCTATAATCAGGACTTTCAAAATCCAGTAATGAACCATCAGTTTCATTTTTTGTTTTGTAAACTTCAGTTATAAGATCTTTATTTTTACTATTAGAATATATTTTTTCATCTCCTACTTTGACAAAGTTTTTCCCAACCCTAAATTCTGCATTTATTTCTTTTACAGCTTTTTCTATTAATAATTCAAAGTCCGATTTTACGTATAAAAATGCCATTTTATTTTGTTTGATTTTTCATTATTTTTTGCTTGGTTTAAAATTAAGCAGTTCAAGTATTGCTCTTTCTGTCTGTTTCGGGCTCATGTTATCCCGCTCTAAAACAAATCCTTCAACACCATCTTGTTGATATAATTTTGTGTCTTCAGAATCTCTTAATATCCTAAGTGCGTGAAGTATAAACTCCTCGGATGCCCGTATACTAAAATCAAATACATTTTTTTCTCCGCTTATATCTACACTGTAAAGATTATCAGGTGATTCAAACACTACGAATTCATGACCGCATCTTAAGTCTTCTACTCTTTTAACCAATGCCTCTGTTTTTATGGTATATTCATCATTTTTCCAACTTACTTCTTTAGAATTATAGGAGAATTCATCTCGTCCCCTTTCAGCATATTCTTCTCTTGTTTGTGGACTTCTTATGCACCTAAGATAATCTATATCATTTTTACTGTCAGGAAATCCATATGTCCTAAATAATCTGATAATCTCGCTATCATCCTCAAGAAATTTATTTTTAAGATGAAAATTATTTTCTCTTAGGGTTGAATCTAGTGATTTCCCAAAATCTGTATAAGGCTGGATAATTTTGCTTTTATCAAATCCCTCTGGTAATTTTAAGTATTCTTTTGCCATTTTTCATCATTTCCTTGTATAAGTTGCTATGTCTATAATTTTGCTGATTATATTTTCTATGTCATAGGTTTTAGAGCGGTAATTTAGCTCTCCTTTTTCTTCAATTTTTTTTGATTTGGTTCCAAGTGTATTTATTACATGTTTTGAATATTTTTTGTCTTCCAAATTACCCCCTACTTGGAAACTCCATCTTGGGTGTATATAAAAATCCACGCGGTCTGCCAGGTTAGAATGCGAAATTGCTACCTTTTCCCAGCCTTCGTCATGCTTCAATGTAGATAGAACAAGGTCATTTTGAATTTTTGGCATTCCATTTATCCAAGTTATATGTTCCGGATAAATATAACCTGTAGAAGTTGAGCCATCATCTTGAATATGAATTCCCTTGGTATAAATAAGTGAACCATACCTATAAGAATCTTTATAATTCCTGCTTATGAATATTTCTTTTTCTTTTTTATCAAAAGGAACATACTCTCTGCTTTGTAAATCAAAGCGCTTATCTTTCAGCGTATTATCTAATATTTTTGCAAATTCTGTAAATGGCCAAGGTTTTACTTCATTGTTTGGCATTATTATTGTTTCTTCTTTTTGTTGCATTTATATCACCTAATATTTTTATTGATTATTTCTCCCTTTCTTTTTCTTTTCTTCCAGCTTCATCTCATTCTTTATCCTTTCCAGCATATTCCCGAGTATGTTGAATGTTTTCTGGCTGTCCTTTTCATAAACATAAACATTCATTTCTGTTCCGCAGCTGAATGTACTCACGACATTAATCTTGTTTATTGTAATTTCATTCAGCAATACTGAGTTCATGCCGTACTGCTTGTATGCCTCTTTTGGCACTATAATGGAAATCTCGCACAGATCCTTTTCAATATCAAGAATCCTCTCGGAAAATGCATGCCTTACCTTTTCCAGGTTGCCTTCATCAACAAGTATTGTAAGTATGTTCTGCCCTTTGATTACCCTGAATGTATCTCCCCCGTAAATCTCGAGTGTCTTTAGGCTCCTGTTTATGAGCTCGAGTGACGCATCCCCTTTCTTAAAAGAAACTCTTACCACTCCGCTTTTTAAATGTATTTTTGAATCTTTTAGCACGCCGTATACCGGCTTGTTTATGTCTTTAATCTCAGAAAAATCTGTATCGCACCTTCTTATTGCCGTCCTGACTGATTCAAGGCTAAGGTTCTTGTCCGGATTGGTCTTGATAATATATGCAGCTAGGGCTCTTGGAGTTATTAGATTTCTTGACAATCCCTGCATAATCACTCCATCTCGGTTCACGGTTTCATGTATGAACTGGGTCAGGTTTGCTATCATACGGGTCAGAATAACCCAGCCATATATAAACCTTTCTATAATTTAACTACTTTTAAGTAGTTTCATTCAATTTACATTCAATTTTGTTGAAAATCAGGCTAAACACATCCATAAAACAATCTTTCTGACCTGAAAACCATGCTTTTGGTACACAGATATAAGTATTCCAGACGGTATTCTTGCCATTGGTGATTAAAAATGACATACAGATGCAATACAAAATATGGAATTAGGCTTGGATATATTATAAACACAGGGGGATGAAAATGAACAACAAACAGGTAAAAATGACATTAATGGATATATTTGGCCAGTATGTTGCTGGCCTGTATAATGGAAGAGAAGCAGCTGTGGCAATAGATAGCGCCCTTCATGGGCTGACAGGATTAAGGTACAAGAATGCCAGCTGTTTGTCTGTCGATGACGGCCAGGACAGATACAGCCTGAGTGTAGCCGGATTAAGCAAAAAGCAGAAGAAAAAGGTAGAAAATGATTTAGTTCCGGCAATGCACATTTTAAGGACACAGCACGGCCAGGGCAATGGAACTGAAGCCCATATAAGCAACAGCTGCTCAACAAAACATTATAGGGGCAATTTTGAATATTTGGTAAACAGGGTGTCAATGCAATATGGAATGTGATAAAGATGATGAAAAGGACTCTTATAGTAAGGCTGACAAAGAATCAGCATGAACGGGTTAAGAATAATGCAGAGTCCAAAGGCTACAAAACAATTTCTTCTTACATAAGATCATTGGCTCTGGAGCATGATTTAGGCTTTGTAAAAAAATTTGATGAAATATATACAAAGCTTATTGATAGAAGTTCTGATAAGGCTGAAAGTAAGGATGAGATTAAGCTGACTAGGTTTTTGTAAGGTTGGATAATGAAGCCCTGAAAAGTAAGTTTTATAATTCAATATGCAATACTAGAAGTAATGGCTCCAAATGAAATATTAAATTACACAATCGAAGGAATTAAATGGCTAGCTATAGGTGGAGCTTCAACATATGTTGGATTATTAATATCATGTCCCGTTTCAATGTTATTTGCAGAGAAAATAAAAGAACAAAAGAGATTAGATGTTCTGGTTAAAAAAGAGTCAGATAAATTAGGATTAAAAGGAGTTAAAGGAATTTTGTGCGATGAATATCTAGGGGGAGGGGCTTATCATGAAAATGGAAATCCAATCGTTGAATTAGGTGGAATTGGGGCAAATAGGAGTACTTTAAGGCATGAACTATATCATCACTTCACAGGCGACAGCAAACATTCAATGAAAAACAAATGGCTTAAAGAAGCAAGATACATGTTAATAGTAGAGCCAAGAGCCTGGTTATATCAGTCTACTGGAATAAAAGTTTAAAACTCTAATATTTTAAATTATAGAATTCATATGGCTTAACATTCACCCAGAAAGCTTTACTAATTCTTTTTCCATTTTTTCTTCTCGCACCATGTCAACTGCATCATTAAGCTTGCCTTTCTTGACAAGGCCTTTGATTATTTTATGTATCAGCTCATCCTTTTTGTCTTTATCTTCAATCTGCTTTTGCAATTCTTCCAACTGCTCTTTCTGCTTTTCTATCTCCTTGTTAATAATCTTATTTTCTAATTTTGTCTTTTCAAACTCTGTTTTAAATTTTGCAATTTCATGGTCTTTGGTCTGCCCTGCAATTTCATCATCATCAACAGCATGAAAATACCTTTGAGCAGTTCCTGACTTTAAATTCCAACCATACCTGCTGCAAAACTGTGCATAGGTCTTTATGATGCTTGCATAATAAGTTGCAGAACTGTGCCTCATTGTATGTAATGAGATATCTTTATTCAAAACTTTTTTAGCATTATCCTTGATTGTTTCGAGCATCGTATGATAATTGGTTTCAAAAATAAAATTATTTTCATCAAAATTATCTCCCAACCTCTGCTTTTCAGAATTCTTAAAATTATCAATTAGATCTGTTGCCAGCCATAAGCTAACCCATCTTTCTTTTTTTGTCTTTGATGTTTCTTTCCTGACATGAGCCTTATAATAACCCCTGTCCTCTGGCTTTGCAACATCAACCCATCTCAGATTAGCAAACTCCTCTGCCCTAAAACCGCCATCAAACAATGCCATAATATAGGTCTTAACCCTTAATGCAGAAGCGGATAATACCATCTTCTCTACTTCAGACCTTGTTAAAAATATCTTTGTTGGACTTTCCTCTGTAGTATCCCATGAATCACAAAAAGGAGGATAGTATTTATTTTCTCCAAATTTCCATTTCAAGAATTTCCTGACAGTTTTATAATTTTTAGCTTTAGCTGATGGTTTATACTTATTGCCATAAGCATTAATTATAACATCATTTTCCATATTCTCATAGAAATCATCCCAATCCTTTTGGGTAGTTTTGTCAAAATCCTTGTTTATCCATTCATTTGAAAGCATACGCATTAGTCCCATTACCCTGTATAATGTGCTTTTAACAACTTTCTTGTTTTTATTTCCGCTTTTAGCTTTCCCCAGCCTACACGCTTTAAGATAATCAAGAACTATTAGCCTGTTATTATCATGTTTCCAAGTCTCATTGGCTTCTAATTCATGAATAGCCTTATCTGATTCATATTCTAGGTTATGGAAGTCTCTTTTACCATTAGAAGCATAGTTTATCTTTGCCATGTATGGCTGAAAGTGTGACATCTATATATAGTTTTCCTTTTTTTTTCGGGGTAAAACGTTAATAGCCCCGCCAAGATTCGAACTTGGGTCACAAACTCCAGAGGCTTGTATGATTGGCCGCTACACTACGGGGCTGTTTATAAAAAAAGAATAAGTTTTGGTTTTAAAATATTTGCTATATCTATTGCTCTGAAGCCTCTTTTTGTGGCTCTTTAGCTTCCTCTGCTTTCACTTCATCAGCTTTCTCTGTTTTAGCTTCCTTGACTTCTTCATGTTTTTCCTTAACTTCCTTTTCTTTCACTTCACTTGCTTTTTCTTCCTTTTTTTCTTTTGATTCCGCTTTCTTTTCAATCTTTTCTTCCTTGACTTCTTTAGCCTTAGCCTTTTTCACCTTTTTTGGCGGCTTTTGGCTTTCAGCTTCTTTTTTCTTTTCCAAATCCACTACTTCCATTGACCTTATCTCGCATATTCTTAAAGGATAAGTCTTCTTTAAATGGTCTTTTAAAGAACTTTGAATCTTATGGCCTATCAGGTCATTAAGGAAGTTATCATAGCTTATCTCATTAATATATTTTAGCAGGAAATCCTGGGCATTCTTTCTTATTTTTGATGCAATTGAGCCCTTTGTTGCAGCTCTTGTGATTATGATTGGCTTAATTCTCATGTTTTTCTTATCAGATGTGCTGCACATAAATGACATATCAATTTTCTCAATATTCCTTCTGGCCATTCTCTTAAGAGAAGAAGGTATAATCTTATAGCCTACAACATGTGTAAGAGCCTTGCCGTCTTGAACACCATTAACTTCAAAATCAATGTTTACATTCTGCCTTTTTATGTCCTTTGTCAGGTTTGCAAGATTATACGTTATCCCCTTTCCAACCATCTGCTCAGGCTCAAATACAACAGTTTCCCCTAAAACAGAATTCCTGAATATTTTTGGAGCTAGAATAGGATACCACTGCTTCTTTGCTACCTTTAGTTTTGCCATAGCATAAGGGAAAAATACTTGGTTTATAAAGATTTTGATTGGTTTTAATCGTATATTAGAGATTAGTTAGAATTATTTTCACTTATACTTCAGCTTAAGAATTAAAATTGTCAATGCCAAAACAAAAGTCACGACATTTGCAGCGATAACAGGCATTGATAATATTAAGAAACCATAAACTACCCATAAAAAAATACCTATAGTTAATACTATGAACATTATCAGAGAAATATCCTTGGTATGCTTTGATTTCCATGCCTTAATTACTTGAGGCAAAAAGGCTATTGTAGTCAATGCAGCTGCTGTAAATCCTATTGTTTCAATATAGCCCATTTTTTCGTGTATTGTTTGTTTTTGTTATTGGATTTTTTAAATGGGTTATTATATCTCAAATATCCAGATTAGTGACTTCTTTTGCATGCATCTGTATAAAATCCCTTCTTGGCTCTACCTGATCACCCATAAGAATTGTAAATATTTTATCTGCTTCAACAGCATCCTCTAAGCTGACCTGCAATAAAGTCCTGTTCTCCTGATTCATTGTTGTTTCCCACAGCTGCTGGGGATTCATCTCTCCTAATCCCTTGTATCTTTGGACAGAGGCATTTTCCCTTCCAATCTCATTAAACAAAGCCTCAAGCTTTTTATCAGAGTAGATATAATGAACTTTTTTATTTTTAACAACTTTATACAAGGGCGGCTGCGCAATATACACATGCCCTGCCTTAATTAAAGGATTCATATGCCTGTAAAAGAACGTCAATAGCAAAGTCCTTATATGAGCGACATCCACATCAGCATCAGTCATGATTATAACTTTATGGTACCTTAATTTATTTAAGTCAAACTCTTCCCCAATGCCGGTGCCTAAAGCAGTGATCATTGTTGTGATTTCATTGTTCTGGAAAATTTTATTCAGCCTTGCCTTTTCAACATTCAGTATTTTTCCTTTCAAAGGCAATATTGCCTGTGAGTTTCTATTTCTGCCTTGCTTTGCCGATCCTCCTGCCGAATCCCCTTCCACAATATAGATCTCGCACTTTGCAGGGTCTTTTTCCGAGCAGTCAGCAAGTTTTCCAGGCAGTGAATGGGAATTTAAAGCGCCTTTTCTTCTTGTTAAGTCCCTTGCCCTTGCAGCTGCTTCCCTTGCTTTTGCAGCATTAACAGACTTTTCAATGATAATCCTGGCAACAGCCGGATTTTCCTCTAAGAATGAACCTAGATTTTCATTGACAATGCTTTCAACAATTCCTTTTACTTCAGAATTTCCAAGCTTTGTTTTTGTCTGGCCCTCAAACTGAGGCTCCTGCAGTTTAACAGAAATAACCACAGTCATACCTTCTCTCACATCATCGCTTGAAAGCTTTGTGTCATTTCCTTTTGATTTCTCAGCGTAATTATTCATAGTCCTTGTCAGTGCAGTCTTAAATCCAACTAAATGCGAACCACCTTCCTCTGTGTTTATATTGTTTGCAAAAGTAAAAATATTCTCCTGGTAGCTCATATTGTACTGCATAGCAACTTCTATCTCCATACCATTTTTTCCCTTGTTAAAATAAATGGGTTTATGCAATGGATTCTTATTTTTGCTAAGAAATTCCACAAAAGAAACAATGCCTCCATCATACTTGAATTCATGTTTTTTGGCTGACCTTTCATCAAATAATGTAATATGTATGCCTTTATTCAGGAAAGCCAACTCCCTTAACCTGCTGGATAAAGTGTCAAAATGAAATTCTGTCTCTGAGAATACCTCATCATCAGGCAAAAATGTAACCTTAGTTCCCTGGTCAGCACATTCTCCTGTAACCTTCAGTTCTGATACTGCATTTCCCCTGGAATATTTTTGCTGGTGTATTTTTCCATCCCTTCTTACCTCAATACTTAACTCTTTGGATAGCGCATTAACAACAGAAATTCCAACCCCATGCAAGCCGCCAGAAACCTTGTATGTTTTTTTATCAAATTTTCCGCCAGCATGCAGCTTTGTCATTACAATTTCCACAGCAGGCTTGTTGTATTTTGGATGCAAATCAACAGGAATGCCCCTTCCATTATCAATAACAGTTACAGAATTGTTTTTATGTATTATCACAACAATCTTGTCGCAAAAGCCGGCAAGAGCCTCATCTATGCTGTTATCCACAGCCTCAAAAACAAGATGATGCAGTCCCCTGAGTCCGGTGCTTCCAATATACATCGCAGGCCTTTTCCTCACAGCGCTTAATCCTGTAAGAACCTGTATGTCTTTTGCCCCATAATCATTGTTTTTTTCCATCTGGAATTTAAGCTAATTATTGAGTTTTTATGAAAAATATCGTCGAGATTTAGACATCTGTCATAATAAAATTAATCCAGAAAACTATATAAATCTTTCGATTAAATTTTGCTGTTTTAAGGCTTCTAGAGCCAGAATTTAGGGGTTTTAGAGGTCAAATATTATAAATTTATTTATTCCTAAATAAGATAATTTTCAGATTATTTAGTACTATAAAGGGACTACAAACCGAAATGTTTATATAGTACATATAATCATTAAATTATATGGTATTTGTAGAGAAGTCGCTGGATCAGATGATTTCAGAAATTGGAGGAGTTACTAGTAGACAAGTTGATAATATAAAAACAGAAAATGGCTATAAGTGGATTAAAAGGTTTGTAGAGGATTGTAAATATGATTTTGATATAAATCACCTACCAGAACGTGTTAATAGACCATATGTAAAGAATATCCTTTTCGATACTGAATCGAATCAGAATCTTCTCACATATCTTATTGAAAATTGCTTTATCAGAGCTTACGCCGAAGAACCAGATAAACCAATAAAAATAGATTATTTTTTTGGACCTAAAGGATTTATTTACCAAGTGTCTGATAAAGGAGTTGGTTTTGACTCTGAAAAATTAACTGCAATAGAAAGCAAAAAAGAGCTAGTTAAAGGAGTACATTATCAAAATAAAGGTCGTGCGACTAAATATTTATTAAATCCAAAATTCCAAGCTACAATTAAATCAAGAATGAAACACCCAACTGGTACAACTGTAACAGCTATGTATACATATTTAAACCATCTAGCCTTTAAGAATATATCGAGAATACAAAAGCAACCCTGACATTGATTAAGTATCTTGCAAGGACAGTCTTAAATATGGATTAATACCCCTCAAAAACAATATTTTTATTTCCTTTTTCTAAAACAGTTCTTGTGCTGTTGCTCTTTTTCACTTCGCCTACAATTTTCCCACCATTAGCAGTCTGCAGAATTTTATCAGCATCATCCTTATTGCAAATAATAAAAAATCCCATCCCCATGTTAAGGGTTTTATACATCTCTTCATCTGAAAACTTTGATTCTTCCTTCATTAATTCAAAAATCGGCTGCGGCTTTAAAGGATTATTTATCCTGAATTCAAATCCTTCTATTCTATTAAAATTCTTCAATCCATTCCCTGTATTATTTATCCCGATGATATCATGATTTTTAGAAACTTCTGCTATCAGTTTTGTGTATATTCTTGTTTCCTTTAACAAAGCATCTCCAACAGTAGAATTATCAAATTTATCATGCAAAGAAAATTTACCTTTGTATGATTTTTTAAATTCTTTTCTTGTTTCAAAATCCCCATTAAGCAAATGATGCCTTAGAACAGTATAGCCATTGGAATGTGCTCCAGAACTCGGCAGAGCAATTATCTTATCTCCAGAACTAACCTTATTTTTTATCTTTCCCTTTTCAATAAAACCAATCATGCATCCTGCAACATCAAATCCATAGCCTTTTTTTGCAGAGCTTATCAATTCATCCACAGAAGCAGTCTCTCCTTTCCCAAAATTCATCCTTATCGAATTTCTTAAGATTTTTGAGGCATCGCACTGTTTTAATCCTGAAACAATCCCTTTTATTATGTCCTTAGTTAGCAATTTTTCCTGGATCTTGCTTTCGCATGCAAGATAGTCCATGAACAAAAATGGGCTTACTGGCCCTAAAGTTGCCAGGTCATTTGCGCTCATTGCTACTAAATCAATTCCAACAGTATCATATTTCTGCATTGCCTCTGCGATTATTATCTTTGTTCCAACGCCGTCAATAGCAGTAGCAAGATAATGTTTAGGAAAAACTTCCTTGTTTTCATAAAGCTCAGCAAACATTCCTTTGCTGATAGGAAGCCTATCTGATTTTAAAGAAGAAGGTATAGCATTCTTTATGGCATTGACCGCTTTTGATTCTCTTTTTTGATAGCTTTTACCCATATAAAAAAGAAGGAAATTTGATGTTTATAAAGCTTTTTAGATTTGCTCAATTAGCATTATGCCAAGAAAGGTTTTTAAAGATATTATCCAAAAAGTTAAATAGTTAAGCTTATACCAATATTATGAAAATGACTGCCGTAGAATTGATTGTTGGCTTAAAAGTTCCCGATAATACTGCTATAACAGCATTTAATACCCTGCAAAATATTGGTTATAAACAGCTAAAAAAGCTTGAAAAGTGCGATTATTATAAATTCCACATAACAGAAGACGCTGATAAATTCAGGGAAAGAATAAGCAAAACAGATATTTTAATCAATGCAAATAAGCATAAATTTTCATTTTCAATTGGAAACAACCAAGATACAGGGGAAAATTATAAAAAAGTCAATATCCTGGTGCAGGAACTGGACAATCCAGAAGCCTTGTTAACAACTTTAAGGGAAAGATTAGGATTTAATGAAATAACTAAGCTTGAAAAAGGAATATTATGGGCACTATCTTTTGATAAAAATGCTGATGCAAAAAATACTGCCAAAGATATAGCAAAAAACTTATTAATGAATGAAAACTATCAGAAATTTAAAGTAATAGAATAAAAAACAAAATTAAACAAAAAATGACAGAAGTTTTGGTTTTATTCGGCTCAAAGTCTGATGAAGCGTGTTATAAGAATATTATTCATAGTCTTAAAAAGAAAAAAATAAGCTATGACCTTAAGATAGCAAGCGCGCATAAGACTCCTGATGATGTTGACAATATTCTGAAAAAAGATTACAAGGTTATAATTTCAGGCGCAGGCTTGTCTGCTGCCCTGCCGGGAGTTGCAGCCTCAAAGACATTAAAACCAGTCATCGGAGTCCCATGCCATGGAAATTATCAAGGGTTAGATGCCTTATTATCCATCATGCAGATGCCTCCGGGAATTCCTGTTTTAGGAGTAGGAGTTGAAAAAACAGATATAGCTGCAAACTCTGCCATAAATATCCTAAAAAAATATGAAAAGGTTGTTTTGGTAGGGGATAAAAACACAAAAGCATTCAAAAAAGCTGAGGAAATTTTTAAAAAATTCAACATTAACCATGCCCACTCAACACAGATATCTGATGATGCAATAAACATAAGTTTTGTCTATTTTAATGAGGAAATTGAAAAGAAAGAGCAGCTTGTAATCTACTGCCCATTATTGTTAAAAGACGATGATAATGCAGAGGCTTCCCTGAACTTATTAAAGCATTCTGAACATGGCTTGTGGGTAGGCCTCAACAACGGCGCAAATGCCGCTCTGGCAGCAATAGAAATACTTAATATTGATAATAAATACGAAGAGCCATTAACCAAATATAGGAGAGAAATAGCAAAGAAGGTTTCAGACAGCAATAAGTAAAAAAACCAATAAAAAATTCCAATAAAAAAATTAAACAAGCGACAACAGCAGTAACATCCCCATCTAAAATTTTTCAAAATAAAAATAATAGAATAATAAAAAATAATAAAAACAAAATAATAATTAAAAACAAAACAAAAATGCTAAGCGACGATATACTAAAAGAACAATTAAAAAATACTTTAGACAAAACTAACCTTAATATTGGAAAAAAATATGAGGGAAAGGTAAGAGACAGCTATGTTATTGACAATAAAAGGCTAATCATAACAACAGACAGGATATCTGCCTTTGACAGGGTTTTATGCACATTGCCTTTCAAGGGCCAGGTCCTTAACCAAACAGCAGCATTCTGGTTCGAAAAGACTAAAGATATCGTTAAAAACCATGTAATAGATATTCCTGACCCAAATGTATTGGTAGCAAAAGAATGCGAGTTAATTCCGGTTGAGATGGTTATCCGCGGTTATTTAACCGGAGTTACAACCACATCTGCCTGGTACAATTATGAAAAAGGCATTAGAAACTTTTGCGGAAATATTCTTCCGGAAGGCATGGAAAAAAACCAGAAATTTGAAAAGCCGATAATAACACCTTCTACAAAAGCAGAGAAAGGCGCTCATGACGAATCAATATCAGGAGAAGAGATAGTAAAAAGAGGATTAGTTGATGAAAATATATACAAAAAGATGGAAAGTGTTGCCCTTGCTTTGTATAATTTCGGCAACCAATATGTAGCAAAAAACAATCTAATCCTTGTAGATACAAAATATGAATTTGGATTGCTGGATGGAGAGTTAATTCTTATTGATGAAATACACACTCCGGATTCCTCAAGATTCTGGGTAAAAGATACATATGATGAGCTATTCTCAAATAACAAAGAGCCGCAAAAGCTGGATAAGGAATATGTAAGGCAGTGGCTTGCAGATAAAGGCTTTATTGGCGAAGGAAAAATTCCTTCTATTCCTGACGAAGTAAAAATCGAGGCTGCAAAGCGCTATATAACAGCTTACGAAATGATAACAGGAAAGGATTTTGAAGCAAAGAATGAGGATATTTTAGCAAGAATTGAGAATAATCTGAAGAAGATTTAATGCATATAAACCAAAACCTATTAATATATCTTGACTTTCTAAAATTGTATGAAATCAACAGCAATAAAAGCAGCCAGGGAAGCAGGAAAAGTTCTGATGAAAAATTATGGTAAAATAAAATTTATAAAAACAAAAGAGCGCAACAGCTTTTTTACCAATGTTGATCTGGAAAGTGAAAAAAAAGTCTTCTCTATAATAAGGAAAAAATTCCCAGATCATAACATTGTTTCTGAAGAATCCGGAAGCTTTGATAAAAAATCCGAATACACATGGTATATCGATCCACTGGATGGCACTCACAATTATATCAACAATTTCCCTCTTTTTGGAGTTTCAGTTGCTCTTGCTAAAAATAATATTGTAAAGTATGGAGCAATTTTCCTTCCTTATTTTAACGAGCTTTACACAGCAGAAAAAAGCAAAGGAGCTTTTTTGAACGGGAAAAGAATCAAAGTCTCAGATAAAAAAAATCTTGAAAAATCATTTGTATTGACAGAGTTGGCATTAAGAAGAGAAACAGAAAAACTGCGCATTTTATCAAAAATTAAGGATATTGTCTTTGATGCCAGGGTCTTTGGCTGCGCCGTCTTTTCGCATGCTTACATAGCTAAAGGTTCAGCTGATATTTATATTACCACAAAAACAAACTCTTGGGACATTGCAGCAGGCTTCCTATTAATAGAAGAAGCCAATGGTAAAGTTACAGATTTTAACAACAATCCATGGAAGCCAAAAGACGGCTCTTATGTTGCATCTAATAAGCATCTTCATAACAAAATTCTAAATGCTTTGAAATGAACTTTTTCTTAAGAAATATTTTTCCTATACCCAATCAAAACCATTTTAAAGACTAATTTTTCAGTATAATTATGCTTGATTTATTCATCTGGATAGCAGTTTTTATTGCAAGCCTGATTGTTTTAATCAAAGCCTCGGATTACTTTACAGATTCTGCTGAAAAAATAGGCATATTTTTTGGCCTGCCTGCATTTATTGCCGGAGTTACTATTGTTGCAGTTGGAACTTCCCTGCCGGAGCTTATCTCATCTATTTTTGCTGTATTAAGAAACTCATCAGAAATAGTGGTTGGAAATGTTATAGGATCCAATATAACAAATATATTTTTAATATTAGGAATCATTGCCATACTCAGCAAAAAATTAAAAATAGCCTATGAGCTTATTCATGTAGACCTGCCATTATTGGTTGGCTCTGCATTTTTATTGGCTATTACTATTTGGGATGGCATTTTTTCTTTAGGTGAAGCATTTTTATGCATTGCAGGCTTTCTCATCTACCTTAATTATACATTAAACTCAGAAAAAAGGCATAAAGATAAAGAGATAAAAAAAGAGATGAAAGGCCTTAAAATAGAAAAATTGGGGTTTAAAGTCTGGGCTATTCTTGTTATCAGTGCGTTTTTTATTTTTCTTGGGGCAAAGTACACTATTGAATCGGTCATTGAATTGTCTGAAATACTGAATGTAGGAAAAGAAATAATAGCGCTTACTGCTGTAGCTCTTGGAACATCACTGCCTGAATTGACCGTAAGCGTTGCCGCAATAAGAAAAGGAAAGCCTGAGATTGCTGTTGGAAATGTTCTTGGCTCAAATATATTCAATTCTTTTTTAGTGATGGGAATTCCTGCATTGTTTGGAACCTTAATTATTCCCAATAATATACTTATATTTGCGCTGCCTATCATGATAATAGCGACATTGCTTTTCTTTTTTATAACACAGGAAAAAGAAATCACAAGATGGGAAGGATGGCTTTTAGTTCTTTTCTATGTTTTCTTTGTTGGGAAAATAGTGGGGTTGTTTTGATAAAAGAACGTAAAATATTTAAATAAAGCATACCAAAAACAAGATAATCGATTATTTAATAAAAATATTGGTTAAAAAGAGAGGTAAAAATGGGTGCAGATAATAAACACGGAAATACTATTCTGCTGGCAATAGTTTTTGGTATATTGGCAGGAGGAATAACAGCTTATGCTGTTGTTAATTCCCAAACAGGAAAAAGTCCGGAAGAAAAAACAACAGATCAATTAATCAAGGAATTCTATGATGTGGAAACAGCAGTTTCTATAAGCCCGCATGGCTTAAGAAAGCATATGGGAGAAGATGACACTTACATTCTTATTGACCTTAGAAGCCAGGAAGAATATGAAGAAGAGCATATTACAACTGCTGTCAATGTTCCCGCATATAAGGACAGGGATCATTCTGATTACGGCGCTATTGATAGGATTGTAAGCACATTCAAGCAGTTGCAGGCAGAAAATCCGGATAAAGACTTCATTGTTTACTGTTACAGTGCACCATGCATGACCGGAAGAAAAATCGGAAAGATTCTGGCTGACAACGGAATATTTGTAAAGCACCTTGGCGTTGGCTGGAATGAGTGGAGATATGATTGGGAATCATTCAATCATCCCCATGAATGGGCTACAACAAGTTCAGACCAGTACATTTCAAGCGGCCCAGAGCCGGGAACTTTAAGTCCTGACCTTGTAGGCACAGGCTGCCCAATAGGAAGCGATGAGCTAGGCTGTTAACGATGAAAAAAATACTTTTATTTATTTCTTTAATTATTGGTATTTTTGCTGCTTCTTGCAGTCAGCAGGAAGCTTCAGAAATACAGGAAGATTTAGGTCCTTCTGAATTTGATGATTTTGCAAAATGCATTCAAGCAAGTGGCCTAAAGATGTACGGCCAGTATACCTGCGGTACATGCAAGAAGCAAAGGGAGCTTTTTGGCCCTTCTTTCCGTTTTGTCGGTGAGATAGAATGCCATCCTCGCGGAGAAAATCCGCAAACTCAGCTATGTTTGGAAAGAGACATCAAAAAAACCCCAACATGGATTTTGGAAAAAGACGACAAAGCTATAGAAACGCTTGAAGGATTCCAGACTTTAGAAACATTATCAGAATTATCAGGTTGCCCGTTAGAATAATGTAATTAGGATTAATGCAAAAGCCAGTGCTTATGCGGAGCCTTAGAGGGCTTCTCAACTTCGCAAAACTGCGTTTTGCTCAGGTCGCTTAGCACAACCTTTTGGGAATTAATCCATTGGCAATTTACGCATAAGCACTGGCTTCAACAACACTAACCCTTTAAAAAATGGTTGAGCAGCTTACTTTAGGAATAATAATTGTAGCAGCATTAGCAGACAGCATCAACCCCTGTGTTTTTGGAGTATTAATATTTCTATTAGCTTATATGGTTGCTGTCTTTAAAAATAGGGCAAAGATGCTTATTGCCGGATTAATTTATACATCTGTTGTCTACCTCTCTTATTTTTTGATTGGGATAGGCATAGTTGCATTTACGCAGTCAACAGGAGTTGTAAAGCCGTTCTACTGGTTTGCAGCTGTAATCGCAATTTTAGCAGGAATTCTTGAAGTAAAGGATTATTTTTGGTATGGACGTGGCTTTTCCTTGCAGATGATTCCAGGCGGAGCAGAAAAAATAAAGAAAATCTCAAGCACAATGAAGAGATTAGAGACAACACATCCAATGCTCAGCTTAGGCATCTCTGGTTTGCTTGGATTCCTCGTAGTTCTTTTTGAGTTTCCATGCACCGGTGCCCCGTATCTTGCTGTTATAGCATTGATATCAACAGGAGATTATGCATCCGGAATACCATTGCTATTATTATATAATTTAATATTCATACTCCCATTATTTGTGATAATAGGTCTCGTATACATGGGCCACACCTCTCATAAGCTGGAGAAATGGAGAAAACAGCACAGGGGCTTGATGAGATTAGGAATTGGACTGTTTTTACTGGCATTCGGAGCTTATTTAATATACACAGCATTGCAATTGTGAGGAAAAAAAATGAAAAACGTAAAAAAATGTAAGAACTGTATTGTAAAAAGAAAAGGCCACACAGAAGAGTTTGACGAAAAAAAGGTTTATGGATCTGTTTATGCAGCCTGCGCCAGTGCGCACTATGACGAGCCAAACTGCGAGAAACACGCTGATGAAATAACAAAAAAAATCAAAGCCTTTGCAAAAGGAAAAAAAGATATTTCATCAGCAGTTATCCATAAAAAGGTAAACAACGAATTGAAAAAGAAAGATAAAGAGCTGGCATTTTTCTATGAGCACCATCTGCCTGATTTGAAGAGGCTTTAGCAAATATAAAATTTTCAGAAGTAATTAATTTGAGTTTAAATCAAAATAACAAATTTTAAATAATCTAAATAGAATATTGTAATAATGACAGTTAAAAAAGATTTTAATAAAGCAGAAAAATTAGAAAAAAGAGAAGCAAAATGGCTCAAAGGTGAATCTTCTTACATCAGTAATTTTAGAGATGCCATCAAAAATAGGGACAATAAAAAAGCAAAAAATATAATTAAAAGACTAGTGAAATACCAGGAAGTTTTAGAACGGTACCATATAAGGGTTTTACGGGCAATTATTATCCTGGAAGAGGATTTTCCCCATATTTATTTTAAGGAATCAATTGAACAATATAAGAATAAAATTCATAATCTTTACATTGATTCAGAGAGATATTTTAAAAAAGATTATGGAAGTATTGCAAAATTTTCAACACAGCTTAATTCTTATGTAGATGATAATAAATGGAAAGAACTTTCAAATGCTCTTATAATAATCGAAAAATCGATTAGGGACTGGATTAGCTTAGATAAGCAATTAATCGAATTCGAAAAAAAGATGTATGAACAGAGAAGCAAAGTTACCACAGTTGTTTTTGAGGCAATAAACAAAATTGACCCAAAATCATCTAATTCTGCTGAAATTCAAAAAAACTTATTAGTAATAAAATCCAATATTGACACGTATGGAAATATCTATTCAGAGAAAGAAAGAAAAAGGTTTATTACCCCTTTCAAAAAATTAGTTATATCTGGATTTCTAACTGTTACAATGGCAATTACAATGCTAACTACGGTTGGCTGTGGTAAGAATGAAGTTAACCCAATCATAGATATTACTCCGAAAGTCTCAGTGAGTAAAAAAGGAGATATTGTTTCTGCTATTCCGATGACAGGATTAGAAAAAACTCAACCACAAAAAGAGATTACTGACCCAAAGCTGATTGAGGAATATAAAGAATTAAAAACTGAATACCAAACAACCGGAAAAATCAATATAAAGCTATTGTCTAACTTGTATTGGGGCATTCAGGCAAGAAAACACATAAAAGAAAGTTCAAGAAATTATTATTCTCAAGAATTTTTCCGCCTTGCGTATGCAATTGATAGAAAATATAAGCTTAGGGGCCAAGGAAATGCCACTGATAATCTAGCCCTTGTAAAAATGGGGGTTATGCAGCCAATAAAAAAATATAACAAAGCAGCTAATTCAATTGTTCACCCTGTGACAATAGAAAAATCCCAATGTTACAGTAGCTCAATTCTTACAGTGTTGACTTATTTTAACATAATGGCAAGGCATCTAGAAAATATTTCAAAAAGCTACAGGTATAATTATATTGACCCGGTAGTTTTTATTTATACAGATGGACATGTACTACCTGGTACAATCGTTGGCTCAAAGTTTTTTGGAACTGAATCAACAGATAAGGGCAAAGCCAGAATAGATTTTGGAACTAAGGCTAGGCTTAAGCAAGGAAAAAATAACATATATATTGTAAAAGCTGATAAGGCAATTGCCTGTCAGATTGCCTTAGCATTTAAAGATAAAGTATTTGCAAAAAAATTAGAACAAGATGCTTTTGTATTTAAGCATATACCTAATGAAGGTACATACAGTGAAGCTTCTGATGAGGCATCTGGAACTGGTTTTGAAAATCCATTTGCTTTTGGCAAGTCAAGACAACTTGAAGGAGATTTTGACATGGAATCCAACGATTCTTTCCAACCTTTTTCAGCACTGCCTGTTTATTCTGGTGCAAGTGGTAGTGCTAAACCTGATACAGAAGTTCGGCAGACTACAGAGAAATTGACATTTAATAAATCAAATTTATCAGAGATAGAGCAGAAAAAGTGTTTAAAAATATTGTCTGCTTACCTTAGATGGTTTAATGATAACAACGTTGGGAAAACAAATTATATTGACGCAAATATATTAGGTCAAGTCAATAATATGGGATTTACCGAGGCCTCTTACATACTTGAAAAACAAGACAGAATTAACTTTATGAGTAAATCTTTTGGAGTCTTTTTACGAGAAGCAAAGAAATTTACTGGCAAGTCCAGTTTCGGATGGAAAGAAGGTTATGATGAGATTGCGAAAGCAATTGATAGATATTTAAAATAAAAAATAAAAAAAATCAACCTTTCTTCATCTCTTTTTCAAGCTGACACTCAATAATATCGATGATGTTATCATATTTCTCTTCACAATCCAAAAAATCAGGATCATTCATATCAATGCACATTCCTTTTTTAGACACAATGTTTTGTTTCATTTCCATTCACCTCACACAAATATGCAATAATTACAGGCTTTGTCTTATATTGGATTATGATACTTATCTTGATGAAGCTAGCCTAAAACAATTAAATCTAAACAATGTTAATATGGATTATATATTAAGAAAGCCAGATAGGATTATTTATTTTAAAAAAGCATGGAGGGTTTTTACAGTAAACACCTGGAACAATAATCCTAATATTCGAAAAAGCGATATGAAGAGAAGAGAGATATATGAAACACCATATAAAATTTTAGATAAAAATATAGGAGATTGTATCAATAATTTTTTTTAATTAATAGTGCATGTTAAGAATAAATATCAGTTGTAACAAACTTAATATACTCCAATATACAATCCAATAACATGCCCAAAACAAAAATAATTTTTTCAATTTTCCTTCTAATAATATTATTTACATTAACAAGTTGAAGAGGATTAGAAGCTGATTGTAGGGTAAAGCTAAATTAACGTTCACTCCAAACAAACAATAATACCATTAAATTATAGAAAAGTTTATAAATAATAAACGATTTCTACTATATATGATAACCGAAATATTCACAAAGAAAAACATAGAAATCCTGAGATTACTCTCAAAAGAAAGCCTGCACATAAGGGATATTGCGCAGAACTTAGACATTTCCCCGGCTAAAGTGCATGCAACGATTCAATTGTTCAAGAAAAACAACCTCATAAAGGAGCACAATGAAAAAAACAGGATAATTATCAGCTTAAACAAGGAAAGCTCGATGCTAAAAGAGATCCAGGATCTGTTAAATACAGGAATCAAAGAAACCCGTTTTGAGCCAAAGCTAAATATTTTTGACACAATAAGCCCATTGGATTTCAGGTATTATGCAAGAAATGAAGGAATATTCCAAAAATTACAGCCTTACTTAAGCGAAAATGCAATGATTAAGTACATGGCTAAGGTTGAATCTGCTTTAACTAAAGTTCTTGCCAAAAAAAATATCTGCAGCCAAAAAATTGCTGATGAGATTGAAAAAGCCTCAAAAAAAATAACAGCAGAAGAAGTCTATATTGAAGAAGATAAATTAAAGCACAATATCCGGGCTTTGGTAAACTGCATAAGGGAAAAAGTAAGCGATGAGGCAAAGCCGTTCGTACATTTTACAACAACAAGCCATGACATAATATCAACAGCAGACGCATTAAGATACAAAGAATTTACTGAAAATGTTCTTGTTCCTGAACTGATTAATTTCGAAAATACTTTAATCAGCTTATCATTAAGGGAAAAAAACACTTTACAAGTAGGAAGAACTCACGGCCAGCATGCAGTCCCGATTACATTTGGCTTCTCAATTGCGCAATATGTTTCCAGATTCGGAAATACTATCAAAAAAATAAAAAAATCCGGGAATAATTTAAGAGGCAAAATAGCTGGAGCAGTAGGAAGCTACAACGCATCATCATTATTCTTTGACAACCCGGAAGAATTCGAAAAGCTTGTATTAGAGGAAATAAATCTTAAAGCTTCCCCTATCTCGACGCAAATACCTGAAGCAGAGTTTATCACAGATTATGTTAATGCAGTAATTGAAAGCTTTGGCGTTCTTGCTAACTTGTCAGATGACATGAGAAATCTTCAAAGATCAGAAATCTCAGAAGTTGCAGAAGTTTTTGCAGCAAAGCAGGTAGGAAGCTCAACAATGCCCCAGAAAAGAAACCCAATAAACTTTGAAAACGTTAAGAGCCTATGGAAGGAATTCATGCCAAGGATCCAGACAGTTTACTTAGACCAGATATCAGAGCATCAAAGAGACTTAACAAATTCTGCAACCTCAAGATTCATCCCGGAAATTCTTGCAGCATTATACATCTCTGTTAAAAGATTGAACAGAACAATGAAAAACCTTACAGTAGACAAAGTTAACTTAAAAAAGAATTTTGACATGAACAAAGGCCTTATCGTAGCAGAGCCATTATACATCTTATTGGCAGCAACAGGCCATCCTGATGCCCACGAAGCAGTAAGGCAATTAACACTAAAAGCCCAGTCAGAAAAAAAGCCATTAACAGAGATTATAAAAAAGGAAAAATCACTCCAGGATTATCTGAAAAAATTCAGCAAAAAACAGATGAAAATAATAACAAACCCTGAGAAATACACAGGAATATCAGCTAAAAAGACAGAAAAGGTTTGCAGGGAATGGAAGAGTGAGTTTTAAGATATAATTTATTTTTTAATAATTGACTCAAGGTTCTTTTTTGAAAATTCACTAATCTGGTTTTTTACTTCTTCAATTTTGTTTAACAGGTTCTCAAAGTCTAATTCAGATCCAGTTTTTTCGTTTAGAGTAGTTGCAACTTCAATAACATATTCTATTTTTTTATCAATTAGGATAACAGCGTTCCCATACCTTTTTTTTAGAATGTATTTTCTTATTTCAAGAAAACTGTCATAAAATCCTTTCGTTGCTTCGGGATGCAATTTTTGTTCATAATTCCCCTCCCAATACCTCTTGATATCACCAAGTTTTTCCCCAGTATAATCATTAAACACTGTTACTATTTTTTCTTTTTTATCTATATCAGTTTCTTCTTTAACCTTTTTATTTTTATCTATCATTTTGCCACATTTTTGATTTTTCTTTCTGTATACCTGAAATTGAATAATATCGCCTACTTTTGGTTTTTTACTATATTGTTTAAGAACTACATATTCAGGATCATAGAAATCAGATACTATCGGATGGCCCTTTTTTCCATAATCAATAACCCTTCCGTTACTATGTACTTTCATATTTATTAAGATAAGCTATTTAAATATAAAAACATTGCCTAAAAACCATAACATTTAAATAGAACTGCTTACTTACTTTTTCCACTAATTTTAAGAAATATCTATATTTACAATAAATTAGCAATAAACAGAACACTGTGGAGGGTGGTAAAAAATGACACAACAACAAGTACAGCCTATATTTATTTTGCCTGAAGGCTCGCAAAGAACTTTAGGAAAAGAAGCTCAGAGAAACAATATTCTGGCAGCAAAAGCAGTTGCAGAGACTGTCAGGACAACACTAGGCCCAAAGGGCATGGATAAGATGATTGTTGATACTCTTGGAGATGTTACTGTTACAAATGATGGAGTTACAATATTAGAAGATATGAATATTGAGCATCCATCTGCAAAGATGATAGTGGAAGTCGCAAAAACACAGGAAAATGAAGTTGGAGATGGAACCACAACAGCTGTTGTTTTAGCAGGAGAGTTATTAAAAAACGCAGAAGAGCTTCTGGATCAGGATGTCCATCCTGCTGTCATTTCAAGAGGCTACAGGCTCGCAGAAGTAAAAGCCCAGGAAATATTAAACCAGATGGCTGAAAAAATAACTGCCAATAATGAAGATATCCTTAAAAAAATCGCGCAGACAGCAATGACCGGCAAAGGAGCCGAATATTCAAAAGAAAGCCTTGCAGCATTAGCTGTAAAAGCAGTTAAAATGGTTGCAGAAGATAAGCATATTGATCGTGATAATATTAAAATAGAAAAAAGGACTGGTGGAAGTGTCCAGGATTCTGAATTGATCAAAGGCATTGTAATAGACAAGGAAAGGCTAAGCCCTGGAATGCCAAGGGTTATTGCAGACGCAAAAATCGCTTTGATTGACAGGGAAATTGAGATAAAGAAAACAGAAATAGACGCTAATATACAGATAAAGACCCCTGACCAACTGCAGGGATTTTTAGACCAGGAAGAAAAGATGCTTCAGGACATGGTCAATTACATAACCTCTGCAGGAGCAAACGTTCTTTTATGCCAGAAAGGAATTGATGATGTTGCAACACACTACCTTGCAAAAAACGGAGTTTATGCAGTAAGGAGAGTTTCAGAAAGCGACATGAAAAAGATAGCAAAAGCAACAAGGGCAAATATCATAAATAATCTTAAGGACTTATCAGGAAATGACCTGGGATTTGCAGGAACAGTAGAGGGAAAGAAAGTAGGGGATGAGGAATTTACCTATATCCAGGACTGCAAAAACCCAAAAGCTGTTACTTTGTTAATCAGGGGTGGAACAGAGCATGTTACAAGTGAAATTGAAAGGGCTGTAACAGACGCAGTAGGAGATGTTGCTGCTGCATTAAAAACCGGGTTAGTAGTTGGAGGCGCAGGATCTCCTGAAATCGAGCTGTCAATGTCAATGAAAAAATATGCAAATTCCCTTTCTGGAAGAGAACAACTAGCAGTAATGGCATTTGCAAATGCAATGGAAGTAATTCCAAGAACATTGGTGGAAAATGCAGGTCTTGACCCAATAGACTCAATGGCAGACATTAAGGCAGCTCACTCAAAAAAGCAGAAATGGGCAGGAATTGATGTCTTTACAGGAAAGGTTATGGATGCCTGGAAAAGAGGAGTTATTGAGCCGTTGAACATCAAAACACAGGCAATAAGCTCAGCTGCGGAAGTCTCAGTCATGGTATTAAGGATTGATGACGTAATCCAGTCAGCAAGCTCAAACGATCAAATGCCTCAACAAATGCCTCCTGGCGGAATGGGAGGAATGCCACCTGGTATGGGCGGCATGGGCATGTAAGATTTTTTATATTCTTTTCTTCTAAACAAAATATATTTAAAACATCAAACTATTCATTGATTCAATGAAAAAAGTAATGGCATTCGGGGCATTTGACATACTCCATAAAGGGCATGAGCATTATCTTAAGGAAGCAAAAAATTATGGAGATTATTTAATTGTTTTAGTTGCAAGAGACCAAAATATTGCAAAAATTAAGGGAAAAAAAGCAGTGCATAATGAACTTTTTCGATTAGAACAAATAGTAAAACTCGATTTTGTTGATGAAGCTGTTTTAGGGGATAAAGAAGATTACCTTAAAGCTTTGGATGAATACAAGCCCGATATCCTGTGCCTTGGCTATGACCAGAAAACAATAGACGAAAATAAGCTAAAAGAAGAGCTAAAGAAAAGAAATATTAATGCAGAGATTATAAGGGCAAAGCCATTCAAAGAAAATATCTATAAGAGCTCGATACTAAAAAAATAAGATATAGAAATTAAACTAATTCTTTATCACAACTTCCTTGTTAACTAAACTTAACTTATTAATTATTACATGCCCGCAATATTCATCTTCTTTTACAATTTTATAATCATCAACCTGCAGTTTTTTGTCAAATATTGGGCAATTCAAAACTAAAGTGTCTGCATAGCCGCCTTCAAATCCAACATGGAACTTATACTTTTCGCTGTCTTTTTTTAATTCAGGAAAATTATCTTTTGTCAGTGTTTTTCCAAGCCATGGCATTAATCCGGCTGATGCAACCTGGGTAATCATGATTTCATACCCTTTATCCAGCATTTTCTGGAATGCAATATCATGATCTTCTCCGGCATGCGCTGCAAAACTTTCGATTCCCATCGGCATCAATACTTCCTGTATGCTTCTTAATTGTGTTTCCTGCAGTCCGGTGCCCCCTAAAATAACCACATCAACGGGCTCGGTTTTCTGCTTTTCTTCGATTATTTTTTTCACGATCTGGGCTTCCTGTTTTGGGTCTGCTACAGTACATTCTTTCAGGATATGGGGTATCTTAAGGATTTTTGACAGTTCTTTGGTATGCTCAACAGTTGCATAATGGAATAAATAACAATCCGTTCTATTTGGCTTTATAGAAACCAGGTATTTTATGTTCCATCCTTTTTCCAAAGCGCAATCTATTGCAAATGTACTGTCCTTTCCTCCTGAATATAATATTGCCACATTCATATAATTAATGGATTAATAACGTATTTATAAATGTTATGTCTTAGTTAGCTCTGTAGAAAATGAAGGTAGCATCAAATTGCGAGCCCTTTGAAAAGCTCATTAAGCCTGACGGGGACGTCCCTCACGGGGTGGCAGGCATAGAAGACGGTAAATAAACTTATTCCGAGCAATAAGATATTCCTAGATGATTTATTCATCGATAAAGGTATTAATAAAGGTATTAATAAAGGTATTAATAAAGGTATTAATAAAGATATTAATGAGGATATTAATAAATATATTAGTGAAGATATTAGTGAAGATATTAATGAAGATATTAATGAGGATATTAATAAATATATTAATGAAGATATTA
>NZEC01000003.1 GCA_002688925.1 archaeon
CAATAAAAATAAAACAAAAAAAAATCTAAGAACAAAAAAGATAAAAGCATCTTCAACTATAGTTAAAAGCAGCCCTAAATTTTCTATTTCAGCATTTCTGGCAGCCAATATAAAAGAAGCTAAAACTGATGATAAGAAATCAAAAGAAAAGAAGGATTTAGAGGAAGTTAGTGAAGATACTAGTTTAAAAGTAAAAGAAAAAAAAGAGACAATAGTAAACGGAGGCTATGGAACCATTTCCAAGAGTTATGGCTCAAGTCAAAGTGCTAAATATACTGACTACAATAAATTATTCAGCCATTTGGGCACTTTTAAGGCCAAAGGAATGTATGATGAGTTTTCTGATTTTATAAGCGAGATAATCAAGGGCAAGGCAGAAACAACCAGGGAAATGGTAAGTACAGAAATCATGGATTCAGCAGCAAAGCATGAAAAATATTTTACTGTAGGCGAATCTCTTACCAATGTAGGATTTGTTCCTCCTGTAGGCGCAAATGTCAATTCAAAAGACTGGGAAAAATACAGGGTAATGTCTATAATGTCAATTTACCAGCCAATAATAGCATTAAAGAGAACAACAGCATAATTTTTTAGGAAATCCTTAATGTAAATTTAGTCAGAATTATTTTCAACTGGTTATAAGAATATTAAATTACAAATTATCATTAAAAACAAAAACTAAAAATGGAATTAAAACTTTTGCTTAAGAAAAAAAAGAAAAAACAAGAACCAATAATCAAAACAGAGCAAAGATTAGCCCTGCATGCAATACAAAAGCAATTACAATCCCTAAGGCTAAAAGAATACCTTTTATTATCGGGATTTATTGTAGGAGCAGCCTTGCTAAGAGTTCCAATGCAAGCAGTCCCTTCAGCTGAGCCGTTAACTTTTTTTGCAATACTTGCAGGCTGGCTTTTCGGCAGGAAAAAAGGTTTTTTAGTTGGAGCATCAAGCCTGTACATCTCAAACTTTTTCATGTTCGGAGGCCAGGGCCCTTGGACTATCATGCAGGCTTTAAGTTTTGGAATAGCAGGATTTCTTGGAGGATTCTTAAGAAAAAAAGCCTCTTATCTTGAAGTCATCACAATCGCATTAATTGGAACATTAATCTTTGAGATATTGATGAATTCCTTTACTCCATTTATGACAGGCGCATCTGTCTTCATTGCATTTGCCCTGGCACTTCCTTTTATGGCAATCCATTTTGCATCTAATCTACTATTTGCTTTTGCCCTTCCATCTGCAAAAAAATTCATTGAAAAAAAAGGAGGATTTAATGAAAAAGATATTTGTGCTAATACTCTTAATAAGTTTGGTATTACTGGCAGTTTTAACTGGATTAAGAAGCTTGGAAAAACAGAGCCTTAATCAAGGAAAAATAACAGTAATAATACGCACAATAGGCAGTACTTCAAGCGAGGAACATAAAATAGATGGCCGGACTGCTTTAGATATAATCAGCAAAAACCACATCATAGAAACAATAAAAACAGGTTCAAACGAGATGGTAAAATGCATTGACGATGTCTGCGCTAAAAACAGCTATTGGTGGAAATTTTTTGCAAATGAAAAATTATCATTAATTTCAATAGACAAGTATTATCCAAAAGATAAAGACATAATCTTATTGGAATATGGAGAAAATTAAAAGTTTACTTTTGATTAATAAAATTAGAAAACTATGGAGAAATAAAAAATGAATAAAAAAATCTTAGTTTTTTTAATTTTAGTGCTAATACCAAGTGCATTTGCACTAAACACAGGAGTAGTTGTAGATATAGGAGGAGATGTCCATGAAGGATGCGTTCTAATGGAAAGTGGGGATTCTGCTTATGATTTATTAAAAGAATTTGATAATCAAAACGATGAAATAGATATTGATTTTGATGGAGTCATTACTAACACCCCATTCTTAAAGTCAGTAAATGGACTTGAAGGCAAAAGCCTTGGAGATAATAAATTTTCAGGCTGGAATTTCTGGATATCAGGCAATGATAATAGTTTTGATGATCCCCCAGAGATAGCTCCAGGGTGGGGAATGGGAATCGGAGATTATAAGATAGAGAAAGAAAATGATATCATAGCAGTTAATTTTGGAATAACAGAATTTAATTCGGACTGGACTGTAAAAAACATGGCCGATAAGCCCGATTTTATCAAATACTCAAAACTTTGTGAGCTGCTCAATGTAAAAGACATAAAAGTATATGTCGACGGAAAAAAAGAAAACAGCGCTGATGAAGATGGGGGGAAGATAGATGCAGTTCCTGGTTCAAAAATAAAACTGAAAATCGACATAGAAAATTTAGATGATAACATCGATATAGAAGAAATAACTGTTGAAGGAACATTAGAAGATATAGATATTGGATTGGATTTGGAAGATGAAGCAGATGAATTTAAAATAAACTCAGGAAAAAACAAAGATGTTTCTTTAGAATTTAACATTCCTTTGGCTGCAGAGGAAGATGACTATGATCTCACTCTTGAAATCGAAGGGGAAAATGAGTTTAATGTTCCTTATTCCATCTCAACAAATTTTGAAGTAGAAATCAAAAAAGAAAAACACAATCTAATTTTTGATGAAATAACCTCAGATAATAACATATTATGCAATTCACAAGCCCAATTAAAAATAAAATTAGCAAACATAGGAAAAGAAAAAGAAAACATAGAATTAACTATTTTAAATGAAGAATTGAAAATAAATACTAAAGAGAATATTATACTCAATATAGGAAAAACATTTGAAAAAACATATTCTTTGCAGATTCCAAAAGACAAGTCTGGAACATTCCCCATAATAATTTCAGCAGCATACAATAACGGAAATGATAACGAAGCAATAACAAAAGAAATAAATGTAAACTGCCATTCAGAGCTAAGTGCAAAAGTAAGCACAAAAAACAATCAAAATAAAATAACCGGAGCTAGTACTTTTGCATTACAAACTGAACAAATAAAAACAGAACCAGTAACAGATAAAAAATCATTTTTTGAAGAATATAAGCTTATCTTAATCCTTGCAGGTTTCAATCTAATAATGTTATCAGCTCTTATCTCATTAATTATCAAATTTTTGGTTTGAATCAGAACATAAAGACATGATTTAAACTAAACTCTGTTTGTATTCAGCCCGGCATATTTCTTTATCTTATACAATGCAGCCTTGCTTGCAACTAAAATATCTGCAATTTCATCGGTTGCAGAATGGTATTTGCTTTTATCAAGCCTCTCCCCTATCGTATCAATGGCTTCCATATGCTTATTAGTCAACTTACCGTATATTCCTGCATATGTAATATCCTTTAACTCACTATAGTCATTATAAACCTGCTTAAAGGACATATACATCTTATTATCATCTTCTTCAGGAGCTTCCTTTTTTACAGTACCCTCAAGCATTGAATCTTCTTCCTCAAATAATTTGCCGATATTAACTTCATCCTGCTTTGGCGTGATTTTCTCAGCAACAGAATCCATCTTCAGCTCATTTTCAGAGTTTTTTATCAAGGTCTCTATCTCGTTTATCTCATATTTTCTTNTTTCCTCGAGGTCTTTAAGCTTCTTTATCTTAGCTTTGGGGTTTAACTTCCTCAATTCATCCTTTAATTCCTTTATATTCTCATCATCTGCCATTTTTCAACTATATAGCTAAATCTATATATATAAAATCAGAGATTATAAAGCTTTTTCTTAAAGTTTATATAAAAATCACTCCATAGGAACCTGGCTCCATAGTGTCCAGTCGTTGCTAGGAGCGTATCCTCCGAACACAAAGTAAGGCGGCTTATTCTGACCAAAGTAAGAATTCTGCACATCAGACCATTGCTGCGGCGCTTGAGCTACTGCACTGCCCATCCCATAAACATTGGCTCCAAATAATCTCCATGTCTTCATCAACCCATGAAAATCACTTAAATCAGTTGATGCATCAGCACCGGGCTCAACACTTAAAGCCCTGTCATAGCCGTATTTTTTTAATATAGCAACAGCTTCTTTTACCGGAGCATTGCCCTGCCCAGGTGAAAGATGGTCATCCTGATATCCAAAATTATCTGCAAGATGCACATTGCCAACCATATTGTCTTTTGCCAGACTCTCTACTTGCTTTAAGTACCATTCTTTGTATCTTCCCTCATTTTGCTCTCTTGTTAGTTTTGGGTCATCCTGCCAGAATTTCCTCCACATNTTNAANTGNCCNGTATCNANAGTAACTTTAATGTGCCTTTCCGCTAGTTTTTCTGCCTCTTCCCTGCTAACGTCCATATAAAATGGATTTTCCTGCAGCATTTTATCTGCACCCGGAGTCATTGCCTCATTTAACTTTTCTTCTGACATTTCAGTTGGCTTTCTGCTAACTCCTAACTGTATTTTTGGCTCAGTAAGCAGCTCAACCATCCTTTCCCTTGATTTTCTTATAACCCATTTTACCTCTTCAATATGCCCTCCAAACCTCTCAGGAAATAAGTTTTCAACCGCAATAAGCACAGGATTATTAGGGTCTTTTGTCTTGTTCATTGCATGAATTCCTGCTTCTGCATACATCCTGACACCATGCTGCTCAAGCCTTTTTATCGGAGTAATTAAATTTTCTTTTGTCTCTGCTGTATCCATTGCCTGCTGCTCCTGNGACCCTGAAGANTGCCTTGCNAACTCNAAGCTTTTTTCNGCNTCTTTTATCTGNNTATTNATAATATCNANAGGACTTTTTGATTCTGANGGTAAAANTCCTTTNGACATANNAGACANTTCNGNATCCTGCATCATAATTTTCCATTTTTCATCTTCAGGAATTGACTCATCCAGCTTTTTATAGAATTTTTTTGCCTCCTGCAATTTGTTAAGCACTTTAATATTTTTCTCTGCATTTTCACCATAAAACAATGCCCATCCTCTTGAGTTAGCTTCATTTGTCTCTAAAGTTGCCCTTATAAACATCTCTTCCGGATAAACTTTCTCATAATAATTAGGCTCCCTATGTTTTTCTTCTTCCAAATGTTTATTATATTCATCTGCTTCCTTCTTAAAATAATCAAAATGCCTTAGCTTGACATTAAACCTTCCTGTTTCCTTGTTAAACTCAGGAACCCTGCCCTTTAATGGATCCCATGGATCCAAAATTTTTCTGTCCTGGTGGTCAATATAATCTCCTTGCTTAATCAAGATAGGCTTATCATTTATATCCAGGCCTTGATGATCTGCTTCTGCCTTCTTCCATACAGGATACGCAACTAACCTGTCTTTCTGCACTGTCTCCATTTTATGGCTTGTCCTCGAATCCATCAGATCAAATTTTGCGTCGAATTCCTGCGTATGCGCCATCTTTACTAACAATCTGCCTGACTCGTCTCTTGCTAAATTAGTTCTGTAAGTTTCATCATCCAGATGCATATCAGTCATCGGCCTCTCAAATTCTCCGGAATGCATAACAACAGAACCTCCACCCATATCTGCCTGAAAGTCAATTGCTCTTTTCAATTCCAGTAAATCCTGGTAAGCACCGTATGTAGAAAAATTTCCTCTCTCATCCCTTCCCATCATCCCCATAAGGCCGAAGCTTGCGTGCGTGTTGAATCTTACCTCATTTGCAAGCTGCATTTCCCTGAATGCCTGTCTCTGATCTTCCCCAAACATTCCCGGAGTCATCTGGTTTTTGTTCCCCATCCGGTATCCCGGGAATTGTATCTCTAATTTTCCGGCTCCCATCCTTATTTTTGAATAAACGCCTGCAACATTCTGTGCAGCAATCCCCATAGGAACGCTCATTCCGATATCCTGCACTCCAAAATTCATATCGGGCTTATTATCAGCATTTTCACCGTAGCTCTCCGGCTCCATGGCATTAAAATAATCCACCATTGGATGATGATTATAATTTCCGTCTGTAAAGTTCATTTTAGTTAATTATTTTTCATTTGTTTTTTATAATTATTATTTTATTTTTTTAATTGAAATTATTTTTTTAAATTATTATTTGTTGAAATTTCTTTTTTATTGAATTATTTTGATTGTTTTTATTTTTTATTGGCATTCTATTATTGCAATCTTTTTAATTCCCCTACCAATTGAGCATACCGTGCTGTTTTTTGAAATGATGATAGACTGTCCATGCATTTGATTTTGCATTTTTTTCAGCTGCTTTTCTTGCTATATCCAGCTTCATGATGCTTGTCCTGGATGGCTGTTTTGGCTTTTCTGGTCTTTTTGCCTTTTTTGCCGCGCTAAATAACTCTGAAAAGCCTTTGAAAACCGAAGTGTATGGGCTCATAAAAGATGCCTTCTCTATTTTTTTTTCAGGCTTAGGCCCGAATTCCTCTCCTGCTTCCTTCAAATATCTCATTAGCTCTTCCCCTAAGGATTCCATGGCAGCCTTTACAGAGCCGTCAATCACCCCTAACAGCTGGAAATCTTCATGCTCCCTCATTCTCTTGTAATTATCAATTTCCTTGTCAGTCCAGGCATAAACTCTAAAATCAATCTCAACCCTGCCGAGATGTATCGGGCCTCTTTGATATTCCTGGCTGTAAGACATTTCCGGCCTGGTCCTGAACTGATAATGTATCAATAAGCATTCATTGACTTTGCCCGGCTTTCTTGCCAATAATTCCACTTCCATCATCGAGCTCTCAAAAGCAATCAATAAGTCAGGAGTTTCTGTTTTGCTCTGATCTAATTGCAATCTCTGTATATTCCTCAGATAAGGCCTGACCCAGTGTATATACATCCTTATCACTTCATAATGCTGTCTTAAAAATTTCAATGTAAATATTCTCCTGTTTTTTAATTCCTCAAAAGTATGCTCTTTCCATGCCAAAAAAGTCCTTAATTTTCTTTTAAGCACTTCCCTTATTTTTCTGTTAAAAGCGCCCCTTTCACTTTCCACAATATCATCAACATCTTCCTGTTTTTTAGGGTGCGTGGAAAAAAACAAATCAGGCAAAGTTGTAAATTGGACTTCTCTTGCCATTCCATAAACAGATGCAGGATTTTTTGCTCCTTGTTCTACTAAATCAACCCACGTACCTTTCAAAGTTATCTCTGCGCTTTCAGAGCTCCTGCTTCCTGAATAACTATCCTGGTAATAGCTTAATCTTTCATCCAAAACCCTCAATTCCCTTACTAATTGAAACAGTTCCCTGACCATCTTGCCTATAGTAGCTAAAAACTGGCTTGCCTTGTCTTGCTGCAATCCTAATCGCTGCTGCGCAGCCCCAAAAAATGCGCTGTTTTCAGTAGCAGCAAAAATATCAGTTATCTTATCCACATAAGGGTAGCCGGAATAATACCTTAAATAATGCAGAACCCAGAAATACGGCTCCTCTATAGAAATATTATAGCCCTCATAATGCAGCCTGTACCTTCTGGCAGGCACAGGATAGCCTGTTTTAATATACTGGCTTCTTGTTTGCTCTGCAACTTCCTCTTTATGAAAACCAAATTTCTTTAAATCATCTGTTTCCATCTACCAAAAACCTCTTCTTCCCTGGTGTTAGTATACTATTTTGTATATTAATATATGTTTTCATATATAAAGCTTTTGGAAAATTGAAAAGAATTATTGCAAGTGTTTCCCTCATAATGTTATCGCATTAATTGGTTCAAATGATGGAAACTATTCCACACTCTTTACCAAAACCTTTATAAATCTCAAATACCAAAATTAATAATTATGGTCAATATTGAAAGAGGTGTTATAGGCGATGTTGTGCGTGAAGTCCCTGAATTCAGGATAAAGTACAAAGACGTTTTCTCTCTACAGAACCTTTATGTGATGATGCACGAATTACTGTTGGAAGAAGGATGGCTTGGTTTTGAGGGAGTTGAGGATAACGAAGGCCATACGGATCTGGAAACACTATATTCTGAAAATGTTTTCCAGAAAGGAATTCATTCGGGCGGTAAGGAAATCTGGGTGTGGTGGAGAGCAAAAAAGAATTATGAAGGAAGAGCCAGCCAATATTTTCTGCTAACTTTAGACCTGGATTGGCATGTTGTTTTATCTCAGGAAAGGGAAATTCTACATCAAGGAAAAAAAATGAAAACCCAGTGGGGAGAACTGGAAATGTTTTTCAAGCCCAGGATTATATCTGACCTAGGCCATAAATGGGAGCATAATTGGTTTTTGAAGCATGTTAAGCATACATACGAGCACAGGCTTATGGAATCATATATCGAAAAAATGCAAAAAGACTTATGGAGAGATGTTTACAGGATACAAAGCAAAGTAAAAGCATACTTGAACTTAAAGACATGGATGCCGACTCCGGAACCATTCCACCCAAAGCTGACAGGCTATGAAGAGCAGTTTTAATTCAAAAATTATATAAATGAAACTTTTATTCTAGAAATATTTTAATGCCTCCGTAGCATAGTAGCTATTGCGGCAGTTGGAAAATCATATTATTGAATTTTCCATGCTGAAACTTGTAGCTATTATGCAAGCCATCTGCAAGCCTAAAGGCTGGATTGAGGTCGTGGGTGCAATTCCCATCGGGGGCTGTTTTATTTTTAATTACTTCATAGTGGTTACAAAACCGAAAGGTTTATAAACTCTAATTCTATAATAAGGTAAAATAAGTAAATAAAATGGCAAAAGAAGAAAATAAGGAGTTTTTTAAGGAACCCACAGCTGCAAAGATACTAAAGTATAGCAAAATCTCTACAATTTCTAAAGATTTGGTCAATAGGATCTTAAATATGAGTTTTGATGAAGCTGCTATTATTGAAGCAGATTTAATCCCTAAAGATTATGACAATTCAAGAAAATTCCTTAAGCATGGCCCTGAAGTAAAACTGCGAAGATTTAATTCATTGGAAGAAATGGCTGATATTAGAGAAACCCCAGTTCAATCAAGAGAAGAATCCCTTAACAACATTAAAAACAGAGCTTACAGTGGTTATTCTTTCAAGCCTTTCATAGGAACTGATAAAAAAACCAGAAAAGTCAGTTTAGTAGAATGTTTGAAAGGCACAAAATTATATCGTTATGCCAATCAGGAAGGAACTAAATTTAACCCGTCCATATCAGTAAAGCCATACGATGATGCTACGGGTGTTGAAAAAGATGGAGCAGAGATTATAACAAGGGTTCCATCAAGAACAAAAAAGATGCCAAATTATGAGTTTAAATTCAGTTCAGTGCCTGTTATTGATTCTGATAAAAAATGGGGAATTGCTTATAATATTACAACAACGCATAATTGCAAGAGTAAATTATACAATATAAGATATAAGCATAAATCAGAAAAGGAAACATCCAAGCAATTCAATTTCTGCGCGCATGAAATTGCTGCATACCTGTCTATTGTTGACCACTATTGGAATAAAGAGAAAAATTTAATTCCGCTTCAGATGAACCAGTTTGCAATTCCAACTCAAGAAACAGTAGACTATTATGTTAAGCTAACTGATAACTGCCTTATTAAAACTTCTGAAGATAAAAATCCAAGAAAGCTGAATAGCGCAGAAAAAGAAATCATGCTTTGGGGGCTTGTTAAAAAGTTAAAACATGATGATACTTTCTTTGCAAAAGACAAGGTTAAAGAGTATAATTGGGGGGTTTAGTTATTTCTAGTAGTAAAAATGGCAAAAAAAATAGCAGACGAACTAATAACTCAAATAAGAGAGAAATATGCAACTGGCGAATATAGCAAGAGACAATTAGCCAGAGAAATAGGAATATCTCACGGTACTGTTCAAGTTTATCTTAAATATGACTCTAGGGCTGAATATGAAAACCATTTAGTTAAGAGGAGGGGTTTTGAGAATAGAACTGAATATCTAACACATTTAGCTAAGGAAAAAGGGTTTGAGAGTACATATGAATATCAAAAACATTTAGCTAAGGAAAAAGGGTTTGAGAATATAAATGAATATCTAACACATTTAGCTAAGGAAAAAGGGTTTGAGAATATAAATGAATATCAAAAACATTTAGCTGAGAAGAATGGTTTTGAGAGTGTAATTGAATATCTAACACATTTAGTTAAGGGGAGGGGTTTTGAGAGTACATATGAATATCAAAAACATTTAGCTAAGGAAAAAGGGTTTGAGAATATAAATGAATATCGAAAACATTTAGCTGAGAAGAATGGTTTTGGTAGTATAAACGAATATCAAAAACATTTAGCTGAGAAGAATGGTTTTGGTAGTATAAACGAATATCAAAAACATTTAGCTAAGGAAAAAGGGTTTGAGAATATAAATGAATATCAAAAACATTTAGCTGAGAAGAATGGTTTTGAGAATAGAACTGAATATCTAACACATTTAGCTAAGGAAAAAGGGTTTGAGAATATAAATGAATATCAAAAACATTTAGCTGAGAAGAATGGTTTTAGTAGTATAAACGAATATCGAAAACATTTAGCTGAGAAAGCTGGAACTTTAGAACAGTTTATTATTAAAAATAGATTGAGGAGAAGTTTACATTCAGCATTAATAAAATATACTAAACAAGGTAAAATTCCATCTGCAAGTAGATATGGTCTGAACTATGAGGCAATAATTGAAAGTCTAAAACCTTTTCCAGAAAATGTTAAAGATTATGACTTAGACCATTTAATACCTTTGGATTTCTTCGATTTAGAGGATAATGAAGAGATAAAAAAAGCATTCAACCCATCTAATTTAAGATGGTTAATTAGAAAAGAAAATCAAGAAAAAAGTAATAACTTAAGAGAACAAGATTTGGAAGAAATACTAAAAATACCAAAAGAACTTTATCCAAATTCAGGAATTATTCAACAAATATTTGAAGAAGTTAAAGCTACTTAATCTACAGTTTAATTAAATAATCACTTATTCTAAAGATAATAAAGCTGTAAGAGATATAGCTTGTTTATACTTTGGCGATGGGATACGACTTGGTTAAGGTTTAATACTAAGAAATAATAAATTATTTAAACTCCCACCTATGTGTACTTTCTTGGTCAGTCTCCATCGGGGGCTTTCTTATTTTGTCCTTTTTTAGGGATACGATGATTGTTTAAGTAAAGTTTTTATAGAGTTCTGNATTAGAATAGGTTATATTGGGGTGGTTGATATGATAACTTTTATCAGAAGAACTAAATTTTATCAGAAACGTAATTACTTTAATAAATTAATGTCATACTTAGGTTTATTTGGGGTTTTTAATCCAATATTTTGGATTGTTTTTTTAATCATTTATTTTAGTAATATAAAGAAATCAAAAGAAGAAAGAACAGAAAGTTATGTTTATATGTTATGTGTTTTTGGTTGGATAATCTTTATGTTTTTATTCTTATTGTTTTTTGGGTGGTGGTAAAATGACACCAATTAAATTTATTTTAATAGCTATTGCAGGGTTTTTAGTAGGTTTTGGGATAGGGGCATGGTTTGCTTTGATGTTTAGGAATAAATCTCGTTCTGGTTTTATTAAGAAAACATTTGGACTTGGAAAGTAGGGGAATAGATATAAAAAATGACACCAATATTAATTTTAATTATAGGTTAACATATGATAGACAAATAGGAAAAACGAGAATTAATAAAATTTGATGATAAAACCTTAGTTTTCCAGATGAGGTCTATTGTTAAAAGTGAAGCTATCAAAACAATAACTATTCCAAAAGAAAAAAGAAGTTCATTTGTATTAGCCAATAAAAAAGTAAAATCTGATATTTGTTTTGTTGATAAATAGTAGTTTATCATAATATCCATTATAGGAATAAAAATAAGGAATTTTACAAATTTCAATTTTTTGTAAGTAAATCTAATAATCAATAATAAAATAACAGAGAATATATAAGGCATCATAAAGAAGAAAAACTGCCCAAAATAAGATGCATTTTCTATACCTTTACATTCTGATACAAAACGTTCCTGAACAGGCTCTAAGCCATTAATCAAACATACAGTGCTATGAACTGTTTCATGGATGGGAATATAAAGATAAAAAGAGGCTAAAAAGGAAATACCTAGAAGAACGAAAATGTAGAAGGTGTTTAAGATTATTTTAAATGGTTTCTTCATAAAAGATTTATGGTTTTTAATGTATTTAAAAGTATGGTTGATTTATGCTTTGCACATAGACTGTTAAAGCAAAGTTTATATAGAGTTCTGTATTAGAATAGGTTAACTAAAAATGGTAACAGAAAAAGAGAAAGAAAATACAATAAAAGAGTATTATGATGAAACTGAAAGGGATACTGGGGACAATATTGGAAAATTTATTGATAAAAATGAAAAAGTGGCTGAAAGGTCAATAAAAGCAAGAAACAAGAGGAAAATTATCATTTATTTATCATTAGCTTTGATATTTATCATCATAGGCATGTATAATAACGATTTAAAATGGTATATTCTTGCAGTTGTTTTAATTATATTAGTTTTGTTTAGGAAATATTGGCTTATGAAGAGGTTGAAAAAATTACCCTTAAAATAATAAATAGGTGTACTAAATGAAAATAAAAAAAACAATCTTAATCTTTTTTGCAATTTAGAGAATCTTTATAAAAAATAGGATATGGTTTGCTTTGAAGTTTAGGAATAAGAAAGCCAACAAACCTATTTATTCTATACTTGGAAAAAGATTGGGTTGTGTTAGAAGGAAATAAGGCAAACAATAAAAAATACTTTGAAGGAAAATGAAATATGAAATAAAACCTGGAGCAAACCTTAGAGAAGCAGACCTTTTAGGAGCAGACCTTAAAGGAGCAGACCTTTATAGAGCAAAACTTTATTTAGCAGACCTTAGAGAAGCAAACCTTAAAGGAACAGACCTTTATTTTGCAAACCTTGAAGGAGCAAACCTTTATTGTGCAGACCTTAGAGAAGCAAACCTTTTTGGAGCAAACCTTTTTGGAGCAAACCTTTTTGGAGCAAACCTTGAAGATATTATGTATAGTGCAGAAACCCAATACTCTGAAGGAAGTATTTTGGATAATTACATTAAAAAAAAGAGAGTACCATAAGCATTGATTATGAAACAGATTGGGGTTAAAGAAACATTAATATATCTACTAATAATCCTATTAATAATCACTTACCCTAATGGTTAATAGGGTATGGGGGTTTTATACTAATAGCCCAATTCCCATCGGGTGCTTTTTTATTTTTTTACAAAAAATATTTAATAATTAAAAATAATCAGCAATTATGAAGCTTTCAATCCCAATAATAATGCTTTTTTTTATAATTGGCTGCACTGCTCAAGTTGAAAATATTGAAACAGAACAAATTGAAAAAACAGAAGGAGTGGTTAAAATGAAAATAACAAGCCCTGCATTCAAAAGCAACCAGGAAATCCCGGCAGAATTTACCTGCGACGGCCAAGATTTGTCACCCGAACTGAATTTTTGGAGCGTTCCGGACAATGCTAAAAGCCTTGTTCTGATCATGGACGATCCAGACGCTCCGGGAGGAAACTGGGACCATTGGATTGCTTTTAATATTAATCCAAAAACAAATACATTGCCTCGCGGTATAGAAAAAGCAGGAGTAGCAGGAAAAAACAGCTGGGGAAGAACAGGCTATGGGGGACCGTGCCCGCCTTCAGGAACGCACAGGTATATCTTCAAGCTATACGCATTGGATAAAATGCTGGACCTAAAAGAAGGTGCATCCAAATCCGAGATAGAAAATGCAATGCAAGGCCATATAATAGAAAAGGAAGAATTAATTGGATTGTATAAGAGGCAATAGATATTATAAAAGCCTAAACAGCCTTAATGCACTCTTTTGGATGCAGGTCAAATGTTTTATTTTATCTTAGAGAACCTTTAATCATATTTTTTTGCTGTTCAAGTTTAGAGATTATTGTCTTTCTTTTATCACCATAAAAATCAGAGTTATTTATTGTATAAACAGCTCTTGCTACTCTTCCTTCACTTAAATATTCTATATCTTTTCCAGGATGATCAAGAATAGTTTGCCCTGATTTTTGGAAAATACTTTTTTCAGTCTTTGGTCTTGGGATATACATTGTTGTTTTTTGCCCTTTTTTTGCTTTTATTAATCTTACACCCCACCAGATTGCAGGATTTTTATATTCAGATATGTCTTGATTGAAAGCTCCTCTAGTGACAGCATTAAATTCAAGTTCAGATAATGCCGGAAGATTAGGGTTTTCTGTTTTATAAGCTAAAACAGATTCCGGTGTTGAGCCCATCTTTCTTGGGTTAATTTCTACAAAATAAAGATTATCATCCTTGTCAACCATAAAATCTATGCCAAAGAACCCCTTATAGCCTTTTGATCCAAGATATTTGCCTATATTTTCTGTGTATTCTTTCATTTTTCTTATATTTTCTTTTCCTGCAGATGAAGGATATAAAGTCCCCTTATAATCAACCCCATCCATAATCTGATCTGTTATAGATGATACCATAACTTCATCTTCATTTGCTATTATGCCTAAAGTGCTGGGAGAAGAGACAAGATCAAGAAGTTCTGATATTATAAATTGTTTTTTGCCTTTTATTTTTTCTGATGATAGAATTTCATCTAATGAAGATATTTTTTCAGTTCCATTTCCTCCACTACCATTTTGGCAGGTGACAAAAGCAGATTCCCTAAAATTTTCTTTATAGGCATTTATTAACTCATCATAAGATTTCACTATCTGCCCTTTAGGAACAGGAATTCCTAATTGTTCTATAATATCTCTTTGAGTTAACTTATTATCAAAGTAAGCGTGTAATTCTGGAGATGGCCCTATAGTCATTATTCTTTCATCTTTCTGAGGCAAACTCATTTCAGGACAATTTTTAAATAAATCTATGAATAGATCTGGCTGATTTTTCAGTATTTTTTCAGTAATTTCTTTAATATAAGGAGATTCACTCACCTCTCTATTGATTTCTGAATGGTCCAGAGGAAGATGGTAATTTCCATTATTAGATGCTATATTGTCTGATAATTTCCTGTTTATAACAATGAAGTTATCCTCTATATGAGGAGGGGGAATATTCGGCAGGATATTTATTGTCTCAACAGGTTTTTGATATCTTTGAGAAAGCATTTCTGCTAATAATGTAGTTGTATCAATAAACCTATCATCTCCTACTAAAAGAAGGTATGATTTATCAGGATCAATTCTAATATTTCTGTGAATTAATGATTCATCTTTCATTTTCGGAGATTTTTTTATTACCATAATATATTATATAAAATATAATTTCTTTTTATTACTTCATTATAGTAACAATCATATATAAACCTTTCGTTTTTGTTTTGCAATAAGCTATGCTAATCCCTTGCCGAATGAAATACACAACACATAAATATAACCATAAAATACTCTTTTACTAAAATGACAAGCGAAATAGAGCAGGAATACAACAACCTAAGCAAAAAATACAGCCTGCCAGCATTCAAGGAAATAGACAAAGAATTTGAAATAAGCAGCCTGGAAGACACATCATTCCTCTTAAGAAACACATTGAGGAAAATATCAGAAAAGCTGGAATTCTACACGAACATGCTGAATGATTTATTGCAGCCTGACACATCATCCCTGAGCAGCATGCATGAGATAAGTTTTTTTACAGAGGAAGAAAAGAACGACATCTACCAAATATTCAAGCAGCTGATGAAATTAAACAGGAACATAACAGAACTGATCCTGGAAGCTGATGAAGATAAAACAGCGCAATTCTTAAATAGTTTTTTCACAGAATGGCTTGAAATAAAAAAAGTATTAATCAGCTGTACAAATAAAATGAAAAAATCATGGGAAAAAGAAACCACAATGGAGCAGGAGTTAGGTTATTTTGGTTAGTAAGATCAGAGATTGTTGCGAAAGTCGGTGCTTATGCGTAAATTGCCAATTCAGAGATTTCCAAAAGATTGGATTATACGACCTGAGCATACGCAGTATGCGAAGTTGAGAAGCCATCTAAGGCCCCGCATAAGCACGAATTAGATTTTTGCAACAATCCTAAAAAATCCACAAAAATAAAAAAATGGCAAAAAAAATTATCTTATTGGGGCCTCCTGGAGTTGGAAAGGGAACTGTTGCAGATAAATTAACAAAAAAATTAAATCTGCCCCACATAGCAACAGGAGACATGCTCAGGGATAATACAGAAAAAAAAACACCTTTAGGTATAAAGGCAAAATCATTTATGGATAAAGGCTTGTTAGTCCCTGATGAAGTTGTAATTGAAATGGTAAGGCAAAGATTAAAGCAGGATGACTGCAAAGATGGCTTTGTTCTTGATGGCTTTCCAAGAACAATAAACCAGGCAGAGAAAATAGATGATTTAAATTTTGATGAAGTTATTAATCTGCAGGCAACTGATGATATTATCATAAAAAGATTAAATAATAGGAGAGTATGCAGCAAATGCGGTTCTATTTTCCATCTCGATTACATAAAGCCAAAACAGGAAGGAATATGCGATAAGTGCAATGGAAAATTAATTCAAAGAGAAGACGATAAGGATGAAGCAATAAAAGAAAGGCTGAAAGTCTACAGAAGTCTTACAGAGCCTTTAATCAGTTATTTTAAAAACAAGGGAATTCTTGTTGAAGTTGACGGATCTAAAACTCCAAAAGAAGTTTTTGAATCGGTAGTTAGGGTCGTTTCCTGAGTGTATGCACAACACTTTCTTAATGAATTTTCATATATAAAAAAAAGAAACTTTTAAATAGGATTGGATTAAATACAATATTTAATTGGTATTTTTACCAAAAAAAATCTTCAGAGGGGAAAAAATGGGACATTGTGACGGATGTGGTGCCGATTTTGAGGATGGAACCGAACACAATTGTGGCGGTTCAGATGAAAGCCAAGATGAAGGCAGTCAAGATGAAAACCAGTGAATAAAACCAAAAAATTATTTTTATTATTTTATAAAAAAATTATTTTATTTTTCAATTAAAAATGGATTTGGTTTTTTCTCAGGGTATATAATTTTGTAAAAGATTGAAAATTGATTAATATTAAACAAATATTCATACTGATAAAAAATGATAATAGGAATTCCAAAGGAAACAAAGAAAAACGAGCTTAGAGTAGCTCTTATTCCAAAACATGCAGCTCTTTTAGTCAAAGCAGGGCATAAGGTATTTGTAGAAAAAGGCGCAGGAGCAGGATGCAAATTCTCTGATTCAGATTATGAAAAAGCAGGCGCAAAGATAAAAGATTCTGTATATGACAGCGAGATGATTGTCCGGGTTAAAGAACCCCAGCTTAACACTATAAGAAAAAACCAGGTTATTATGGGTTATCTTCATGTTGAAAAAGGGCAAAATCCTGCACTATTAAACAAGCTTATCTCCCAAAACACAACAAGCTTTGCATATGAGGAAATAAGGGATGAAAATCAGGAAAGGCTTGTAAATCTTGGAGTTGAAGCCGGAATTACAGGCATGTATGAAGGCCTTAGGCTCTTAGGCAGGGTTTTAAACAAAGATAAGCTGAAAAAATTAAGGCCTATCCAGGAATATTTTTCTGTAAAAAATATATTTTCAACATTATCAAAATCAAATATTGAAAACGGCGTTAAAGTATACATTCTCGGAAAAGGAAAAGTTTCAAAAGGAGCCCAGGACATATTAAGATATAGTTCTATAAAGCCAAATGTCCTTTACAGAGACAAGACAGTTTTCATCGATCAATTTTTGCCAAAAGCAGACATTATTGTAAATGCAATTGACTGGTATCCTGGCGAGCCGAGAATCATCAAAAAAAGCATGTTAAAGCTGATGAAAAAAACCACTATAATTATTGACATTTCCTGCGATCCAAATGGCGGAATTGAATCGTGCATTCCAACAACATGGGAAAATCCAATTTATACTGTTGATGGAATAACCCATTTCTGCGTTGACAATCTTCCATCAGCAATTCCAAGAGATTCTTCAATTCACTTGAGCGAGATGATAATCAGCCATGTCCTTAAAGTCGCAGCCAAAAAGAACTATTCAAATGGCCTTATGACAAAGAACGGAATATTCGAATATCCTCTAAACAAAGAATTTGTTAAAGATATAGAAGAGACATCAGTCATTGAAGAGAGTGCTTGATTTCTTAATAAAACAAGTTTCCATAAACTTTAGAAATTGAACAAGTATGATTTATTTATTATAAAGATTGAAATGAAACACTAAATCTCCTTAGCCAACTTCACAGTATAATCCTTGAACCCGAGCTTGTTGTATAATTTCAATGCAGCCTTGTTGTCAACATGTATTTCCAAATTAACATGGCCGACATTATTTTTCTTGAGCCACTTCAATGCATGTTCAGCTAATTTTACCCCGATTTTTTTCCTGCGATGGCTTTTAAGAATGTAAAGATTGCTTATGTACCCCTTCTTTGAATATTTCGATATTACCAAAGGCTTGAAATACTGGGCTAAGATAATGCCTATAACTTTATTATCATCCAATGCAATAAAAACTCCCCTGTTCTTATAAGTCAAATCCTTCTTCAGGTAAAAATAGTAGATTTCCTTGTTTTCACTTATTGGATTCAAGGTATTGCTGTATTTTATCTCTTCATTCTTTGACAGGATCTTTATCTCTTTCAGTTTTTCAAAATCCTCCATGGTAGCTCTTCTTATTTTCATTTAAACTCCATTATTATTTCATTTATTAAATATTTTGACAGGTTAAACCTTCTGACTCTTGGAAAGCCGGGAAATGTATTAACTTCAATAAACTTCACGTTTTTTTTATCAGGGCAAAGCATCAAATCAACACCGCCAAAATTCAATCCTAATGCCTTTATTGATAAAACTGCCTGTTTTTTTGCCCTTTCCAGCTGTTTTTTTGGAAGCTTTTTCACAAAGCTTATTTTTTCTCCCCTTGCTCCCTGCGAGATATTGGTTGTAATTGAATCAGCAGGGGCTGTCCTGCCATATGCATACAATATCTTGTTTTTATAAACATACAGCCTTAAATCAAACTTTCTTTTATTAATGATCAAAGAGTCTATCGCTTCCTCAATTATTATTTCCTGCTTGAGCAGATTTTTTAAAAACTTTAAATTATTTGTGCAATTAACAAACGACCAGCCGTAATCTGATTTTCTGCACTGAATCTTTCCTTTCCTGAATCGAAAGTTTGTCATCCATTTCTTTTTTTCAAGATAAGTTATGCCTTTGCCCATGCTTCCATACCGAACTTTAACAAACAGCTTTTTTCCATCATCAATTATCTTTAAAATGCTTTTCAGATTCCTGGTATTGTATCTTTTAGGAATGCTCACACCTCGCTTGGAAACAAGCATCTTCACATTTTCCTTATCCCTGTCAAGAGCAAGATTTTTTAATTCGTTGATAAAAATCAATTTTTTCTTTTTATAAAAATTATTGATCTTTTTCTCTGTTTTTTTCCAAAAAACATTGAATTTTGCATAAAAGCTCTTATTTCCATACACACCTTTGTATTTTTTCGGCTCAATATGCTTATCCCAATACACAAAAGGAAAGCAAGGCAGAATAATTATTGTAGCTGTAGAAATATTGGGAAATTTGCCGGCTAATACAGACTCGTAATCAGCGCTCTTCACAGCGATACTGCTTCCATTAAAGAACCTTTTCTGCCTTATTATCTTTTTATAAGTATCAAAGTCCTTGTTATCTCCTAATACCAATAATGTTTTTGTTTTCATTGGAAAAATGGTATTTAAATTCTTTAATAATGTTTACTATTTTTGGTATAATTAATGGTAAGACTGATTTAAGTAAAATATTTAAAATAATAGATTATTCTACACATTATGGAAACAAAATTTAAAGATTTTATAAAAAAGGAATCAAATCCTTTGCATGATTTGAGTGGGCATACAGTTGAATTACGTATAACAGATTATTTTAGGGTTACAGCAAAATTAGGCAAACATTTGATAAGAGGAAGTATTCTGGGAGCTGGTGTTGGAAGTGCTGCAGCTACTGCATTAATTAGTGAAGGAGATATAGCTCAAAGCACACTTGAAGGAATGGTTGTTGGAAGTTCTACAGGTTCAATTATAGATTTAACACAATATATTGCTAGGTACGCTATTTATAGAGCTAAACATAATTTAATCTATCCAATACATCATTGGTATATGGACACTAAATAAAAAATCATGATAAAATGGTAATTGGAGCAATAAGAAAAGCAATTGAAAAAAGAAGGCAGAAAAAAACTGAAGAAACAATAGAACAAAACAAGCTTGAAAGCTTTCGAGATACAGAGGCTATGAAAAAAGCCGAGCAGATAAAGAAAGAAGCAGACAGATTAGCTCATCTAAAGCAATACAAGACAGCAATAGATGAATATAATAAAGCATTGGACGCATATCCTTACAATGAAAAAGAGCAGATATTCAAAAAGCCTGCTGAATTCCTTTTCAAAATCTATTATAATATTGCAGCATCATATTCTTTCCAGAATAAATTCAACGATTCAATAGATTATTTCAACAAAGCTTTGGAAATAGAAGCAGCAGACAATGACAACAAAGTAAAGGCATTGATGGGAAAGGGAAACTGCTATTACATGGCAAAGCAGCTAATTAAAGGAGACTATGAAAAAGGAGCTTACAAAATAAGCATGGAATCGGAATTTGATGTGGATGAAGAGTCATTGGAAGCTTTCAAAAGAATGGATGAAAAACATGACTTATTGAAATTATCCTATGAATGCTTTACAAAAGCAACTGAATTGGACAGGAATAATGCAGACGCATGGTACAAGAAAGGCCACATGGAATTTTTGATGAACCTTGTAAAGGATGCAATGCTTTCATTCGACAATTTATTGGCCATTAACAAAAATTACGAAAACAAGGAAAGCATAGAGCTGTTTGACGATATCAAGCAGGAAAAAGGCATCAAGATAGAGCACTTAAAGGCATTAGACAAGGATATGAAATTCAAGACAAAAACAGGCCATCTTGTAAGGAACAAGGCAGAGAAAATGATTGCAAACTTCCTTTTTGAAAATAATTTAGTATTCCAGTACAATATGGCTGTCTCATGGGCAGACAAAGATGATTTCAAGACAGCCTTTTTTATTCCAAAACTCAGCCTTTACATTGAGCACTTCAAATACGACAATATTAAGGATTACCAAAAGCTGATGAAATGGAAGATAAGGCAGTATGACAAAAGCAAAAAGAGCCTGATATACACTTTATCAGAAGATGAAAAAAACATAGAGGAAGCCCTAAAAATAAAGCTAAAGCCTTATATTTTATTGTAAAATGTTTGAATTTTTATTTTTAAGGGTGTTATATATTTCAAGTAGTTTTCAATAATTCACAATTTCTTTACTTCCTCAGCCACTCGACCTCTTCTTTACTAAGATCCAATTCTTCAGAAAAACTTTCCCTAAAACTTTTATTTTTCTTAAAAGCTAATTGAAAATAAGGCAAAGAGTTCTTAATTACATCCTTAGATGAACTATGAGTTTTCTCAGCAATCTTCTCTGCAATTGCCTTTTTCTTCATTGATTTTTGCTTTGCCCACCATAATTTCAATAATCTGCCTGTTGGCTTATATTGTATTCTGTGCTTATACCTTTCTTTCTTGGAAACAGCAATTCCTGCAGTTATTAAGGCATTAATGTAAACCAAAAACCTGTAATGCTGCCATCTCCTGATCCTTCGATTAAACACATCAGCCTTGCTTAATTTATCATAAGCTTTTGCCAAATCTTCCGGCTTAGTATATTCCTTCGGCAGATTCTCATCAATCCAAAGAAGCTGCTGGTCAAGCTTCTCTTCAACATTCTCAAATGCAGTAATCGCAACATTAGGATCAGTGCTTTTGAAAATCTTAAATAGTGCATTTATAATTGTGTCAAGCTTATTCCTTTCCCCTAATTCCTCCAAGCCTTTTTTTGTAAGCTCTTTTGCCTCTATTGTCAATGTCTGCAAATCATTGACTGCAGACCTTGCGTCATTTCCGGCTCTTCTTGCAAGCCCCTTCAAAACTTCATCTTCATATTTTATCTTCTCATCATCACATATTTTCTTTAAAATATTAAAAATTTCAATGTAATTCAATGGCAAAAATTCAACCATCTCTGTTTTCCTTCTTAATTTATTGAATTTATAGTCCCATGGATTTGTTGCAGTTAAAATAATCGGAAAAGATGACTTTTCAAGCATATTTGTTATAGCTAATAATCCTCCTCTGTCTTTTGTCCCTGATAATCCATCAATCTCATCTATTAAAATAAGCTTCTGCTTAAAGAATAATGATTGCTGCCCGATTGCAGAGCCTATCTTCTGCTCTATCTGCTCCTTATTCCTGATATCAGATGCATTTACCTCAAGAATCTCCAAATCCATTTCATTAGCTAAAGCATAAGCGCTTATTGTCTTTCCAATTCCAGTAGGCCCGTACACTAAAACAGCTTTCTTTTTCTGCTTTTTATAATCAGAAATAAATTTCTTTAGCTTCTTTATTGCAATTTCCTGCCCAATGATTTCATTGGTTTTTACGGGCTTGTATTTTAAGGTAAATGGGTGCATAAATTCGGGTATTATTTTGATGTTTATTTAGTTTTTGATTATGATAAAATAAAAATAGTTAAATAAAGTAAAATAATAAACATAAGTTATTTATAACTCTAAGTGATAATATAATAAAACAATGAATTATTGCATATATAGGGATAATTATGATTGAGCTGGCAGCACTATATCAAGACATGGATGCAAAGAATCATGCAACATTTGAAGCTCAAACTTCTCAGCAGGCTCTTAACTCTATTCTTCGAAAATATATTCAGAACAGCCAAGATAAAGGAGCACAAGAACTTGAAAAAGGATCAGAAGAATTTGAACATGCATTTAACAATTTCCATAGGCCAAAATATATTGATGAATTAGTTGAAGTAAGAAAATTTATTAATCATAAAAGGTCACATACTGAATTCCATTTATTTGATTGGGGTGCTTACCATCGTAATATATCCTATAGTGTTACAGAAAATTGGTATTTTTATAAAAGTAAAGGAAGTAAAGAGGATTTCCAATTTGCAGAAATATATGGTTTAAATTGGAATGGACAAAGTAAACATCCTAGGGGAATAATGTTTTTTAATGAAAATGAGACCATTATCTATTCTGGATTTAATGATGAGCATAATAAAGATTCAATCGCAATAGCTAAGGATAAATTAGGTTCATTTAAAGAAATATCTAAAGAAATATTTGATCAAACTTTAGTAGCGTATAATACTAAATTTTCGCCTAAAACTATTGACCATAGAAAAAAAGACAAAAAAGAAGAAAAATATAGAAGCCCTAATGAAATATAAAAGTTTAAAAACAAAACTCCTTTCTATTCAGGAATGGAATTGAAAAAGCGCTATGATGCCAAGGAATCAGAGAAAAAATGGCAGGCATACTGGGAAAAGGAAAATGTATATAAGTTTGACCCGGAAAGCCATGAAGAAGTATATTCTATAGACACTCCTCCTCCGACAGTTTCCGGAAAAATGCATCTGGGCCATACTTTCTCTTACTCTCAGCAGGATTTTGTTGCCCGCTTTCAAAGAATGCTCGGTAAAACTGTTTTCTATCCTTTTGGCGTTGATGACAACGGCCTGCCTACTGAAAGGCTGATAGAGAAGATGAAAAAGGTAAAGGGCCATAAGATGCCAAGAAACGAATTTGTCAAATTATGCTACAACACTGTTGAGGAAATCAGGGATGATTTTGTGCAGGACTGGAAAAATATAGGTGTCAGTGCAGACTTTGATGTTTTTTACTCAACAATAAACAAGCATTCGCAAAAAATTTCACAAAGATCTTTTTTAGAGATTTATAAGGAAAAAAGGATTTACAGGAAAAGAGCCCCTTTTATATGGTGCCCTGACTGCCAGACTGCAATTGCCCAAGTTGAGATGAAGGACAGTGAAAGAGACTCAAAATTAGTCTATATGAAGTTTGACACAACATTAAACGAGCAGATAACAATAGCAACAACAAGGCCAGAGTTATTGCCTGCATGCGTTGCCATACATATCCATCCTGATGACAAAAGATTCAAAAAATTCATCGGAGAAAAGGCAAAAATTCCATTCTCAGAAAGAAAAGTAAAGATAACTGCAAACAAGGATGTTGATATGGAATTCGGCTCAGGAATAGTTTACCATTGCACTTTTGGGGACATGGATGATGTAAAATGGATTGAGAAATTTGACATAGAGCCCATTGAAATCTTGAACAAGAACGGAACTTTAAATGAATTTGCCGGAAGATTCAAAGGCCTTCATGTAAAAAAAGCCAGGCCTGAAATAATCAAAGCCTTGGAGGAAGAAGGAAGAATTGAAAAGATTGAGCCGATTAAACATGTGGTCAATGTCCATGAAAGGTGCGATACAGACATCGAGATTTTAACAACAGACCAATGGTTCATAAAATACCTTGACCTGAAGCAGGATTTCGTAAAATACGGGAGAAAGATTAAATGGTTCCCTGTTCATATGAGAGCAAGGTATGAGAACTGGATTTTAGGCCTTAAATGGGACTGGAACATATCAAGGCAGAGGTATTTTGGAATTCCGATTCCTATATGGTACTGCAAAAAATGCAGTGAAATAATTACAGCAGATGAAAAGCAGCTTCCTGTAGACCCTTTAGTTGATACTCCTAAAACTAAATGCAAGTGCGGCTCCAAGGATTTTATTGGGGAAAAAGATGTAATGGACACATGGGCAACCTCATCCTTAACCCCGGATATTGCTGCAGAGCTGTTTAAAGACAAAAAGATATACAAAAAATTGCTGCCAATGGATTTAAGGCCTCAAGCGCATGACATAATCACTTTCTGGCTTTTTAATACAGTTGTCAAGAGCTATTTCCACCACAAGGACATTGCATGGAAAAATGTAATGATTTCCGGCTGGGCCTTAGACCCCCATGGCAAGAAGATGAGCAAGAGCAAGGGAAATGTAATTGACCCCAATAAGATGATTGAAAAATACTCTGCAGATGCTTTAAGGTTCTGGGCAGCCGGCTCAAGATTAGGAGATGATCTGCCATTTATGGAAAAAGACCTTGTAACAGCGCAAAAATTCACAACAAAAATCTGGAATGCTTCAAAATTTGCATTTATGCACCTCCAGGATTTTAAAAAAGAAAAGCCGAAAAAGTTTGAAATAATGGATGCATGGATCTTGATAAAATTAAACAAGTTAATAAAAGAATCCACTGAAAATTTCATGAATTATGAATATTCCCACACAAAGCTCGAAACAGAAAAGTTTTTCTGGCATTCTTTTTGTGACAATTACCTTGAAATAACAAAAGACAGATTATATAATTCTGATAAGAGGGGCAAGGATCCGAAATTATCAGCGCAATACGGATTATACACTGCTCTTCTTGATATAATAAAATTAATGGCTCCAATTACCCCCTATATAACAGAAGAATTATATCAAACTTATTTCAAAAAATATGAAAAAATCAAGAGCATACATATCTCAAAATGGCCTTCTTTGGATTTAAAGGAAAATAAGCCTGCTAAAGACGCTGAAAAGATTGGCGATTTTTTTGTTTATGTGCTGCAGCATGCAAGAAGGGCAAAATCCGAAAAAAACATGTCATTAAAAGACCCAATAAAAAATATTTTAGCCAAAGGCAAAATAAAAAAAACAGACTTTGAGAATATAAAAGAAGATTTGCTATCAGTAACCAAAGCAGAAAAGATTGTCTTTGAAGCCCTAAAAGAAGACTCAAAGATAGATTATGAAGTTGTTGTTGATGTTTAGATTTAATATAGCTAATTTGCTTATTTTCACATAATTTTTACTTATGATCTGCCCTTGTAGTATAGTGGATAGAACGTGAGGTTGCGGACCTTAAGGCCCGGGTTCGATTCCCGGCATGGGCATTAGTTTTTAGGCTTATTTTGGGGAAAGTTATAGGAGCTTTTATGGAATTTATGCACAGCAGGCAAAAGGTTTAAAAACCCAAAAATCAATGAATATAGTGGTATAAATGGGAAAGAAACAGAAGGAATAATGAAGTTGACACAACAGATGAAAATTCATTCTTTGAAGGGATGAATAAGAAAGAAGCTAAGAAGGCTGCAAAGAGATTGAGTTATGCTTTATAGAGGCTTTGCACAACAACCTCATTCTGCACAATAACCCCTTGTTTTGCACAATAACCCTATTTGAGCAAAGTTTTTATACTGATTCTGAACTAATAGGTTATATTGGGGTATTAAAATGAAATGGGAAAAATATGAAATAAAACCAGGAGCAAACCTTAATGGAGCAGACCTTTATAGAGAAAACCTTTATTTAGCAGACCTTAGAGGAGCATACCTTAAAGGAGCAAACCTTTATGGAGCAAACCTTTATTTAGCAGACCTTAGAGGAGCATACCTTATAGGAGCAGACCTTGAAGGAGCAAACCTTATAGGAGCAGACCTTGAAGGAGCAAACCTTAAAGGAGCAAAGCTTTTAGGAGCAGACCTTGAAGGAGCAAACCTTAAAGATATTCTGTATAATGCGGAAACCCAATACTATAAAGAAAGTATTTTGGATAATTACATTAAAGAAAAGAAGCATTAATAAATTAAAATGAAATATGAAATAAAACCTGGAGCAAACCTTAGAGAAGCAGACCTTTTAGGAGCAGACCTTAAAGGAGCAGACCTTAAAGGAGCAAAACTTTATTTAGCAAACCTTAGAGGAGCAAATCTTGAAGAAGCAAACCTTAGAGGAGCATACCTTAATGGAGCAGACCTTTATAGAGCAAACCTTAAAGGAGCAGACCTTGAAGAAGCAAACCTTTTTTTTGCAAACCTTTTAGGAGCAAACCTTAATAAAGCAATCCTTAATGGAGCAGATCTTAGTAAAGCAAACCTTTATAGAGCAGACCTTGAAGATATTGTGTATGATGATTTAACCCAATGCTCTAAAGGAAGTATTTTGGATAATTACATTAAAGAAAAAGAGAGTATCAAAGTTTAAAGAAAATAAACATTAATAAATTAAAATGAAATATGAAATAAAACCTGGAGCAAACCTTAGAGGAGCAGACCTTGAAGAAGCAAAACTTAGTGGAGCAGACCTTAGAAAAGCAGACCTTAGAGAAGCAAACCTTTATAGAGCAAATCTTCAAGGAGCAGACCTTAGAGGAGCAAACCTTTATGGAGCAAAACTTATAGGAGCATACCTTAGAGATATTCTGTATAATGATAAAACCCAATACTCTAAAGGAAGTATTTTGGATAATTACATTAAAGAAAAAGAGAAGGGACTTTTGGAAAGATTTGAAAGTTAATGACAATGTAGAGAAGTCAAAAATTAAAGAAAATA
>NZEC01000004.1 GCA_002688925.1 archaeon
AGACATCTCCCAGCTTTTTTCCAAAGAAGCCCTGCTTAGCGCAATTGCATCAGCTTCATCAAAAAATAAAACTGCATTTTTAACTTTAGCCAGCTTAAACACTTGCTGAATGTGCTTCTCTGTCCCTCCAACCCAGCAGCTTTGCAGCTGGTCATATCTGACCATAAGCAATTTTCTTCCTAAAGCATTGGCCATGCAGTTTGCAGCCATTGTCTTTCCAGTTCCAGGAGGGCCTCGAAAATTCAATGTAGTGCCTTTACCATATTCTATTACTTTGTTAAAGCCCCAATTCTTGAATATCTTGTTTTTCTGCTTTTCTCTTGACAAGGCTGCCCTTAGGCTTTCCATTAAATTTTTAGAAGCAACCAAATCATTAAAGCTTATTTTAGGTTCTATGACATAATAAAGGCTTTCCAATTCGTCTGGAGAATTCCTTTTTGATTCCTCTTCAAAAGCCAAATCTAGCTGCTCATAAGCATCTGTGTATTTTTTATTTTTTAGGGCTAATTGGGCCTTGTACGAGACTTCATATATTGCCCTCATTGGTCTTAGTGGATTGACAATTTTATAAACAAGCTTGAATCTTTTTAATTGGGAAGATCCATACCTTATCCTGTGCTTCCTGAAAAGGTCTGTGCTTAATGCAATTTGCGCCTCTATCTCAAAATCGGTTTTTTCATTATGTGATTCGATTAAATCCAGCAGGCAGCGGAATTCATTAAATTTCAGCGGATACTTAGCTAAAAATTTTCCAAGAGCTCCGGTAGTTTTTATCGTATCATTATATTTTTCTTTTAAATGCTCCAGCCATATGTTCTTTAGTTTTTTAATTTGCCTTGGACTTATTTCCCTTTCATAATCATAATATAATCCGAAGCGTCTCCCACCATCAGCAGGATTAAATTCATCCATATAATTAACATCTTTAATAACTTGGAGATATGAAGTATAAGTCATATAGTCCACCTACCCTGGTGGTCTCGAATCTTTCCCTTTGATATAAGGTCATACAGCCATTCGCGCCAGTTTTTTTTGCATATCTGCCTCATTATGACATTTAGCTCATCTTTGGGAACATTCCCCCTGATTCTTATAAACCTTAAAAACTCAGTTTTTTTTTCAATACTCTTGGGTACAAAAATATACAATTGCTTTAGCCTTCCTGACCTAAAGGCATTGCTTGACAGGACTTTTTTATAATATGGACGGTTAACATATCTTACTTCAAAACATTCCATTATGAACTGCTCCAGGCTGCGAATTGACCTTGATGTATCATGGGTTGCAATAATCCTTAAATCATCTTTATTGTAGTTATTCTTTGCCATGAATGTTTTGAAATNCTTGTTTGCATNTTTNAGCCTNGNATTNATTCNNTTTNTCATAAAATTAGTGATNGTTTCTCCGGAATCCCTGCCAGGATCAACTTTCTTTGCTGCAAGAAACAAGCTGTAGTCTTCAATAAATTGCTTTAGAGTATGGTATCCTTTCATTGGGTTGATTATAATTTGCTACTTATATTTATACTTTTCTATTTTTCGGTATAAAGTATACTGTTTAATGGAAAATTATATAAAGCACAATAATTGTTATAAACCAATGGAAAATTATATAAATGAAAGTCAATGTACTGGGGGTTATGATGATAGGGGGTGGAATATTTGAGCAAGAAAGTTCTCATAGCTACATTATACAGTTCTGATCCAATTATGCTAGCTACAACCAGGTTAGGGCCTGACAGGCTAGTTCTATTAATTGATAAGGAATCAAACCCAGAGCAGGAGAAAAGCCTTAAGATAATTAACAATTCTTTAGGCAAAGTTATTGATGTCAATGTAGTTAAGACTGATGTTTATGATATTGTTGCAGTAGCAAAGAAATGCGTTGAAGTCATAGATAAGGAGCCTAAGGATGATACCATCTACATAAATATTACTTCTGGAAGGAAAACAAAAGCTATTGGGTTGTTANTTGCAGCTTATGCAAGGCATGACAGGGTGAAGAGGATAGCTTACAATCCTGAAGAAGACAAGAAAGCAGTTGTTTATCTGCCAAGATTGAGCTTTAAATTAACTGAGAGCGAGAAGAAAGTATTGGAGTTTATTGACAATGGCAAATATGAAAATACCGGTGATTTGGCCAAGAAAATTGACTTGTCAACTGCTATGCTTTACAGGGCAATAGATGAGCTTAAGGACAAGGATCTAATCACAACAGATGAAGGATTTAAGCTGACTGATGCAGGGAATATTGCGAGGCTTTGAAGAACTTAAATAAAATGCCAACATACTCGCACTCAAAACTTGGAACTTTTGAAACTTGCAAATTGCAGTATAAATTCTCTTATATTGATAAGCTTAAAGTTCCGCAGGAAGATACTGTTGAAACATTTCTGGGCTCAAGAGCTCATGAGGCTTTAGAGAAACTTTACAAGGACTTAAAATTCCAAAAACTTCTTTCTTTGAAAGAATTGTTAGCTTATTACAATAAGTTATGGAAAGAGAACTGGAATGACACTGTAAAAATAAACAAGAAAGAATATTCAGAAGAAAATTACAGGCTGATGGGTGAAAAGTATCTTGCTGATTATTATAAAAGATATAAGCCATTTGATCAAGGGAAAGTATTGGGATTAGAAACTCTTGATTTTTTAGATTTGGGNAAAGGCTATAAGTTCCATGTAAGGATAGACAGACTGGTTGATATTGGCAATGGAGTTTATGAAGTCCACGATTACAAGACAAATAATTCCCTGCCCAAGCAGGAAAAACTTGATGAGGACAGGCAGCTTGCCATGTATTCTTTATGGGTTAAGAATCAGTTCAAGGATTTAAAAAAAGTAAGGCTAGTATGGCATTTCTTAGCTTTTGACAGGGAAATGGAAAGCTCAAGGACAGCTTCAGAGCTGGAAGACCTTAAAAAAGATGTCTTGAAAAAAATCAAGGAAATTGAAAATTCCAAAAAATTTCCAGCAAATAAAACTGCATTATGTGACTGGTGCAATTTTCAGTCAATTTGTCCTTTATTTAAGCATGAATTTGAGCTGGAAGAAAAAACAGTAAACGAATTTCTTAAGGATGATGGTGTTAAGCTGGTTAATGAATATGCTAAAACAAAGAAAAATCTTGATATTATCAAAAAAGAAGTTGAGGAAAAGTTAGACAAACTCAAGGAAGCTTTAATAGAATTTACTAAGAAAAATGATGTAGAGGTTGTTGTTGGAAGTGACAATAAAGTTCGAGTAAAGCCTTATGAATCTATTTCATTTCCAGCAAAAGCTGAAAGGGAGCCACTGAATAAATTAATCAGAGATAAGGGTTTTTGGGATGAATTGTCCAATTTGGATACTTTCAAATTAGCAAAATTAGTAAAGGAAAATAATTTGCCAGAAGAGTTAAAAAAAGATATTAGGAAGTTTATTACTAAAACTGAAAGTTACAGGCTTAGTTTGGGGAAGAAAAACTAAGAATCAAATGAAAAAACTNCTATTCATCTGCACCTTAAANCTTCAAAGAAGCCCTACAGNAGCAGAAGATNTTNAAGGNCAAATATGAAACCAAATCTGCNGGAGTAGATGAGACAGCTAAACAACCATTAACTGCNGAATTACTTGAATGGGCTGATATTGTNTTTGTNATGGAAGACTGGCAGAGAAAGTTTATTTCAGAGAAGTTTCCTAAAGAATATTTGAAAAAGAAGATAATTAATCTGGATATTCCTGATATGTATTTTTTTATGAATGAAGAGTTAATTAAGCTTTTGAAAGAGAAGGTTAAAATTGAATAAAGAGGTTTTTTATGCTAAAAAACTCATATATCCACATACCCAGAGTAGGCTATATTACTGAGAAAAAGATATGGAATTCAGGTATTAAGAATTGGGATCAATTTGATAAGGTTAAGCTTCCTTCCTTTAGAAAGAAGCATATAAGCAAGTTTGTTGATCTTTCTATTGATAATCTGAAACATGGAAATCATTTGTTTTTTTCTTCGCTTATGCCNAAACANGAGCATTGGAGATGCCTTGAATCTTTTCCTAAAGCTGCATATCTTGATATTGAAACTACTGGTTTAGATAAGGAAAATGATGATATTACTCTAATTGGAGTTTATGATGGCTCTAAGGTTAAGAGTTTTGTTAAAAAGGATTTTCTTAAGTTTAAGGATTATATATCTTCATTTCCAATGATTGTTACCTTTAATGGCTCTTGTTTTGATCTTCCTTTCATTACTTCAAAACTAGGCATTAAGTTTGACCAATTACATGTTGATTTAAGGTTTGCTTTCTCNAGATTAGGCATTACTGGAGGTCTAAAAAGGATTGAAAGGNTGTTTGAATTAGAAAGAAGCCCTGAGACTAAAGGGTTGGATGGATTTGATGCTGTTAGATTATGGCATAAGTATGTGAATGGGGATGATTCTGCATTGGAACTGCTTAAAAGATATAATGAAGAGGATGTGATTGGGTTGAAGATATTGGGGAAGAGAGCTTATGGGATGTTGAAGAGTGGGTTGGTTGATTTTTAGGTTTGTTAATAGACGGGAAAATACCTTTAAAAGGGAGAATATTTAAAAAGAAAATTTCAAATAACTCCTTTTCTGTAGCGTTTTTATCTTTTATTTCTTTGACAACATTTTTATAGCTTTCACGAATTTCCTTAGGATTAGAATAAATATCCTCCAAATCAATCATATCTTTTAATTTTGATTTAATTATTCCCATAAATTCTTCCAGTTCCCAACCCCTGTATTTAGCTGCATTTCCGATATTTATCCCCTAAATAATTCGGTTTTTATATCCTTAAGATATACTTATTATTCTATAAATATTACTGAAAGAAAACAACAAAAATTATAAACCATCCTAAAATCTAATTCTATATGGAAGATTTAGAAATAGAAAAAATAAAAAAAGCCGGAAATATAGCAGCCCAGACTTTAGAATATGGGAAAAATCTAATTGTAAAAGACGCTTCTTTAATGCAAGTTTTAGATAAAATAGAAGAAAAGATAGATGAATTAGGAGGAAAGCCTGCTTTTCCTGCGCAGATATCATGCAATCATTTAGCTGCTCATTTCTGCCCTGATGAAGATGATATTATCTTTTCTGACCAGTTAGCTTGTTTGGATGTTGGAGTTCATGTGGATGGCTATATAGGGGATACTGCTGTTACAGTTGATTTGTCAGGAAAAAACAAAAATCTAGTGAAAGCATCTAAAGAAGCATTGGATAATGCAATAAGCGTAGTAAAACCAGGAGTTACTTTAACAGAAATAGGAAAAGCAATCCAGGATTCAATTCAAAAATACGGCTTTGCTCCTGTAAGGAATTTATCAGGGCATGGTTTAGGAAAATTTGAGCAGCATACTAAACCCAGTATTCCGAATTTTGATTCAGGAAGTGATGAAAAAATTGAGAAAGGAATGGTTTTTGCAATTGAGCCGTTTGCAAGCACTGGAGCCGGGATTGTGCAGGACTCAGGAATTGCTACTGTTTTTATGATGGGAAATAAAAGACCGGTAAGGAATATGATCACAAGACAGGTTTTAAGGGAAATTGAAACTTACAATAATCTGCCGTTTACAACAAGATGGCTTACAAATAAGTTCGGAGCAAAGGCCAAATATGCATTAAGGGAGATGGAGCAGTTAGGAATGATTCATTCTTATCCTCCTTTGGCTGATAGAGATAAAGGATTGGTAAGCCAGGCAGAGCATACTATTTTGATAGATAATGACGGGAAGGTTATTGTTACGACTAAAATGTAAGTAAAAAACCAAAAGCTTTATAAAGGGTAAACTCATTCTATATAGTAAATCTCACATACTCTCTTATATTAAATTATTACGGAGGTGAGAGAAATGGAAAAGAAAATATTTTCCTTGGAAGATTCATCAGATCTGATGGAAGAATTCAGGGAAAAATAATCCATCCTTATTCTAAGTTTTTCTGAAGAAATAAAACAAGTTGTTCTGCATTCATCATCTGTTCTTTGCCTGATGCCATGTCTTTTAATTTTACTTTGCCTTTTTTTAGTTCTTCTTCCCCTATAAACAAAACATAAGGAATCCCTAAAGTATTTGCATATTTTAGGTTTTTGCTTGGACCACGACCTGCAAGGTCAATGTCAACATTAACGTTCTCATTCCTTAGTTCTTCTGCTATTTTCAATGAATCTTTAAAGGTATTGATGGGAACAATAAAAACATCGGCAACTGTTTTCTTTCCATCACTATTTTTTTCAATAAAAGCGTCATAAATCCTATCTAATCCAAATGAAATTCCTACAGCAGGAAACTCATTTTTACCTAAAAAAGAGCCGATCATATCATCATATCTTCCTCCGGCACAAACAGAGTTCTTGATATCGCTTTTTTTCAGGTAAACTTCAATTACAGTTCCTGTGTAATAAGTTAAGCCGCGAGCTAAAGAAACATCAAATTCCACGTTAATCTTTAAAATTTTCAATAAAGAAATCAGTTCATTTATCTCGGAAATTCCTTCAGAATCTTTTATTAGTTTTTTTATTTTATCAAGCTTTTCTTTATTGTTGCCTTTGATATTAATTAATTTTATTATCTGATTAATGGTTTTTTCATTTATTTTCTTGTCTTTTAATTCTTTTTTAACAGAATCCAGGCCGAATTTATCCAGCTTATCTATTGTTAAAATTACTGTTTCCAGTTTTTCCTTATCAACACCTGATTTTAATAACAAACCATTCAATAATTTCCTGTTATTGAATTTTATCACAACATCAAGACCTAATTTCTTGAAAGCCCTTGCAGCTAACATAATAATTTCAGCATCTGCGCTCATGCTTTTATTTCCGACAATATCAACATCGCATTGAGAGAATTGCCTGTACCTTGCTTTTTCAACAGGCCCATCCCTAAATACTTCTCCAATTTGGTATCTTTTGAACGGAAGCTTTATGTTGGGATTTAATCCTATAAATCTTGCCAAAGGAACTGTTAAGTCATATCTTAATCCAAGGCCTCTTTTTCCCTGATCAGTAAATTTAAAGGTCTCTTTTAGAATTTCAGAGCCTCCTGCATATTTAGATGAAAGCACATCATAACGCTCAAATGCAGGAGTTTCCAATGGGGAATAGGAATATCGCTCAAATGTCTCTCTTAGAGCATCAACTATCTTGTTCCTTGCTATCATCTCTTCCTGATTGAAATCCCTTGTTCCTTTTGGCAATTGCAATGTCATATAGAAGTTTATTTTTAATTTAATTTAAATAGTTATTGGTGTTGCCTTATAAAGAATTTAGTAACTTTCGGTTCTCCAGAGTTAAAGAAATAGCTTTAAATAAGTTCTTGAATATCCTTTAATTCACTAATTATCAGGTCCCCCTGCGTATTTAACCCAACAACAAAGCATCCAGCTGATTTTCCTGCTTTGTAATCGTTTTTTGTGTCTCCTACATATATAGCTTCATCAGGCATGATTTTGAGTTTTTCGCACAGTTTCAGGATGCTGTCTGGAAAAGGCTTTGCCTTCTCTATGTCATTTCCTGTTACTACAGCATCAAAATAATTATCTATCTTGTGGAATTTCAATATTGCATTAACAGCGTTCTTGAAATTATTTGTCGCTAAACCAATTTTGATTTTTTTATCTTTTATTTTTTTCAAAACCCTTTTTGCATCAGGCATGAGCTTTGATTTATTTGCATAGCTCATTATATGGCTTTTGTATATTTTTTCAAGCTTGCCTGGATCCATGTTGTTGTAATATCTTTTGACATCAGCATCTACAGAGCCTCCCCAGACGTTTTTTGTAAATTCTTGTTTGCTTATCTGCTTTAATTTGAAGTCTTTTCTTACCCTGTTAAAGATTCCAAACCAAAGATCAAGGGAATCAACAATAACCCCATCCAGGTCAAAAAGAACTGCTTTTAGTTCTGTTTTTCTTTTTGGATTCATCATTTCATTGTGCTTTCTCTGGCCGTAAAAAACCCAATACAATGCAAGAAAAGCGGTAACTACGATTATTGCTGTTAAGAATATGCTCATTTTCTTCCCTTATAACGGCCTCTTGATTCTACTGTCTTAAGCCTTTTCAGTATATTGTTTCCGTCCTTTGCTTTATTTTTATAGCTTTCTAAAACTGCTTTATAGCATTTTTCCCAGATTTCAGGGTGTTTTGATTCAAGGCCTTCTTTTAACAGATGGAGGTCAACTGCTTTGTCTTCTATTTTATGTGAAAAAAAGCTTAAGCCGAAATCTATGAAATATATTTCTTTATCTAAAATCATATTGGAAGTTGTTAAATCGTGATGGATGATATTGTTATTATGCAATATTGCTATTTTTCCCCCAATTTCCTTGCTTAATTTTACATAATTTCTTTTCTCCAAAATATTCTTAATTAAATTCCCATCAATAAATTCCATCTCCAAGATATCTTTTTCATTGTTTTTAACTGGTTTAGGGCTTGGAAAATTTATTTTTTGGAGCTTTTCCAGAACTTTGGCTTCTCTTTTTGTCCTGAATTTCCTTAACTTATTATCTATCTCTTTTAGCCTGTACGTTTTCCTGAAGCGGTTTTTTATCACTATTTTCTTTTCCAAAAATAGCTTTGATTCTGCACCCTGAGCAATTAGTTTTTTCATTGGATATTAAATTTAAACAATGGTTTTTATTTTGAAAGAAATTTTAACAACTTACTTTTTATCTCAGATGCCTTAGCCAATTCGTTAAATTAATCTGCTCATCTTTTGCTGTTTTTAAAAACAATACCTGATCATCCCTGCTTCCAAACCGGTATATTGAAATTCCCTTGCAGCCGAGCTTATACGCAAGCAAATAAGTGTTTTTTACATCCTCCACTGTTGCGAATTCAGGCAATGTAACTGTTTTTGATACTGCATTATCCACATTTTTCTGGAAAGCTGCCTGTATCTTTATATGATACTCGGGAGTTATGTCATAAGAAACAACAAAAACTTTTCTTATGCTTTCGGGTATGGATTCCATGTTCTGTATTGAGCCTTTTTTTGCTATGTACTTCATGAAATCCTTGTCATATAATTTCTTTTTTTCCAAAGCCTCCTTAAAGTGCTTATCGACATTTATCAGCTCTGTGCCGTCTTCTAATACACGGGCAAAGCTTAATGCAAATAAGGGCTCTATGCCAAAAGAAGTGTTTGCAATGATGCTTATGCTGCCTGTCGGGGCTAAGGTAATTCGTGTTGCATTCCTTAACTTAAGGTTTTTTCCGCTGAATGATTTGCTGTTTTTATCATATATGCTGTCTTCCCAGTTTGGAAATACTCCTCTTTCTGCTGCCAGCTCAATTGAAGCATTATCAGCTTCTTTCCTGATGAATGCCATTATTCTTTCTGCAGTCTTAACTGCTTTCTCGGAATTATAGGGAATATTTAATTTTATGAGCATCTCGGCAAAACCCATCACTCCCAATCCTACTTTCCTGTTTGCGTGAACTATCTCCCTGGTTTCAGGAGTGGGGTAGTGGCACATATCAATTACATTATCAAGGAAATGGATTGCCTTATGCACTGTATTTTTTAATTTGTTAAATTCTATTTTCCCGTTTTTGGCCATATTAGATAAATTAATTGAGCCAAGGTTTGAAGCTTCATACGGCAATAATGGCTGTTCACCGCAGCTGTCTGTAGATTCTAGCATGCCTAATTTTGGCGTTGGATTGTCTTTATTTATCCTGTCGATGAAAATTATGCCGGGATCTCCGGTCTTCCAGGCTATCTCGCAGATTAATTCAAAAATCTTGCCTGCATTTTCATCTTTTACCTTTGCCTCGGTTCTTGGATTTATAATGTGATAGTTTCTGTTTTTGTTTACGGCTTCCATGAATTTGTCTGTCAATGCTACTGAGATATTGAAGTTTTCAAGAACTTTCTTTCTTGCTTTTATTGTTATGAATTCCTCTATGTCAGGATGGTCGATTCTTAATATTCCCATATGAGCTCCTCTTCTTAAACCTCCAAGTTTTATCTGCTCTGTTACTGCATCAAAAATCTTCATAAAAGATAACGGTCCTGAAGAAAAGCCGGTAACTGATTTTATCATATCGTTCTTTGGCCTTAATCTTGAGAAATTAAAGCCTGTGCCAGAGCCTGATTTAGAAATTTTGGCAGCGTAATGCAGTGCTTTAAAGATAGAATCAAGATTATCTTCTACAGGCAGGACAAAACAAGCAGCTAATTGTTGAAGAGAACGACCAGCATTGAACAATGTTGGAGAATTAGGCAGGAAATCGCAATTTGTCATCAAATTATAGAATTCCTTTTCTGTTTTCTGGACTTTACTATTGGCTTTATTGTTTTTTTTCAATAAATTCTGGAATTGCTTTGTATTTGCAAGATCATAATATTCCATCTCATTATTTTCATTCAAGGCATTTATTTCTTCTGTTAATAGGTATTTTGCATCAGCTAATGCTATGTTTGAAGCTACTCTTTTGAATAAATCTTCTGGTTTTTCTATTACCTTGCCCTCTTTGTTCTTTTTTAGATACCTTTTTTCAAGGATTTGAAGGGCATTTTTGCTTAATTTTAATTTTGGCATTTTTATTTGTATTTAATTGATTTTAAAGTGATTTTTGCTAAAAATATAAAGATTTGCTCTAAAATTGGAACTTTAGTGTTCCAAAATAGAAACATTTAAGTATTTTTGAGTATTTCTATAGCTATGGAAGAAACAATTTTAACAAAAACCCTTGGCAATACCCCAAAAATAAAAGTATTGGGATTTTTAATTGAAAACAGGGATATTGACCACTCTATTTCTGATATTTCGCAAGGTTCAGGAATAGGAAGAACAACTTTATTCCGGATATGGAGTGATTTGATCTCTATAGGTATTATAAAATACACTAGGAATGTTGGCAATGCTAAATTATACAAATTAAATATTGAAAATGAGTTTGTTGGGAAAATGGTTGGGTTGTTTGACAGTTTGGTAACTGGAAGTGATGAGGAAGATTTAGATAATGAAGAGAATTAAGTGAAAGGTAATTTAAATAAATATCAATACTCAATCCCCTTACGTGCTTTTATTCCTTTCTGCCATGGGTGCTTTATCCTTTCTACTTTAGAAACATAATCTGCTTTTTCAATTACCTCTTGTGGAGCATCTCTTCCGGTAAAAACAAGCTCTACTTTGCCATGATTATTCATTAAATCTAAAACATCTTTTACATCAATAATTCCTTTATCCATAACAGTATTTAGTTCATCCAGAATAACCATATCATAATCATTGGAATTTATAATTTTTTTTGCGTGCTTAAATCCTAATTGCGCTGCTTCTCTTTCCTCCTCATCAGGATTAAAGACAAATTTGCTTCCCTTGTCTGTAAATAAATCAAGCTTCTGCTGCCTCTCCTTGACTGCATCAACGCCAAACTGCATTATTGGTAAAGTAGGTAGGTGCGTCCTTAAAGTGAATTTTTCCCCTGAAGGTCCTGACTTAAGAAATTGTATTATATAAACACGCAAATTAGAGCCAAAAGCCCTGACTGCAAGGCCGACTGCTCCTGTTGTCTTTCCCTGGCCTTCTCCTGTTATGACATGAACTAATCCCAGATGAGTTTTATCTTCGTCACCCTCAACAATGATCTTTTTCTTTATCTTTGTGACCATAAAAAAGAAAATAGTTTATGTTTATTAATAGTTTTCGAAAAATAGAACTATCCCTTGCACAATCCCCAGCCGCAGGACTTGCATGATTTGCAGCCTTCCTGGATTGTTAACTTTGCTCCGCATTCAGGGCATGGCATTGCTGAAATGGTTTTTTCTTCAGCATTGTTTTTCATCAATAAACTGCCTGTTTCTGTGTGTTTTTCAGTTACTGAAGTATTTTCATCTGCTATTGCTGCTTTTTTTTCCGGTTTGTCTTTTTTGCCTGCAACCAAAACCTGCTCTTTAATGCTTGAATCCCTGAATACAGTAAGGCCTTTGCATCCGATTTCATGAGCTAAGATATAGCTTTTTCTCATGTCATCTACTGTTGCGTTAGCAGGAAAATTAATTGTTTTTGAGATTGCAGAGTCTGTCCATTTCTGGAATGATGATAGAGCTTTAATATGGTCTTCAGGAATGATATTCATTGCTGTTACAAAAACATTCTGCAGGTCTTGCGGGAAATTTGCAAGATTTTGAACTGAGCCTTTATTTTCGGAAATTTCCTGCATAAGCTCTTCAGAATAAAGGCCTTCTTTTTTAAGGGCCCTTTCAAAAGCAGGATCAATGTAATAAAAGCTTCCGACTTTTACATGCTTTTCAAATACTAAGGAAAATACAGGCTCCATCCCTGATGAACATCCTGCTATCATGGATATGCTTCCTGTTGGAGCAATTACTGTTGTAAATCCATTTCTAATTCCATTAGCTTTAATTTCTTCCCCTAAAGCTGTCCAGTCAAAGTCCCATTCTTCTTTTAGGTCAAAGCCCCTGAATGGCATCTTCCCTTCCCTGTAAAAGCTTTTATCGAAATATGGCAATATTCCCCTTTCTTTAGCAAGATTTATGCTTTCAAGCTTTGAATGATAAGAAATAAACTGCATAACTTTTTCCATAAACTTCAGGCCTTTATCAGTATTGTAAGGGATTCTCATCTCATACAATAAATCACCAACACCCATAACGCCTAAGCCGATTTTTCTAGTATTCAGGCTCATATCAGTTATCTGCTGCAGTGGAAATTTATTGATATCAATGACATTATCCAAAAGCCTTGTTGCTTTTACTACTGCATTTTTCAGGCTGTCCCAATTATAGAATACTTTTCCATTTTCATCTTCTTCTGCAAATGCCCATACATTGATGCTTCCCAGATTACAGGGCTCATTTGGATATAAAAGCACTTCACCGCAAGGATTTGTTGTAACTATTGGGCCAATGTCCTCAAAAAAAGGATTGTATTTGTTTACAGTATCATAGAAAACCAATCCCGGCTCGGCAGATTCCCATGCCTGGTAAACAATGCTGTCAAAAAGCATTTTTGGATCTATCTTATTTATTATTTCATTGTTCCTTGGATTTACTAAAGGATAAGGAGTATTTTTCTCATAATGCTCCCAGAAATCCGGCATCAATAAAACTGAAATGTTAAAGTTCTTCAGAGCCATGTTTCCCTTTTTTGCAACAATAAATTTCTCGATATCAGGATGGTTGCTATTTAGGATGCCCATATTGGCACCTCGCCTAATGCCCCCTTGCTTGACTACTTCTGTCATTGTATCAAACATGCGCATAAAAGATAACGGGCCTGAGGCTGCTCCGGAAGTTGTGCTTACAAAATCCCCTTCATGCCTTATCTCTGAAAAATTAAATCCTGTTCCTCCGCCGCTTTTGTGTATTATTGCAGTGTACTTTAACGTATCCATAATGCTTTCCATGCTGTCTTCTATTCCTAATACAAAACATGCACTGCCCATTCCCAAAGAATTTCCAAAATTTGCGATAGCAGGAGTATTTGGCATGAATTTCTTTTCAACCATTAAAGTATAGAATTCATTGATTTGGTTTTCATATTTGTCAAAGTATTTTTTCTCAAACAGTTCAAGGAGCTGGCTCCAGGAAACCTTCATCTTTTTTTCCTGATTATAGCGCTCATATATTCTCCTAAGGCCATCCATATGAAATTCATTGAATTTAAACTTGCCTATTGAAAATTTATTATCATATTCTGATGCATTAAAATCCTCAATCTCAAAGACTTTTTGCTTTGCATTTATGTCATAGATATTTTCATCATAAAAAATTTCAGGAATTCCCAGATGTGTTGCAACTCTTGTAAACAGCTGCTTTGGGTTTTCTATTAATTTTCCGTTTTCATCCTTTTTCAGGTACCTGGCCTTCAATACCTTCAGTGCATTTATGTCAAATCTTTTGTCAACTTCATCAAGAAAAGTTTTTTCCAATACCTGGGCTTTTTCTTTCCTTGATTCTGCTCTTTTCTGCCTGTATACAATATAGGCTTTTGTAGTTTTTGCATGTCCTGCTTCTATAAGGACTTTTTCCACAATGTCCTGCACCTGCTCAACAGTCGGAATGCCTTCTAATTGCTTTTCCATTTCTAAAAGAACACTATCAGAAAGCTTTTTGGCTTCTATCCTGTCTTTTCCGCCAACCGACCTTGCAGCCTTGAATATAGCCTGTTCTACCTTGCTTTTTTCAAATGGAACTACACTGCCGTCCCTTTTTTGAATTTCAGAAATCTTTGTCATTTTTTGCCATCTTATTTTTGTGCTTAAACGCTGTTTTTACTACTGCCTATAAACACTATATATTGTATATGAACCAGTCAATAAACACTATATATAGTGTTTTTGACGATAATTTTAAGAATGGAACTTATATTTAAATATTTTGGTTGTGGAAAATATAATCGGAAATGATTAGTTTGGATTATATTCACATCTTCTCCAGAACTTCAATCCCCAAAAGAGCTAAGCTGTTCTTTAAAGTCTGCTTTGCGCTTTCAGACAACAATAACCTTGCTTTTTTTATGTCTTCTTTTTCCTTTAATATGTTATGGGCATGATAGAATTCATTGAATAATTTAGCCAGTTCATATGAATAATTTGCAATGATATTGATCCTTGATTCTTTTGCTGCTTTTTTGATTAAATCAGGGAATGAAGATATTTTTTTTATAAGCTCTGTTTCCTCTTTTGAATTTAATAATGCAAAGTCCGCTGTTTTTGGCAATTTTCCATATTTTCTTATTATGCTGCTTATTCTTGCGCATGCATACTGTATATAAGGCGATGTTTCGCCTTCAAAGCTTAAGGCCTGCTGCCAGTTAAATATAACATTTTTTTCAGGACTCACTCTTAAGATGCTGTACTTTAATGCCCCGTAGCCGATCACTTTTGCTGTTTTCTTATCTATTTTATCATATCTATCTTTTAATTCCTGTTCTGCTTTTTTTACAGCTTCTGCCATGAACTCCTCAAGCAAAACCAAATTACCTTTTCTTGTGGACATCTTGCCCTCTTTTAGCAGAACAAAAGAATAATAGATTGCTTTTCTTGGCTTTTTTTCTAATATTAATAAAGCTGCATTTATCTGCTCGTTATAGAGCTTTTGGTCTTCTCCTAAAACAAAGATATAGTTTTCCTGGGCTTTATCCAGGGCGTAGGCAATATCCCTTAAAGGATATAAGGAAGTGCCGTCTCCTCTTGTCAATACTAAAACAGGTACTTTCATTCCCAATCCAAAGCCTGCTTCATCAAGCACAAACCTATTATCCTTGTCAAAGAAAAACTTTCCTGTTTTTTCCAGCATTTTTAATGCCTGATCAGTTTTTTTGCTCCATAAATATGATGATTCATAATCAAAGACATCATACTTAATTCCAAGCTCATTCAAAATTTTTATTTGGCCTTTAACTGCAATGCCAACTATTTTTTTGAATTCATTTATTACTTTTTTATCTCCTTTTTCTAAAGAGTTTAGTAAACCTAAGACTTTTTTTTCCAGTTCCGGTTTTTTTTCTACTTTACTGCTAATATCAATATAAGTTTTTAATAAATCGTCAAAATTCAGGCTTTTTTTGCTTCTTGCTCCTAAAACCAGCGTGGAAATCTGCTTGCCAATATCATTTACAAGATAATGCACTTCTACCTTATGGCCGGTAAACCTCAATATTCTTGCTATTGCATCCCCTATTAATGCGTTTCTTGCCCTGCCGACATGAGGGCTTGCATTTGGATTAATTGAAGTGTGTTCTAAAATTGTCTTTTTATTTTTTCCAATATTTGATGAGCCATACTTATCTTTTTCCTTCAAAACTTTTGCCAATGCATCTTCTGCCAGGGCTTTTTTATTCACAAAGAAATTGAGGTAAGGCCCCATTACTTTTATTTCAGAAATATATTTATCTTTCTTTATTTTTTTAGAGATATCAAGGGCAATATCAGCAGGATTTTTCTTGTATATTTTTGCCAGTGAAAAGCACGGAAACGCATAGTCTCCTAATTCTGGCTTTGGAGGAATTTCTAATTCTATGTTTTCTGCTTTTGCCTCTTTTTTTAATACTTTGATTATATGCTCTTTAAACTGGCTCATAGTAGAAATCAGATATAGGTTTAATATAAATTTAATGGTTTTTGATTGAGGTTCTATAAAAAGAAGATATCTTTTACTTTTTTTCAATTCCTTTCAGCATTCCTTCAATTTCCATTAATGCAATTTGTTCTAAAACTGTATTTGCTGATTTAACTAAGTCATCAAAAGCCACTTCAATATAACAATTTCCAATACTCAAATATGAACTCTTCTCAATAAATCCGGCATTAATTTCTCCCGCCTTAAATAAATTTCCCTCCCCATCATAAGAAATAAGGGTTAACAGCCCATTATTAATAATACTAATAGATTTGTGTTTGTCTACTTCCCTAAAACTTGTTAACCTAAGTGTTTTTTCTTTTTCAGGGTCATTCTCAATAAATACTGCAGAAACATCATCTTCAACACATAATAATCCATCCAGAGGTAATACGTTTCCTATTGGAATACCTCTTTCAATGAAATCACCCATGTAATCCTTAATATTTAATCTATTTAGGTCAAATACAATTTCTGTTTCATATGGTCCTACTGGAGATACTAGGTGTTTTGCTCTTTTAGAAATATCTCTTAAATAGGTTCCCATACTTTGATTATCAAATATTCCTTTGTTTACATAATTATTAAATGAATTGTAATGATTTGGGCTCATTGTAATTATTCAAATTTCAACATAATTTTTATTTTTCAAAGATTATTATAATACTCTAACTTCTCACTCAACTTCCCTAAACCTTTTAGGATCATCAAGCTCTTTATCAAAGCCAATAATCATTTCACCATCAAGCATTCTTTTTACATTGCTTAATTTGCTTTTTGTATCAAATAGTTCAATTTCATCTTTATCTTCCCTTTCAATTCTTGTTTTGCTTACATGCTTTCTTCTTTCTTTTGTCTCTTCAAGCCATAAAAATGGGTCTTCACTTTCAACAACGAAAACTGTTGGTTTTGATTCTCCCACTATATAAATTGCTGTTTTTCCAGGTTGTATTTCAGAAGCGCAGCTGGAAGCAAATAAGGATACAATTAACAATATAGTTATTGATAGTAATGATTTCACTCTCATATAGTAGTGGTAAGAATAAAGGGTTTATAAATGTTTTAGTTCTTAAAGTTGATTTGGGTATTTAAGGCTCTGCAGAAAATCTCGCTTCGCTCGGGTAGCATCTGCTCGCCTGAGTGTGTTCTTTCAGGCCTGCCACCCCGTGAGGGACGTCCCCCGTCAGGCTTAATGAGCCTTTCAATAGGCTCGCAATTTGATGCTACCTTCATTTTCTACAGAGCTTTTTTTTAAGAAAATTTATATTTTAGAACTAGTTCATTCAGCAACAACACTTTCCTGTTCTGCACTATTTTCTTCAGCCTTGTTATAGCCGTTGTTTTTTATATACTTGACTAAATCCTTGATGTTAATAATCTTCATATCGTTGTGATTTTTTGAAAACTCAATCAAGTCAGGAAGTTTTGCCATGCTTCCATCATCATTTATTATCTCGCAGATTATTGCTGCAGGATACAAACCAGCTAATTTTGACAGGTCAACAGATGCTTCTGTATGGCCTTCCCTTGCTAAAACCCCACCTTCATGATAGATTAAAGGAAACATGTGTCCGGGCATTGCAAAGTCTTCTGGTTTTGATTTATTATCGATTAAAGCCAGTATTGTAGCTGCCCTGTCTGCAGGGGAAATTCCTGTTGTTGTTCCGTTTTTGCAATCAACAGACATGGTAAACTTGCACCGGTTGATTTCATTATGATTTATCATAAGAGGGATATTAAGCTGATCCATTTTCTCTTTTATTATCGGCATGCATACTAAGCCGCGGGCATGCTTTATCATGTAGTTTATCTTGTGCGCTGTCACTTTCGCGGCTGCAAGAACTAAGTCTCCTTCGTTTTCACGATTTTCATCATCCACTACGATGACAAACTTTCCTCGTTTTATGTCATTTACAGCGTCTTCTATTTTGCTGAATACCATCTGTCTTTAGGTTTAAATAAGCGGTTTTTAAATTTTTCTTTTTTATTACAAGTATCCTTCAACCAGAATATCTTTTCCTATCTTTTTTGTTGATATATTCTTTAGCTTGATTGCTTTTTTGACTTTCGTGATGCCAAGATTTTTTATCGGATCCAGGCCATTTCCTATTATCTTTGGAGCGGTAAATATCATTAGTTTGTTTACAATCCCTTCTTTTATTGCATTTCCGCTTAACTCCGAGCCTCCTTCTATCATAACAGAAGATATTTCTGATTTTCCAAGCTCCTTGATTAATCCGGTTAAGTCAACAAGCCCCTTAACTGATTTTAGTGTTAAAATTGTGACGCCTTTTTGGTGGAATTCCTTTATCTTATTTTTTGGGGCCTTATTTGTGGTTGCAATTATAACCTTGCTTGGATCTTTTAGGACTTTTGCTTTTTTTGATATCTTTAAAGCAGAATCAAGGATTATCTTCATGGGATTTTTTCCCTTGACCAATCTTGAGTCCAGGAGCGGATTGTCCTTGATAACTGTGTTGGCTCCAACCATTATGGCATCTGTCTCGTGCCTGATCTGATGGACATATGTTCTTGCTTCCCTTCCTGTTATGTATTTAGAATCTCCTGAGGAAGTTGCAATTTTTCCGTCAAGGCTCATGGCCAATTTCAATGTTACAAAAGGCTTTTTTGTTTTTGTATATCTTATATAAGCCTCATTTAGCCTTTTAGCATCTTCCCTTAATATCCCTATTTTTGTTTTTAAGCCCCTGAATTTCAGTTCCTTATAGCCATCTACTAATGGATTTGGGTCTTCCATTCCTATTATAACTTCTCGGATTCCTGCTTCAACCACTTTTTCTGTGCACGGGGGGGTTTTACCCCAATGAGAACAAGGCTCTAAATTTACGTACATGGTTGCATTGTTGGCTTTTTTCCCGGCAGTTTTCAGGGCATTTATTTCGGCATGCTCTTCTCCATATTTCTTATGATAGCCTTTGCCTACAATCCTGCCCCTCTTAACAATAATACATCCAACTAAAGGATTTGGACTTACAGAACCCTTGCCTTTCTCTGCTAATTTTAAGGCTATTTCCATATACTTCTTATGTGAAATCATAAAACCTGGAATAGGAAAGTTGCCATTTATTTAAATTTGTTTGTTTTAATCCTAGGATAATAACAAGATCAATAGAAGTTGTTGCAATACTCGGTGCTTATGCGTAAATTGCCAATTCAGAGATTTCCAAAAGATTGGATTATACGACCTGAGCATACGCAGTATGCGAAGTTGAGAAGCCATATAAGGCCCCGCATAAGCACGAATTAGGCTTCCGCAATAATCCCAAGTAAATAGAAAAATTTTTAAATGGGGTGTATTTTTTTTGTATAGGTGGTAAAATGCCTGAAGATAAAGAAGAAAACGAAAAAGATACAGTATATGATGAGAAAGGCAGGGAAGAGCTTTTAGACGATGGAGAAATAAGCTCTGAAGAAGAAGGCTTCATGAGAGGCTATGAGGAGTCTGACGAAGAAAAAGAAGAGAAAAAAGAGGAAGAATAGGATTTTTCTTATTTTGATACAATTACTATTTTCAATAATGTTTAAATAATAACTGATTTTACTTGTTATGATGGAAATAAAAAGAAAAGTAACTTCAAACCTTCCTACAAAATACGGGGGTTTTACTGCATTTGTCTATGAAGACAACAATAAACTTAATCATATTGCATTGGTTAAAGGCAAAATTAAAAGCGAAAATACTTTAGTAAGGGTTCATTCTGAGTGTATTACTGGGGAAGTTTTTCATTCTTTGAAATGTGATTGCTCTGAACAGCTTAATGAATCTTTGAGGAAAATTTCTAAAGAAGATGGGGTTTTGATATACCTGAGGCAAGAGGGAAGAGGAATTGGATTGCTGAATAAGATAAAAGCATATGCTTTGCAGGATAAGGGATTAGATACTGTTGAAGCAAATGAGCAACTGGGCTTTAAGGCAGATATGAGAGATTATACAATAGGTGCTATGATTTTGGCTGATTTGGGAGTAAAAACATTCAGGTTATTGACAAACAATCCAAGGAAGATTGAAGGGCTGGAAAAGTACGGGCTTAAGATTACTGAGAGAATCCCATTGGTAATAAAGCCAAATACTAATAATAAAAAATATCTTAAGGCAAAAAAAGAAAAGTTAGGGCATTACTTAGAAGATAAGGGTGTTTGTTGAGTGAGTTTCTAATTATCTTTAATAAAAAATTAGAACCTAAGCAATTCCATTACCTTGCTCAGGTCCTTTTCCTCAATAAGAAATATTGTGTCTATCCAGCAGCTTAGGGTTTCAAATACGTTTATATTATTCTCTCCCAATAAAGAATAAAGGTAAGAAATTACTCCGGATGTTGTCTCTATTGCTTTTGGGCTCTTTAATGTAACTTCCACTAGATCCCTGTTTTCCTTAATTATCTTATTTTTGAATACTCCTTTTATTTTTTTGTAGAATTCATCAGAAGCTATTACTGTAATTGCTGAAGCTCCTTCAATAATGTGGAATGTCTCAAGAAGTTTTTTTGCTTCCTTTTCTATGCCCAATAGATTTGAGAAAATAATGTCTTTTTCTAGGACAATGGCATTTATCTTGTTTTTTACCTCTATCTTGCTGTTTCTTAAAATGTCAAGGATTTTTTTTTCTATTGTTGCTTCTGCCTTTATTTTTCGGTAAAAACGCCTGCAGGCTATCAACACTGCATCGAAATTATCCTCTTCGCTTAAATTTAATTCTAAACATATTTGTCTTGTCAAAGAAGAATAGTTAATCAGGCCTCTTTTCAGGCAGTCTTTTACAAAAGGATGCTCTGCTATATACTTTTCAGTAAGATTTGTTACATTGACCACTTACCAACCCCCAACTTAAATTAATCTCTTGTGCAAGGAAGATTTATCTTATTGATTATATCTTCACTAAACCTTATGCCTGTTACATCAATCCACTCTGAAAGGTCTTTCTGCATATGATCATAAAAAACCGCATGACAATTTATTCATGCGGATTTAATAAATTGTTGTATGGAGTGTCTATGTCTTGAAAGCTTTGGTACTCTATCAAGAAAACATATCACTCAATTATAATCTTGAATGAGCTTCTATTTAAATGTTTTGTTTTGGACATATTGGTTTGATAAAAAACATTCTGTTTTGAATGGGACTTCTACTCGTGAATAAGGTATTTGTCCAATATTGGACATTTCTGTTTAATTTGTCCATAATAGGGCATTAGGCTTTTAAAATGAAATTGAATATCCAGAAGAATGGTAAATCAGGGTATTGTGTATAGTGATTTTACTTTATTTAATCAGATTGATAAAGAAAAGTTCAAGGAATTAAATCATAAGAGGTTTGGCAGAGAATTAGTTAAACATTATTTTCAATTATTTGATCCTAAATATTTACGCTTAGCTCTTGACAAAGAAGATTATGTTGGAGGGGTGGTTGTTGTTGAAGCATCATATTTTGGTGAAGAAATTGGATTTGATTATATTGACAAACTTGTAGTAAAACAAGAATATGAAAGTAATGGAATAGGAACAGATTTATTTGAATTTGCAAAAAAAGAGAGTGAAAAACTGATATGGAGAGCAAGAGCAGACAATCCATACAAAAAATTTTATAAGACAAAAAAAGATAGAATAGAAGAAAGAGATGAGTGGAATATATATTCAATCGGTTTAAATGACAAAGAATGGGAAGATGGAATTAAATATGTATTATCTAAAGAAGATACATTTGTTTCTGGTATTAAAGAGCAAGATAGACTTGAAAATCATCTTAAATTATAATAATCCTACAGAATCTTAGAAAAGCCAGTAATTTCTATTTTTTTATTTTAATCTAAGCATACTCTCCTCTAAAATCATTAAAGAAAGTTATTAAGAGAGATAAGGCAATTGGCCCTATGAATATTCCTGTTAAGCCGAACAGGCTGATTCCGCCGATAATTCCTATCAGTACAGTTAGAGGATGCACGTCTGCTGACCCTCCTATTATTTTGACTCTTAGGATATTGTCAATTGTGCTGATTATAAAAATGCCAAATAAGAATAATCCTATGGCCTTGCCCATTAAAAGATAAGAGTTAGCTATAATTCCATTGATTAACAGGAATATTGATGCAGGAACCCATACAATCGCAGTTCCTATTAATGGTATCAGGGCAAAAATTGCCATTATAACTCCCCAGAAAATTGGAGATGAAATGCCAAATATATAGAAGCCTATTGCTCCTAAAGAGCCTTGCACAATAGCTACAATTATATGGGCAAATACAACAGAATGTGTGACTTTTCCAAATTTTTCAACAAGGCTGTTGGAATGCTTTTTGTCTAATGGCATTAGCCTAATAGCAGCATTTATCATTCTTTTGCCGTCTTTAAACAGGAAGAAAGATATGAATAATGCGAGCGCAATGCTCACAATAATATTAGGTATGCTTATGACAATATAGGTAGCTGCCTGCGTCATTTTGGAGAATGCTGAGTCTATTATTTTGTTGAAATTTAGAACTCCCTGTTCATTTGCAAAATTAAAGATATTGCAGGAATAAGAATCTGAATTTTTACAATTAAAGCTGAAAAGGCCCTTTCCTGCAATATTATCCTGAAAATAAGTGTAAATGCTTGCAGTCTGCTTTGGTATCTGAGAGGCAATAAACACAAAAGGCATTAAAAAAATTATGATTATTAAGATTAAAGTTATCAAGATGGATATGTTTTCATATTTTAAGTAGTTTTTAATTTTTCCAAATAAGGGATAGAATACATAAGCAAGTATAATACTCGCTAAAAAAACGTTAAGAAGGGGCTTTAAAAGCAGATAGAAGAAAGTTATTGCAAGGATAAAAAAGAAGAACTGCATAATTGTTGAAAGGTTTGTGTTTTTGATCTTTGATCACCTTGATTTGTTTTTACTTTTGATAGAGAATCATGTATAAGGGGTTATTTAAAGCTTTTTGTTGGATTTGTATTTTAGAGCTAAAAACCGAAAGGTTTATATATTAGTTTAATTATTATATAGTGGTGACAGATTATAAATTTATTAAATGTCGATATTATAAAAAGCAAAAGGTTTAAATAAAAATGAGTTTGGAAGATATAGCTGATATGGCGGGGAATAAAAAGAAAGAAGGACCGGATGATAAAGGATTAATTCCGGAGTACGAAGGAAAAAGTACAGAAGATTTGTGGGAGGAGTATACTGGCTACCACAAAATTGATCCAGATGAAAGAATTAATAAGATTAGGGATAGAGAGAAGAGAGTAAGTAAACATAGAAAACAATTAACAAAGATTGTTGAAGATACCTTAGGTGAAAAAGATAATTTGGAAGATTTTGAAGAAAAAAAAGCTAAGCAAAAAGCTGCTGATATTGTTACAAAGATTGCCCATAAACACTATGATAGTGATAATATGGAGCTTCCCGAAGAAAAAAGCAAAAAAGAAGAAAAAATAAGGGAATTTTTACAGAAAGCTGGAGTACAAGGTTCTTATGAGGATTTATTACAACAAATAATGAATTCTATGGACTTAAAATATGAAAATCTAGAGAGTTCTGCACCAGAACTAAAAAGACTTATAGACTTTACAGCTGATTATAAAGATAAGGAGGGCAATAAGATTGCATTGCTTGATACTTATCTTGTAAAGCACGAGCATAGAGAAGGCTTAAAAAAACTTGCAGGCAAGGAGTTAAAAAAAGAATATAAAGCTTCTGCATCACCTCAGCAAATTTTGAATGATTATCGGAATAATGTTCGATTAAAAAACCAAAAATATGATATTAAAGGTAGAGAAACAACTTACAGCAAGCCTGAAAAAAAGGCAGCTTAACCTTATTTTCTCTTAATCTTTTTCTTTATTAATATCTTCAAAAACCGAAAGGTTTATATACGTTTTACTACTTATAGATAGATACATAATAGGATATTCAATACTAATAAAATGGCAGATGGAGTAAGTTCTAGGACAAAACCTAGTGAAATAATGAGTACTAAGTACGTTAACGGCTCTTATCCTGGATATACTAATGATCTTATTCCGGAAACTCCTGGAATAATTACAGAGAGTTTTAAACCTTCATTTAGCTTTGATAATATATTAACAGCTCATGATGGGGATAGTATGATGGCTCATTCTGTAACGCCTTATCCTGTATGGGGTAATGATGGCCTAAATTTTGTTGTTGCTACTTCCGGTAATAAGTACATTCTTCCAGGTAAGGAAGTCAGAGATTATGGCCTGACATTGACTCCAAATGATGATGATATGGGTGGCTGGAAAAGGGCAACTGAAAAATCACATGAATTTGAATCTGTAAAATTGCATGATAAAAGCAGCGGACTTGTAAAACTTGAATCCTATATTCCCAATTACTCTCAATTTGGAGATACTCAATTTTCAAATAAATTTATCAGTAGGCATGAAGACTTTGGAAAAGGAAATAACATTAATGATACCGGAAGATTGATATCTCAAACATATAACCAGGAAGCCAGATATAGAGATGCTATTTTTATCAATAATATAAAGGAAAGGCCTTGGTTTAATCCTGTTTCAAACGAATATTCTCATCTAAATAAAACTGCTTTTGATTTTTTCAAGGAGAGGTTTGAGGAAGGCAAATGCAGTGGAAGAGTAAAAGGAATCGGATATGGTGATTTATCAGGCAGGAAAGCTCTTGCAGCAACAATTAACAGAAATACTATTATTGTGTCAGATAATCTTTACAGCCATGCATGGGAACTTGCTGAGAAAAATAATCTTAGGGGAGGGGAAGCGCAGGAATTTGTAGATAGATATATTGAATCTGTTATGCTTTATCATGAAGGCTCTCATGTTATTGACAGAGATTGTAGTAGATCATATGATGAAACTGAAAGGGATATTGGGTCCAATATTGGAAAATTTTTTAGAAGTAAGGCTGCTAATTCAAAAGAAAATAGTCTTGAAAGAAGAGTTTCTGAACTTGTTTCAAAATGGCATGAAGGATACAGTGAAAAATATGCTGCAAAAATCGGAAGATTAGCAGGCAAATATAAAGAAGAAGCAAAGGAAATGGGGATGGATGAGGCAGAAATTGCAGAATATGTTGAAAGCAGATTAGAGGGAGCTATTGATGAAGATGTAAAAGAAAGTGATCTGGAAGAAACAATAGAAAGTAGGGAAAATTACAATGATAAAGGTGAATATTTGGAAGATAATGCTGGAGATGGTATGGAAGCAGATGCTGCAGAAGGCGAGTAATTCTAATTAATTTTTTATTTCAAAAATTAATGCTTATACGAGGCCTTATATGGCTTCTCAACTTCACAAACTTCGTTTGTTCAGGTCGTTTAGCACAACCTTTTTGGAATAAATCCATTGGCAATTTACGCATAAGCATTAATTTTTGTATCAGCCTTTCTAAAATCAAAATCTTTTTAAATAGGGCTTAATTCTTATAAATTACCTATGATTGATGATGGCTGTGAATTGCGAGCAAACTCGCTTCGCTCGTGGCGTTCACAACCTGAGTGAGGTTTAATTTCTGTTATACCTCAATAACATTCAAGGAGGAGGATTAATATGGGAGCTATAGAAGTATCAAAGGAATTATTGGACAAAGTTTATGAGATTGTAGAGGTTGCAAAGACAACAGGCAAGATAAAGAAAGGGACTAATGAGACAACAAAGGCAATTGAGAAAGGAACTGCTAAAGTTGTTGCAATTGCTAAGGATATTAGTCCGCCTGAGATAACAATGCACATTCCGCTGATTGCGGAAGAGAAAAATGTTCCGTGCTTTTCTGTTCCAAGCAAAGAGGAACTTGGAGCTGCAGCTGGAATTCAGGTTGGAACTGGAAGCGTAGCTGTTGTTGCAGAAGGAGAAGCCAAAAACCTGATAAAAGAATTACTAAGCAAAGCAAAACAGTAAGATGGAAAAAGAAAAAAAAAGTCCTGAAAAAAGTGAAGCTAAGCCTGAACAAAGAAGAAGGGATAAGCCTGCAAGTACTGAAGCAAAAAAAAGCACTGTAAATTTTTCTTTTGCAACTCCTGCTAAAGTTGAAGAGATAATAGGAAGAACAGGGACAAGAGGAGAAGCAATACAGGTAAGATGCAGAGTTTTAGACGGAAGGGATAAAAATAAAGTGTTAAGGAGAAATGTAAGGGGTCCTATACAGGTAGAGGATATTTTAATGCTCAGGGAAACTGAGATTGAAGCATCAAGGTTGACAAAAGGAGGCAGAGGAACTGCCTAAATAATCAAGAATCATGGTAAAATGCACTTTTTGCGGCAATAATATGCCGATTGGGACAGGGAAAATGTTTGTGCAGAAAGATGCAAAAATATTATACTTTTGCTCAATGAAATGCGAAAAAAATTTATTAAAGCTAAAAAGAAAGCCTATTAAAACAAGATGGAGTACAAGATATGAGAAAATTAAAAAGGCATCATCATAAAATGAAAGAACAGCAAACTTTAGTGCTAATAAAGCCTGACGGGCTTGTAAAGTCTTTGACAGGAAACATCCTCACAGAACTCTCAGATGTAGATATCATCATTACAGGAGCTAAAATTGTGCAGGTTACAAGAGAGCTTGCAGAAGAACATTATAATCATTTAAAGGAAGAAAAATTCTTTGACGAGCTTATCAAGTATGTTATGGGCGAATACCATACAAGGAGAGTTTTAGCTTTAGTTTATCACGGCACCGATACTATAGGAAAAGTAAGAAGAGTTATAGGCGAGACAAACCCCGAGGAAGCTGAGCCTACAACTATAAGGGGAAAATACGGCAGGATCACAAAATCAGGAGTTTTTGAAAATGTTGTTCATGCCTCTGAAAATGAAAAAGAGGCTGAAAGGGAAATAAAATTATGGTTCAGGCCAGAAGAGCTTGTGCATAATATTTATCCTACAGAATCAAAAGACGTTACAAAGACAGAATTTTTTTGGAAAGAGAAGAAATAAGTATTCTAGTTAATAATTAATTGGGGGATTGTTGAACATGGCAGAAAAGATGGTTGACAAGGTTACGAGGCTTATGAAGAGCCCTGAAAATATCAGGAATATCGCTATCTGCGCCCATATAGACCACGGCAAGACAACTTTCTCGGATAATTTATTGGCAGGGGCAGGCATGATGTCAAAGGATGATGCTGGGAAGGCTCTGAAGCTGGATTTTCATGCTGACGAGCAGGAAAGGGGAATCACAATTGATACTGCTGCTGTTAGCATGGTGCATACTTTTGAAGAAAAAGAATTCTTGATTAATTTGCTTGATACTCCTGGCCACGTTGATTTTGGGGGAGATGTAACAAGGGCAATGAGAGCTTCGGATGGAGCTATTGTTTTAGTAGATGCTGTTGAAAGCATAATGCCGCAGACAGAAACTGTTTTGAGGCAGGCTTTAAGAGAATTGGTAAAGCCAACTTTGTTTATCAATAAGGTTGACAGGCTAATTAAGGAACTGCAATTGACACCCGAACAGATGCAGGAGCGTTTTATAAAAATAATCACTTCTGTTAATAAATTAATAAATGAAATTGCTCCGGAAGGATATGGAGAAAAGTGGCAGGTTAATGTGCAGGATGGCAGTGTTTGCTTTGGCTCTGCTTTTCATAACTGGGCATTATCAATACCATATATGCAGAAGAAAGGAATTACATTCAAGGATGTCATTGATGCTTATACTGAAGGTGAAAAATACAAGGAACTGGCAGAAAAAGCGCCATTGCATGAAGTTGTTCTTAATATGGTTATTACGCATTTGCCAAATCCAATTGTTTCCCAGCCGTACAGGATTCCAAAAATATGGCATGGTGATGCAGAAAGCGAAGATGGAAAATCTTTAGTGAAGTGCAATGCCAACGGCCCTTTGTATTTTGTCATAACAAAAATTGTCATTGACCCACAGGCAGGGGAAATTTCTGCCGGAAGATTATTTTCAGGAACAATGCAAAAAGGCACAAATGTTTATCTGAACAGGGCAAAGCAGGCCACAAAAATCCAGCAGGTATATGTCTATAACGGGGCAAAAAGGGAAATAGTTGATAATGTTCCTGCAGGAAATTTTGTAGGTGTTGGAGGCGTTAAATCCCATGCCGGAGAAACTGTAACATTAGAGCAGACAGAAACTCCTTTTGAGCGGATAACTCATATATTTGATCCTGTTATCACAAAAGCAATTGAGGCAAAAAGGCCAAGCGACTTGCCAAAATTAATTGAGGTTTTAAGGATGGTAGGAAAGGAAGACCCTACAATCAATATTGAAATAAATGAAGAGACTGGAGAGCATCTGATGCATGGGATGGGAGAATTGCATTTGGAAGTTATTGAAAACAGGATAAGGAGTGAGAAAGGCGTTGATGTTCAAACTTCACCGCCTATTGTTGTTTACCGCGAGACTATAAGCGCTGCAAGCCAGGAGGCAATGGGAAAAACACCGAATAAGCATAACCTGTTTTTCTTTAAGGTTGAGCCTTTGGAAGACGCAATTTCGGATGCTATTAAAAAAGGCGATATCCAAGAATCCAGGATCAAGAAAAAAGACTTAGTATTAAGGGATAAATTAGTTGAATGTGGAATGGACAGCAAAGTAGCTTTAAAAGTCAAGGATGTCTATAACGGAAATATGTTTGTTGATATGACTCGCGGCCAGGTGCATGTAGGAGAAGTAATTGAGATGCTTTTGGATATGTTCGAGGATGTCATGAGACAAGGGCCATTAGCTCGTGAGCCCTGCCTTAAGGTAAAGGTAATGCTTACAGACATGAAACTGCATGAGGATGCTATCCATAGAGGGCCAGCACAGGTTTATCCTGCTGTAAGAGAAGGTGTTAGGGGAGCGATGATGACAGCAAAGCCATTCATATTGGAGCCATACCAGATCTTAAGGATTGAGGCTCCTGCAGATTTTTTGGGCAATATTTCAAAACTAATAAGCAATAAAAGAGGCCAGCTTCTTGATGCCCAGCAGGAAGGCACCTTATCTATAATCAAGGCAAAGCTTCCGGTAGGGGAGATGTTTGGCTGGAGCTCTGAATTAAGAAGCGCTACTGGTGGCAGAGGAAGTTCATCATTAGTTGACCAGATGTATGAGAAGCTGCCAGGAGAACTGCAGGATAAGATAGTAAAGCAGATAAGGGACAGGAAAGGGCTTACAGATGCTCAGGTTGGGGCTTGAATTTAAACGCCCTTACCGAGAACAGCATAAATCGTATTATTCCCTATTGTCTATAAACCTTTAGAATAAGTGATTATTAATTAAATTATTAATAGATATATTAATGTTTATTTTCTTTAATTTTTGACTTCTCTACATTGTCATTAACTTTCAAATCTTTCCAAAAGTCCCTTCTCTTTTTCTTTAATGTAATTATC
>NZEC01000005.1 GCA_002688925.1 archaeon
ATTTTTAGCTATCTTAAGAGATTTGATTAAGAAAAAAAGCAGGAAAAAAGGTGCCTGTATTTTCGGCAAAAATCCGTGCTTAAAGCTCTCTTTCATTCCCCCGGTATAGGTAAGCTTCTGCAGCTTTTTCGGATAAAAATAATTAAATCGGTGTATTTTTACCTTATCTCTTACTTCATAGTCCTTAGTGCCTGGACCTCCTGAAGTAACAACTGTAACATCCTCTGTCTTTGCCAGCTCCCTTGCCCATGAGTGCATGAACGGCACCCAATAGTCATTCTTTGACCTTGGATATGAAGTGCATAATATGCAGATTTTCATAGCAGAACCAGTAATGCATGGTATATAAATATGTTTTCAAAAAGGTTTTTAAATACTCTGGAATAACTCAGACCATGCAAGTTGTAATATTGTGCGGGGGAAAAGGCACCAGATTAAATGAATATACAGATGAGATACCAAAGCCATTAGTGGAGATTGGAAATAAGCCAATACTGCATCATCTGATGGGCATGTATGCAGCTGCAGGCCATAAGGATTTTATACTCTGTCTTGGCTATAAAGGGGATAAGATAAAAGAATGTTTTAATGGCAATAAAGAGTTCAATATCGAATTTGCAGACACAGGAGAAGATGCAAATAAGGCTGAAAGATTGATGAAAGTCAAGGGTAAGATAAAAAATAGTAATTTTCTGCTTTCATACGGCGATGATTTGAGTGATGTTGACATTAATAAGGTTATAGAATTTCACAAAAAAAACAACAAGATAGTTACTTTGACTGCTGTTCCTTTAATTTCGCCGTTTGGAATCATGGAAATAAATGAAAGCCGTGAAGTTACAAGCTTCAAGGAAAAGCCAATATTGAAAGAACTCATGAATGGCGGTTTTTATGTCATGGAAAAGGAAATTTTTAATCATATCAAGCCAGGATATGACCTGGAAAAGGAAACTTTTGAAGACCTTGCAAAAGCGGGGCAGATTACTGCATTTAAGCACAATGGATTTTGGAAATCAATGAATACCTTGAAGGATGTTATCGAGCTAAATGAGATGTTTGAAAAAGGAGATACACCATGGATAAAATAAACTGGAAAGGCAGGAGGGTAATAGTGACCGGAGCAGACGGCTTTATCGGGAGCCATTTAGCAAAAGCTCTTGTTGAAAAAGGAGCAGAAGTAACTACAATACTAAGGGATATTAAAAAAACCAACAATATGGATTTATTGGGCATTAGAGATAAAATAAATGCTGTTCACGGCAATCTTGTGAATTATGATGATTGTGAAAGGGCAATCAATGAATATGACATTGATTTCTGCTTTCATATTGCAGCGCAGGCAATTGTCGGGCCTGCAAACAGGAGTCCCTTGTCAACATTCGAGTCCAATATCAAGGGTACATGGAATCTGTTGGAAGCCTGTAGGTTATCAAAAACAATCAAAGGCCTTATTGTAGCTTCCTCTGACAAGGCATATGGCCAGCAAAAAAAGCTTCCCTATACTGAGGATTCGCCTTTAAACGGATATTTCCCCTATGATGCATCAAAGGCATGTGCAGATGTCATTGCAAGATGCTATTTTATGACGTACAATCTTCCGTTGGCAATAACAAGGAATGCCAATACTTACGGCCCTGCTGACATGAACCTGAGCAGGCTGATTCCAGACGTTATTGTAAAAATTATCAAGGGTGAAGAGCCCATAATAAGAAGCGACGGGACTCCTGAAAGGGATTACATGTACATCAAGGACGCAGTTAATGCTTATATTGCTTTAGCAGAGAACCTTAATAGAAAAGAAGTTGTTGGCCATGCTTTTAATTTCGGGACCGGAAAGCCTGTAAATGTCCTGGAATTGTATAATAAGATTATAAAATTAATGGGTAAGGATGTAAAGCCAAAAATTCTCGGAGAGGCAAAAAATGAAATTGACAGGCAATATTTGTCTTCCGAAAAAGCCAAAGAAGTTCTTGGCTGGCAGCCGGAATACAACCTTGAAGATGGCCTGAAGGAAACAATTGAATGGTACAGCAATTATTTCAAAAAATGAAAATTCTTGTTATTATGAAGCGGTTTGGCTCGGCTAAAGACATGGTCATGGAAAATTTTGGGAGGCAGATCAGGCTGTTTGAGCCTTTGGCAAAAAAGCATAAGATTGATTTTCTATGCCCGGATTATATAAAAAAAGAGTCTAAAATAATCAAAAGAAACGGGCTAAGATTTATTGTAAAGCCAATTACTTTTTTTTCTACAGGGAAATTCATGTTATACTTAAACAGCCTGATTAAAAAAGAAAAATATAACCTGATTGTTGCAACAACAGATCCCTTGGTAGGCATCATGGGCTACTATTATTCAAAAAAATTCAAAATTCCTTTAATTTACGATTTGCAGGACAATTTTGAGATATATGATACATATAAGATTCCATTCATAGGCTATCTTGACAAGAAAATAATCAAAAAAGCTGATATTGTATTGACTGTAAGCGAGAGTCTGAAAAAGTATGCCTCTGAATTCAGGGTAAAAAAATCTTATGTCATCCAAAATGGCGTTGATTTAGAATTTTTTAAGGTGCTGGATAAAAAAAAATCCAGGAAAAAATTAAAGCTTCCTCTGGACATAAAAATAATCGTTTACATAGGCTATTTAAGGAACCTCAAGGGATTTGACATCATGGTTGATGCCCTGCATAAGGTAAGGAAAAAATATCCAGATGCATACCTTCTTCTTAGCGGCAAGGTAGGCAAAGGCATAGATATCAAGCAAGAAAACGTAATATACATGAAGCTTGCTAAAAGGCAGGATGTTGTTTCCGGAATAAACGCTGCTGATGTCGCAATACTTCCAAACCCGGATAATAATTTTGCAAGATACTGCTTTCCATACAAGATTGTCGAGTATATGGCATGCAATGCNCCCATTGTGGCAACTGATGTAGGCGATGTATCTTTATTGCTGAAAAAGTATAAGGGAAGCGTATGCAGGCCAGATGATCCTGAAGATCTTGCAGTCAAGATAATATCAAAACTGAAAGAAAATAAAAAAGTTAATTACAGCAAAGACATAAAGAATCTTACTTGGGAAAAGCTGGCAAAAAAGATTGATAAGATAATAACAGGAATTTATGAATGATTTAATCATAAAATACAAACATTTATATAGGGATGTTATTCACTTTTTTTCTATTATTATTCACTTTAATTAAAATGGACAACAAGACAAGGATTTTTGAATTTCTGTACAGGAATCACGGCAGTGGGCATAATATCAACCAGATAGCAAGATTAGTAAATATAAGCGTAGGGAGCTCATTTAAAATATTGAAAGATCTTCAAAAAAATGGTTATGTTGCTGCAAAACATGAAAAAAATGCAATTCTTTACTATATTAACCTCAATGAAAAAACAAAGAATCTATTTTATAAGTTAACCTTGGATTCTAACAGAAAAGATAAAAAAAAGACAAAAATAATCTGCACTATCGGCCCTTCTTCTAATGATCCGAAGATTATAAGGAAGTTAGCAGATGCTGGGATGGATTGCGCAAGGATAAACACATCCCACTGCAATGAAAAATCAGCATTAAAGATAATGCATAATATCAGGAAAGTGTCTTTAGACATTCCCATACTTTTAGACATTCCAGGACCTAAAATAAGGCTTAATAATTTAACAAGGCCTATAAGAATTAAAACCGGAAAAATAATAAAGTTTACATTTGATAAGTCAAAAAACAATGAGCTTTATCTGGATACAGAACTGCATAGGTCTGTAAAAAAAGGGCACTGGATATTGATTGACGATGGAAAGATTGAACTTCTTGTTTTAAAATCAAAACGTAATAGCTTAAACTGCAAAGCATTGAATGACGGCATAATAACCAAAAATAAAGGATTGAACTTTCCTGACAGTTTCGTGGATTATGAGGGAGTACAGGAAAAAGACAGGTTTTGGGTTAAATTCGCAATAAAAAATGATATTGATTTCATAGGGACATCTTTTGTCAGGTCAGTATCAGATATAAAAAAATTAAACATGCTTTTAGGGTATGGAAGCCTTTCAGATGTAGTGGGAGATAAGATAAAAGTAATTGCAAAGATTGAAACAAAAGAAGCTGTCAAAAACTACAGGGAAATAATCAGGGAATCATATGGGGTAATGATAGACCGCGGGGATTTGGCTTCAGAGACGAGATTTGAACTTTTACCAAGACTGCAAAAAAGAATAATAGATGAATGTAACAGGCAGGGAAAACCTGTAATTATTGCAACCCAGATGCTTGATTCCATGGTTGCAAGCAGCCAGCCGACAAAAGCAGAGATATCAGATATTGCAAATTCGGTGCTTGATGGGGCGTCATGCCTCATGCTTTCTGCAGAAACTGCTGCTGGAAAATATCCTGTTGAATCTGTCAGGACCATGTCAAAAATAGCAAAGGAAATAGAAGATGATACAGAAAGCAAAGAGCTTGAAAGTACATACAATTTAACATTTACTGATTGCATAGTTAATGCAATCTCAAAAATTGACAGTCTTATTGATATAGATTCAATAGTTGTGATAACATCCGGGGGTTATACGGCAAGAATGCTTGCAAGCAAAAAGTTAAGGCCGGAGATAGTTGCAGTAACAACAAAAAAGAGGATATTAAGGCAGATGCATATATTATGGGGTGTAGTTCCAATCATCATAGAGGGAAGCATTGACAATATCACAAATAAAGAAAAAAAGAAAGCAATTCTTGCTGCTTTAGAAAAAGGAATTATAACAAAAACTAATCAAATAATTCTTACAGGTTCTGTTTTCCATTTCAAATCCAAAAGGACAAATATGCTTGAAATGCACAAAGTCAATGAATTTTTAGATTTTGTTAAAAATGAATAAAACCGGAGATCATAACAATAAATTAGTTGACAGGCGGATTAAGAATAAAGAAGATACGAGCTTTGATGTAGAGATAGAAGTAGACCGGGATGTTCTTTTAAATATTGAGCAGATAGCAAACGGTGTTTTTTCTCCTCTTGAAGGATTTATGAATGAAAGCGATTTTACATCCTGTGTGAAAAAAATGAGGCTTTCAAATGGGTTGGTATGGCCTTTGCCTATAGTGGCATCAATACCCAAAACAAAACATGATGAAATTAAAAAGAAAAATGCAAAGAAATCAGGTTTATTTTACAATGGAAAGCTGCAGGCAGTGCTTGCGATAGAAGATACCTATAAACTGGATAAAAAATCCACGGCAAAAAAAATTTTCAATACGGATGACATGCATCATCCGGGCGTTAGAAAATGGGTATCTCAGGAAGACTATCTTATTGGCGGAAAAATAAAGCAAGTAGTGCCTATGAAATATGAATTCCCCGGACATATGTTTACTCCATCTGAAACAAGGCAGATTTTTAAGGATCATGGATGGAAAACAGTATGTGGATTCCAGACAAGGAATGTTCCCCACAGGGGGCATGAAAATCTCCAGAGAATTGCATTGAAGGAATGTGATGGTTTGTTTATACAGCCGCTGATCGGATGGAAAAAATCCGGGGATTTTAAGCCGGAAGCTATAATCAAGGCATATAATGCGCTTATAGAAAACTATTATTCTGCCAGTAGGATTTTATTAGGAACCCTTTCAACTGCTATGTTCTATGCCGGGCCCAAAGAAGCAATATTTCATGCAATCATACGAAAAAATTTCGGATGCACTCATTTTATAGTTGGAAGGGACCATGCCGGTGTCAGCAAAAACGGAAAAGACTACTATGAAACTGATGAGGCATGCAGGATATTTGAAGACATAGAGCATGAAATAGGCATCAAAACCATAAGAATAGATACTGTATATCATTACAATATAGAAGAAGATGAAATTGTTGAGTCGCTTGAAGGGCTTGACAGGAATAAGTATAGGAAAGTAAGCGGGTCAACTGTCAGGGAATTGTTGCAAAAAAATTCTTCGATGTCTCATGGCTTAATAAGGCCAGAAGTGGCAAAAGTGCTTAGCAGGGATGATATAATCAAATGACAAAAGTTAATAGTTTAACTGTCTGGTTTACCGGGCTGCATGGCTCTGGAAAAACAACAATAGCAGGAAAATTAATAGAAAAGCTTAGAGGGAAAAATATAGAAGTTGCTCTTCTTGATGGAGATAATATAAGAAAAACCATTTCCGGGGATTTAGGATATAGTTTAGATGATAGAAACGAGCACATGAAAAGAGTGGCTGATTTATGCAGGTCTAATTCAGAGAATGGAATTTTAAGTGTTGCATGTGTAGCTTCTCCTACAGAAGAATCAAGGGAATATGCAAGGAAAATACTTGAAAATATGTTTTTGGTTTATGTTAGATGTCCTTTAGAAGTTTGTGAAAAAAGGGATGTAAAAGGGCATTATAAAAAAGCAAGAAAAAAAGAAAAAGGCTTTGAGAATTTTGTTGGCATTTCATTAAAATTCGAAGACCCGGAAAACCCTGATATAATCTTAGAAACAGATAGGGAGTCAGTTGAAGAGTCTGTAGATAAGTTATTGGATGGGCTTAAAGAGAAAGAAATTATAGGGTAATAATTCATAGATTTTAAAAAGCCAATAATAAATTTCTAATATAAATAAAGCCAATATTAAAAAACAAATTTAAAGATACATTTAAATAATAATGTAAGTTAATTAATTCTTAACAAAATGGTTGAATCTATAAAAGAATTAAGGAAAATCTGCTATAAAGACTCTAAGAAAAAAAGGCCTTTGTACATGGAATGGTTTACCATGAGAATATCCATATATGTTACAAAGCTTTTACTATACACTGGAATACATGCAGATCAGGTTACCATGCTCATGGTTTTATTGTCCTTAATAGGCTCTGGAATGATGGCCTTCAGCTCAATATGGACTATGTTTATAGGAATAACAATCATACATTTTACTATAGTTCTGGATAATGTCAACGGAGAAGTTGCAAGATATAAAAAAGAAGGCAGCTTGATCGGAACTTATATGGAGGAAATTTATCATGTAGTATCCACTCCGTTCATATTTTTCTCGTTTGCTTATGGTATTTTTAATCAGACCGGAATGAATATTGCCATAATCTTTGGTTTTTTAATTGCAATATTTTCAAGTCCCATAGTTCTAAGGGCAATTGAATCAAGTGTTGTGAAAAAAGGATTGGATAGGCTGAAAAGTAAAGATGGCATGCTTCCAAAAAAATACACTATGCTGAAAGGAGAGATCAATATAAAAGGCGGCAGTACAGAATTAGGCAGTAAATTATATTCAACCTATGATATCATAAATGAATTTTTGGGATTTCCATTCCATTTTGTGCACATCCATATTTTAATCACACTGGAGCTTTTCAATTATTACTATAATTTCATGCCTCCGTTCTTATTACCCTTGCTTTACTTAGTAATTTATGGTTCTATATCTGTCATAAGGCAGTTTATATCCTTTATAGTGCATTACAAAGGTAAAACTATTTTCCACTACTATAATGCCTTGTTTGGAAAAAATTAAAATGAATACTGCCAGAAGGATAACAGCAAATTTTCTAAGCCTTATAGGTTCTGAGATCATCTCAAAATTAATCCAGTTAGCTGTTTTTATTTTTTTAGCAAGGTCTTTAGGCAAGGAAGAGTTTGGGGTATTCAGCTTTGGGATTGCATTTGCTTTATTGATAGTAATAATTGCTGATTTTGGCCTGATAACATTATTGATAAGGGAAATAAGCAGGAATAAAAAGTTAGCTTCAAAATATTTGTCAAATGCTCTTGCAGTAAAAGTTTTGCTTTCATTAATAACCCTAATATTTGCTTATTTATTCCTTAATTTAATGGATTATTCCCAGAATGTGAAAATAGTGGCTTATATCATGCTCTTGTTTACTTTAATTCAATCAGTTACCCACCTGTATTATTCCATATTCAGGGCATTTGAAAGGATGCATTATGATGCATTAATAAAAATATTAAGGATGTTTATATTAGCTGGAATGATTTTTTATGTGATAAAAAATGGATATGGATTAATTGCTGCTTCTTTGGCTTTTCCTTTGACAGAGATAATTGTGCTTGTTATCAGTATTTTCATAACATACACTAGATTTATAAAATTCAGCTTTGAGTTTGATTTTAGCTTTTCAAAGGAATTGTTAAAAAAATCATCTATGTTCTGCCTTTCTTTGGTTTTTGCCGGATTGTTCATGCACATAGATACTATTATGCTTTCAAAAATGAGGTCAGTGGCTGAAGTTGGAACTTATGCCGCTGCAGCTAACATTATGTTAGCTTTAATATTCATACCTGTGATGTACAGCAATGCAATCTTCCCTGTAATATCAAGGTTTTATGTAACTTCAAAAAAATCTTTAAGGTTTGCCTATGAAAGGTCATTCAAGTATATGCTTTTGATTGGCCTTCCTTTATCTGCAGGAATTTATGTTCTTTCTGATAAAATAATTTTATTATTATATGGAAAAGAATATGCAGCATCTTCCATTGCTTTGGCAATATTGTCCTGGTATTTGTTCTTAAGGTTCCTTAACGTGACATCAGGCTTTACTCTATCTTCAATAAACAGGCAGGGCTCAAGAGTATTTTCCCAGGGAACTGCTGCCCTGGCTAATATAATGTTGAATTTTATTTTAATACCAATTTACGGGTTTGTAGGCGCTGCAATCGCAACATTAATCACAGAAGTGATATTTTTCTTTATCTATACCTCTTTTATTGTTAAGTACGGCTTGAAGATAAAATTTATATCTTTGTCAATCAGGCCGATAATAGCCACTTTAATTATGTTATTTGCTTTGACATTTATCGGGGATTTAGTTTTAGCAGTGGTTGTTGGGATTATAGTTTATTTTGCAGTTTTGATTATTCTCGGAACTATAGACAAAGAAGACAAATTATTATATAAAAAAATAAAGAATAAGTTCTAATTCTCCTTAAACCATTCAATAGTCTTGTTTATCCCGTCTTTCAAACTTACTTTTGGCTCCCATCCTAATTCTTTCTTTGCCTTTGAGATATCCGGGCACCTTACATGAGGATCATCTTCAGGCAGTTCATTAAACTCTATCTTGCTTTTTGTTTTTGTTAATTTCTTTATTATCTCTGCAAATTCTAAGACAGTATGCTCTTCAGGATTTCCCATGTTAACAGGCTCATTTATATCTGAAAGCATTAACTTGTATATTCCATCAACTAAATCAGAAACATAGCAAAAGCTCCTTGTCTGCTTGCCTTTGCCGTATATTGTCAATGGCTTATTTTCCAAAGCCTGATTTATGAAATTTGGAACAACTCTTCCGTCATATTTCCTCATTCTTGGGCCGTAAGTGTTGAAAATCCTGATTATCTTTGTGTCAAGCTTATGGATTCTATGATATGCTACTGTTAATGCTTCTGCAAACCTCTTGGCTTCATCATAACAGCCTCTAACGCCAATAGGATTTACATTCCCCCAGTAGCTTTCAGGCTGGGGATTTATCAATGGATCTCCGTACACTTCTGAAGTGGATGCTAAAACATATATTGCCTTTTTTTTCAAAGCTAAGCCTAAAGTATTATGCGTTCCTAAGCTTCCTGCCTTTAAAGTCTGGATTGGAATCTTTTGATAATCTACAGGAGAAGCTGGACTTGCAAAATGTAATATATAATCAATATCTTCCTTTACCTTGATTTCTTTGCTTATATCATGATTTATGAACTTAAAGTTTTTATTTAGGTGCTTTATATTATCTTCATTTCCTGTAATTAAATTATCCATGCAAATTACCTTAAATCCTTTCTCTAGCAGAAATTCACATAGATGGCTTCCGATAAAGCCTGCTCCTCCGGTAATTAATACAGTTTTCATTGTAATGTATTTCTTGCTTCTTCTAATTGCTCCTTGCTCCCTATATCAATCCATCTTTCAGTGAATGCTAATCCATACACATCTTCCTTATTGGCAAGGTATTTTATAAAATCTCCTAAATTATCCGGTTTATTGTGTTCTTTAATGCACTTTTCCAGCTCTTCAATATCCTTCTTTGCAAATATATAGCATGCAGTACTCGCTAAAGTTGTTTTTGGCTCTTCCGGCTTTTCCTCAACACCAATGATTTTATTATCTTGATCTAATTCCACAGCTCCATACTTTCCCTTAATTATATTTTTATCTTTGACATCATACAATGCAATGACACTTGCATTTTTTTCTTTAAAAAGATCATTTAATTTCTTTAAGCTGAACTCAAACAAATTATCCCCTGCAATAATCAGAATATCATCATCTATGTTTTTGTTTTTTATTGCAAATTCCATATCACCTATTGCCCCTAATTTATCATCATCAGAATTAGTCTCATCATTTATTATCTCTATTTTCTTTTTGGTTTTATAATTTCCTTTCCATTCAATAAAAGTTTCATAGAATTTGTTATTTGTTATTATATAAATTTCATCTATATCATCAATTTCCTCAATCTTTGGTATAATATACTCAATCATTGGCTTATTATTTATTTCAAGTAAAGGCTTTGGCTTGTTTAAAGTTAAAGGATAAAGCCTTGTTGCATAGCCAGCTGCCAGAATAATGCATTTCATTTTCTTCCAATACTCAAATACTCAAAACCAAGCTTTTTCATCTCTTTGGGATTATAGATATTCCTTCCGTCTATAATCAATGGAACTTTCATTGTTGACTTTATTTTTTTTAAATCCATTTCCTTGAATTCATTCCACTCTGTAAGTATTAACAAGCAATCTGCATCTTTTGCTGCTTCATATGGATTATTGCAATAATCTATTTTTAATGCTGATTTTGCCCTTTCCATTGCCTCGGGGTCATAAGCCTTTATCTTTGCCCCTTCTTTTTGCAATTTAGGTATGATATCTTCTGAAGGCGCAAATCTCATGTCATCAGTATTTGGCTTGAAAGCCAGGCCTAAAACACCTATGTTTTTACCATTAAGGTCTTTTACTGCATTTTTTACTTTTTCCACAAAGAAGATTTTCTGGTCTTCATTTATTTGATGTGTTGCCTTTAGCAGTTTGTAATCATAATTGTATTTTTCAGCTATTTTTATGAATGCCTGCACATCTTTTGGAAAGCAAAAACCCCCATAGCCGATTCCTGCATTAAGAAAAGCTCTTCCAATCCTCTTGTCATAGCCCATTCCTTCTGCAACTTTTTCAACATCAGCATCTGCTGATTCACATATCCTTGAAACTGCGTTCATAAAAGAAATTTTTGTGGCTAAAAATGCATTTGAAGCGTGTTTTATTAGCTCCGCACTCCTTATATCAGTCACAATTAAAGGAGATTTAATTGGGTTGTAGAGTTTTTTCATTATTTCTGCTGCTTTTTTGCTGTCTGTTCCTATAACAATCCTGTCAGGACCCATTGTATCTGATATTGCAGATCCTTCCCTTAAAAATTCAGGATTGCTCACAACATCAAACTCAACACCTTGCTTGATATTCTTTTGAATAAGCTCTTTTACCCTTTCTCCTGTCTCAACAGGAACGGTGCTTTTATGCACAATAATCTTGTAAGAATCCATAGTTTTAGCTATTTCCATAGCAGCGCTTTCAACATACTTCAGATCAGCTTCCCCATCATGCTTTGGTGGAGTTCCAACACAGATAAAGATAACATCTCCATGCTCTATTGCTTCCTTGTTATTATTAGCAAATTTTAATCTATTCTCCTTAACATTCTTATCTACTAATTCCTTAAGCCCAGGCTCAAATATAGGTATAATTCCCTTGTTTAGCTTGTTTATTTTATCTTTATCAATATCCACGCAAATAACATCATTACCAAGCTCTGCAAAACAAGTACCAGTAACCAAACCCACATATCCTACGCCTATAACTGCTAATTTCATCTTAAGTAGAGGATTTTATAGTCATTTAAAAATCTTGCTTTTAGAAAAAAGGGTGGACAGCTTTCTTAGTTTCCCGTGCAAAAACACAGTACACCTATGAACGGAGGCTTTCTTAACGGTGGAGTTCGAAATGGGATCCAGTGATCCAAGCCCCTATGGCCGTCCAGTATGTGGGATATTATTGCTATTTAAAAAGGTTGTGTGTTTGTCCAGGTAATGGAAAAAATGTCATTTCAAGCGGAAGTTTATCATACATCTTCCATTTATTATCCGCAGTTGCTTCAAGATAAAAATATTTTAATCCTTTTGGCTGTATAATATTCCCTTGTTCATCAGTTCGAAATATTTCAACTTGATAACCATGCTTTCTATGCCATTCTTCCGCAATTTCAGGATGTTCTTTTTTCCTTTTTTTCTTTAATTTTAATGCCTCAGGGACACTCAATGTTCTCCTCTCTTCAGCAGTTAGATAATTAGGCCCGCTTTTAAAAATAAAACTAGTATTTGAATCATCAGTAATAAAGTGCTGGTCTATGCCTTTTTTGTATAGATTTTTATTATTCCATTTTTTCCATTCCCATTTCCGGTAGGCTTCTGATACAGTCATGCCTTCTGGAATCATTACAACACTATGAGGCTGGATATTATCACGGTCAAAATATTTTTCAGAATCAATTTTTTTAGAGCTATCAAATAATTCTGCTATTTTTACTAGATTAGGGTAATCACCTTTATGATTTACTTCATCCAATGATATTGCAACTGCTGCGTGCCCTGGAGAATTTACAATACCCGTTCTAATTCCGGCATATGCAAAAAATGATGCAGCAAGAACAGCCAAATCTTCACAATCCCCACCTTTGTCTATTATTGTTTCAAGAGGGAGTTTTGTAAAATCTTTGCTGAAAGGTTTTTGCCTGTCTTTTTGATAATCAGTATTAAGTGCAATAAAATCCATTGTATTCTTAATATACTTTACTGGGTCAGCATTGCTATTTTTCCAGACTTTTTCTATAATAACATTGATAGGTTCCCAATCAACATAATTCTCAGGATGTCTTTGTGAAATAGAGCCTCTTTTAGTATTCACAATATCCAAATATCCTTTTTTAGATATAGAGTATTCAGACACTGTGTCGTCTAAATTCTTTACATTGAATTCAACTGGATCATCAATCGACCTTTTATAAAGAAATCCGCTATCGGGAAAACGTACCTGAGTTATTGTTTCCCAAAGACCTCCTAAAGTTAAAACTCCTGCAGCAATCTGACTAGATTGTTTCAAAAAATTCCTTCTTGTTGTAGGTTCTTCTTCCATATCAATAAGTAGGATATTAATGTTTATAAATGTTCTTATTTTATAGTAGTGAATAATAGAAAGATTTATAAATAAACATCCTTTAATATGTATTTATGAAGAAGATTAAAACAGATTTGGGAATGCTTTATGTTTCAGATGATAGAATTGAAGAAGAAATTAGGGAAAAAGTTAGTGGTGAAGAAGAAAGCAGTGTTTTTGATATATTAAAAGAAAGGGCTGATGATCTTCATCAACTTTTTTTGAAAGACCCAGAAATAAAAAGATATTTTCAATTATATGGAGAACTTACCGGACTTAAAGATTATGCTATTTTGGATGCACATGGTTCTGATCAAGATGTGACTTGGATGTATGATGATGGAAAGAATTTAAGAAATGTCCAAAAATGGATAGATAAAAACGATGGAAAATATTTAGGCTTGTTTCTTGTTGTTTGTAATCCATCCTCACTAGAGATAACAACTAATCAATCACTTGTTTTGGCTCCAAACGATGACTATTCAAAAATGGATCATATATTGGGCAAAGTACAAGTAGAATTATATGCTCCAAAAATTGGTAACGTTAGTAATTATCTTATCGAACATGAGATAAAACAGTTAGAAGATAGATTAGCAAAAAATTAAGCATAATGAAATTAGTCTTATTCACAAATTATTAACCAATCTAACCTCATTATCCATAAGTCTATTCTCGTAAGAGAACCAATAAATAGGCGACGGAAAAAGTTCGTTTAACCTTAGTTAAACAAACAATTATCTAAACCTCAACCACAACCATCTTCTCCTTTACATCAACCTCCTTAACAACCTTATGCCCTTTTAATTTCTTCTTTATCTCTTCCCATGGGTATTTTGTTGTGGCTTTATTAATCTCAGTAAGAATTTCCTTTATCAGATTATAATTAGTATATATCAATTCAGCTTTCTTCTTATTCTCATCTTCTTTGCTTTCCATGCTCTTGATTTTGGCTTTCTGCTCTTTTATTATTCTATTCAATTCATTTATTTTCATCTCAACAGCAGTTTCTTTCTTAATTAATTTAACTTCATGGGTAAAATAATGGTCCAGAGCTTCATTAAAAGAAGGAAATTTCTTTTTCTCATTTTCTTTATAGAATTCCATGTCAATAGGAATTATATCAACTGCTCCTTTAGTATCATATACTATCTGAACATTTTTTTTGCCTGAAATTATTTTTTTTATAGAAGCCAATATTTTAGAGATTTCCTTTTCATCAATTTTGTTGGGCTCTTTATCCTTATCAATTTTACATAATAAAAAAACTTCTTCAGAATAAACTCCCCCTAATCCTAATTCCACAGCAAGAGAAATGATTAATTTATCCTTGGCAGAATTTTTTAATAAAACTGAAAGCTTATCCTTATCCAGCTTAAACAGATTGTATTTCATCTCAGGATTGATATATTTCTCTTTTGCCATAACGCTTCTATCTCTAAACTTTTGCCTGATTAAAGCATCAATTATGATATCTTCCCTACTACAAAGAATAAAATTGCCTTTCCCAAAAAACTCAAGATAAAGGCTTTTTTCATCGGCTTTTGTCTTAAATACAAATCTCAAAATGCGCTCAGGCTCTATCTGCGAAATAGAATCAATAAACATGTTCTCAAGATGCTTCCTAAGCATCATACAAAACCCTGAAGGAGATTCATCTGTATCTTTAGATGAAGATAAAAAAATATCCTTTCCAACAATAATCCTTATTATCTTCTTCCCAGCACCGCTCTTATGGACTTGAATATAAACCTCTTCCTTGCCCTTATTATAGATTTTATCAACTCTGGAGCCCTCTAACTCTTTCAGTTCCTTTACTAAAAAATGCATATCAACAGAGCTTAATTGCTTGACCATATATTAAGAATTTAAAGCATTATATTTAAATTTAGTTGATTTTTATTTAATATTAATTTCTAAGTAAATTTATATATCAAACCACAATACCCTATCTAATGTTAAAATTAATTAAAACGGATGAAATTAAAGTTCCTGAAGTAGAGCCAATACCATTATTCAACTTATCCATAGAAATGAAATGGCATAGAGGGTCATATGAAAGCGCAAATGATTTATTATCAGCGGACAAGCGAATTAAGGTCGCTAAAAATTATTTAGGGGATCATCACATTAATGCTGAAGGGAAGCTTGAGAATGGGCATGTATCCGGACTTCATACATATAAATGTGTTAAGGATATAACTCAGTATTTAGGCAGTTATGGGAAAATAGATGATAGTCAACCGGAACTAAAGCATTTAGAGCCAAAATTGGAAAAATATACGGCTCATCTTTCAGTAAGTGGTGATGGTATTTTTTTAGGGGGAAGCGGAACTTATCCATATAGAATAACTGATTCACTTATAGATAGAAAACTTTGCAATTTCGAGCCTGGAGAGATGGATAATCTTCTCTGGGTAATATTTTTTAGTGGAAAACCTGTTTATACACTAGATGGATTATATAATTCTATCAAGACAGATGATGTAAAAGAGAAAATTGCAGCTTTAAAAGAAGAAATTAGCAGATATCCATATAGAATGCCAAAACCGGGAAATAAAACAGATAATGAAGAAGTCAAAAGTCTTAAAGATTCTTTGAAATCTGTGATTATTATTCCTGACTTAGAATTAGAACTGTTAGAAAACAAATATAAGGAATTTATATCAGACCAATAATTAAAATCTATTTCCCTAACCTTTCCTTCAATTTCTTATGCTCATCCCAAAGCTCTTGCGGAAATTTATCCCCAAACTTATTAAAGAATTCTTCCTGTTTTTTGACTTCTTCATTCCAGGCTTCCTTGTCAATACTTAAAACAGATTCAATATCGTCTTCTGACATATTAAGTCCTTCTGTATGCAGGCTTTTTTGATGGGGAACATAGCCAATAGGTGTTTTCACTGCCTCTGCCTCATCTTTAACCCTCTCAATTATCCATTTTAAAACCCTTAAATTCTCTCCAAAACCGGGCCAGATGAAATTTCCATCATCATCAGTCCTGAACCAGTTGACATGGAATATCTTAGGAGCGTGTTTTGTTTTTTTGCCCATCTCCAGCCAGTGCTTGAAATAATCTCCCATGTGATAGCCTGCAAATGGAAGCATTGCCATTGGATCATGCCTTATAGCTCCAACTTGGCCTTCAGCAGCCGCAGTCTGCTCAGATGCAGCTGTAGCCCCAACAAAAGTTCCGTGCTGCCAGTCAAATGACTGATACACTAATGGAGCTACTTTAGCCCTACGACCTCCAAATACAATAGCACTTATCGGAACCCCGTTTGGATTCTCCCATTCTTTTGAATATGTAGGGGTATTTTTTATGCTGACTGTAAATCGTGAATTTGGATGCGCTCCTTTCTCTTCAGAGTCTGAAGTCCATAATTCACCTTTCCAGTTTGTTGCCTTTTTAGGAGCTTCTTCACCCATTCCTTCCCACCAGACAGTACCATCGTCTTTCATCACAACATTTGTGAAAATAGTATTTTTTTCCATAGCCTTCATAACGCTTGGATTAGTTTTCATGCTAGTACCTGGAACAACTCCAAAAAAACCAGCTTCCGGATTTACAGCATATAGCTTTCCATCTTCATTAATATGCATCCATGCAATATCATCCCCTACTGTCCAGATCTTCCAGCCAGGCATTGATTCAGGCGGTATTAACATTGCTAAATTTGTTTTTCCGCAGGCGCTTGGAAATGCAGCAGCAACATAATGAATGTCTCCTTTAGGGCTTTCTAATCCCATGATAAGCATATGTTCTGCAAGCCATCCTTCTTTTTTTCCAAGAAAGCTTGCCATCCTTAAAGCCAGGCATTTTTTCCCCAACAAAGCATTTCCGCCATAGCCGGATCCAACGCTCCATATTGTATTGTCTTCAGGAAAATGGCAGATAAATCTCCGCTCCATATTCAAATCTGCTTTTCCATGCAGGCATTTTGTAAAATCATCAGAATCTCCTAGTTCCTCTAAAGCAATCTTTCCCATCCTTGTCATCTTTCTCATATTCAAGGCAACATAAACACTATCTGTTAATTCAAAACCGACCTTGCAGAACATAGAGCCCTTAGGACCCATTAAAAAAGGCACAACATACATTGTCCTTCCTTTCATAGAACCATCATATATTTCTGCAAGTTTTTTGTAAGCATCGGCAGGAGCCATCCAATTATTTGTAGGGCCGGCATCCTCTTCTTTCTGAGTGCAGACAAAAGTAAGTTTTTCTGTACGGGCAACATCATTCTGAGCAGACCTATGCAAATAACAGCCAGGCATCTTCTCCTGATTTAATTTAATCAAATCCCCAACTCTCAAAGCCTCTTCAATAAGCTCTTTCTCTTCTTCTTCAGAGGCATCCAAATATTGTATCTTATCTGGCTTGCACATGGCAGCCATCTCATTAACCCATTTTATAACATGCTCATTAGAAGGCATCTTTTCCTTGTTTATAATTTCTGGTTCCATTTTTATTTTTTAAAGAAAATGGCTTGATTTAAATATCTTGCGTATCAAGCTTCCTTACAAGCATTATAAATATTCTCAAAAATCTTAGATATCTTATCACTTGGTATTGCAGAAAAGGTTACTCTCAATAAATTCTCAATAGCAATAACGCCAGTACTATAATTATCAAGCAGTATCTTCCTTACTTTCTCTGCATCCAGATTTTTCAGTTTAACGCACATAAAATAGCCCGAGTTAAAAGGAAGAGCTTCAAAATACTCACTGTATTCTTTATGGCTTCCAAATATTTCCTTAACAATCTCATATCTTTTCTTCAAGATATCATATTTTTCTCTTTTATCTTCATCATAATCAGAAGATTTAATTGCATCAACAATTAGAGATTGTGATAAATTAGAACACATAGAAACACTTCCTCTCACAATGCCTCCGGATTTAGCCTCTAAAGCAGAATAAATTTTTTGATTTCCATTTTTAATGCCATAAGTAATAAATCCAACTCTAAGGCCCCAGACATAAGATTCTTTTGTAGGCCCGTCCACCTTTACAGCCAAAACATTCTCATGCAAATCAGCCAAATTAGAAAATAAAGACTCTTTATAGATTCCATCCTCATAAACCAGTCCAAAATAAGCATCATCAACAATTACAACTATTTTGTCTCCTTTCTCTGCCCTGTTCTTGATTATATCAGTTATTTTCCCTGCTTCGCTTTCTGATACAGTATAGCCTACAGGATTGTTTGGAAAATTAAAAAAAAACAATTTTCTTCCCTTTGCCTTTGGATATAGTTTCTTCAAAGCCTTTCAGATTAAATCCATTCTCAGAAAAAAACGGAAAAGAATCAAACTCAGCCCCATATCCGTTCTTAAAAACCAGGTTATAATTTTCCCAATAGATATCTGGCATAATTATCTTATCCTTAGCATCAACAAATAAATATCCTGAAACAAAAAGCCCCTGTGTTAAACCACTAGTAGCAACCGGATTGCTTATCTCTTTGCCTTTTAACGATGGATTTTTAGTAAATAAGCTTTCCTTCCATATTTCCCTTAAATCCGGCCTTCCAAAGCCAGGAGCATAAGGAAAAATATCTTTAGGCCCTAATTTAACATTTGAAGAGATAGACTTAAGCCTCATAGGGCTTCCATCTTCCTCTAAAGCAATGCCTATTGTAGCGTTTATGTCCTTTCCTTTTGCATCTGCTGTCTGCTGCAATACTCCTCTTTTAGGGAAGAATATCTCTTTACCTTTCTTAGACAGCATATCAAGCAAAGCAGGATTTGCTTCTTTCAGTTTATCATTCAGTTCTGATGCTTGCTCATTCATTTTAATGCCTTTATTTCCTGTAAAAGAGAATTAATGGTTGTTTTAATACCTTTCGATGTATCCAGAACAATAACTTCATGATTGTTCTCTTTAGCCTCGTTTAAGCAAACACCAAATATCTCAGCATCAAGATTTTCCCTGATTTTTTTTACAGAATATTTTCTTTTTTTCAACCTTTTTTCCAAAACTTTCAGATTGCATTTAGCAACTATGCATAAATCAACATATTTTGTTGGAAGGTAATGAGAAAGATGAGAATCAATAATTATTCCATTTTTTATTTTTTTATCATTTTTAATTTTACTGTTTTTTATTGGAATTTGTTTGTTGTTTTTTATTATTCTCTTAAAATTGCTTATCTCCTTAATCAATGCCTTATTCAACTTACTAACATCAATTATCTTTGATTTTCTTTTTTTGTCATACCCTTCAGGAATATTGTATTTTTTTATTATTTCATTTACATCAAGATACTGGAAATTTAGTTTTTTGGATATTTTCTTTGATAATCCTGTTTTTCCGGTTCCAACAGATCCAGTAACAATAATTGTTTTCATTTATAACAGTAAAATAGAGCATATTTTAAAAATTGTCTTGTTTTTTTACTGGTTAAGATAAAGAAAAACTTTAAAATACAGCCAATATTACAAATAATTAGATGAAATGCGATATGTGCGGTGCTGAGGGAAAGTTATTCAAGTCAATAATAGAGAGCGCCAGGCTTAATGTATGCCATGAATGCAGTAAATTCGGCAAAGTTACTGGTATTGTTGAGCAAGCAGAAGAGATAAAACCCCAAGAAACACAAGAACCAGAGACAATGCAGCTTATAGTGGAAGATTATGCTGAAAAAATAATGAAAAAAAGAAGCGACCTTAAATTAACTCAAAAAGATTTTGCAAAAAAGATGGGTGAAAAGGAATCCATAATACAGAAGATAGAGTCAGGGCATTTTGAGCCTCCAATAGGATTGGCAAAAAAGATGGGAAAATTTCTGGGAATTAAGCTTATAGAAGAGCATGAGGAGTTGCATGAAAGCAAAAAAGCCTCAAAAGACAAAACCTTCACAATAGGGGATTTTATCAAGATTAAGAAGAAATAAGACTTTAAGGGCAGTTGCCCTAGAGTTCATATTATATACACAAAACAAACATTTAAAAACAGAATTCTATATTTAAGGTAATATGAGTATGAGACTAAAATGAATATAGGATATGTTGTATTAGTTCATGTAGTGTGGTTTTTGTCCACTTACTTTGTCATAGTTTTCTTATTGGCAATATTCAGCAATAAAAAGATATTATATGAATCGCCTAAACTAAAAGAAAGCAATAAGCTTCCAAAAGCAAGCATAATAGTATCAGCATACAATGAAGAAGGTACAATTGCCAACTGCATTGAATCATTAAAAAAAATAGACTATCCAAAAGAGCTCTATGAAGTAATAATTATAAATGACGGCAGCAAAGACAAAACAGCAAATATAGTAAGCAAATACCAAAGCAAAAATATAATTTTCATCGACAATGAAAAAAACAATGGAAAAGCAGCATGCTTAAATCAAGGAATTGGAAAAGCAAAAGGAGAATATATTGCATGCATGGATGCTGATTCAATAGTTCCAGAAGATATCCTAAAAAAGACTGTTCCTTATTTTGAAGACAATAAAATAGGCTCTGTTACTGTGTCTGTGGAAGTGATGCAGGCAAATAACTTCCTGCAAAGGATAATAAGGCTTGAATATTTGCTTGGCCTGTCATTATTCCTAAAGATATTTTCCCTGTTCAACTGCATCCACGTCACTCCTGGACCATTTTCCATATACAGGAAAAAGCTGCTTGATAATATAGGATATTTTGATACAAACAATATAACCGAAGACCTTGAAATAGCCTACAGGATCCATAAATCAGGATATAAGATTGCAAACTGCATGACAACTTCTGTAAAAACAATAACACCAAATAATTTTAAGGGGCTTTATAGGCAGAGAAGAAGATGGTATTCAGGAGCATTATTGACTTTATGGCAGCACAAGGATATTTTGATGAAGAACAAGGTTGGCCTTTTTGGCTATTTCATCCCGTATAATTACATGCTGATTGCATCAGGCCTCGGGCTGTTTATATTTTCAATATACCTTACCATGTCAAATACATTCAAGATCCTGTCTTATTATGCCCTGACCAATTATAATTTTTTCTCGAACTGGACATTTAATTTTGATGTTCTTGGGATCAGCTTGTTTGTGTTTTTTGGGATTTCAGGGATTCTTGGCATGGTTTTGTTGGTAACTTCCGGGCTGAATGCATCCAGAAACAGCCCAAAAAAGAAACCTTCATTATATTTAGGCTATTTCATGCTATTCCTGCTATACCAGGCATTTTGGCTTGCATCATTCTTTATCGTGCTGACAAAGAGAAAAGTAAGATGGTAATAAACAAGCGCATCTTCGTGATTGCAGGAATAATCACTATACTGCTGTTCATTTCTATCTACTCTTTGAATTTCTACATGAACACACAGCGTGAGGAGGTTGTGGTTGACAGGATGGAGCAGATTTTAGATGAGTATCAAGAAATCCAGGCATTATCATTGATGTCCGATGCATTCGGCAAGGAGATGACATGCTTATCATTAGAAAGCACCTTGTCCCATCTTGACAAGACATTGTGGGATACAGGCCTGAAAATTGACCAGTACAGGGAAGTTACCGAGCAGTTCATAACAGACCCATTCTACCTTAACCAGAAAAAGAAATTCAACAGGAATGAAGTCATATACCTTTCCATGCTGGAAAACATGAAAGAAGCATGCAATATCAACCAGTCAGTATTGCTTTATTTTTACAAGAAAAAAGAAGAATGTCCTGACTGTGATGCACAGGCATTTGTCCTGACAGACATAAACAAGGAAATAGATGATGAGATTGCAATATTCTCCTTTGACTCAAATCTTGAGCTTCCTTCTATAAATGCCCTTGCAGTCTTTTACAATATCTCATCATTTCCCTGCACTGTTGTTGAAGACCACACTTACTGCGGCCTGCACAACAAAAACGACATAGAAAATATTCTTTGCAAGTACAGAGATCATTCTATTTGCTAAAAAATGAAAGAATTCATCAAAAACAACAAGACATTTATCATCTTTATTTCAATAATATCAGTTGTATATTTCAGTTCCTTGTTTATTCACCATGATATCTGGTGGGATTCTGCAGTATTTTTGGGCATGGGAAAATATCTATGGTCTTTGGGAAATGTTGGATTGTGGGAAGCATCCAGGCCAATAATATGGCCATTATTACTTGGCTTTTTCTGGAAGCTAAACTTAAACCCAATAATTTTCGGGCAGATAACAGCAATACTTTTCAGCATTGGAACTATAGCATTAACTTATCTTATTGCTGTAAATATTTTTAACAAAAAAACAGCCTTAATTTCCTCATTATTCCTGTCATTATTTCCGACTTACTTTCTTTTTGCAAATATACTCCATACAGAAATCCCCTCTGCTTTTTTCACTCTTGTTGGAATTTATTTTTTCATTAAGAAAAAGCATAATTTGGCTGGATTATTGCTTGGAATTGCAGTTATGACCCGATTTTTCCAGATATTTTTGATTATTCCAATATTTTTAGTTTTATTTTATTCATTTTACAGAAAAAAAGTTTCAATGCAAAAATCAGCATTATTCCCCCTTTTCTTTTTATTACCTATAATCCCATACCTTATCTTGAATTATCTTCTTTACAATAACCCATTGCATCCTTTTTTATTACAGATATTTATGACTCAGAATACCGGGTTTGTTTTTAATGAGTCATTCTCATTTTATTTCATTAATTTATTTAAAGAAAATATTCTTATTTTGTTTGCATTGGTTGGATTATTCACAATTTTAAAAAAACCATCAAAAAACAGCATGCTTTTATCTTTAATATTCCTTTTTGGCTTTATTCCCTATAATATTATTGCCCACAAGGAGATGAGATTATTAATTCCTATCTTTCCTTTTATCGCTATTCTTATGTCTCATGGAATTTTTTATTTTGCAGATTCAGTAAAAAAATACAAAGTAATTTTATTATCCTTATTATCAATAATTTTCATAATTCAAGCTATGCCTCAGCTAAAATTCAATGCATATGAAGATAATTTAGATGATTTTTATGATTATATAAAAAAAACAGGAACAAATCCAAGATTATGGATATCAAACCCTGCATTTATTGTATTTTCAGATGCTAAAGCCGATGAATTGGTTTATTATCCTGCATATAATTCAGATAAAATTGATGATTTAATGCTTAATGTAGATAATGCTGATACTATCCTGTTGAATACATGCGACTTGCTGCCATGCCCGCCAAATGATTCAAATTGTGATAAAAAAAGCAGTGATTTTATTGACAATTTAAAGGAAAGGTTTATAACATCTTCTTATAGCAAAAATAGAGATTGTGAATATTATATATTTACATTCGGTTAAATTAGAAAAAATTAATAATCCCTCTTTATTACCTCAGTTATATGGAAAGAAATATAGAGAAATTGCCTACCGGAAGCAGGATTTTAGACGTTCTGCTAAATGGTGGCTATGAGCAGGACATAGCTACAACAATTTACGGCCCTGCAGGCTCTGGAAAGACAAACTTATGCATCTTATGCGCTGTTAATACAGCCAGATTAGGTAAAAAAGTCATCTATATTGACACTGAAAGTAATTTTTCTGTTGAAAGATTAAAGCAAATATGCTCATCCATAAATTTAAATTACAAAAAAATAATCAACTCAATAGTTTTCCTGAAGCCATCAACTTTTGAAGAGCAGAAAAATACTTTTGAAAAGCTGAAAGAGATGGTAAACAATAATATAGGCCTCATTATAATAGACACAATAGCAATGCTTTACCGCTTGGAGATTGGAAAGAATGATGATGTGTATGAAGTCAATCGTGAATTGGGAAGGCAGCTTGCTTACTTAAAGGAGATTTCAGCTAAAAAAAACATCCCTATACTGATTGTTAATCAAGTGTATGCAGACTTCGAGGATAAAGATAAAGTAAAGCTAGTCGGAGGAGATTTGCTAAAATACGCAAGCAAATGCCTGTTAGAATTGCAAATCACTCCCTCGGGAAACAGAAGAATCATCATAAGAAAGCACAGAAGCCTTAAGGAAGAAAAAGAAATAACTTTCAGGATAGTGGAAGGGGGAATTCTGGGAACAAAAGAAGGAAGAGGGTTTAAGTTGTTCTGATAAAAAATGCATATAACAACTTTCACTCATAAAATATTCATGAAAGATAATTATTTTAAAAAAATGAAAGAAAATATCAAACAGACAGTAAATTTAGAAACTTTTGACCAAGACCTAGATGAGATAATGATGCAATTCTATCCCGGGATAATTATTACTGGAAGGCATCGTGAGATAAAGAAAGTTAATCTAGGGGTAAGGAAATTTATTTATAAAGATTTAGAAAGAGAGGTATTGTTGAATTTTATAGTTCCATATAGAAGACTGTTCAGCTATGAAATCACGGGCTCTGATAGAAAACTTATTGAGAAAAATGAAATAGAAATTCGAAATAACCATATGAACTATAACTGATTAACTTGATTTCTTTCTAAATTGATTTCATTCCATTTCCACAAGTTTTTTAAACCAATATAGTTAACTTATTCTCTTTAAGGGTGGTTTAATTATATGGCAAATAATGAGGATAAGGAAGCAGTCAAAAGGCAGCATGCTAAAGGAAAGTTAACAGCAAGGGAAAGAATTAACATGCTCCTTGATAAAAACACATTTGTAGAATTAAATGAGCTTGTAGAGCTTAAAAGTAATAATTACAACCTGCAGGAAAAGAAGAAAGCAGGAGATGGAGTTATAACAGGCTATGGAAAGATAAACAACAGACCTGTTTGCATATACGCCCAGGATTTTACCTTTATGGGGGGCTCTATGGGGGAGATGCATAATTTGAAGATAGCATCAATAATGGAGCATGCTTTAAAAACAGGATGTCCAATCATTGGATTATTTGACTCTGGGGGAGCAAGAATCCAGGAAGGTATACATGGCTTGGACACTGGAGGAATTATCTTCAAAAACAACACATTAGCATCCGGAGTTATCCCCCAAATCTCAGTAATATTAGGACCTTGCGCAGGAATTGCTGTTTACTCGCCTGCTTTAACTGACTTTGTCTTCATGACAAAAAAAATCAGCTATATGTTCATAACAGGCCCTGATGTAATAAAAAGCATTACAGGAGAAACTATTGACTTTGACGGCCTGGGAGGATCTTTAGCCCATAATGAAAAAAGCGGGGTTGCAGACTTTATTGCAGAAAATGAAAAAGAATGCTTTGACATGATAAAGCTGCTGTTAAGCTATTTACCCCAGAATAATCTGGAAAATCCTGTTTTAATAGGCACAAATGACAATCCGGAAAGATTGAACAATAAACTGAAAAATTTGATCCCAAAAGATTCAAAAAAGACCTATGATGTAAAAGATGTAATAGAAGAGGTTGTTGACAAAAACACTTTTTTTGAAATACACCAATTATATGCCCAGAATGCAGTCATTGGCCTGGCAAGATTAAACAATAATGTTGTTGGAATAGTGGCTAACCAGCCAAAAATCCTTGCAGGATGCTTGGACATAAACAGCTCAAATAAAATTGCAAGGTTTGTAAGGTTTTGTGACAGCTTTAACATCCCTTTAATCAACTTAGTTGATGTTACTGGTTATTTGCCGGGTGTAGAACAGGAGCATAATGGAATCATAAAGCATGGAGCAAAAGTGCTGTATGCTTATTCTGAAGCAACTGTTCCAAAAATAAGCCTTGTAATGAGGAAAGCTTATGGTGGTGCTTACATTGCCATGGTTTCAAAGGATATGGGCTTTGACAAGGTTATTGCATGGCCAGATACAGAAATAGCTGTCATGGGAGCAGACCAAGCAATAAACATCATCCACAGAAAAGAGTTAAAGGGAAAAAATGCAGAAAAAATAAGAAAAGAAAAAGTAAAATCATACAAGGAAAAGTTCCTGAATCCATACGAAGCAGCAACACATGGCAAAGTTGACATCATAACAAATCCAAAAAACACAAGAAAGACTTTAATCAGCTGCCTTGAAATGCTTATGAACAAAAGGGAAAAAAGACCATCAAAAAAACACGGCAATATCCCGCTTTAAAAATGGAAAAGCTCACCATAAAGGTTGACGGAAAGGAATATGATGTCAGGGTTGAGGAAACAAATGAAGGCAAAATTCTGGTTCATTGCGGAGATGATGTTTATCAGGTTGATGCACCCTATAACAAAGAAGCGTCTATTTTCAATAAAGTAATAAAAAAAGAAATAGAGGAAAAAGGAAAATCTGTTGTAACAGCACCATTGCCAGGAACAATTTATGATGTAAAGGTAAAAAAAGGGGACAAGGTAAAAGAAGGCCAATCCTTAATTAAATTAATAGCAATGAAGATGGAGAATGATATAACTGCACCAAAACCAGGAACAATTAAAGAAGTAAAAGTAAAAAAGAATGATAATGTCAACAAAGACGATATTCTGCTGATTATTGCTTAATTTTTTCTGCGCCTTTCCACAAATAAGGAAACAAAGCTACTGCTGCTAAAACTTTAAGCATGTCTCCTGCAATGAATGGAATCAACCCGGCTTTTAAAACCCCAAAAAATGTAAGGCTTGGCAAAGCAGCTGCTAACCAAGGTAGCCCAAAAGCATAGATTATCACTTCCCCAACCAATAGAACCAGTAAAACTGATTTCCATGTTCTTCCATATCCTTTCTCAATCAAATAGCCAACTGCAAAAGCTGCAAAAATAAAGCCAACAATATAGCCTCCAGTAGGTCCAATAAAAACAGGCAATCCGGAGTTAAATCCTGCAAACACTCCCAATCCCAATAAACCAGCTAAACCATAAGCTATAAGTGCTACTGTCCCTCTTAATGAGCCAAAGAAAAAAGCTATTGTAAATACTCCAAAAGTCTGCATTGTTATAGGCACCGGCCATAAAGGAATCCGGATATTGGCCATAGCTGCCAAAAAGACAACACTGAATGCAATCATAAGAATATCCAAAAAAACATTTCTCTGGTGAAAGAATGCTTCATACAGTGTTTTATATTTTACTTCATGTATCATAAAATCACCTCTTACCATTAGTTTTATTTCCAAATAATATTCCAGCCAATACATTCAATGCCCATGCCTGCAAAACACTGATTTGATGAAAATTGCCAAAAACAAAATTCCAGAGCCACATAACCGGAAATGCCAATACCAGTCCCACTATGCCACTGATTAAGACGACAAGAACTATAGTATACGCCATTTCCAGCATTTTCTTCAATACAGGAACTTGATCTATGAATGTCATATTCATTAGTCTTTGTGTGTAATATTTAAAAGTTTTGATAGAATTTTAAAAAAAACAATAAAATCCATGTTATTTGGGAAAAACACTAAATAACAAAAATATCTCCTTCAGTTATTTTCCTGATTTTCCCATTTTTCAATTTTATTGTTAAATTACAATCTTTATCTATATTAACTGCTTTTCCAGTATATTTTCCTGCAAGAGTCTTTACCTTTACATTCTTGCCTAATGTATGAGAATATTTTTTCCAGATTTCAATTATTTTACTATATTTTTTATTTTTATAACTAGAATAAAGAATATTAAATTCTTTTAATAGGATGTTGGAAACTTTTTTAATGTCAAATTTTTTATTTAACTCTAAGTTTAATGAAGTTGATTTATTAGCAAGATTTCCGGGAAAATTTTTTTGATTAACATTAAGCCCTATTCCCACTAAAGCATAGCTTTCCTTGCCTGAAATAGTTTCTGTTAAAATACCGCATATCTTCTTATCGTTAACCAGCACATCATTAGGCCACTTTACATCAGCTTTTAAATTTGATAATTTCATTATCGACTTTGCAACAGAAACAGAAGCAATTAAAGTTAAATACCTTGCTTTTTCCAGATTATTTTCCTTCAGAAGCAAAGTCATATACAAGCCGCCTAAATCAGAATCCCATCTTCTGTTAAACCTACCTCTTCCTTTTTCCTGCCTTTCTGCAATTATTGCTAAATTATGATACCCTTTTTTTGCAAATTCCCTGGCTTTATCGTTAGTAGATGTTAATTTTTTGAAATTTAATGTTCTGAACATTTTCATTAATTTGTCTCTTGCCCCATCGCTTCCTGCCTTCCGGCCATAACCCACTGATTAGGCTTGTTATTCTGATGGTTTTTCTTTTCCATGTATTTGGAAACTGTAGTGCTGACAACTATTATTTTTTCTTCGTTAGTTAAAGCTTTTCTCTCTTTCCTGCAGTGCTTTTTTACAGACTCAAGAATATTGTTTTTTTCTATGAATGATGTTGTAAAATGGCCGTTAATGAAATTTTTATTCTTTAACACTGCCAGATGGAAGGGTATTGTTGTTTTTACCCCGCTTATCAGATATTCATGTAATGCTCTTTCCATCCTTGCTATTGCCTCATGCCTGTTATTTCCATGGCATATGAGCAAAGATATCAGTGAATCATAATGGGGCAGCACTTTATAGCCTGAATGGCATATGCTATTAATCCTTATGCCCGGCCCTCCAGGAGGTATGTAATTGGTCACAGTCCCTATAGAAGGGGAAAAGCCATTCAATGGGTCTTCAGCATTAACCCTACACTCAATTGCCCATCCATCTAATTTTATGTTATCCTGGTTGAATGCAAGCCTTGCGCCTGAAGCCAGCTTTATCTGCTCCTTGACAAGATCAATTCCAGTCACCATTTCTGTAACTCCATGCTCAACTTGTATCCTTGTATTCATCTCCATGAAATAGAAATTTTTATTTTTGTCAATTAAAAATTCCACTGTGCCTGCGCCTTCATATTTTGTTGCAGACACTGCCCTGACTGCTACACTGCCCATCTTCTCTCTTAATTCTTCGTCTAATTCCGGGCTAGGCGATTCTTCCACAAGCTTCTGGTGCTTTCTTTGAATGCTGCAATCCCTCTCTCCCAGATGCACAACATGCCTGTATTGGTCTGCAATTATCTGGAATTCTATATGCCTTGGCTCCTCAATGTACTTCTCCATATACAGGGTTTGGTCTCCAAAAGAAAGATGAGCTTCTGCTACAGCACTGTCATAAGCATTTTCAAGATTTTCTTTATTTTTTACTATCCTCATTCCTTTGCCGCCGCCTCCTGCTGCAGCCTTCACGATTACAGGATAACCAATCTTCCTTGCAACTTTAATCGCATGCTTTTTATTTTTAAGCGCTTTCTTTGTGCCTTCTATTATCGGAACTTTAGCCTTTAGCATTGTCTTTTTTGCCATTACCTTGTCGCCTAAAAGCTCTATTGTCCTGGATGAAGGCCCTATAAACTTGATTTTATTCTTCTCGCATAACTTGGCAAATTTTGCATTTTCAGCAAGAAATCCATATCCGGGATGTATTGCGTCAGCCTTCGTCTTTTTTGCGATATTTATTATTTTGTTTACATCAAGGTAGCTTGTCTCATTTCCAATGCAATAAGTCTTATCTGCAAATTTTACTGCAAGGGTATTTTTATCGGGCTTTGAATATACTAGCACAGTCTCTATTCCAAGTTCCCTGCAGGCTCTTATTACTCTCAAAGCAATCTCCCCTCTGTTTGCTATCAGGACTCTCTTAAACTTTTTTTCCTTTGAAAGAATTGTATAATCCTTTTCGCTTATGCTTCCTGCACTAAGGCCTTTAGCAATCATGTCCATGAATGTCTGGGAAGACCTGCTGCCAACTATTTTTCTTAGCTCACGTTCATTAACATTTGGGATTTTTTTTATTAGGCTGGATGTGATTGTCTCTCCAAAATCCTCAAATTTGGTTTTCTTGAATATTCTCTTTCTTTTATCGATTGTAACAATATTGCTTTTAATCAAGGCATCAATTTCGTCATGCACTAAAGGAGCAGTTTTTTTAATGCTGTTGAATGCTTTTCTAAATAATCTAAAAGAATACTCCACAGGAACAAGTCCTTTATTTAAAGTTCCAACTACTCTCTTCTTAATGCTTATTGATGTGTTGTTCTTTTTCCTCGCCATAAGCCAAAGTAGGGGTTTTCAGTATATAAATATTTGCAACGAAAGTTATTTAAATTGGCATAAGTTAGTCGGAACATGAATCAGATAGACAAATTTAAAGACAGCAATGGAGAAATTAATAGGGATAATATCAAAAAAATAATACCTTATGATGATCCTTTTTTAATGTTTGACAGAGTTTTAAAGCTTGACAAAAAAAATATTGTAGCAGTAAAGGATGTAAAAAAGGAAGAAGAATATTTTAATGGCCACTTCAAAGACTTTCCTATAATGCCGGGCGCTTTAATTGTGGAAGGAATTGGCCAGGCTGCAACCATGCTTGTAAGGTATAATATAGAAAACCATGAGGAAAAGGATATTCTGGCTTACAAGATAAGAAGCGCTAAATTTTCAAGGCCTGTTTTTCCAGGCAATCAGATTAGATATGAGGTAAAGCTTGGGTTTAAATTCAAAAAAGTTGCTTTTGCAAGCGGAAAAGTTTTTATTAAAGATAAATTAGTTTCAGAAGCAAAGATGGTTTTGGCAATGGTTAATAAAAAAAGGTTCAGGGAAAAATTCAGCTCTAAAAAATAATAAAAAAATTCTTTTGAGTTAAAATGCACTATATACAAGGAATAGGAATGACAAAATTCAGTATTGAAGATAAGAATACTATGGATTTTGCGCAGGAAGCAATAAAACTTGCTTTAGATGATTCAGGATTAAGCATAAATGACCTTGATGCTGTTGTTGTTTCAAATACCGATAGCCGGATAAATGGGGAAAGGCAGAGGCACTTTAACTCGTTTCTGAGCAGCTTTTTCAGGAAAAACATGCCGATAATAAGAGTACCAGCTGTATGTGGTGGTGGTGGGGCTGCTTTATGGACTGCCTTAAGAAATGGATATGATAATGTCCTTGTTTTAGGCGCGGATAAAATTGCCACAAACACATCACAAAATGTAACAGACCAGATTCTTGAAGCTGCAGACAAGACCTATGAGCAGGATGAAGGCATGATATTTCCGGCTCAGAATGCTCTAGTTGCCCAGCAGCATTTTTTAAAATATAACAGCAATGAAGATGATCTTGCCATGATTGCGTTAAAGAACCATGAGCATGCTTTTCTTAACCCTAAGGCAATGTTTTATAAAAAAAAGATTACACTTGATAAGATAAAATCCAGCCCAATAGTTGCAAGCCCTTTAAGGCTGTTTGACTGCAGCATAAGTGTAAATGGGGCTGCTGCCTGCATCATAGGAAAGAAAAAAAGCAATGTCAAGATTTCCGGCTCAGGATTATCTGTTGATTACATGACAACTTTTGAAAGAAAAGACATGATTACATGGAATGCGACAAAAAAAGCTGCAGAAGACGCCTATAAGCAGGCAAACGTAAAACCAAAAGACATTGATGTT
>NZEC01000006.1 GCA_002688925.1 archaeon
GGATTAGGAGGACTTGCTTTAGCTTCTAAAGTAGCTAAAGCCGGGGGGTTAGTGTTTAATGATGGATCTACTCAAAGTGCTGGTTCATTAGATGGAACATCAATTCTCTCAACAGGCGAAACTGGCGGCACAAAATTTTTACGTGAAGATGGTGATGGAACGAGCAGTTGGCAGGCAGCAGGTGGTGGTAAAGTTTTACAGGTAGTTACTAATATTGTTGCTACACAAGCAAGTTCTTCTTCAAGTACTTATGCAGATACAGGGATAACGGGTACTATTACACTTTCAAATTCATCAAACCATGTATTAATTATTACAACCGTTCCTTCATGTGCAAAAAACGCATATACAACTTTACAGTTAAGATTAATGGATGATACTACAATACTTGCGTTTAGAACGAACATATCCGATACCGATAGCGCAGCATGGTTGGGTTCTGCTGATTGTGTGTTTGTGTATAAGGATACCCCTGGGGATACAAATGCTCACACATACAGGGTGACATTCAGGTCATCTGCTGATATTGATGGAGTTAATGTTATGATGAATAATTCTGCATCCTGCACAACCCTAATGGAAATAGAAGCCTAATGGAATTTAATTTAGAGGAAATTATAAAATGAATATAATAACAGCTATTGATTATAAGTATCCAGACATAGGATGGGTGCATCGTGGAGGAGAAGAAGCAGGTTATTCAGGGTTAGAAGCTATAAAAGATGATGGTACTGGGTCGGCGATACCTGATACTGATGGTATGATTAGTGAGGAAGAATACAATATAGCCATTTCTGAATATGAAGTAATTGGTGGGTGGATAAATGTAAGAAAAGAAAGGGATAAGTTGTTAAAAGAAAGCGATTATATAATGATTTCAGATATTACTATAACTACCGAAAAGAAAGAGGAGTGGACAACTTACAGACAAAGTTTAAGGGATATACCCCAGACTTTCAGCAACCCAGATGATGTTGTGTATCCCACCAAGCCAAAATAAAAACTTTATCATATTTGTAATTTTATATTTTGATTTAAAATATTAATTAAGGTGAATAAATATATAAAAGCAAATTTAAGTAAAGGTTATTCTCTCCCTAAAAAATAAGATTTATAAACTATAATAAAATTTAAGACAAAAAAATGGACCTCAACAAGCTATCTTTAGAGATGCATAAAAAAAAGAAAGGAAAATTAGTTATTAAGTCTAAAGTTAACGTTAAAAATAAGCTTGACTTAAGTATTGCCTATACTCCTGGAGTTGCAGAGGTCTGCAGGAAAATTGCAGATGATCCGAAAGAAGTATATGAGTATACAATCAAAAAAAATACAGTAGCAGTTGTAAGCGACGGCTCAGCAGTTCTTGGCCTGGGAAACATAGGGGCAGAAGCTTCTATTCCTGTTATGGAGGGCAAGTGCATTCTCATGAAGGAATTTGCAGGTATAGATGCGTTCCCAATTTGTGTCAAAACCCAAAAATCAGATGAAATAATAGAATTAGTGAAAAATATTGCTCCTGTATTCGGAGGGATTAATCTGGAAGACATATCTGCGCCAAGATGCTTTGAGATTGAAGAAAAGCTGCAGGATATTGGAATTCCTGTATTTCATGATGACCAGCACGGCACAGCAGTAGTTGCCTTAGCCGCAATAATAAATTCTGCAAAAATCGTTAACAAAAAGATGAAAGATTTAAAAATTGTGATAAACGGCGCAGGAGCTGCAGGAATAGCTGTAGCAAAGCTGCTCCTTTGCATGGGAATAGATAAAAAAATATGCACAAGAGTAAAAGACATAATTCTGTTAGACAGTAAAGGAGCCATACATCATTGCCGCGATAATCTAAACGAAATAAAAAAAGTGATGGCAGTAAATACAAATGCCCGGTGCAATAACACTAAACATAATCCAAAAGATAAAAAATGCCAAAGTTGCATAAAAGGAGGATTAAAGGAAGCAATAACAGGAACAGATGTTTTTATAGGGGTTTCAGTAGCAAACATCCTGACAAAAGAGATGGTAAAGTCAATGAACAAAGACTCAATAATATTAGCAATGGCAAACCCGATTCCTGAGATAATGCCCGACCAGGCAAAAGAAGCCGGCGCAGCAATTGTCGGAACAGGAAGAAGCGATTTTCCAAATCAGATAAATAACGTGCTTGCTTTTCCCGGTATCTTTAAGGGAGCATTAGAGGCAGGTGCAGTAAGAATTAACCATGAGATGAAAATAGCGGCAGCCTATGCCCTGGCAGCCTGCCAAAAAAACCCAACTCCAAATAAAATACTCCCTGAGCCGTTCGATGAGAATGTTGCTAAAAAAGTCTCAGAAGCTGTTAAAAAAACAGCGATAGAAACAGGGGCTGTTAGAAAGTAAAATTTCATTCCCCGATAATCTTTACCATGACTCTTTTTTTTCTAGTTCCGTCAAATTCAGCATAATATATCTGCTCCCACGGCCCAAAATCCAGCTGGCCTTTAGTTATAGCGCATGTTACTTCACGGCCCATTATAGTTCTCCATAAATGAGCGTATGCATTATCCTCTCCGGTAAGATTATGCTGGTAAAGGCTTTCATCAGTCGGAGCCAGTTTCTTAAGCCATTTCTGAAAATCATTAATCAATCCCGATTCAGCATCATTGATGTAAACAGAAGCAGTTATGTGCATCGCATTAACCAGAACAAGACCTTCCTTAATCCCTGACTTGCTAATCAGCTCCTGGACATTATCAGTTATATTGATGAATTCTATTCTCTTGCTTGTATCAAACAATAAATGCTCTGTGTAGGATTTCATTTTAATGCCCTCCAAGGTATATATGCTTTATCTTCTCATGCTTTAATATTTTCTTGTCTCCATGCATTGCTATCTTGCCGTCTTCAAGGACATAGATCCTGTCAGCTATCTTGACAGCCTGCTTTGCATTCTGCTCGACTATTAAAATAGCGGCTCCTTCCCTGTTGATATCAACAATTTTTTGGAAAATATCCTTCATGACCTTTGGCGATAATCCAAGAGACGGCTCATCAAGCAGCAAGAGCTGCGGGTCCTGCATCAATGCCCTTGCTATTGCAAGCATCTGCTGCTGGCCCCCGGACAAATTGCTGGCAAACTCATTCATCTTCTTCTTTAGATCCGGGAAATGCTCAACAACCTCATTGATTTTCTTCTCTACCAAATCCTTTTCATTGATTAAAAATGCCCCCATCTCCAAATTTTCTTTTACTGTCAGAGTATTAAATACCTGCCTGCCCTGGGGAACAAAGCTAATGCCTAATTCAATCAGCTCATGGGTAGGTATTCTTGTGATATCCTTATTTTTGTAGATTATTTTTCCCTTGTAGATATTTGCCAGGTTAAACACGCTTTTCAGCACTGTGGATTTTCCTGCGCCGTTCGGCCCTATCAAAACAACTATTTCGTTTGGGTCAAGTTTCATATTTACCCCAAACAATATCTGCAGCTTATCATAGCCCGATTCTATTTTTTTTATCTCTAGCATTTTATTATTTTAAGTATTATTTTTTTGATTTGATTTTTAATAGTTATTTTTTATTGAATCTCATTTCCCAAGATAAGCCTCAAGCACTTTTTTATCCTTAACAACCTGCTTTGGATTACCTATTTTCAATACTCTCCCTTGATTTAAAACAACAATAGTATCGCTTACTGACATGACAAAATCCATGTCGTGCTCTATTAACAGTACAGTTTTTCCCTCTTTTTTCAGGTTCTTCAGTATTAATTTCAGTTCCTGCCTTATTTTTGGATTTACCCCGGCAGTCGGCTCATCAAGCATCAATAGTGAATGGGGCATCAGTAAAGCCCGTGCTATCTCCAAAAGCCTTTGCTGGCCGTAAGACAGCTCTGATGCAAAAGTATCTAAAGGCTTATGCAAATAAACAGAATCAAGGATTTTTTTTATCTCTTCTTCACTGGTATGTTTTGCCAGCAGCATATTATCCTTAATGCTCATGTTCCGGAAAACTTTAGTTAACTGAAAAGTCCTGCTTATTCCTAAATTAGCAATCTTATGCGGCTGTAAGTTTGTTATATTTTCATTTTGAAGCTTAATTGTTCCTTTATCAATTCCGATAAGCCCGCTTATAATGTTGAATAATGTTGTTTTCCCGGCGCCATTAGGACCTATTAAAGCAGTTATTTTATTTTCCTCAATATCAAAACTGCATTTATTGACTGCCTTTACGCCTCCAAAATTTTTTGCAACGCTTTTTATGCTTAACATCATAAATCCACCTTTCCAAATAATCCTCTTGGCTTGTATATCAATACAATCAACACTAGTAATGCAAATGTCATATCTCTTATAGGTCCGATTAGTGCTGGCACTACTATAATAATTCTGGGCAATTCAGACAAGGCAAGCACGATAATAGCTCCGAAAACAGCGCCATTTAATGATGCCAATCCCCCTACAATTAACATAGACAAGACTATAATCAATATATCTGGTGAGAATATTGTGGGATCAATAAATGTAATATAGTGTGCAAACAGGCTTCCGGCAATGCCTGCCATAAATGTTGATATCACAAGAGACATAATCTTATAGAGCTGTGTATTTTTTCCCAAAACTTTTGCAGCAGTCTCATCATCCCTCACAGCCTGCATTATCTTTCCATGCTTTGAACTTACAAGCTTATATGCAAAAAAATAAACAACAGCTGCTAAAATAAAAGAAAAAACCAAAAAATTAATGCTGCTGGACGTGATTCTTGGGATTCCCGGCAGGCCTAGCGCTCCCCTTGTCAAAGAAGTCCAGTTCCTTACTACAGAATCCATTATAAAAACAAGTCCCAAAGAAACTATAGCAAGATAATCTCCCTTAATTTTTGATGTTGGCAGCGCTAAGATAAACCCAAAAAAAGCAGCAACAATACCGGCTGCTAACATCGCAAAATACCATGGGACTCCGTTTAAAGTTAATAAAGCAGAAGTATATGCCCCTACTCCCCAAAAAGCAAGATGGCCCAGGTTAATTAAGCCTGTAAAACCCATGGATAAGTTTAATGATACAACTAAGATAATATACATAAAAGCAAAAATCCAGAAATTAATCAGATACTCAAATGCCATCTTTCTTGCCTCCAAGTATTCCCTGCGGCCTGAACAGCAGGAAAATAAAAAGTATGGTAAACGAAATTACGCTCTTAAAGCCGCTTGGCAGAACCCAGATTCCCAAATTCTCAGCAAGCCCAATAAAAAATCCCCCGACTATTGCTCCCGGCACCGAGCTGATTCCCCCAACAACCGAACTGATAAATCCTTTAACAATAAAATTAAACCCTAGTCTTGGAAATACATTTTGATCCAGGCCAATTATAATTCCTGCAATTGCTGCCAAAAATGAAGCGATGATGAATGTGTAAGTGTAAACTTTCTCTGGATTTATGCCCACAACCTGCGCAACATCCTTATTGTCTGCCAAAGCCCTCATTGACTTTCCCAGCTTGGTTTTTTTCATGATAAACCAGAGTGCAAAGAAAAGGAAAATTGCCAATAAAAACGCTGCTAACTGGATTATTGTAAACCTAATTGCTCCAAAATCAAAGATGATATTTTGCTGGGCAAGAAGTATGGTTTTTGTGCTTGAGCCGAATACAGCCAGGGCAAAAGAAGTAAAAAAACTCAATAAAGTTAAAGATATAATCAACAATACAACATTGCTTGACTTTCTTTTCCTTAATGGCTTGTATACAACAAAATTAATCAACAATCCCAGTGCTATTGCCAGGATTATTGCCAGCAATAAAGCAAGAACAAAATTCATCCCCAGAACATTTAAAAAAACAAAAAACAAATACGCAGATATTGTAAGGACAGCCCCATGCGCAAAATGAAGGAATTTAATGACATAATAAACTAAAGAAAACCCGGAAGCGACCAAAGCATAAATGCTACCTGCAATAAGTCCATTGACAATTAACTGAGGTAATATCGAGCCCATTCTTAATCTTTGAGATTCGTATTTGTCAAAAACCACCCATCGGGTAGATGGCTTGTTTTTATCATATTTGAATTATTCATGTGGTTTTTGACTAAGCGAATTCCACCCCTATTTTTTTAATTATAAATTTGGTGGAATTTTAGCGTATATAAAGATTTAGTTTTTCATCTCAAACAATAAAATAAAAAGAAAAAATAAAATTAACTGTATTCAACAACTTCCCCATCCTTAACCTGCTTTACAGAAAACTCAAGTATTGGATCTCCATTAGCGTCGATGGTTATCTTTCCCAATGCCCCTTCATAATCCTTCACATTGTAAAGATAATCCCTTATCTTCTCTGAATCATAGCCATGCTGCCTTATTGCATCTGCAATTAAATTGACATTATCATAGGCTGCTGTCATGAATGGTGGGAAAGGAGCTTCTTCTCCTGCTTCTGCCAGGTATTTTGCCAAAAAGGCAGCTGATTTTGGCGCTTTGTCATCGAATTCCGCTTCTATGCCAATCATGCCCTCTAAGTCTGGAGCATTTTCCGCAACTACATTCCTTCCAATCAGCACTTCTGCTGTAATAAGCTGCTGCTCAACTCCGGCCTCTTTTATCTGTTTAGACAAAAGAACGCCTTTTGGAACTGTTTGCGGAGCAAGATAGATTACATCAGGCTCAGCATTTTTTACCTTTAATATCTGAGTCCTAAAGTCTGTATCATCAGGATTAAATACCTCATTTGCAACTACCTTTCCTCCAGCCTTTTCAAATTCCTCCTTGAAAACCTTTCTAAGACCCTGTGCATAATCTGTTGTTTCAGAGATAATTCCTGCTGTCTTTGCATTTAAATTATTTGCAGCAACTTCTGCAGCAACCTTTCCTGCAAATGCATCGCTTGCAGCTGTCCTGAAGACAAAATCGCCTGCATTAGTTATGTCAGGAGAAGTTGAGCTTGGCGATATAACAACAATTTTATTCTCTTCAGTGATTGGTGCTGCCCCTAAGGTTTCCCCTGAGCAGACTCCGCCCAAGATGACCTTAACCTTATCTACACTAACTAATTTTTGTGTTGCAGTAACAGCATCTTTCGGGTTGCATTTCGCATCCTCAAAAATAATATTCAAAGGTCTTCCATTAATGCCCCCTTCAGCATTGATCTCATTAACAGCAATCATTGTAGCCCTTTGTATTGGAATTCCATAAGCAGCTCCATCGCCGCTTAAAGGAAATAATCCTCCAATCTTGATTGGCTCTACAGCTGATTTAGACTCCTGCACCGGAGCACACCCAACCAGAAAAATTATTATAGCTAAACTTATCAGAACAATATTTATTTTTTTACTCATATACTTACACCCCAACTGCTGTTTTATTATGCTTATATTTAAAATTTTCTATGTTTATTAGGATTATTATTCTAAAAATCATCCAATAAAAACAACAAATTTTATAAAAACAATTAAATTTAATGTATTATGGAAAAATTAAGCATCAGCGATATGGCTGTTTTCTGCAAAAGCAAGGGTTTTGTCTATCCTAACAGCGAGATTTATAATGGAGTTTCCGGATTGTTTGATTACGGGCCATTAGGCACTGAGTTAAAAAACAACATAAAGCAGGATTGGTGGAAAACCTTTGTGCAGGAAAGGGATGATATTTATGGCCTTGACGGCTGCATCCTAAGCCATCAGGATATCTGGAAAAGTTCAGGCCATGTTGAGTTCTTTGAAGACATTATGGTAGAATGCACAAAATGCAAAGAAAGGACAAGAGCCGATAATTTAATTGAAGACAAGCTTAAAATTCCGGCAGAAGGGTTAAATGCAACAGATATCAACAAAATAATCAAAGAAAATAAATTAGCATGCCCAAAGTGCAAAAGTGAATTAAAAGAAGCAGAAAACTTTAACCTGATGTTTAATACAAGCATCGGGCCAGTGCAAAATAATTCTTCAGTTTCTTATCTAAGGCCTGAAACTGCCCAATTAATCTTTGCTGATTTTAAAGCTATTAGCGAGACAATGCGTGTAAAGCTTCCTTTCGGAATCGCTCAGGCAGGAAAAGCTTTTAGAAATGAAATATCTCCAAGGGATTTTCTGTTCAGGACAAGGGAATTTGAGCAGATGGAGATTGAATTTTTCTTAAGAAAAGATCAGCATAATAAATGCCCTTACCTCAAACAAGTCCAAAATATAAAAATCAACTTATTGACAGCAGCGCAGCAGAAAAAGAAAGAAAAGCACAAGGAAATTAAAATTAATGAAATGCTTAAGGAAAAAATGCTCACAGAGTGGCATGCCTACTGGCTTTCCATCAGTTACAAATGGTTCTTGGATTTAGGGATTAATAAGGAAAAATTAAGGATAAGGGAGCATCTAAAGAAAGAATTAAGCCATTACAGCTCTGCAACCTTTGACATAGAATATTTATTTCCGATGGGCTGGAAAGAGATACATGGAAACGCTAATAGGGGAAATTTTGATCTGATGCAGCACAAGAAATTTTCCAAGGAAAACTTAGATATTTTTGATGAAGAGGCAAAACAAAAAATCCTCCCGGAAGTGATAGAGCCTTCACAGGGCCTAGACAGGGCTTTTCTCTCATTCATGTTTGACTCATATAATTTTGACAAAAAAAGAGGAAATGTTGTCTTAAAACTGCATCCAAAAATTTCTCCATATAAAGCCGCAATTTTTCCTTTAGTCAATAAACTTGATAATGATGCAAGAAAAGTTTATAATCTGTTAAAAAAAGATTTAAACTGCTTCTATGACACTAAAGGCTCAATCGGAAAAAGATACGCAAGAATGGATGAGATAGGAACACCAATCTGCATTACTATAGACTTCCAGACAAAAGAAGACTCTACTGTAACTTTAAGGGACAGGGATACAACAAAACAGGTTAGGATAAAGGTTGATGAATTAAAAGACAGCATATTAAAGATTTTGAATAAGTAAAAATCCTAATTGTAGTTAGCTGCAAGGGATTTTTACTCCAGAAAATGGACAAAAATTACCGAAGCAGAGCTTCGGGGTATTAAACCCATTTTCGTTGAGTAAAAACACAATAATCAGCAGTATTATTCCAATAAATTTATAATTTCTCGGTTTTTTGCCTTGACTATGAAATGCAAAACTGTTTTAAAAGAGCTCTATTCATTAGACAGCGGAAAATTCAAATTAGACCTTTCCCAGATAAGCATCTTATTAAAAAAGCTGAATAATCCTGAAAAACAGCTGAAATGCATCCATGTTGCAGGAACTAATGGAAAAGGCTCTGTATGCGCAATGCTCTCTTCTATTCTTTCTGATGCCAATTATAAAGTCGGAATGTATACAAGCCCCCACTTAAAGAGATTTAATGAAAGGATAAGAATAAATCATAAATTAATTACAGACAATGAAATTGCAGAGTATTACCAAAAAATAAAGCCATTCATAACAAAGCAGAGCTTTTTTGAGATAACAACTGCCATGGCTTTTCTTTATTTTTACGATAAAAAAGTTGATTTTGCAGTTTTAGAAGTTGGATTGGGCGGAAGATTAGATGCAACTAATGTAGTAAAACCATTAATCTCCATAATAACCAATATTGGCTATGAGCATACTGATTATTTAGGAGATAGTATAAGTAAAATAGCCTATGAGAAAGCTGGAATCATCAAAAAAGATATTCCTGTTGTAACATCAGCAAAAGGAATTGCATTAAAAACAATAAAAAGGATTTCCAATAAAAAAAATTCAAAATTATTTATAATAAATAATAAGACAGTAATAAAGGAAAAAAACAACATAAAAAACAATTTGAGTTTTAATATTAATAATCATAAAAATCTAAAATTAGATAATTTAAAAGGAGAATTCCAGCTAAAGAATGCTGCAATTGCAATAAAAGCACTGGATATTATTAAAAAAAACAATAAGATCAAAATAAATGAAAAAAATATAAAGAATGGATTGAAAAACGCAAAATGGCCGGGAAGATTTGATTTCATAGGCAGGAATGTGCTTGTAGATTGCGCACATAATCCTGAAGCATTTGAAACTCTTATGGGTGAGATAAAAAACCTTGATTACAATAAGCTGATAATGGTTTTGGGATTGTTGGATGATAAAGACATTAAGAAAATATCAGATATAATAAAGCCATATGCAGATAAGATAATTCTAACAAAGCCGGATAATGAACGCGCAATTAATGCAAAGTCAATTAAAAAATATTTTGGAATGGATGCATTTGTTATAGAAAATAGGAGTAATGCTTTTAAATTTGCAAAAAATATCTCTTCAGATAAAGATTTGGTTGTAATTGCCGGCTCTATATTCTTGGTTAAGGAATTTTTATGAGATATGGCCTGTTTTTATGTTAACTCATAATGTATTTTCTGGCCAAAAAAATCTATCGAGACCATCCTTATTAAGGTTATCATATAATTGAATTAATTCATTTTTTCTATTTGAGAATTTGGGCAATAAGCCGTATGAAAATATTTTATTTTCCCCAATATCCTCAGCAGGATTAACTGAAACAAATAGGCTATTAGGGTAAATAACTGCAGAAAATTGTGATTTTTTATCCCTATATTCAATACTTAAATCGCTTGCCTTTGCATCTTCCATAAAACTTTCAAGGTCATCATGAGGCATAGCCACAGAAATATAGGGCCTTAACCTAAATTCACTAATGTCGGATATTGGATTAAAATCTATATATGCATTTTTTTTTGGTGAGACTTTATCTCTTTCAAAATTGCCATATTCAACAAGTGCATGCAGGTCAAAAATATGGACTATAGCCTGTTTTTTATGGTGCACGAAATCTCCTGTTGAATAGTATAAAAAACTATGATGATAATCTTCTTCTCCAAGTTTTTCCCTTGTTAAGTCTTTTGTTATAGTAACAACTCTTTCACTATCTTCAAAATATCTTTTTATCACCTTCATCATATATACTGAAGAATCATTAAAATTATAGACATAATCCATATTTGAATCAACAACATTCAATCCTTGATTTCCAAACTGATAATTTTTTACGATTGGTTTTTTTACATTAAATCCTTTTCCCTCATCCCTCACAACAATATAAAGTAATGAATTTCCTGATCCATAATCATATGTAAAAATATTTATATCTATTTTTTTATTAGGTTTATTTTCATTCCCATGCTGTTTAGCATTTTCAACGGCCTCATCAATAGAATCATTGATTTTACCAATAAGATCATTATCATTTATTGTACTATCGCCTCTTAACAAATCTTTGATTTTATCTTTAGCCAGTCTTTTAGCTTCCTTTTCATCAGCTAACCCTTCCAAAGAGATTTCATCAACATCAAGCTCCCTGATCTCCTCCAATTTCAGTTTAGACAACACAATCATTTACTCCGCCCTCCTGATATCAGGTAAAACTTCTTTCCTATATCCTTGATAATTATGTATCTGGCATGCATAGCATTTTGTATCTGGATTTAGCCCGGAATCGGTAAAGGCTTTCCTGTATAGCATATGGGAAATATACTCGAGGCTGAATTGGCCATCTTTAACTTCCCTCATTTTTTTATCCTTAAGGTAATTTCTCCTGTCTTTAACGCTTTCTTCAACAATTTTCCTGATAGATTTACCTTTTTTTATTTTTGAAATTAATGCTTCTGATTTATAATCAACTCCGTAAAAAATGCTCTCAAAATATTTTTCAACTTCCATTTTATCAAGACGATATGCTATCATCTCTTCTTTCAGGTGATGCACCCCATAGAAGCAGGGTGTCACAACGGCAGGTGTTCCGATTCTGGCATGAATCTCAGAAACTCCTTTTAGTCTTAACTTTTTAATATTATGGAACATAGTCAGATTCCTGACAATTGTATCATCTGTTAGTGCTATTTTTTTCCCATGGTAATATTCATCATCTTGGTTAAAGGCATATTTTTTCTTAATTGCCTTTTGCCTTTCTTTTATGCTTGATTTTTGAAAAGTCCTTGTTGGATTATTTTTGTATTTTTCACTTATCCCAATTAATTCCTTAATTTCAATTCCTGACTTTTCACTTAAACCAACGCCATAATACATTCCGGAATTCGGGACCGGAACAATATAATCCAGGTCTTTTGGCAAGCTGTCTGAAAGAATACCGCCTACAATTTTTCTGAAATCCTGTATATTTTCATCTTTATGGGACCTTATATAAGAATAATCAAACGAGCATTCCTCAATTTTTCTTATTTTAATATTATATTTACTGAAATATTTTTCCATTAATAATAATGAAGAATAAATATTATCCTCATTGACTAAAATTATTTCACCTGGTTGTACTTTTTTAACAGAACTTACTCCTAATTGATAATTTGAATCCCTGATAAAATTCATTATAGGTTGCCTTTCTGAAGAGAACAAGACTAAATTATCAAGCACAGCCCAAAATAACGGCCATCTCCCATATGGATCCCTGGCAGCAAAAATGCTTTCATCAATCATTCCGGTTATTGAATATGCACCCCTAAATTCAACCAGTGCATTTGAAATTATGTCATCAAGCTCTTTAAGTGATTTACTCTCTGCCCGATTAGTAAATTTTTCAAGGGAAATTTTATGGGGTATCAGCTCGCTGTCTGTTGCTGAAGTTAAGTCAGATCCACCATATATTCTTTTTTCTTCCTTTATTATCATATCTCTTTGTTCTTTTTGATTTGTAAGGTTACCATTATGTGAAACTGCAACATCCAAATCTATAAACGGCTGAATATTTTGCTTTCGCGGAAGCCCAATAGTCGCATACCTATCATGTCCTGTTCCAAAATCTCCAACCATATTCTCAAGAATTTTCTGAGTATATGCTTTTTTTGCAATACCCATCCTTTTATGAATTTTTAAATCATTATCATGTCCTATAACCATGCCTGTGCTATCAGGACCCCTGTTCACAAGGCCAGTTAAAAAATAGTATAACACCCCAGCAGCAGTTGCACCCTTATCAACAAGCCTTTCTCCATCAATCCCTTTAAGAGTATTTAGTGCCCCTGCTATATCAAGCTTGCCCTCATGATTTAATGTATCATGATCCAATATATACGCACCACATACTCCACACATATAAATCAGATAAGGTAGATTTTACCCACTTATAAACCTTTCTTAATTGTTACAATGATTAAGTAGTAATTACTTTTCCAAAAGATTTTTAAAATTTTGAATAAATAATCATTAAAAAACTAGAATTGAATAAGCTAAATGAAAAAAAGCTGGAAAAGTGAAATTGCCAGGGACAGCCTGGCATTTGGAAGCATTCTTTTTTACCTTATTGTTATAATAAGGGCTATTATAGGAAAATACATGCCTTTTGTCTATCAGCTTTTAATAGCATTAATTATCCTGTTTTTGATTTCTTTGGTTGTAAAAAACACAAACCAGCATATTGCAAGAGCTTTTATTTTAGTAGTTTTTACAAGCCTCTTTTACAAAGATAATCTATACACGCTTTTTGCTGCTCTGTTATGGGTATTTATGATACTTTCTGCTTATTACATTAAAATAAAGAAAGATTCAATAAAAAAAGGCATAATTTTAGGTATTTTTGCGATGTTAATCAGTTACTATTTGAGTTCTTTTTTAGGATAACTAAACTTTCTTGGATCTCTAAATTGTGCGGATGCTTTTAAAAACAAATGTTATTATTGTAACATTAGCTTTTTATAATTTATTGGATTGGCTAGGTCTAGTGATTAAAAAATGTTAGAATCTGAAGAAGCTATAAAAGTAATGGTAAATGGACTGCCTGGAAAAGTTGCAACTGTTGTTGCTGAACATATTAATGAATCTAAAAATCTAGATTTATTTCCTTATGCATTAACAGGAATCGATATTTCTGAAAAAACATGTGATATTAATGGAGATGGAATAGAGCTAATTACAGCCGATAGAAGAGATGAAATTAAAAGGAGGAAAAAGCCCGAAATTTCTGTTGATTTTACTCATCCTTCTGCTGTAGATTCAAACATAGAATTTTATTGCCAAAATAGATTACCATTTGTAATGGGTACTACTGGGGGTAAAAGAGATACCCCTGGAGAAGACAATCTTGATACTATAGAACAAAGAGTAAGAGATTCTGAAATTGTTGCAGTTATTGCTCCAAACATGGCAAAGCCAATAGTGCTATTGCAAGAAATGATAAGATATGCTTCAAAAACTTTTCCAGACGCATTTAAAGGTTACAGTTTAGGAACAGTTGAAAGCCACCAAAAAGGAAAAGCTGACACAAGTGGAACAGCAAAAGCAATGGTTGATTATTTTAATAAATTAGGCATTCCCTTTAAAAAAGATGAAATTGTTATGATAAGAGAACCATATAAACAATTAATAATGGGTATTCCTAAAGATGCGCTAACTGGACACGGTTGGCATACTTATACACTAAAATCTGAAAATGGAAGTGTATTATTAAGATTTACCCATAATGTAAATGGAAGAGATGTTTATGCAGATGGTACTATAGATGCAATAACTTATCTAAATAAAAAAATAAATGCTGGAGAGAAAGGAAAAGTATATTCAATGATGGATGTTCTAAAGGGAAAATAAACCTTATAACAATATATATAATCACAAACTACATAGCAAAACCTATATAAACCAGCTCTTTTCTTTAAATAGTGTGGGATTCATGGGAAAGACTGATGTTGACTTGATTGAAATTTCTGATATGAATGAAAAAGATTTAGAGCAATTTCTGAGAAAAAACTCAATTTCCTTAAAAACAGATGAAGCCAGGAAAATAACAGAATTGATTGGAAGAGATCCAACCATATCTGAGCTTCATATTTTTAACATACAATGGTCTGAGCATTCCAGCTATAAAAGTTCAAGGCCAGTCTTAAAAACCCTTCCTACTAATGCTAAAAACGTTATTCTTGGCCCGGTAGAAGATTCCGGGATAATAGAGCTGGGAAAAATAAAAGGAGAAAAGTACGGCATTGTTGTAAGCCATGAAAGCCATAATCATCCGAGCCAGGTAGTTCCTTATGAGGGTGCTGCAACAGGTGTTGGAGGAATAATGAGAGACATTTTGTGCATGGGTGCAAAAATAATTGGAAATGCAGACCCTTTGAGGTTTGGAAATCCGAATGGGGGAAATAAAAACAAAGTAAAGTATATTGCCAATGAAGTAATCAATGGAATTGCAGGTTACGGTAATGCTGTTGGCATCCCAAATATAGCAGGAGATGTTTATTTTAATGAAAGCTTTGATGATAATTGCTTAGTCAATGTTGTAAGCCTTGGAATTGTAAAAGAAAAAGACATAATACACAGCTATGCCCCGAAAAATGCTGCTGGCTATGACATTGTTAATGTTGGCAAGCCAACTGACAACTCAGGTTTTGGAGGGGCAGCCTTTGCCTCATTGATTTTAGATGAGTCTGCAGAAGAAAGCAACAAAGGAGCTGTACAGGTCCCAGATCCATTCCTAAAAAATGTCCTGATTAGATCTACATATAAAGTCTTTGAGGAAGCTAAAAAACAAAACATAGAACTTGGATTCAAGGATCTTGGCGCAGGAGGAGTTATGTGCTCAACCTCTGAACTTTGTTCAGACTCAGGCTATGGAGCAGAAATTGACCTGGACAAAGTTCCAGTTTCCATGGACATACCTTCATTTATGATCTTATGCTCTGAAACACAGGAAAGGTTCACATGGATATGCCCTAAAAGCTTTACCTCAACAATCCTAAAGATATACAATGAAGATTTTAAATTATCTTCAATTGCAGAGCANGCAAAGGCAGCTGTTATAGGAAAAGTCACAAAAAAGCAGGATTANATNGTNAAGCATAAAGGCAAAACAGTTTGTAATGTGCCGATATCAGCAGTAACAAAAGGAATAATGTATCAAAGGCCTGTTGAAAAAAACATAAGAGACTATAAAGAGCCAAATTTAGCAGAGCCAGTTAATTATAATGAATCTGCATTGAAAATTTTAAATCATCCTAATGTTGCTTCCAAAGAAAAATGCTGCAAGCATTATGACCGCAATGTTTTAGGTAATACTATAATTGAATCAGGCCAGGCAGATGCAGGCCTGCTAAGAGCCTTGCCTAACAGCAAATATGCAATAGCATTGGCTGTTGATTGTAACCCAAGATACAACAGAATAGACCCTTATCTTGGAAGTGTTAATGCTGTTGCCGAAAGCATGAGAAATACTGCTGCAATCGGAGCAATACCTTCTGCCTTAACAGATTGCCTAAATTATGGGAATCCTGAAAAGCCCGAGCAGTTTTATGATTTTGTTGAAGGTGTTANAGGNATTAAAGATAGCAGCTGAAAANNTTTNNCTTAAGNNATACAAAAGGNCCNGTNCCNATAGTNTCTGGAAANGTAAGCTTNTACAATGAAAGCNNNAAAGGNNNTTCNATTGANCCNNGNNCTGTNATNGCATGCNTTGGNNTNATGAAANATTATGAAAANGCAATTANATATGAAAATAAANAAAGGAAATACAAAACTCATACTTGTTGGAAAAAGAAAAGATGAATTAGGCGGAAGTGTTTATTACGAAACAAACAATGAATTAGGGAAAAATATTCCTGATATTGATTTTAAGGAACACAGGGATATGATTTATGCAATTATAGATTGTATTAATGATGGATTACTAAATTCCTGCCACGACATAAGCGATGGGGGCTTATTTACAACTATATCAGAGATGATTCTTGGAGGAAATGCAATGGGAATTATAGGAGCTAAAATTGATATTAGTTTCTCTGATTTAAGAAACGATAAAACTTTGTTTTCCGAAACCCCTGGATTTGTGTTTGAAGTTGAAGATAATAATATCAGCAAGGTAAATTCAATATTTAAGAAATATGATCTGGAAACAGCAGAGTTGGGAAAAACAACCAAGGATAATTCATTAAAAATAAAAAATAAAAATCAGCAATTAATCGATCTTTCTATTGAAAAATTAAAGGAAGCATGGACAACTGGGTTTACAGATGCTTTAAGATAATTAAATTATTTTTTGACAGTATTTTTCCCGATAATGGGCATTAAATATTTAATTACTGCTTCATTGTATTTTTTTGGAACTTCTTCATGTGGAAAATGCCCTGCAGGCAATATAACTATTTCAATATTTTTATTATATAAATTCTTTTTCTTGCATAAATAGTCATATTCCCCCAGGATATGCAAGGTTGGCTTAAGATTTTCACGATTAAAATTTGAGCTATAATATTTATTTGGGTTGTATTGCTTAATGTGTTTTTTTAATGACTCCCAGGCTTTTCTGGATTCATAGGGAGTAGCAAACTGTTCTAAATTTATAGGGTTGGATGGATCATTAACTAAATCCCTTATGTTTTTTTTAATTGCTTCGGGATTTTCAAAAAAATAAGAAAGCATATTCAAAAATGGAATCCTCATAAATTTGATTTCAATCTGTTCATTCACACCCATACTTGTGCTATTTTCCAGAACAATCAAACTTTACTTCTTCCTAAACCTCAAAGGTTCAACACATCTTTCCAGAGCAATGAGAAAACCTATCAAAATCCCTGCGATAGCTATTAAAATAAGTTCTGTTGATGTCATTTTGACCTAAACCTAACTAACTTAATTAATATTTTTCAAATCCTCTTCCATCTCCTAAAGATATTAGATAATCTATATACCCAACAGAGAATAGCTATCCCAACAAATAAAACAAATAATATACCATACATACCCATAATTAACACCCAATATAAACATATTAGTCCAGAATCAGTATAAAAACTTTGCTATGCTGTTTTGAATAAATGTGGTTTATTTGAATACTTTGTGCAAAAAATGCGGTTTTATATGCAAAGAAAGAAGCCGAGTCAAAAAGCCAAGCAAATGCCCCGAATGCAAATCAGAGTCCATTATAGCTCCGCTGTTTAGGATTGAATGAACTTAGCATTAAGTAAACTTAACGAAAATCAATAAACTATATAAACAAACAAATATCCATAATCCTATGATAAAAGCAGTAATCTTTGATCTGGACAATACTTTAGTCGATTTTATGAAGATGAAAAACCTTAGCTGCGAGGCTGCTATAGATGCAATGATAGGTGCTGGATTAAAGGTTGAGCATGAGAAAGCCATTAAAGCTCTTTTCAAGCTGTATGATAAATATGGCCTGGAAGAAAAAGCAATATTCCAGAAATTCCTTAAAAAAGTCACAGGAAAAATTGACTATAAGATACTGGCTAGTGCCATAGTTGCATACAGGAGAGTTAGAACAGGCTTTTTAGAGCCATACCCTAATGTAGATTATATACTATTGAAGCTTAAGGACAAAGGAATAAAAATCGGCATAGTGACAGACGCTCCAAAGCTCAAGGCATGGATAAGGCTTGCTTCTATAAAATTAAGCAATTATTTTGATGTTGTTGTTACATTTGAAGATACAAAGCAGCATAAGCCTTCAAAGCTTCCTTTTTTGGCAGCATTAAAAAAATTAAATCTAAAGGCAGAACAGTGCTTGATGGTAGGAGACTGGCCTGAAAGGGATATTAAAGGAGCGAATGACATAGGCATGAAAACATGCTTTGCAAGGTACGGAAACCCTAAAATTAAGAAATCAAACGCAGATTATGAGATAAATGACATTAGGGCATTGCTTAATATTGTCAAATAAACTGTTTTTCTGTGAAAATTTGAAAAGATTTATATAGTATATAGTAAGTTTTAGCATAATAACTTATAAAAACAAATAATCCGGGGTGAAATAAAAATGGCAGAAGGAAGATGTATGAAATGTAAAAAGCAAGTTGAGATTCAAAAAGGAAAAGAAGTTGTTATGAAAAACGGCATGAAAGCCATGAAAGGCGAATGCGGCAAGTGCGGAACCAAAGTCTTTAGGATTCTTGGAAAAGCTTAATTATTTCTTATTTTTTTCTTTTTTATGATTTCTTTATATTCTATATAGACCCCGTTATTCTTTCTTTAATGTGCTATTTCTTTATTTAGTTCTGAATTTAGGCAATACCTTATACGCTATAAAAGCTACAGCAATAACAATAATCCAGAACCAAAACTGGCTTATTCTGCCAAAAACAAACAGAATCAGGTTTACTATTATAAGAACAATTAAAACAATTGCTATCAGCTTTGGATTCATTTTAAATTAAAAAAAGAATTAAAAATGCCACCCCCACGCTGTATTTTTTATTGCAATGGAGTTATTTAAGGCTTTGGTTTTCCTGTATATAAATCTGTATACTAAGGTATTTTTATTGGTTTTTAATTATATTTTTTATGTGATTACCTGCTATTTGCTTTGTACTTTTCCTTCATATAATTGTAAAGCTCAAATACAATCCTGGAAAGATTTGCAAATAAATATACGAGCAAAGTTGTTAATGCGACAATTGAAAGTCCTGCTTTAAGAACCAATCCCAAAAAAGATCCAATTATTCCTGTGCTGCTGAAAATTAAGAATAAAGCTGTTAATAACAAAGAAACAAGATAGAATTTATGATTGTCTTTATCCTTCAAGTCATGTGTTATCAAGAAGTAAGAAAATACAAGCGCAACAAGGCTCATGAACAATGAAACATAGCCTGCAAATGTAAGTATTACATATGCTGAAAATACCATCCATACGATTGAAACGATGAATTCTATCATTTTGGGAAAATGAATGCGGAGACCAGGATTCGAACCTGGGTAAGCACTAAGCTAACAGGTGTCTTCAAGTCATCGCATTAAGCTCATAACACCTTAACTTGCCTAAGCCTGTCCCGTATAGCCCTTGTATAAGTTTGGCCACTCCGGCATCTCCGCATAGCGAACGTAAGTGAGCGAAGCGGAGATTCGGAAATGCATAGCATTTCCCGCTATCTCCGCATAATATAGCAAAGAATTAGTTCATTTAAAAACATTATTATTTCTTCTGCCAATTATAAGATCTAAGCCTTGCGCTTTTGCCGTATCCGCAAGAAGAACAAGATTTCTTCCTCATATGATATGTTCTTTTGCCGCACCTTCTGCAGTGTATCATATTCGTCTTTCCAGACTTTTTTCCCATAGATGCTGTTCCTTTTGTCATTAGAAATCACTTCAAAATGTTTATTCCGGAGAAATAACAGTTATAGTATCGCCTCGTATAAAAATTACCCCTAATTTTCTCTTTACCTCATTGTCAACGTGCTCTTCAGCATCTTCCAATACAACATTGATATGTATATCAAACGCTTTAAGCTTTCCAACATACTGCCTGTTATTCTTTAAGTCTACAATTACTCTTTTGTCTCTTGCTCTGTTTAAAGCGTCCAAAGGCCTAGAAGTTTCAACCATTTTAGTATACACCCCGCATAATAAAATCAAGTTATAACTGGCTGTATTTAAATGTTGTGTTACGTTATCTGCCAATAGTTTCAAATCTCATTTTACATATAGAAATTAAAATATATTTAAAAATATACTTTTTTTATCGCTTCTTCTCAACCCTGACAGTAGAAATCCTGTGCCCTTCTATCTCTTCAATTTTTAATTTGAATTTGTTATATGTAATTTCCTCATTTCCTTTTGGTATCTTCCCGGTATAATGAAGGATAAACCCGCTTAGTGTATCATAGTCATCCCCTTTTATCTCCATTTTAAGCTTCTCATTTACCTCGTCAATATCTGTTTTTCCTCTAACACTCCATATATTCTTTCCGATTTTTTTTATATTTGGAGCGACTTTGTCAGTCTCATCCATTATTTCACCGACTATTTCCTCAAGAACGTCTTCCATAGTAACAAGGCCTATAATCAATCCATGCTCATCCACCACAATAGCCATATGCTCATTTCTTTTTTGAAATTGCTTTAATAGGCTGCTGATTTTTTTTGTTTCAGGAACAAAGTAGGGCTTTTTCATGACTTTAGTTACGCTCATATTCTTGTTTTTTCCTGCATACATTATCAAATCCTTCAAATAAGCAATTCCCACAATATGGTCCTTGTTTTTTTTATGCACAGGTATCCTTGAGTGCTTTTTTTTCAGAATAAGGTTCATTGTATCATTTATACTTGATTTTAAGCCTATTGTTACCATGTCTGCCCTTGGAGTTGCTATCTCGCTCACACTGATGTCATCAAACTCAAAGATGCTGTTTATCATCTTCTTTTCCATTTCCTTGATTGAGCCTTCTTCCTCTGCTTCTTTTATCATGCTCATTATCTCTTCCTCTGTTATTGTCTTTTCCTGGGACTTTATGCCCATAAGGTTGATAAATTTGTTAAGGAACTTATCAAGCACATTAAGCACTGGATTTAGAATTATGCTCAAATACCATATCGGAGCTGCAACTACTTGAGACATTATTTCATTGTTCCCAACTGCTATTGATTTGGGGGTTATTTCGCCAAAAATCAAAATAAGAAGGGTCATTACTCCTGTTGCAATTCCTATTGCAAAGCTCTGGAACATATTTATTGCTATTGAGGTTGCAATTGCAGAAGCCCCAACATTAACAAGATTATTCCCAATTAATATTGTAGAAAGCATTCTCTGGGGCTCATCCTTCAGCTTTTTTATATAAACAGCCCCAATTCTCTTCTGGTCAAACATCTGCCTCGCTTTCAGCTTATTTAAGCTTAACAAAGCCACTTCTGCTCCAGAGAAAAACCCGGATAACACAAGTAACCCGGCTAGAAGAAATATTTGCGTACCTAATGCCATATAGAAGCCAATATTTTTTGGATATTTAAGGTTTTCTATGAGATTAGTATCTTTTTAAATCAACGCCTAGTTTAGCTGGAGTATACTTACTTAATACTTCATTGATTTGGCTATCGAGCCCCTCCACTTTTTTTAAGGGCAATCTTAAACCTGTTTTGAACATATGTGCTAAAGGTATGGGATTTTTTGCAGCAAAAACTGCATTTTTTACTAATTGATTAACCTCATCTTGTAACTGGTTAGCTGTTTCATAATCTCCGGATAATGCACTTTTGGTTATATCAACAAAATATCTAGGTGCAACATTTGCAGAAGCAGAAATAACACCATATCCTCCTTTTTGCATTATTGGTGCAACTAAATGATCTTCTCCGGACAATAATCTAAAATTTTCAGGATCAGTATTGTTGATAATAGTTTCTACCTGCTCCATATTTCCAGAAGCTTCCTTTATTCCAATTATTTTTAGGTTCTTTGATAATTTTATTGCTGTGCTTGCTTCTATATTGCTGCCTGTCCTTGATGGAACATTATAGGGGATGATATTTCCATTTATTTCATCTGTAATTAAATTATAATGCACTTCTAAGCCCTCTTGAGGGGGGTTATTATAGTAACCAGTAACATGAAGTAATGTAGTTGGTCCAATTTTATCTTCAATTGCTTTTGAGAGTTCTAATGCCTCTTTTGTATTATTGGATCCAGCGCTTGCAATTAGTCTTGTTCTTCCATTTATATAATCAAAAGCGTGTGAAATGAACCCTATTTGCTCATCATGTTCTAATGTAGCGCTTTGACCAGTTGTACCTGCAACTAAAATGCCGTCAACTTTATTTTTAATTAAATCATCAATAAGCCTCTCAAATTTACTATAATCTATGTTAGCGTTTATACCATTACATAGCATAGGAGTTATGATAGCAGGATAAGTCCCCTGCAAGTCCTTAACATCTATTGGCTCGTTCTTTCTTTTCATTTTCTAGATAGATAAGGAAATCATATCTAGTTTAATAAACTATTGTTACTATAATAACATTATGTTTTTAGAAGGCCATACTGTCTGCACATTTTAGGGATGTTAGTAAGTTGACAAAAGTAGGTAACCCATACGAACCCGCTAATACTGGTGAAAGGCCAGTAAAAATATTGTAGCCATAAAAATTATTATAATATATTATTTCATATAACCTTCTTTTCAAATAAAAAACACTTATAAATAGCATATTCTTTCTAAAAAAAATGCTAATCGGAGTAGTGGGAAAGCCCTCAGCAGGAAAATCAACTTTCTTCAAGGCAGCAACTCTTGCAGAGGTGGAAATTGCAAATTATCCATTTACAACAATAAAGCCCAACAGGGGAAATGGCTATGTCAAGGTTGACTGCGCTGATAAGGATTTTAATGTAAAATGCAATCCAAGATTCGGCTATTGCATTGACAGCAAAAGGTTTGTTCCGGTAGAACTTTTAGATGTAGCAGGCTTAGTTCCAGGTGCTCATGAGGGCAAGGGCATGGGCAACCAATTTATGGATGACTTAAACCAGGCAGATGCTCTAATACATATAATTGACGTATCTGGCTCAATAAACGAAAAAGGCGAGCCTGTTCAAAGCTTAAGCTATGACCCGGCAAATGACATCAAATTTTTAGAGCATGAGCTTGACATGTGGTACTTAAGACTGTTGGATAAGGGCTGGGAAAAATTAGCAAGGACAATAAACCAGGAAAAATCAGAAGTAAACAAGGAGATTGCAAAGCATTTGAATTCTGTAAGGGTGGATGAAAAATTAATGGAGAGAGTAATAGCCAAATTGGGCCTTGAAAGTGATATTATGGAATGGAGCAAAGAAACATTAAAGGAAATTGCAACTGAATTAAGAAAGGAAACAAAGCCAATGATTATAGCATGCAATAAGATTGACATTCCAGGAGCATATGATAAATTTACAAAATTAAAAGAGCAGTTTCCGGATCATCTGATAATTCCCTGCAGCGCAGAATCAGAGCTTGCATTAAAGGAAGCGGCAAAGCATAACCTGATCAAATACATTCCCGGAGAAAAAGATTTTGAGATATTGGAAGAAAACAAACTATCTGAAAAGCAAAAAAAAGCATTGAATTTTATCAAAGAAAACGTCCTTAAAAAACTGGAAACAACTGGAGTCCAGGACGTATTAGACAAGGCAGTATTCGACCTGTTAAAATGCATTGCAGTATTTCCTGGTGGAATTGGAAAGTTGCAGGACCAGGATGGAAATGTAATCCCTGACTGCTTCTTAATGCCTCCAAAAACAACAGCACTGGACTTTGCATTCAGGCTTCATACTGACATAGGAAATAATTTCATCAAGGCTATTGACGTAAGGACAAAAAAGCCGGTAGGAAAAGAGCATCTGTTAAACAACAGGGATGTTATAGAAATAGCAACGAGTAAGTAAAAATTCCAACCGTAGCAAGCTGCGGGGCATTTGGAATTTTTACTCTCGAAATTGGACATAGATAACCACAGCGAAGCTGTGGGCATTACACCCAATTTCCGCTGAATAATCACTTTCTCTTCAGCTTATTAAAACTCTGCACTAAATCAATCATATACTTCCCATCTTCCAGCTTAAATATCAAAGGCTCTTTCTTAAACAAGTGCACTAAATCAAGCTCATACTTTCCAGGCCCCATTATCCTTATTGCCTCTAAATCCAAAATAACCGGCTGGCCCTTATCTATCTCACTTCCAACCAAACTAAAAACATCCTGCTCAATCTGCTCCTTGTCTTTTTGGGATAGGTTAATGCTATCAGCAATATGCTTCAGGTCATCGAGCTTCTCTTTTTTTATGAAGAAAAATAGTTTGCCTCCGCATGTACAACCATTAAGAAGTTCCTTGGACCCATCCTCATAGAATGTGTTGCATCTTACGCACTGGTGCGGCATTTTGGTCTTTTATTTCCCTTTTTTCTTTTTAGTCTCTTTTGTCAAGAGCTCAATTTTATTGGGGTCTTTCTTGATTTCCTTCACAATATTAGCAGGCCCTATCACAGTCAGTCCCTGCCTGTCCCCCAGAAGAAATCCAAAAAAATTGCCCCTCAGCTTTTTTAATCCGGTCGCTTCAGCATCATCCGGATTAATGACAGCAAGCTCAATCCCTTTGAACTTGGCCCCTACTTCTTCCATTGTAATTGCGATCAAATCAGTCTCTTCCTCTTTTTTTAGCCTTCCCTGCAATAACACTATTTTGTTCTCTTTCACAATATCAATCAATTTCTTTACTCTTCTTGCGCTTCCTAAGTCTTCAATCTCAGAATATGGGACAAATTGTAATGTTACCATCTTTTTTTCTCCAGTTATAAAGCTCTTTTTTTATTAAATATTATTATATTCTAAATTCAGCCAGCTATCGCAAACAAACCCTCGTAAAATTTTTCAATATTATTGCCGTATTTGGCTGAAATCCCTATAACATTGTATTGCGGATAAGCTGCCTCTACTTTTTTCAAATCTGCTTTCTTTAAATCTGATTTATTGGCTACAATCAAAACAGGAATATTTCTTGCCTGCAGATTTCCCACTAGAGTGATATTAACCTGAGTATATGGGTCTTTAGTTGCATCCAGGACTATTATCACAGTATCCATCTCATCAAGCCACTTGATAGAATCTATAACACCTTTAGTTGCCTCTTTTGCCCTTTGCTTGGCCTGCTTTTCCTTCATTCCGGATTTGATGAAATCCTCATAATCTATTTTTGTTGCAACTCCAGGCGTATCAACAAGATTAAAAGAAAGCTCCTTGCCCTTGCTTTTGATGCTTATCTGCTCCTTTATCTGTATCTCCCTGGTCTCATGGGCAACATTAGAAACAGAGCCCATATCTTCTCCAAGCCAATCCTGGCATATCCTGTTAGCCAGGGTAGTTTTCCCGGCATTAGGCGGACCATAAAGGCCTAGCTTAAGATTCTTCTTTTTCTTAAACAGGTTCCTAAGAACTTTATTGATAAAACTCTTTAAAATATTAATCATATCTTCACCTTTTTTACTATTAAGTTGTTCTATTAGAGCTTTAATTTATATATTTTTCGGATTAAATTGGGTTGGTGCGAAAGCCGGTGCTTGTGCGTAAATTGCCCCTGCATTTAATTCCATAGGGTTGTGCTAAACGACCTGAGCAAACGTAGTTTGCGAAGCTGAGAGGAGCGTTCAGGCCCGCACAAGCACTAACTGGAAAAAGAAAATTTTATAAATGTGAAAATTAATTTGCAAATATGGATAAATTAGTTAAAAAAGATGCCCTGCAGATTCTTAACAAAGTTATTTCTATATTAAAGACAAAAGAAGAGAAAAATATTACTGAGCTTAAGGACTTAAGCAACCATACAATGCACAATGCATCTGTCTTCCAGGATGAATGCTCTGTTTCAATAGCTGTTTTGACATATTCCCTGTCAAAGATTATTGAAAGGGACCAAGATGGAAGGTATTATCCGGTTATATCCGCACTCCTTGAAAAAGCGGCAAGATATCTTCAAAAGGATGAAGAATATAACTATCATCATACAATAAAAAAATTATTTTCTGAAATCTCAAAGATAGACAATAAATTAAAGCTATATATCCAGGAAGTAATTAACCAGGCAGAGATAAAAAAAGGCTGCAAGTTATGCGAGCATGGATTGTCAACTGCAAGAGCATCTGAAATACTTGGAATTTCGCAATGGGAGCTGATGAACTACATCGGAAAAACAAAGATAAATGAAGATGTGCATGATGTAATAGACATAAGGACAAGATTAAAGCATGCAAGGAGCTTATTTTTATGAAATCAATTGTTTTTGACACAGGGCCTATAATAAGCCTGACAATGAACAACCTATTATGGATACTTGAGCCGTTGAAAAAAATGGGCAATGCAAACTTCTACATAACTGATTCGGTAAAAAAAGAGCTTGTTGACACTCCCCTAAACAAGACAAAAAGATACAAGTTTGAAGCCCTGCAGGTCTTGAATCATATTGACAATGGAACTCTGGAAGTAATTGAAAACAGCGAAATTAAAAAACAGACCTCAAAGTTCCTGGACATAGCCAATAACTGCTTCAGGGCTTTTGGCCACAACATGAACTTAGTTCATTATGCCGAGATGTCGGCCATCGCTTTATATATCCAAAAAAAAGCAGACGCATTTGTTGTTGATGAGCGCACAACAAGGCAGCTTATCGAAAATCCGGTAAAGCTCCTCAATATTTTAAGGCATAAGCTGCACACAAAAGTAGAAGACAATAAAAGCAGCTTAAGTGAATTTAGGAAAATCACGCAAAACGTAAGTATCATAAGGTCTGTTGAGCTTGTGACAGTAGCATATGAAAAAGGCCTGTTAGACAGGTACATAGCAAACATTCCCGATTCAAAAAAAACCCTGATTGAAAGCATTTTGTGGGGAGTAAAGCTAAATGGCTGCGCTGTAAGCAAAAGGGAAATAGAGCAGATAATGAGAATTGAAAGCTAATTTTATTTTTATTATTATATTTTTAAAAAAATTATAACTTCTATAAAATATTAAAAAATTAAGGTAAGGTTTGATTCTAAAAACATTGTTTAGCATTTCTTTCAATTAAATTCTATTGCTAAATATATCTCTCTAATTTTACTTTTTTATTCCGAGCAATAAGATATTCCTAGATGATTTATTCATCGATAAAGGTATTGATAAATATATTANTNAAGATATTANTGAATATATCAGTAAATTTATCGATAGATTTATATGCTGGTTAATCAAAGTATACTTTTATGGTATCTGGAAGATGCATTTTATACAAAGAAATCCTGGATCTGGTAAACCCAAGTGCAGAAATATGCCAATGAAAACAAACTACCAACACAAAATGAAAAAAAATCAAAGTAATTCTTGAAGAAAAATCAGAACATTAAACCAATAATAGAAAAATTTATATGCTCAATAACCAAAAAATAGAAAATAGATGAAAATAACCATAGATACAAAAGAGGACAGCCATGAAGAGCTGAGAAAGGTAATTAAGATGCTTTCTTCTTTAGTCGGGCAGGAAGTCATGAGCAACAATGGAGATATTTTTAATAGCGGCGAAGACACCAGTAATCAAGACGACAGCCAGGAAGCCACTCAATCTGGAAATGATATGTTTAACATGTTCAGCGGCAATTCCGAAACTAAGGCTGAAGATACAACAGAAAACAAGGAAGAAGAAAAAGAGGATGTTGATTTAGGAATTCCAAAAGTAGAAGAGTATTAGATTTCTATTATCTTTCCTTTCTTGCCGACATTAATCACTTTTGTGTTCCCTATCTTCTCTTCTATTCCTTCAGCTTCATGCACATGGCTGCAAAGTAAAATATCGGGATGCAGTTTTTCCACAGCCTTCCTGAGGCCTGGGCTTCCGGGGAAATATTTTGTAAATTTCTCTATCTTGCTTCCGGAAGGATGAACGTGAGCTACCATGATTTTTTTGCTTAAATACTTTATTTTGTCAAAGCCTTTTTTCAACAGGCCATAAATCTCATCCTCTTCCAGTTGAAATAATCCTATATTGGCGCCTCCGCACCCAAACAATCCAACATCCTTGTACTTTACAGAATAGCCATGTAAATTCTTAACCCCATATAATTCAGATAAAAAATCAGCAGTAGCGACTGTTTCATGGTTTCCTGGTATAAGCAATACCTTTTCCTTTCTTTTTGTAAATGGCCCTATCAGATTTTCTGTAGACTGCTCAGCCATCGTAATATCCCCGCACAATATTACAAGATCAACATGCTCCTTCTTGGCTCTCTCAGCAAGCTTCTCTGCAATGCTGATATCTCCATGTATGTCCCCTGCAGCAAGTATTTTTAATTTACTATTCATGTCTTTATTTTCTTCTTTTGCTTTTGTCATGTTAAATAAAGGTAAGAAATAGCGTTTAAAAAGTTTCTTGTTTTCATGGTTGGTGTTAAAGCCATTGCTCCTTATAAACACTTCTCAGCTTCTCCAATTAATTTCCTGATATGCCCTACAGATTCCTCAAAATCCTTTTTTTCCCTGGATGATAATTTCAGCTCAATGATTTTCTCAATACCATTATTTCCTATAACAACAGGAACATTAACAAAACAGCCATTCACATCATATTCCTTATCGCAGTAAGCGCTGCACGATAAAATTCTCTTTTTGTCTTTTAGTATTGCCTCAGCAATTTCTGCAACACCTGCTCCCGGAGCATAAGAAGTAGATAATGTTTTTAACAGGTTTATGACCTCTTTTCCGCCTTTCTTTGTCCTTTCCACAAGAGCATCTATTTTTCCCTTTGGCAACAGCTCAGGCAATAGAATTCCCCCTACTGAAGAATGTCCTGGCAATGGCAACATCAAATCACTATGGCTCCCGATAACAATAGCATTAACATCATTAACAGAGGCATCAAGCTCTTCAGCTATAAATGTCCTAAACCTTGTTGAATCCAAATTTCCGGCCATGCCTATGACTTTATTTTTTTTGAATCCACTAATCTTAAAAGCAAGATAAACCATTGCATCTACGGGATTGGTAACAACAATCAAAAATGAATCCGGGGCATATTTGGCTATTTTTTCAGTAACTTCTTCGGTGATTTTTGTATTTATCTGCATTAAGTCTTCCCTGTTCATCCCTGGCTTTCTCGGCATGCCTGCTGTCAGAACAACTATATCTGAATCTTTGATCTTACTAAAATCATTTGTCCCGTTGATATCAACATCAAATCCTATTACTGGCCCTGCTTCCAATAAGTCAAGGGCTTTGCCTTTAGCCATATCTTCATTAATATCAACTAATAATATATCAGCAAGCTCTTTTGAAGCTATCCAATGGGCTGCTGTAGCTCCCACGCCGCCAGCCCCTATTATTGATATTTTTGGCCTTGGCATTTTATTACCTCTCAATAACCTTAACCTCATCCGTCAAATCAACAATTTTGCTTGGCCTTCCCTTGATGGCATCCTCATAAACAATAAAATCAACCTTGCTTTTTATGTCTGTATCCAAATCATTTAAAGAAGTCATGAAATCAGAGCCTGTTTTGTTTACAGACGTTGTTATGATTGGTAATCCAATTTCACTTGCAAAATTACTAAACCAATGATCAGGTATTCTTACTCCCAATGTATCTGTATTCGGAGCAACATTCTCTGCAACACAATCTTTTTTTCGCTTTAGAATCAAAGTATAAGGTCCGGGCAGCCTTTTTATCCATTCCCGTGCATTTTCATTAACAACGCAGTGCTCATCAATCCATTCCTTGGATGGAGCAATAACAGAAAACGGGCTTCCATTCCTTTCTTTTATCTTTCTTATCTTGTCTACTGCTTCTTTATTAACAGCGCTGCATCCTATCCCATAAATTGTATCAGTAGGGTAGATAAACACAACATTATTTTCAATCAAACTGGTTCTAATAATGTCTTTCTCGCTTTCAAACTCCTCTTTGCTCAGAATCCTCATAAAAAAAGAGAATTTAAGAGTATTTTTATATGTTGCGTTATAAAGGACTCGCAAATTGATGCTACCTATATCTTCTACAGAGCCATCATAGATTCCTTATACTTTGTTTTCTCACGCTCTGCTGCCAATAAAAATTCTCAATAAAATCAATCTTTGCCTTATAATCCTTCCACTCCACAAAATGTTTTTTAAAGCCAAAAAGCTTAAACATTTTCATGCACTCAAATAGCCTATCATAAAGCCCTGCTCCATTGAGCTTATACTGTCCTCATCAACATATTCTTCTATTCCTTGCTCAGTATATATATCCAGTTCTTCTTCCATTCCAATCACCTCTTATTTTTTAGTTTTTTTCCAGTAATTTGCCGGAAAACTGCAAATCAAAACTATCCTGCGTCTTTAAAGTCAATTCCTTGATCTGCCTGTAAAACAAATCCTTTATTGTTTCATTGCTTAGGTCCATTTTTTATTCACCTCATTTTTATTTGAAAAGTTTATATACCAATATTACTCATAACATTTTGAGGGCATCAAACTCCTGTTCCGCCAGGTTAGCGGGCTTTTTTTATTTTTAATAAAAATTGGGTTTGGGGCAGGAAATGTTTAGGGGTGAATTTTTCCTGCCAGCCTCCCAAAAACATAATACTATGTTAATATTCAAATTCATTTATATACCTCGCGCGAGGATGTCCAGTGCTAAGAAATGCCGTCGGTAACCACTGGACATTATTTATTTTCAATAGTGAAAGAAATAACTTTTATATATAACAAAAATTACCAATATTCATGCAAAGAGCCCACATCATAGTTCATGGCTTGGTCCAGGGAGTATTTTTCAGGCACAATACTAAAAAGCTAGCCTTAGATCTGGGATTAAAAGGCTTTGCAAGAAATAATGATGATGGCACAGTAGAGATTATTGCTCAAGGACATGATGATAAGATAAAAGAATTGATTGAATTCTGCAAAACAGGCCCAAAATCAGCAAAAGTAAGCAAAATTGATGTAAAATTTGAAAATCCAAAAAATGATTTTAATTCCTTTGAAGTAATATAATAAAAACCTGTTTTTTCTGTTTATTAACGGGAAATACCCAAAAATATTTAAATAAGCTCCAAATTATCGTCCATAATAAAATAAAAAGGTGGTTAAACATGGGAAAAGTAATTAATAAAGCCGGAGTAAAGAGAGAGAAAGGATATCTTTATTTTCTGGACAAGAAAGGAAATGTTGCCAAAGTGGCAATGAAAAGAGCCGGAAAAAAGGCAAATAAAAAGCAGACATGTGTTGCCAAGACAGGAATCAAGAGAAAGTCAGGATACCTGTATTATATAGACAAAAAAGGCAATGTCTGCGAAGCAAAGATGCAGAGAGGCGGAAAGAAAAAGAAAAGAAGGTAATTCTTTTTTTATTTTTTTTATTTTTGAATAAATTTTTAAATAACAAATTATTTCTATTCACCATGGCTACTAAAGAAGATATTATCAAAGCCCTGAAAAAAGTTAATGATCCTGATATAGGCATTGACATATGGACTTTAGGGTTTATTTACAATATCGAGATTAAAGAGCCAATAGTAAACATCAAGATGACCTTAACATCTCCAATGTGCCCTTACGCTCCTATGCTGATAGAAGAAGTCAAGACAAAAGTAAAGGAGATCAAAGGAATAAGTGAAGTGAATGTTGAGATGGTCTTTGACCCGCCATGGGAGCCTTCTGAAGAATTAAGGGCAACTTTAGGTGTTTAAGAAAATAATATTTTTTAAAAAACTTATAATTTTTTTTATAATTATTACCTTAATTTTAAATCAGAACTCAGTCAGTTTCTTTGTCGGGCTTGCATACTTTACAATGCTTGTATTTCCATCCTTTCCGCCGCTTGTCTTTTTGACAGTTACAAACTTGTTCTTCTGCAATTTGTCAATTTTCCTTTGAAATGACTTGTAACCTAAATCTCCGCCTTTTGCTTTATAGATATCAAACAATTCCCCTATCTTTTTTTCCGTATTTTTTTTAATTATCTCAAGTATTTTCTGCTCATCTTCGATCAAATCAGAGCTTTTTTTTATTGTAAAATTGTCTGTTTTTTTCACTGCCTCTTCTGCATGCCCTAAAGTTATTTTCCTGCATGATTTGTCTTCTGCTATGTTGGCAGATTCCTTCATCAAATACATACCTAATCTCATATCCTGAGCATCTGCAGTTTTCTTTACAATCATCTCAAATGCATCCTTATCCAAAACATTGGGAACAAATGCATATCCTGACCTCTGCCTTAAGATGTCTCTTGTCTCTGCAAGGTTGTATGGCTTGAATTCCAGCATCTCTGACATAAGCCTTGACTTTATCCTGTCATCAAGATTCTCTATCCAATCACTGTAGTTTGTAATAAGCAAAACTGTTTTTTTGTATATATCCTCTAAAATTGCGTATAAGAAGTCAAAGTCCTCTAATTTGTCTATTTCATCAAAAGCAAAAACAGCAGCCTTTTTATTCAGCATGTTTTTTATCACTGCAAATAATTCCTCTGTCCTCTTGTTATGGGTTAATCTATAGCCAAGAATCTCGCATATCTCTACAATAATTTTAAACGTAGTATTTTTCTGCCAGCAATTGATATATATCGGAACAACCTCATCTGTTTCCTCTTCAAGCTCATTAAGCACAAACCTTATTGCAGCTGTTTTCCCAATGCCAGGAGCGCCATAAATAAACAAATTTTTCCCGTTCTTCCCTATCAATAATGGCTTTACGCAAGCTGCCACATGCCTCTGCTGCTCCTCGCGATGAGGCAGTATTTTTGGCATAAAGCTGTACTCTAATGCAAGCTCATTCTTAAAAAGCGACTCATCTGAACCGAGCATATCCTTGAATAAAGTCATAAAACACCCCTAAACATGATTAAAATATTTATGGTATTTATTTGTTTTGTTTTTTATAGGGTCAACATTAAAACAAGTGCTTATGCGTAAATTGCCAATGAAGCAAGCTCCGCAGGATATGTTATACGACCTGAGCAACGCATAGCGTTGCGAAGGGCCCCGCATAAGCACTTATTTTGTTAATAACCTAATTTTCCCAAAAGAAATCATCTAAAAAACCTTATTTCACGCATTTCCCATCAAAACACGTACCTTCCCTGCACCCGCAAAGCTCGCAGTAATCGACTAATTTCCCATTATCGCAGTACTTTGATTTTATTATAGTGGAACATTCCTGGTAAAGGCTTCCATCAGCGCAGCTTCCCTGCCCCATCTGGCTTAAATCAAAAGAATCAGCAACCTGTTCATTCTCCAAAACCACAAAACCAGTAGTTTCCGGTTCTGATGTAAACAAACCCAGTAAAGTTACAACCAGCAGCACTGAAAGCAGCATCCCATAATAATTTCCCTTTTTATTGAACATAATCCTGTTCAATATTCAAAATTTAAATATGTTTCGTTTTGGTTAGCTTAAATTTTTCTCAAAAAATCCCAAGACCCTGTTTTCATATTCTTCCTTATTCAGTGCATAAGTCTGTCCATGTCCTGCATTTTCCACAATCCAAAGCTCTGTTTTTTTGTTTGCATTATACAATATCTGCGCTTCATTAGCATCTATTTGCCTGTCTTTCTTTCCATGAATAATAAATATAGACTTATTTTTCTTTTTAATATCAGTTGCAGGGCTTACATCTTTAATATCAATGCCAAAAAATAGTTTGCTATAAATTCTTGTCAATAAGACAAAGGGCGGTTTTAAGAAATAAAAATTCCTATACATACTTTCTATCATATTGTTTAAGTTCGAATATGCGCTGTCAGAAACAATTGCATCAATGTTTTCATTTTTATTCATGATAGCTACAGCGCCACCCAATGAAAATCCCAAAGCGCCAATATTCCCTGTATCCTCTCTTGTTTTTAAGTAAGAAACCGCTCCATCCAAATCATTGACTTCTTTGAAGCCGGCAGTTGTATATTTTCCCTCGCTTTCACCAAAGCTTCTGAAGTCAAATAAGAACACATTGAATTTTTCCAGTAAAAACATGGAAAATGGCAGTACATCAGCCTTGTTTGTTGGGTAGCCGTGCATCACAATTATAGTATTATTTCCCTTACCAGGCAAAAACCACCCTTTCAGCTTTAACCCATCAGAACTTTTGAAAGCAACATTTTCATACTCTAAATCAAGGATTTCAGGAGTAAAATGCGCAGGCCACTTCCCGGGCCTTATAGACATATAAAATGTAAAGAAGGAAAAGATTATTATAAAAAGGACTATGTAAAGTAAAATCAGAATTGTGTTCCTTGGGATTAAGTTTAACATTGATACATTATTATAATATAAATATAAAAAGATTTCCATAAGCTTTAAATACCGACTTTTATTCTCATTTCTTATGGCAAACACAATCGCAGTTGTAGGCATGCAGTTCGGCGATGAAGGCAAGGGGAAAATAATAGATTATCTTGCAGAAACAGCAGATGTTGTTGCGCGATTCAATGGAGGCAATAACGCAGGCCACACTATTGTAGTTAATAATAAGGAATTTATCTCTCATCTGGTGCCATCAGGAATTCTTCACAAGGGAAAAATAAACATAATTGGAAATGGCCTTGTTGTTGATCCAAAAGTTTTAACAGAAGAAATAAAAGAGCTAAAAGACAAAAATGTGAAAGTAACTCCTGACAATTTAATTATCAGTGAAAACGCGCATATCATTCTTGAAAAGTACATAGCAGAAGATAAGGAAAAAAACAGGCATTTAGGCACTACTTCAAGAGGCGTTGGGCCTGCATACGCAGCTAAAACATCAAGGTCAGGGATAAGAGTTATGGATTTTACAAGCCAGGATAATAAGTTTTCTAAAGAACTGAAGCCATTTGTTAAAAACACAACCTTAATCATTAACGAACTGATTGATAAAAATAAAAAAGTCTTGTTTGAGGGAGCCCAGGGAGCTTTATTGGACATTGACCATGGCACTTACCCTTATGTTACATCATCCAATGTAATTGTTGGAGGGATCTGCACAGGATTGGGCATCGGCCCTAAAAAAATAAGCAGGGCATTGGGTGTTGGAAAAGCCTATGTAACAAGAGTGGGAGCAGGACCATTCCCGACTGAAGTCAAGGAGGATATAGGAAAGCATCTTCAGGGAAAAGGAAAAGAATTCGGGGCAACAACCGGAAGGCCAAGGCAGGTTGGCTGGTTTGATGCACTGATGGGAAAATACGCTGTTATGATAAACGGTCTGGATGCGCTTATACTGACAAAGCTGGATATTCTCTCAGGATTAAAAAAAATAAAAATATGCGTTGGCTACAAGCATAAAGACAAAATAATTAAAAACTTCACAACAAATCTTGATGTTCTTGAAAACTGCGAACCCATATATGAGGATCTTCCCGGCTGGAACGAGGACATAAGCAATATAAAGGGATTTCAAAAACTGCCGGAAAACGCAAAAAAATACATCAAAAGAATCGAGCAGCTTCTTGGAATTCCAGTCTGCATTGTCTCGTTAGGACCTGACCGGGAGCAGACAATCATAATGAAAGAAGAGTTTTTGTTCTAAAGCTTCTCAACCATAACCTTACCCTTGCTGGCCTTGATCACAACCTCATCCTGCTCATCGAACTTCGAAAGGTTTGTGATTAATTTCGGAAGCAGTATCCTGTCCGACCGAAAGTCAAGGTTTGACACAATCTGCTGCTCTGCTGATTTTCCTGCTTTACTCACTCCAAGGTCCTCGAATATCTTTGAGGTTTCTGATGACTTTCCTTTTTCAGAAAAATGTTTTGCCTTTTCATATAAGTATTTTGCAATCTTGTCAACTACATCTATTTTAGTAACCTCAATTATTCCCTGCAGGCCAGGGCTTAAATTCGCTTCAATGACTTCCGGTCCCTTGACCGATTCAAGTATGTCTACTGCGCAGATCTCAGCGCCAATGGACTTTGCAGTATTGACAGCGATCTTCCTTGAAAAAGTGTCCAATACAATTGCTTCTCCTTTTGCGCCTGCGTGTATGTTTGCCCTTTTCTCCCCTATAACTGCCTTTCTTTTCATAGCAGCGACAACATTGTCCCCTACTACAATTGCCCTTATGTCCGAGCCGTCTGTCTCAACATATTCCTGTATCAAAAAAGGCTGTTTCAGGCTTTCAATCGTGTCAAGCATTGAGGATGCTGATGCAAAGGAATCTCCAAACATGACTCCCTTTCCCTGCGTGCCCTGTGGAAACTTCAATATTATCGGAAACTGCACCTGCTTTAGTATTTTTTTTGCCGCGTTTATTGAAGAAATGACATATGTTTCGGGCATCGGTATGTTGTAATGCTGCAGCGCAAGATGCGTAAGCAATTTATCATGCCCTATTGTAAATGTATTCGGCTTTATTGGCATGTAAGTGGAGTTATAGAAAGCAGTTGTTATTGACCTGAGCAAAGGAGCATATCTAAAAGAGCCTTTTGCATACATGCAGTCAGATTTTTGCAGCGTCTTGCCATTATACAAAACTGAAAGCTTTTTGCTTGAAAGGACAACTTCCACCCCCTTAATATCGATATTTTCAACTTCATCAAAATACTTTTTCATAGCCTCAAAAGTCATTAAGCTGCTTTTGCTCCCAAGTGACATCAATGATGCTTTCATTTTAGGTGTTGTAATTGATTTATTTTTTAATTGTAATTTTTATATAGTTTAATATTATTTTAACTCTTATTTTTTATTATTGGAATTTTTTAAATTGGGTTTATTTTTTAGACGGATTGACCAAAAACCCATGCTTCAAAAGGCTAACTCCGACCAGCACTGTATATTTCATATGACTCCTGTCCACCAGAGTGAATTCAGTCTTCATTTTTTTCCCTGCAATTAAAATTTCTGCCTCTATTACGGGCCTCAGCTTATTCCCATGCGCAGATTTGACCATTTTTGACTTTATAACAGGCCCTAGCTTCAGCTTTGTTGCAAGGCCTATATCAATAGAGCTTTTTGTTGCTCCTGTATCAATCTTCGCCATTACTTCTTTTCTATTGCCATTGGTGGACAGAAGACCGACATTTTCCGTTAATCCCACGATGATTTTCCCATTGACCTTAGCTCGCTTCTTCATAAGGCAAAAGAGTATTATTTTGGGTTTTTAAGGTTTTCTAATTTACTCAGCCAAACAAGAAAACAACAATAATATACTTCAGCAGCAATCCAAGAAAGCTGTAAATCACTAGATTCTTGAAATTATACCTTAGCATCCCAGCTACCAGTGAAAGCACAGAAGAAGACAACGGCAGGGAATTAAACACAAAAACCGTAAGATTGCCGTATTTGTCTATATAGCCTTTAGTTCTTTTATACCTTTCCTTTCCAATCATCTTATTAATGACCTGCCTGCTTACCAAATAGCCTATAACATAATCAATTATTTGCGCAGCCATTGCAGTTAAAAGTGCTGCTGTAAGCAATACCGGAAGGTTAAAACCCTCAACAGCATAATATGCAAAAAGAATCTCAACCGGCATAAGCAAAAAGAACAGGTAACCGGAAAAATGTATTAAAGAAAATGAAAATAAGTCGGGCTGCCTTTCAAGGTAAATCTGCCTTCCTATTGTGAGCGAGGAAATAAGTATCACTACTACCGTAATTAAAATTGTTGACAGATAAAATTTATTTCGCATAGCTCATACCTTCTCAAACAGCTCAATGACTTTTTCCTTGCCTAATGTAAGGATAAAAGGCGCTAGTTTTGGTCCTCTGTCTTTGTTCAACAATACATTATATGCTGCCCTGAAAAAATCAGTATTTTTTATGCCTGTTCCCTGGCAAATATTATAAAACTCTTCAAACAAGGTTTTTTCATTCCACTTTTTCTCTTTCAAAGCATTGGCAACAATATGTAAAGCCTCTTTTTCCTTGCTGCCTAACTTTAAATCTTTGGGAATCTCTTCCTGCACAACAAATTTGGCATCTTCTGGAGCATACTTTTTAATCCAGTTTTTTGCTAGCTCTAATCTTTTTAATAATCGTTCCTTATCAAATTGTGTAAGGGTTTTCCTATGAATCCAGCCCTTGGTGCTTAAAATTTCAACTAATTCATTCAAAGGCTTTTCTGGAAATACCTGAGTTACCATAGATGCAATTGAGTAGTTTATCTGCACAGGAATCTTTTCCTGCATTTGTTTAATTTGCGACAATTCATAATATCTTTTCAGCTGCTCATTTCTTTTGTCGCTTTTGATTTCTTTACCAAAATGAACTCTTTCGGCTTCGTCATACCTGTCTGCAAGCAGGAAAAACTTGTTTGAATGCAAATCAAAATTAATAACTGTCTGAGGCTGGTATGATATCATCATAAACCTAAGCAGTTCAGGCTCTGCAAATTCCAGCCAGTTGCTCAATGAAATTACATTTCCTACTGAGCCAGAAAGTTTTGCATTATCAACAAGCAAAAATTCAGTTGGAATCTGCATTGGTGGCTGTGTTTTAAAAATTTCCCTGCAAAAAGCTTGGCTTGTGTCAACAGAACCCCCACTTGAAAAGTGATCCTTACCTGCTGATTCAAAAGTTGTTCCATATATATACCAGCCTGCTGCCCAATGCAATCTCCAAGGTAATTTTACATTTCCTTTTCCAGGCTTTAATTTTCCTTTATGTCTGCAGCCTTGTGCATAAGGTCTGTGTTGTGTGCATAAATACTCCAATTCTTTGCCATCCCATGCTACAACTTTAGTGGTTGCAGATTTTCCGCAGTTTTCACATATGACCATAACAGGAACCCATCCCTTTGGCTTTTTCCCATTAGTAACATCATTCCATATTTTTCTTATTTCCTCTGACTTGTTTAGTACAATTTTTATTGTTTTGTCATAAATCCCTTTTTTGTATGCATCATAAGAAGGCAGTATGTTTGGCTTTATGCCAAACTTTTCCAATGCTGAAAGAACATCTTTCTGAAAAAAATGCGCCCATGAATCATAGCCTTCTACAGGAGAAGGCACTTTCCTTAAAGGTTTTCCCAGATACTGCTCAAAATCCTCATTTTTAATGTTTAATCCTTCTGGAATTTTGTCAAAATCATCAAAATCATCAATTATAAAGTTTTGTTCAGATTTTAAGCCCCTATCTTTAAGGCTCTCATTAACAAAAGATGGTATTAATAGCTCAGCTCTTGCATTACCGATATGAAAAAACCCCGAAGGTGTCCACATCCCATGAACAACATACTTTTTTGCTTTTCTCTCTTTCAATTGGTCTGCTACCTTATCAGCCCAGACATAATAATCAATTTTTGGCTTTTCCATAATTTAAACAGAAACAGAATTGTTATATAAAGATTTTGGAAAAATAAAATTAATTGGAATTAAAATTTAATAAATAAAATTTCTTTAAGAAAATAATTATGAAATAGAAACCCTTATATAACATATAAACATTATGTTACCATAATAACAAAAATAATTGGTGATTTAAATCGTAACTGTAAGCCACTTGGTAAAAAAACTTGTAAGCGAAAATACTTTCTTATTGGAAGCAATTAGCAAAGATTTGATTAGCTATGGGAATCTGGCAGAGCAGCTAAAGCCGGAGATTGAAAAAGAATTGGGGAAAAAAGTGAAGGAAGCTGCAATTGTAATGGCATTGCGAAGATATGCTGAAGAGCTTCATGGATTTGATAAAAAAGCCAAATTTAAATTCAAGGGAGAAATAATCATGAGGACGAATATCATGGATTTTAATATTGTCAAGTCCAATAAGCTATCAAGTAAAATAAAAAATCTCTATAGTATTATAAATTTTGAAAGAGGAGATATATTAAACATTATTTTGGGAAACAATGAAGTCAGCATAATCACCAATGAAAAATACAGGGAAAAAATCTCTAATTTTTTGAAGGGAGAAAAAATCCTTAATAAAGAGCATAGCCTTGCAGCTCTGAGCATCATCTTTTCTAAAGATGATTTTTTTGACACTCCGGGGGCTATTTTCACCGCATCAAGAAAGCTAGCATGGGAGCAGATAAACATTTTTGAGATTGTATCCACGATGACAGAACTGACATTTATCCTGAGCAAGAAGGATTCCATGAAAGCATACAATATTCTAAATGAGTTAATTGGAAAATAATGGGCCCAGAGGGATTCGAACCCCCGGCTTCAAGATGACTTCATCCTAGGGATTAAGCATCCTCTGGAAATAAGAGTCTCGCGCTCTTTCCTGCATCGCCTGAATTTCAAGCAAAGTACCAGGCTGAGCTATAGGCCCATATAAAAATTTTAGAATCAACGGTTGTTTAAAAAATTAACTGCTAAACCATCTTTAAGCTTCCGGTTATCTTATCGATTTTCCCTTCTTCATCAGGACCCACTCCTAAACAAGTAACAGTTCCCGGCTCAACAACAGTATGGCCTGCATCCTTGATCAAAGCGACTTTAATCCCTTCACCCTCTAAAATACCCATATACTTAAACAGCTCTTTTTCATCAGCAACTTTAAGAGCCACTTTTTTGCCGCCTTGCTGTTTCCATTCAGAAATCATTTTTTTATCTGATTTAGAAGCTACATCCAAAGAAGCATGTGCAACCTGAATTGATAATTTCCCTTTCGGAAGTTTCAAATCCTGCCTTACCAATATTACCTGCTTATAATTCATTTTAAATATCAAAAAGCTTCCCGTCAAAATATACCTTTGGGTTCTTAAAAACCTGGTCAAGGTGTATTATCGCAAATATGTTTCCCCCAAACCAGTAATTGCTTCCGATCCCTACATGAGCAGTTCCCAAGACCTTATCATCAACAATTGTTGCTCCTATAATTTTTGCCTTTGGATTCAGTCCAATCCCAAATTCACAGATTCTTCGGACACTGCCGGGATGCTTTGCAATAGAGGCTGCCCAGTCCAGAGTATTTTCAAGCTCCTTTGCCTCTTTTCCCCCTGTAATCTCTGTAATATTGCCCTCTTCAACCTTTAAGGTTATTGGGTCTTTTATGAGTATGGTTCCATTCTGTACCCTTGAACTGCCATCAATAACTATCTTGCCTTCTATTCTTTTTCCGTTGGGAGAAGCATAGACTTCTCCGGCAGGCAAATTTCCCCCGGAACCCGGCATGGTATAGTTGCCATCCGCAACTATCCCCTTGATTCCTTTTATGTTATAATGCAGGTCTGTTCCTGCTTCTGTTGTTACATGTATCTCATCTGTATCATCAAAAATCTTCTTTAATCTTTCATGGCTTGCCTGGAAAGGCTTATAGTTTATATCCATTGCATCTGTTATCTGCTCAATTTTGCTTGTTTCTAAATCACCTAAGCTCATAGCAGACACAAACCTGTGGTTTTTTTTCTTGACCCATCTCCTGAAGCTCTTTCCTAGCTCTTTTATGTTTCCAAGCTTGTCAGACATGTTTAATATAATCACATTGTTTTCCTTCAGCTCTGACAATGACCTGACTACATCTTCATCCGCAATGCTCCCTCTGCTTTTTACGTTTTGAAAAACAAGCTTTGCATCAAGATTAAGCTGCTGGGCTGCAAGATAGTAAGTTCCGGACATAACTGCAGCGACATTCCTGTTTTCAGACCCTATGTCCCCTATTACAAGTATCTTTTCGTCCTTTATTCCCAAGCATGAGCCAAATAATTTTTTTACCCTAAAAGAAAGCTTTTCTGACAGCTCATAGAGGTTATTTTTCTTCAGCCAGTTCAGTGATTCAACTGTTTCCATAGCATCCATGATTTTTCCAGCTATTTTAAAAGTTTTGGTTTTTTAGAGGATAGTATCAAAGCCAGTGCTTGTGTGTAAATTGCCAAGTCAGAAAGCTCCGCAGGATGTGTTATACGACCTGAACAAACGAAGTTTGTGAAGTTGAGAAGCCATCTAAGGCCCCACACAAGCACTGGCTTTATCATCTTTTAAGTAAAACCAAAAACTATAAAAACAGAATTAATTCCTGCTTTTTCATGCCAAAACCAGAAACAGTGGCAGGGCAGCCCTGCCCTTTATGCCACAAGAAGACATTGACATTGATGGAAGAAGACACAGAAGTTCCTTACTTTGGCAAAGTTTACATTTTTTCTATGACATGCTCTGACTGCAAATACCACAAGGCAGATATTGAAGCTGCTGAAAGAAAAGAGCCGTGCAAATACACTTTTGAGATTTCAAGCGAGAATGATTTAAAGACAAGGATTGTAAAAAGCTCAGAAGCAACTGTCAAGATCCCGCACATAACAACAATAACACCAGGTCCTGCTGCTCAGGGCTTTGTGACAAACATCGAGGGCATCCTAAAAAGAGTAATATACCAAATAGAGTCTGCAAGAGATACTGCTGAAGATGATGCTGACAAGAAAAAGGCAAAAAATATGCTCAAAAAACTCACCAAGATAATGTGGGGCCAGGAAAAGCAGAAAATAATCTTAGAGGACCCTTCCGGCAACAGCGCAATAATTTCAGATAAGGCAGAAAAATCAACGTTAAAAGTCAAGTAAAATAATTTTTTCTTTAATAAACTTAATTCAATATATTATGCAGGATATTTTACATTTTGTCATAAGGTTGGAATAAAAACCAGTGCTTATGCGTAAATTGCCAAGTCAGTCAGCTCCGCAGGATGTGTCATACGACCTGAACAAACGAAGTTTGTGAAGTTGAGAAGCCATCTAAGGCCCCGCATAAGCACTGGTTCTAACTTGCTCCTAATCAACAAAATTTTTAAATAAACCTAGTTTATCCTGTTATTGGTGGTTTAAATGGTAAAAATCGGAATTATTGGGGGATCAGGAGTTGATGACCCTAAAATTATGAAGGATGCGAAGAAACAGAAAGTTAATACTCCTTACGGCGCAATTTCAGACCTTGCTATAGTTGGAACTGTAAAAGGCGTTGATGTTGTTGTCATACCAAGGCACGGTGATTCTCACAGGATTTACCCGACTAATATAAATTTCAGGGCTAATATATGGGCAATGAAAGAACTCGGAGTTACCCATATAATTGCTCCAACTGCCTGCGGCTCGTTAAAAGAGGAAATTGAACCGGGCCATCTGGTTTTTATTGACCAATTTATAGACAGGACAACAAAAAGGCACCAGACTTTCTATGAAGGAGTTGAAGTGTGCCATATTTCAATGGCAGAGCCTTTCTGCAAAAAGATTAGAAGCATACTTATAGATGGTGCAAAATCACTTAAGATACCATACCATGAAAAAGGCACCATGGTTACAATTGAAGGCCCCAGGTTTTCAACAAAAGCTGAAAGCAATCTGTTTAGGTCATGGGGAGCAGACACAATAAACATGACAACTATTCCAGAGGCAGTTTTAGCAAGAGAAGCAGGAATATGCTACCAGCCGATTGCAATGTCCACAGACTATGACTGCTGGCATGAGTCTGAGGAAAATGTTACAGTTGACATGCTGATAGAAACAATGCACAAAAACGCAGACAATGTAAAAAAAGTCATGATTGAAGCAATAACAAAGATAAAGGACTGGGAATGTGATTGCAGGGAAGAGATTAAGAAAGCGAAGCTTTAATTTAAAAAAAAATCATTCGTCCATCTCAACAATTACCTTAATAGAATCCTTTGCTTCAGCAACCAACTTAAAGCCCTTTCCAATATCCTCAAATTTCAGCTTATGTGTTATCATATCATTTAAATCCAATTTCTTCTCTGAAATCAACTCAATTGCCTCTTTTAAGTCTCTTGGTGCAGCCCCATAGGAAGTCATTACCTTAACCTCATTCCTCCAAAAATCGTTTATTGGAACCTCAAGCTTTTCATCCGGCTTTGGAACTGCAAAAAACAAAATCCTGGAGCCTTTATCCACTAATTTCAAAGCCTGTTTTGCTGCAATTAAAGATCCTGTACAAACAATTACTAAATCAGGAAGCCTTCCATCATTAAATTCTCTAATTTTTTCATCCAAATTATCTGTTGCATTAAGAACCAAGTCTGCACCAAATTTTTTAGCAGAATTCAACCTAAAATCATTAATATCAGTTGCAATTATTTTCTTGACTCCTTTAGATTTAGCAAGTGCAATATGCATCAATCCGGAAATTCCGCTGCCTATTACCAATAATGCATCATCTTTATTCAAATCTGCAACCCTCTGTCCCCTTATAATGCAGGCTAACGGCTCAATAAAAGTCCCTTCATCAAATGACATATTATCAGGCAGCTTAAAGGTTCCAAGCTCAATATTTATCTTTGGTATCCTGATATATTCTGAATACCCTCCAGGAAAGAAATTAGTCTTGTGTAAAGTTTCACATGCAGTCTCATGCCCATTCTCACAGTAATAGCATTTTAAGCACGGAACATGATGGCTCACAAAAACTCTGTCGCCAACCTTAAAGTTTTTAACATTTTTTCCAGCTTTATCAATGATTCCAGCAATCTCATGCCCCAATACTATTGGAGCTTTTTTTATACGATACCATTCCATCACATCACTGCCGCATATGCCTGAAGCAATTGTCTTTACTAAAATCTCATCATCACTAATCTCAGGAATTGGCATTTCCTCTACTCTTACATCATTGTTGTTGTAATACATTCCTACTTTCATTTTAAGTTAAGAAAATTAGATTGGCATTAAAAAAGTTTCTAAAATAAAAAATAGAATTACCCATTCTTATATATATCAAAAGCCTCTTTAACAGAAACATTCTTGTGGACAATTGCATTGATGGCTTTTATCATCCCAACAGGCTTGTCACTTTGGAATATATTCCTGCCCATATCAACGCCTACAGCTCCATCCCTGATTGCATTAGAAGCCATCTGCAGTGCATCTTTCTCTGGTATTTTTTTGCCTCCGGCAATTACAATCGGTACTGGACATCCTTCAACTACTTTATCAAAATCCTTTTCGCAATAATAAGTTTTGACAATATGAGCGCCCATTTCCGCGCATATTCTTGAAGCTAATCCTAGATACCTTGCATCTCTAACCATATCTTTTCCAACAGCAGTTATTGCCAAGACTGGCATACCAACATCCTCTGCTTCATTAACTAATCTTCCTAGATTAGATATTGTCCTGTCCTCATTTTTTGCACCGACAAAAACAGACATGCCAACTCCAACTGAATTTAACCTTAAAGCTTCTTTCATAGAAGTTGTTATATCCTCATTAGAAAGTTCTCCTAAAATACTAGTGCCTCCGGAAACCCTTAAGAAAATCGGAACATTTGTATTTGCATCAATACAATTTCTTAATATACCTCTTGTAATAAACAAAGAGTCTGCATAAGGCAGTAATTTAGGCAAATCTTCTTTTGGATTTTTTAATCCTGTAGTTGGCCCTTGAAAATAGCCATGATCTACTGCAAGCATGACTGTTTTACCTGTTTTCGGGCTTATTGTCTTTGACAGCCTGTTTTTTAATCCCCAGTCCATTTTATTAACAGAAAAATATTTCCATATTTAAGGGTTTTGGATTTGCAAAGAATTTATGAGTTTTAAGTATATTAATTTGGTTATGGCAAATAAAATCTTATTTTAACCCTTCAACTTCTTCCTTCATTTCCTTAAGAAACCGCACAAAAAAAGCCTCAAACCTGTGCTTCAGCAATGGAAACACTATTGGTGCTAAAGGCCCTTTAAATTCTTCTATATTCTCTACTTTAGTTTTATTTCCGATTTTCTCAAATCTAAATGTGTGAATGCCTCTTATTGCTTTCCTCATGCCTGTCCATGTAACTTTTCTGTAATCTTCTATTTCAATTACTCTTGCATTTGATTCAACATTCTTGAATGGCAATACACCTGTTAAAATCTGCCTGAAAGACGAATTCAAAGCCCATTTATCTGAAGTTATCCAACTAGCTTTAGCAATATTGCTGCTCCATCCCTGCCATTTTTCCAAATCAGAAAATACATGCCATACCTTTTTAATTGGAGCATTAATGATAATATCCTTTTTAACCACCATTTTCATATAATAATATTATTCAAATAATTCATCTATAAATCCAAATCACTCATATCAATAACATTCTTTTTGTCTTCATCATCAGACATCCTAGGACAGGCAGTATTAATCCATAGATCGATAAATGGAAAGTTTTCAATTTCATTTCCATCCAAAGTGTCAAAAACAAACACAAAGCATTTCTTCCCTTTATTTTCAATCTTTTTCTTTATCTCATTGGCTTTTTTATAGCTGCATTGCCCTGGCTTTACAGAAATCATTATCCCTATATTGCCTGCATGAAGAAACTTCACATAGCCTGCTTTTTTTCTTTTTTCATATTTTTCAATTCCGGATTTATCTAATCTTGAAAACAAGCTTGTAGCAGGATTAAAACAAAACACATCTTTTTTTGTGCTTAAGAAAACTCCAATAGGATGGAAACTTCCAGAGCCTATATAAAGAAAACTATCAACTTTATCTTTGATTTTACATCCAGAACTTGAATCACACCCAAGAACCTGCCCTTCCTGTTTTTGGTTTCCCTTGCCAATAAGCACTACCTTCCCATTTTCTTCAAGATATTTTTTTATTTCAGCTGCTTTCTCAATAAACTGCGCTGTTGTAACTATGCCTATTTTTTTTGGCAACTCATCCAGCTTAATTTTGCCCAATTCAATTTTTCCAACATATTTTGAAGGAATAAATATTGTTTTCATATCTAGGGGAATTATTATTTGATATTTAAATGCTGTTAAAATTTAATGGCCCTAACCAAAAAGCCAATCAACCAGAACTGTAGCATAGCATCCTTTTGCCAAAGAAAACTTCACTTTAATCTTTTCCTTATCTTTATTCAACTCGTCCTTTCCTTGATTTTCAATTTCAAAATCATCTACTCTGACAAAAGCATTTCTTTCATCCCCTTCTGAGCTTAATTCCGGAAATGGCCTTATTATAAAATCCCTATAATTTATTTTTTCCTCTTCCATTATTTTTTCTATCATCCCTTCAATTTCCTTATTTTCTATTTCAGTTCCAAAGCCAATTATCGGAATTTTTACATTCATTATATTTTTTTTATAAATATTATTTTCACTATTATCTTCATCATTTTTTTCATTTTGATTATTGTTTTCATTATTTTCCTGTTTCTGGCTATTGATGTAAACCTCTAATGTTTTATTGAACAAAAAAGACTGGTATGCATGGACATATAATTTCAACAGCTTCACTGGAATCAGCTTTAACGCTCCGATATAATCATTTTTGCACTTTTCCAGATGAACTTTAATCTTTTCATTATAATCCGTATTGCTCTCTAAAATTAATTCAATTGCCTTGTTAAAATCATTTTTTATTATTTCCCTGCCGATTGCATCATTACTGCTGGAAAATCTCTGCTCTCCGAAATAATTCGGCATGAAAATATTGTCATTCTTTGTTTTTCCCCTTATTTTATCAATATCTCTTTTTTCCAGGTTCCTTATTGTTATCTCAAAATCATTTCCCCTTAGCTTTCCGGGATAAATTTCCTCGTTTCCCTTGCCTAAATATTCCAGTTTAATATCTTTTATTAACAAATTCTCAATATCTTTATTCCCATTCTTTACAGAGATGACCTGCTCTGTCACTGCATTTTTATCCTTATTGCCTGCAAATCCGATGCTTTTCTCGCTAATTCTTAAATTCTCAGCTATCCTCTGCACTGCCCTAAGAGTATTGTAGTTTTTCTTTTTCAATAGAAAATAAGAATACTGCCCAGTTTCATTTAGTTCAGTATCATTAATTTCCCTGACAATAAAATCCTCTTGGATTTGTTTAATTTTTTGCATTATCTTAGAAATACCAAAGAAAATAAAAAACTGCCTATTTGCACATCATCTTGATCATCTCAACCATCCTGCATGAAAATCCATACTCGTTGTCATACCAAGCGCTTATCTTAACTAGCTTTCCGATAGCTTTTGTAAGCGGTGCATCAAATATGGATGAGTGGCAGTTCCCGATAATATCAGATGATACTAATGGCTTTTCTGAATACTCTAAAATTCCTTTAAGGTAAGTTTCAGATGCCTTTTTCATTGCATCATTTATTGCTTCAACAGTAACATCCTTCTTGACTAAGCAAACAAAATCAGTAATTGAGCCGCACGGTACAGGAACTCTAAAAGCAGTTCCATCCATCTTGCCTTTAAGATTCGGCAATACTTCCCCTACTGCCTTTGCAGCGCCGGTTGTTGTTGGAATAATATTGACAGCAGCCGCCCTTCCCCTCCTCAAGTCCTTATGCGGCAAATCCAATAATCTTTGGTCATTTGTATAAGCATGTATTGTTGACATAAATCCAGATTTCAGTCCAAACTCCTTATCCAGAACCTGCACAACAGGAACTAAGCTGTTTGTGGTGCATGATGCATTGGATACAATATCGCAGGTTATGGCTTTGCTAACTCCTTTAACAACAGTTTTAATCTCTCCTCCTTTCCCTGGCGCAGAAAGCAGCACTTTTTTAGCCCCTGCATCAATATGCTCCATCAGGTCCTTTTCAGTGGAAAATCTGCCTGTACTTTCAACAACAAGGTCAATTTTAAGCTCTTTCCAGGGCAGCTTTTTAGGGTCTTTTTCAGATATTACAAGAATCTTTTTTCCATTAACAGTTATAGAATCATCATCAGCCTCTATATCAGCATCAAGAATCCCATGCACAGAATCATATTTTAAAAGATGTGCAAGTGTCTTTGCATCAGTAAGATCATTAATCACAACAAAATCAATGTCTTTTTCCTTCATTCCTATCCTGAACACAAGCCTTCCAATCCTGCCAAAGCCATTTATAGCAACATTAACCATAGTTTTTGTGGAAAATAAAGAATTTAAATAGTTTTTGGAAAATGGTTTTATTTCAACAGCCCCAGCATATCTTTAACAGAATAAGTATTAACAACATCATTCTTCCCTGCCCATCCTCTTCTTGCTGTAGCAATCCCTAACTTATAATATCTCAGTTGTTCAGCATCATGCGCATCTGTTCCAATGGATAATTTAACTCCTGCCTTGATAGCTGCCCTCACATGGATATCATTCAAATCCAGCCTTTCGGGATATGCATTTACCTCCAGAACAGTATTTGTTTCCCTTGCTTTCTCAAGAACTTTCTCAAAATCCATATCATAAGCAGGCCTTTTATTCAGCAATCTTCCAAAAGGATGAGCAATAATATCAGCATGCTCGTTTTCCATTGCCTTAATAATTCTATTAGTTATTTTTTCCTTTGAATTCTTAAAGCCCGAATGCACAGCAGCAAGAACAACATCAAATTCCTTAAGCACATTATCTTTCATATCTAAATTTCCATCGGCCTTGATATTCACTTCTGCTCCCTGCAAAATCCTGAAATTCTTCAACCTATCATTTATTTTATCAATCTCTTTCCTTTGTTTTTTTATTCTTTTCTCATCCATTGCATTTGCAATTTTTAAGTTTCCGGTATGATCTGTGATGCATATATATTCATGCCCGAGCTTTTTAGCAGCCTCAGCCATCTCCATTATTGTGTTGTTTCCGTCACTATATTTTGTATGCATCTGCAAATCACATTTAATATCATTATAGCCAATAAACTTTGGCAATTTTCCTTTTTGAGCCGCTTCTATCTCTCCTTCTTCTTCCCTTATTTCAGGCTCTATAAAAGAAAGACCAAGCTTTTTATAGCAATCCTTCTCTGTTTTTCCAGCCAGCATCTTATCGGTTTTTTTATTGAAAATTCCATATTCACTCAGTTTCATTCCTTTTTTTATTGCAATCTTCCTCAATGTAATATTATGCTGCTTGCTTCCTGTAAAATACAACAAAGCAGCCCCGTAGCTTTTCTCATCCACAATCCTTAAATCAACTTGCAATCCTTCACTCAGTCTAACAGAACTTTTTGTATGCCCTTTTGCCAATACATCCTTAACATCGCTCATTCCTGTAAAGAAACCCATAACCTTGCTGGGATTTTTTGACGTTACCAAAATATCAATATCTCCTATAGTTTCCTTTTTCCTCCTTAAAGAGCCGGCAATTTCTATTTTATTTATTTCATTTAATTTAATCAGTTTATTCTTTATGTCCTCAGCAATATCCAAGACATGCCCTAACAGAAATCTGTTTCCAGACTCTTTTGCAAATTTAATGCTCTTGAGTATATTTTCCTCAACAACAATGCCTAATCCCTCAATTTTTTCTATCTTTCTTTGCTTTGCAGCCCTTTCCAAATCTTTAATATTCTTCACATCCAGTTCCTTGTAAAGCTTCATAATAGTCTTGGGCCCTAAACCAGGAACTTTTCCTAGCTCTTCAATCTTAACAGGAACCTCATTCTTTAATTCTTCATAATAACCTAACTTTCCTGTATCAAGAAACTCGCTTATCTTTTCAGTCAAAGCTTCCCCAACTCCGGGAATATCCCTTAATTTCCCTTTTTTCCATATATCAGCAATATCCTCTTCAAGATTCTCAATAACTAAAGCAGCTTTTTCATATGCCCTTATCTTAAAGACTATCTCATTTTTAATCTCAAGAAGCTGCGCAATATTCCTCAGCAGTTCAGCCACTTCAAAGTTTTTCATAACAGTGCTTTAGAATTATTAGTATATAATATTTTTTGTATTTTTTACGATAATTTTATTTTTTATAGAAAAGATGATATTATTCTTTTTTTATAAACTCATTGGCTTTATTCAATATCTCTTTCGCATTCTTAAAAGTCAATTTTCCCATTGCTTCATCATAATTCAGCCATTCAAATCCTATATGCTCAAAAGAAAGCGTTATTTGTTCTGTATCTGTTTTTGCAAGGTAAAAAACAACTTCTTTGCTTATTAAATCTCCTTCAAAGCGGTAAAAATAGCTTATTTTCTCTTTAAAGCCATTAATCAGCTCAATATCTTTTATTCCTGTTTCCTCTTCTATCTCTCTTTTTATAGTATCCTGCTCACTTTCTTTTGCTTCAATCTTGCCTTTTGGAAAATCCCAATGCCCTGCTTCATAATTCAATATAAGATACATAACTTCCTTATCTTCCCTGAATACAACCGCTCCTGCTGATTTTTCCTGTTTCACCTTAATTTTATGATTATATTCGTTTTTTAAATAGTTTTCTTATCCAAAAACCGAAACATTTAAATATACTTGATACAATAGATATTTCATAAGCATTATAATAAACTACAATAATATTTATATATAACAAGCACTCGTATAATATGCTAGGTTCAATCTACGGATTTTACGTTCTGGACCGAATTGAGGAAAAAAGAGCTGAAAACTAAATATACCAATCTAATCTTACCTGAGGGGGTGGAAAGGATTTAGCTGTATATTAAGAGATAAGAGGCTGTAATGCAAAATTACGCTATTAAATTATCCCACCATTACAAAGGATGTATGGGAGTTTTGATCACCTCTTTTCTCCTGTGCAGGCCTTGAGGTGGGATTTTTCAAGATAAAATGAGAATAACAAACACCAAAATTATTGAAACTGTAAAGGAAGTCGTTGGGGAAGACTCCATAAAGGTAGTTGAGTTCCTTAAAGACAAGAAAAATATTTCTGATTTTAAGATTGCAGAGAAAGTAAAAACTGACATTCATGAGATAAGGAACATATTATATAGGCTCTATAACCATAACCTTGTAACATATTACAGGAAAAAAGACAGGCAAAAAGGATGGTATATAAGCTACTGGACCTTTAACAAGAAAAGGGTAAAGGACTTGATGAGTACTCTTCACTATTCTAAGATTGAAAAATTTACAAGCAGGCTAAATGAAGAGGAAGCAAATAAAGGAAATATATACCTCTGTCCAAATGCATGCGTTAGAGTAAATTTTGAAAAGGCAACTGATTTTGAGTTTAAATGCCCTGAGTGCGGAAGCATAGTCAATCACCAGGACAATGAAAAAACAATTAGCTTCCTAAGAAATAAAATCAAAGAATTGAAGATGAGCAATGGTTTTTTAAAGTCCGGAAATGGATTTGGGAAAACCGGCACTGTTTTGGTAAGTAATTAGTTCTGATTTTTTAATATCATATATTTATTTCTTATAATTTTCTTATCTTGGCAACAAAAAACCCCTCTGTATCGTTATCCTGCGGCCATATTCTCAGGCATTTTTTAATCTCTTCATTATACCTGGCATTTTCAAACTCTAAAACCGGAGCGCTTCTATTAACACCTTTGACTTCAATCTCTTCTAATCTGGCATTTTCAAATTTATTCAACAAAAAATCAATTACACTCTCATTTTCCTCTGGCTCCAGGCTGCATGTAGAATAAACCAAAGTTCCTTTCTCTTTTAGATTATTAAAAGCAACATTAATCAGCTGTTTTTGCGTTCCTGCAAGCCTCTTGACCATATTCGGGTTCCAGATCCTTAAAGTCTTAAGGCTTTTCCTTATAGTGCCTGTTCCGGAGCAAGGTGCATCTAAAAGTATTTTGTCAAAATTAAAATCCTTAAACCATTGGCCCTTCATTAAAGTTATGATGCAGTTCATCACACCGCATCTCTGCAGGTTAATGCTTAATGGTTTCATCCTTTCTATTGTACAGTCATTTGCCACTAAGATGCCTTCATTCTTCATATATACAGCTAGCTGGGTTGTCTTGCTTCCCGGAGAAGCAGCCATATCCAATACAATATCATGCTCCTTTGGCTCCAAAACTATTGGGGGAATCATCGATGCTGCTTCCTGTATATAGAAATACCCTAGACTATGTTCAGTTAAATTTCCAATGTCTCTTCTTTCCTTTTTTGCATGTGTAATCCAGAACCCTTCCTTGCACCACGGAATTTGCTCCAAATCCCATTTATCCCCTAATTTCTTTTTCAGACCATCTACACTTATTTTTAATGTATTTATCCTTATAGAACGCCGTAAAAAGCTTAAAGAAATTTTCCTGAATTCTTCCCAGTCTGTTAATTTTGAATATCTCTCTATAAATTTTGACTTAAACTCTATCTTTGATTTTGAAATTTCCTCTGGCATAAAAAAACAGTATTTTGGTTGATTTATAAAATTTTACGTAAATGTTCCTTTGTTAGTTTATTTAGCCTGAATAAATAGAAGCATTTAAAAACACTTACCATTCCCCTGTGTTATGGTTGATTACAATATAGTGAAGCATTGCAGGTATTGTAAAACAAGATTTGTTGTCAATAAAAGCGAGGCAAAAAAGATTTATTGCGATGCCTGCCAAGTGAAAATCAACAAGGAACAAAACACGGAGGAATAAAAAAATGAAAGGAACAGTAAAATTCTTCAATGAAATGAAGGGATTTGGATTCATCGCAGCTGAGGATGGAAAAGAATATTTTGTGCATCAGTCAGCACTAGGCGAAGGTATGGCTTTGCATGAAAACGATGCAGTCGAATTCGACGTTGAAGAAGGGGACAGAGGTCCAAAAGCAGTTAATGTGAAAGCAAGCAGTTAATATTATTGCATGAATATCATATTAATAATAAAAACTTTTTCTGATTTATTTTTTTTGAGTTTTTGACATTAAGATAGTTTTTAAACTCTTTAATAATAAAATATAGAATTAAATTAAACCCTCACTTATGCTCTTTTTTAAACTTCCTTCTGTACTCTGGCAGCGTTATTATCGGTCTTCTTTGTTTGTCTGCAATAATCTTATTTCTTAATGTATAACTTCCTGCTTCATCTATCTCAATTAAGTTGTATTTGCGCTTTATGCTGCCAACCTGTATAAGCTTGCCAAGAGTATTTGCCCTTTTTGCAAAAACCTGCAGGATTGCAAATGACATGTTGCTAAGCTGGGCAAGGTTTTGGTTTCTATGCACTCTTTTATACAAATCAACCTGGGCTATGCACCTAAGCCCGAACTTTTTTCTCATATCAATAAGCATTGCAGTTTCTACTCCATAGCCTGTAAAGTAAGGTATCTTCTCCAAAACTTCCCTTCTTGCAGCACCTTCTCCGCTTAAAGGCTGTATAAATCCTGAAAGCCTTGGAAAGTATTGGTTGAATAAAGGCCTTACCAATAATTCAGTTACCCTGCCGCCTCCTAACGGCTCTGTTTTGCCGCCGATTTTTAATGGCCTAGTATAGAACGGCTTTGAATAGCTAATCCTGGGGTTTGTAAGCAATGGCCCTACAAGCCCGTAAACAAATCTTGGATGTATGTTTTTTATGTCTGCATCTATCCAGCAGATAATGTCTCCCTTAGCTGCATAAAGCCCTTTCCAGAGATTTTCTCCCTTGCCTTTGAAATTGCCTCTTCTTTTGAGAATATCAGAATCAAGATAAACTATAGCCCCTACTTTTTTTGCAATCTCTCTTGTTTTATCCTTGCTTCCTGAATCAACAACAATTATCTCATCAACAAGCTTGTATTTATCCATTAATTTGGACTTAAGAACAAAAATTATCTTCTCTATTGTTTTTTCCTCATTAAGCGTTGGAATGCAGATGCTTATTGTCTGCTTCTGCTTTTTTTTTAATTCTACAAGCTTCTTAATGTTGGAAAAACTGGATGCTTTGTACTTGTTTTTCTCAAACCACTCGGCAACTTTAATAGTAAAAATAGTGGAATTTTATGATATATAAGTTTTGGCATTTTAAAGGTTAGTGCAAAAGTCGGCGCTTGCGCGTAATTTACCAATTCAGATATTTCCGAAGGGTTGATATATTCGACCTGAGCAACGCATAGCGTTGCGAAGTTGAGAAGAGCGTTAAGGTCCCGCGCAAGCGCGAAATAAACAAAAAATAATATAACTTTATAAACAAATTAAACTTACATTTGCCCATGAAAACACCCAATAAAATAAAATCCATGAAGGGAAAGGAAAAAATAACTATGCTTACTGCATATGACTGCTTTACAGCAAAAGCTATGGATGATACTGGAATTGACATCATTTTAGTTGGAGATAGCCTGGGCATGGTAATTCTGGGATATGAAAATACTTTAAGCGTAACTGTAGATGATATAATAAGGCATACCGGCGCTGTTGCCAGAGGTACAGAAAATGCACTAATTGTTGCAGACATGCCCGTAAACAGCTACAATGACAATGAAATTGCAATTTTAAACTCAGAAGCGTTTATCAAATCAGGAGCTCATGCAGTGAAGATAGAAAACAAGCCAGAAATTGCAAAGTTTTTAGTTGAAAACAAAATAGAGGTAATGGGGCATATTGGATTGACTCCTCAAACTGCTACTGAATTTAAAGTCCAGGGAAAAGATGAAGAGACCGCAAAAAAACTAATTGAGTTGGCAAAAAAATGCGAGGAAGCAGGCTGTTTTTCTTTAGTTCTGGAATGTGTTCCTGTTGACTTAGCAAAAAAAATTACAGGCAGCATTTCAATACCTACAATTGGAATTGGCGCAGGGCCTTTTTGTGACGGCCAGGTTCTTGTATCAAATGACATCCTGGGATTGTATGATAAATTAAGCCCGAAATTCGTAAAAAGATACGCTGATCTTGGAAGTGATATGAAAAGCGCATTTAAATCTTATATTAAGGAAGTGAAAGAAAAGAAGTTTCCTGATGATGATCATAGCTTTCATTGAACAAACTTTATAAACCAATATTTCTTCTTATTTTACTATAAATATGGATTTAAAAAACAAAAAGATAGTTATTGGAATCTCAAGCAGCATAGCAGCCTATAAAGTCATTGACTTAATTAAAGAACTGAGAAAATCAAAAGCAGATGTCCATATCATCCTGACAAAAAATGCCTCAAAACTAGTAGATAAAAAAGATTTTGAAATTGTATCGAACAATAAGGTAAACACAGATTTATTCAATCCGAATGTCAATTACATAGATTATATCAAAAAAAATAGGCCAATAAGGCATATTTCCCTCTCAGACACTGCAGATTTATTCCTAATATGCCCTGCAACTGCAAACATTATCGGAAAGATGGCCAATGGCATTGCTGATGATTTACTGAGCACAAGCATCATGGCCACTAACGCTCCGGTTTTAATTTGCCCTGCCATGAATGTAAAGATGTGGAAAAACCCAATCATGCAGGAAAATACAGAAAAATTAAGGAAATTAAAGTATGAATTTGTTGAGCCGGAATATGGAATATTAGCCTGCGGCTATAAAGGCATGGGAAGATTAGCAAACCTAAAAAAAATTACTGAAAGAATAAAAACAATAATTGAAAGAAGAAATAATCTCAAAGGAAAAAGAATCTTGATTACAGCAGGAGCAACCTCTGAGGAAATTGATCCGGTAAGGGTTATAACAAACAAAAGCTCAGGCAGGATGGGAGTCTATATTGCAGAAGAAGCGTATTTAAGGGGAGCAGAAGTCACTTTAATCAGGGGAGCAAATTCAATTAATCCCCAATATCATTTCAGGGACATCAAAATTCATAACGTCAATGAGCTATTCAAAGAGATTAAAAAAAATATAAAAAAACACGATATAATGATACATTCTGCTGCTGTTTCTGATTTTACAGCAATTAATAAGCACAGTAAAAAAATAAAAAGCAAGGATAATCTGCACCTTGAATTGACTCCAACAACAAAGATTTTTGAAAATATAAAAAAACTAAAGAAAAATATATTTTTGATTGGATTTAAGGCAGAATATAGGGTAAGCGGGAAAGAGCTGGTAAACAGGGCCTTTAGCTTGTTAAAAAGCGCTAAAGCCGATTTAGTAGTTGCAAATGATATAGGGAAAAAGAAAAGGGGATTTGATACAGAAACAAACGAGGTTTATGTTATAGATAAAAATAAGAGAGTCAATCATATCAAACTGGCAGATAAAAGGGTTATTGGGAATAAAATACTGGATACAATAAAAAAATAAAATGGTTTCTATGTTAAAAACCGCAAAAGCATTCGCTCCAGGGAATATAAGCTGCATATTTGTGATAAAAAAAGGAAATAATCCGAAAAAATCCGGCTCTTTAGGAGTGGGATTTACAGTCAACAAAGGCGTTTTTGTCACAATAAAAAAAATCAATAAAAGTAATAAAAAAAACATAATTTTTTTCAACAATAAAAAGATTAATTTTCCAACTGTAGATTCTGTAATAAGGAAATTAACAGATAAAAAAGTAAAAGTCAGTATCAAATCACAGCTACCGTTAGGATGTGGCTTTGGCATCAGCGGAGCAAGCGCAATAGCAGCAGCTTATGCTTTAAATAAATTATTGAATTTAAAAAAATCAAAAAAAGAGCTTGCATTCATAGCCCATATTGCGGAAATTGAAAACCTAACAGGCCTTGGGGATGTTACAAACCAGTATTATGGGGGATTTTTAATAAAGCATAAGCCAAGCTACACTTTTGAAGTAAAAAAACCCAATATAAAAAACAAAGCGATTTATTGCAGACATTTCAGCAGCATCAATACAAAAAAAATACTGTCCAATAAAAAGATAAAAAACAAAATAAATCAGGCCGGATTAAAATCATTAAAAAAGATTAAAAATCTGGATAAAAAAATCATGAATCTAAAAAACTTGATAAGAATATCAAAAGAGTTTTCCATAGAGAGCAGATTATTAAAAAACAAAAAAGTAATTGAAACGATAAGAAATATCGAGAAAAATAAAGGCAATGCATCCATGATAATGTTAGGGAATTCTATATTTAGTGATGTTCCATTCAAAGGGAGCAGGAAATTGATTATTAAGGACAAAGGAGCATTTACAATATAAAATGAAAATCCCAAAAGCCCATCCAAGATATTTATCCCTAACTACAAGGGAAACTGTTGCTCAGGGAGTAAAAAACGGCATAACTTCAATTACCGGGTTGATTGTTCATGGCAGGGGAGAAGCATTTGATTATTTAATAAAAGAAAAAACAACAGAAAGCGCAAAAAAATCCATTGATGCTGCTGCCTGCCTTCTTATTAATGCAAAGCACCCTGTAATATCTGTAAACGGAAATACTGCTGCTTTAGTCCCAAAAAAGCTTGTAAAGCTTTCAAAAATTATTCCAGCAAAGCTTGAAATTAATATCTTCCACCCATCAAAGAAAAGGGAATTGAAAATAAAAAAGCATCTGGTTAAAAATGGAGCTAAAGAAGTATTGCTTCCACAAAAAAAATCAATAATAAAGCACATCAGCAGCAACAGGAAATATGTAAATCAAGAGGGGATAAAAAAAGCAGATGTTGTCTTTGTCCCGTTAGAAGACGGAGACCGGACAGAAGCATTAGTTAAAAACAAAAAGAAAGTGATTGTAGTTGACTTAAACCCATTTACAAGAAGCTCAAAGAAAGCTACCATAACGATTGTTGATAATATAATCAGAGCAATTCCATTATTGATAAAACAAATCAGGCAGTTAAAAAAATCCAATAAAAATAAATTAAAGAAAATATTGAAAAACCACAATAATAAAAAAAATTTAAAAAAAGCAATAAAAGAAATCAATAATAATCTTGTAAAATCGTAAAATAGCGTAAAAGATAATAATAATTTCCTATAAGATATGCTTCAAAACTTCCCTCAAATCCTTTTTCTCAATAACAATGTCTGCAACATCTTTTAGCTTATCATGCTCGCAGTTAAATGCTATTCCAAGCCCTGCTTCCTGCATTATCTTGATATCATTCAGAAAATCCCCGACAAAAACGCATTCTTCCAGTTTTATGTTCTCTTTGTCTGCAATCTGCCTCAAAGCAATAGCTTTTTTTTCAATATCAAATTCAGTTGCCTCTACCTTAGTTATGCTTCCATTTTCATCAAAATAAATCCAGCTTAGAAAAACATCATCAAATATTTCTTTATAATCAGGTATGAATTTTTCCAAAACAACATTCATCGAGCCGGAAATGATTGCAAGCTTCATTCCCCTGCTTTTAAGCTCGTCCAGGACTTCTTTTGCCCCTTTCATCAGGCGTAAAGAGCCCATAGCCTTGAAGAAATCCTCTTTTTTCATGTTTTTTTCTTTCCACATGCCTATATCCTGCTCTGCCCACTCCTTGTAGCTTATCTTACCGTTAAAGAAATTGTTTTTTGCTTCCTGCCTTTTCTTTTCATCAGTCTGGAAATAGTCATGGAATACCTGCCATGAAAACTTCACATTATCCACTAAAGTCCCGTCAACATCAAAGCACACTAGTTTGTATTTTGTCATTTTTTATCGTTATTTATTTTTTATAATTTTTATTTAATAATCTTAATTTTTTATTTTATTGAAATTTTTTATTATTGGAACTTTTTTATTGGGTTTTTATTATATGTTTATTTTATATTTTACCAAGTAAACCGCATTAATTCATATCAAACACCGCAACCTATATAAAACAATATCCCTTCCTATTGCTTATGGCTCAGGGCAGTATAATCAAAAACAACCTTTTTGGGTTTATCATACTTGTAGTCGTAATTATATTATTCCTCTCCGGACTGTATGCCGACTGGCTTTGGTTTGAATCCCTTGGCTATATTTCAGTCTTCAAAACTTTCCTTTTCTCAAAGATAGCGTTAGGATTTTCAGTTTTTCTTTTGTTCTTCATCTTTTTATCATTGAATCTTATGGTTCTAAAAAGAAAATCAAAGATAGCCCACAATAAAATATACATTACTGCAATTACAATTGTATCAATTATTGCAGGGCTTTTATCAAGCGCATCATGGCTCATAGTTTTAAGGTTCCTTAATTTTGTCGGATTTGGATTTGTTGACCCAATATTTAAGAATGATATCAGCTTTTACATTTTTGTTTTGCCTTTCTATAAATTTGCTGCAGGCATATTATTTTTCCTTATTGCAGCATCAATTGTCATGGTTGCAGTTGCCTATCTTCTTTCCGGCAAGACAAAAAAGACCGTTCAGGAGCCAAAACAGGCTCTTCCGGGATTTGATCCGGGTTTTTCACAGATAAAGATAACAGTTCCAAAACAAGGAAAAAATCACCTGGCTTTTTTAGCCGGATTCCTGTTAATAATAACTGCAGTGTTCTTTTATCTGAAAAGATACTCTATTCTGTTTTCCACCCAGGGGGCAGTATATGGGGCAGGATTTACTGATATCACTATAACCCTGCCATTGTATACAATTCTGCCCATCATAGGTGCAGTAGCAGCATTTATAGCTTTTACTTATCCTTATCTCCAGAACACAAAGCTTGTAGTCGGAAGCATTTCTTTTTTTGTGATAATATTGTTTGCCGGCACAATTATAGCGGGGGCTGTTCAATTATTGTATGTGCAGCCAAACGAATTCAACATAGAGGAAAAATACATCAAGCAGAACATCAAGCATACTTTATTTGCCTATAAGCTTTCTGACGCTTCCACAAGAGATTTTCCCGTAAGCTATAACTTAAGCATAGATGACATCTACAAAAATAAAGCAACAATTGAAAATGTGAGATTATGGGATTGGAGGCCTTTGCTCACAACATACAGGCAGATCCAGCTGTTCAGGACTTATTATGATTTTCTTGATGTTGATATCGACAGGTACAATCTTGATGGCAGGTTAAGGCAAATAATGGTTTCTCCGAGAGAGCTTGACCAAAACCAGCTTGACAGCAAGGCAAAGACATGGGTAAATAAAAAGTTTGTATATACTCACGGCTATGGGGTTGTAGCTTCTCCGATAAATATGATCAATAGCGAGGGTCTGCCGGAATTGTTTATCAATGATATACCTCCAAAAACAAGATACAAGGACCTTGAAATTGAGCAGCCGGGAATCTACTTCGGAGAAAAAACAGACAGCTTTGTCGTTGTCAACACAAAAACCAATGAGTTTGACTATCCGTTGGGCAATGAAAATGTATTTGCATCTTATGATGGCGCAGCAGGAATCCAGCTCTCAAATATAATAAAAAAAGGAGTCTTCTCTTTAAACCTTGGCTCATTGAATTTATTTATTTCAGGCGCAGTTACAAAAGACAGCAAGGTGCTTATAAAAAGAAATATCATTGAAAGAACATCAGCACTTGCTCCATTCCTCCAGTATGACAGCGACCCATATATTGTTGTTAATGACGGCAGGATTTACTGGATTTTGGACGCTTACACAACATCAAACAAATTCCCGTACAGCGAGAATATTTTCGGATTAAATTATATCAGGAATTCTGTTAAAGTTACAATAGATGCATTTGACGGTAATGTAGACTTTTACATCATAGATGAAGAGGATCCAATAATACAGAATTATGCAAAGATTTTCCCAAGCTTGTTCAAAAATTTTGATGAGATGCCTGAAGGCCTGCAAGAGCATATCAGGTATCCTGAAGATCTGATGCGCGTACAGACAAGAATCTTCGGAACATACCACATGAAAGACCCTCAGGTCTTTTACAATAAGGAAGATGTGTGGGTCACGCCAACAGAAATCTACAGCAGCAATGAGATTGAGCTAAAGCCTTACTATATAATCCTAAAGCTTCCGGAAGAGGAGAAAGAAGGGTTTTTCCTGATAACTCCACTAATACCCAGAGGCAAGCAAAACATGATTGCATGGTTTGCAGCACATTCAGATCCAAAAGATTATGGGAAGCTTGAAGTGTTCAGGCTAAGCAAGCAGGAATTAACTTATGGTCCGATGCAGATAGAAGCAAGAATAGACCAGGATACTGAAATATCTCAACTCTTGACTTTATGGGGCCAACAGGGATCTGAAGTTATCAGGGGAAATTTAATTATCATTCCAATAGAGCAAAGCTTCCTTTACATAGAACCAGTCTACCTCAAAGCATCTGCAGGAGGCGCCTTGCCTCAGCTCAAAAGAGTCATTGTTGCTTATGAAGATAAGGTTACGATGCAGAATTCCTTAGAAGAAGCCCTGAGCGATATTTTCAAAGGAAAAGTGGAAAAGAGTAAGAAAAAAATATCTGACCTTAAAGTTCCTGAAACAATATCTGAAAAATTCAGTACAGCCTCTGCATTATACAATGAAGCGCAGGAAGCCCTGCTTGAAGGAGACTTTGTAACATACGCTGAGAAAATAGAAGAGCTTGGAAATATTCTTAACGACGAATAGAAAACTATTTAAACAACCTAAAAAATATTTTAAGATACAAAGACTAAGGGGTTTTATATTCTAAAACAAAAGTGAGGGGAAGATTATGGGAAGAAAAATTACAACAATTCCTAAAGCGCCTGTTGGCAGGATTTTAATGAAAGCCGGAGCTAAAAGAGTATCAGCAGATTCAATAGATGCTTTCACAGAAATTCTTACTGAAATAACAGAAAAAATAGCCACGCAATCAGCAAAGATAGCAAAGCACTCCGGAAGAAAAACTGTCCATGAAGGCGATGTGAAGCTTGCTGCAAAGCAGTGATTTAATTCTTTTTAAAAAATTTTTATTTAATTTTATTATTTTTAGTATTTATTTTTTGGTAATTTTTTGTTGTTTTTTTAATAATTGTTTTTTTCTTTTTAATGGATTTTTTAATTGATTTGTTAACAATACCGTCGATAAAACTTCTTAAAACGAAACCTTTAAATACAACTCTATATACTCCAAAATATATTCTATAAAAGGAATTTTACAACTATTGTTTAAAAATAACGTTTGGGGGTTAGCAAAAATGGATAACAAAGAGATATTCAATGTTTTTTTCAGGGAAAAGCCAGCTATGATGTTGGTAGAGTTAAAAAATACTAAATCAGAAGTTTATGCTTCATCTTTGGCAAAAACAGTTGACTGCACATATTCCCATGTTGTTAAAATTCTTCAGGAAATGGAAAAATCCGGCCTGGTAAATTTTGAAAAGCAGGGCAGGTTAAAATTATTGACATTGACAAAAACAGGCTCTGAAATAGCCGATCATATTGATGGTATAAGGATGAAACTATAATCCTATTATTTTTTTTAATTAATTTTAGAAACAAAATATTATACAACTTCTTCCATTGCCATTTTGCCTAAAACAACTTTGGCCTTTTCTGTAAACTCGTCTTCAATCTCTGTAGGAATTAATGCGCCTGCAGCATTGGCATGGCCTCCTGCCTCACAATCAGGCATATCTTTTATTATCTCTGTTATAATCTGTATCAAGTCAATTTGATTATTCCTTCCTCCCTTTCTCAATGAAACTTTTGTTGTACTGTCTATTAACTGGGCCATTGACATCACAAATTTATCCTCAATATTATTTGATTTTGATAGGATAGAAGCCAAGGTCCCGATTAGAGTTGGCCTGATGTTTGTCTTTGCGTTGATTATTACATAGCCATTTCCTTTTACCACAAAACTGCCTGACTTATTTTCATTATACCAGTTCAAAGAATGAATTATTTCCTTTTTATAATCTCCCATCAAGTAAATTGCCTTTTTCTTTATTCTTTCATCCCCTAAGCATGCTCCAATTCCCAGTGAAGCTTTATCCAGCCTGCCGCATGCATTTAGCAGTGTTGCAAATTCCTTGGCATCTTTTGTAGGGCTGTCCTCTTTTTCTTCCTTCAAAAGATAAACATTGCCCAAAACATCCTCTGGATTTTTTTCATTAAACCTTTTTAAGATCACTCCTGTCACAAGATTTTTCATTTCCTCTTTGCTTAAGTGCCTTACCTTTTTCCATCCCTTGCCGTCTTTCGGATTTACTCCGATCTGGTTCAAAAATTGTATTGCTCCTGATTCAGAGCCGGAAACATTAGGAATATATGGGTCTGTGCAGTACTCCAGTACTTTATGCAGCGGTTTTGTCTGCGCACCAAACAGCCTTAATCCCCTGATTACTTTTATCTTTCCTTTCTCAATCGCTGTTTTCAATATCCCATCATTTATTTTCCCAAAGCCGTTATTTTCCTGGATATCCCCCATAGCGCCTATTATGGCAATATGTGCAAGCTCTTCCATTTTCTTGTCAAGGCTGCTTGCAAACAGGTAAACAACTCCGGAGCCTGAAACCTCTTTGCCCCCGTCAATTCCAAACTTATGCGGATTTACAAAAAAAACATTTTCCTTTGACTCTAATTTTTCAGGAGTATGATGGTCAAGAATAAAGACTTTTTTTCCGTTAAACTTCTCTTCTATTTCTGTTATCGCTCCAGAGCCGATATCTGTAAAAACAAAATGATTATACGGCTCTTTTGCCAAATTCTCTATTATCTCTTTTTTTACCTGCTGGATTATAGAGATGGAATATTTCCTGTTGTCATTATTCAAGCATTTAACCATTATAGAAGCAGCGCTTATGCCGTCAGCATCAAGGTGGCTTACAAGCCTTATAACCTCATCTTTTGGTATTTTTTTAAATTCGTCTGCTGCCTTTTTTACATCCTCTTTGAATAAGTCATAAGAATCCATTCTAAATTTTTTAAAGAAAAGCTTGTATTTATAGGTTTTGTTTTTGGCAATAAATTGTAAAGCAAGCATGTACATATAATCAAAAGATACCGTGCCGAGCGTAATGGCTCGCCTAAATATTTAAGAATTATAAAAAGTCAAATAGAGAAAAATGATGTTTATATAAAATTCACTTCCCAAACCTTCTCTCCCTCTGATTAAATTCCCTAATGACTTCAATTAAATCTTCCTTTGTGAATTCTGGCCAAAGTTTTTCAATGAAGAAAATCTCACTATAACTAATCTGCCAAAGCAAAAAATCACTTATCCTTTTTTCTCCTCCGGGCCTTATTAGGATATCAGGATTGCTGTTCAGATACAAATTCTCTCCAACTAGATTTTCATCAATATCTTCCATCTTGATCTTATTTTTTTTGATTTTGCCAATTATTTTCTTTAGCGCATCTGTAATCTCTGCCTTTCCGCTGTATGCCATTGCAAAATTTAGCCTAAATTTTTTATTTTTCGATGTTTGTCTCATAACAGCATCCATCTCTTTTTGTATATTTTCAGGAAATTTACCAAGCCTTCCGATAAAACTGATTCTAATCCCATATTTATCCAGCCTTTCATCATTCTTCAGCTTATCAATACTTTTTTTAAACAAAGAAAACAAGACTTTCTTCTCTTTTTCGGGCCTCTTGAAATTGTCCATTGAAAAAGAATACAGTGTAAGCTCTTTAATCTTAAGTTCAAGGCACCATTCCAGAATATCTTTTACCTTTTCAGTTCCGAATTTATGGCCCTGCCATGCCTTCATTCCCAATTTTTTGCTGTACCTCCTGTTTCCATCCAAAATTATAGAAATGTGCCGCGGTATTTTAGGTTGTTTCATAATTTTTCCCGAACTTTTGATATTATTCAGATAATTTGCATGTAGCTATTAAAATTTCCTATTTTTCATGCACTAAATTAAAAAAATAAAAACCAATAGCTTTATAAATATCCCATTATTCCCAAGTATGCTAAACTATTTAAGAATAACCGATTAGGAGGGTATAAATGGCAAAAGGAAAAGTACACATTAATCTTGTATTCATTGGTCACGTTGATCATGGAAAAAGCACTTCAGTAGGCAGGTTGCTATATGATACAAAGAATATCGATGAACAGCATATGAGAAAGTTAAAGGACAAGGCAAAAGAACTTGGTAAGTCAGGCTTTGAGTTTGCCTTTATTATGGACAACTTAAAGGAAGAACAGGAAAGAGGAGTTACAATTGACTTAGCTCATAAGAAGTTTGATACAGACAAGTATTATTTTACAATTATTGATGCGCCTGGCCACAAGGATTTCATCAAGAACATGATTACCGGAGCCTCTCAGGCAGATGCCGGAGTTCTGGTTGTTTCTGGAAATCCAAGCGATGGTGTCCAGGCTCAGACAAAAGAGCACGTTTTCTTAGCAAGAACCCTTGGTGTTAATCAGCTTATTGTTTATGTCAATAAGATGGACATGGCAAAATACGATCAAAAAAGGTTCGAAGAGGTAAAGGGCCAGGTTTCTGAGCTTCTTAAAAGCGTAGGCTACAAGCCGGAAGATGTTCCATTTGTTGCAGGAGCTTCTTTAGTAGGAGACAATGTTGCAACAAAATCAGAGAATATGCCCTGGTATGATGGCAAAACCTTGCTTGAAACATTAGACGATTTAAAAGAACCTGAAAAGCCAACAGACCTTCCATTAAGGCTGCCTATCCAAGATGTTTATAATATCACAGGTATAGGTCTTGTTCCTGTTGGAAGAGTGGAAACAGGCGTTATGAAGATCAACGATAAGGTAATTGTTGTTCCTGGAAGAGAAGGCAAAGGTGTCCCAGGAGAAGTAAAAACAATAGAGATGCATCATGAGCAGATGCAGCAGGCAGAGCCTGGAGACAATATTGGATTTAACGTTAGGGGAATTGGCAAAAAGGACATAGCAAGAGGAGATGTTCTTGGTCATACAGACAATCCTCCAACAATTGCTACAGAATTTACAGCCCAGATGGTTATACTAAATCATCCAACTGTTGTTACTGTTGGTTATACTCCGGTATTCCATGTGCATACAGCACAGGTTGCATGTCAAGTATTGGCAATAGAGAAGAAACTTGATCCGGCAACAGGACAAGAAAAAGAAAAAAATCCTGATTTCATTAAGAATGGGGATGCAGCTATTGTAAAGCTAAAGCCTGTTCAGCCAATGGTAATCGAAACGCAAAAAGAAATACCTCAGATGGCAAGATTTGCTATTAGGGATTCCGGCACAACTGTTGCTGCTGGAATGTGCATTGACTTAGTTAAGAAATAATTTTCTTTTTTCATCTCTTAATTTGTCATGATTAGCTAATCACTTATCATGAGGTAGGCAATATTAAAATGCAGAAAGCAAGAATTAAACTGGCAAGTATAGAAATACACAAGATAAACGAAGTATGCAGTTATATAAATGATATTGCTGATAAAACCGGAGTGGATATGAAAGGTCCTATTCCACTGCCTACTAAAAAATTAAGAGTTACCACAAGGAAAAGCCCCGATGGAGAAGGCCGATCCACATGGGAAAAATACGAGATGAGAGTTCATAAAAGAGTTATTGACCTTGGCCTTGATGAAAGGGCCTTAAGGCTTGTTATGAGAGTACCTATACCTGAAGGTTTAAATATTGAGATAGAGATGATTGAATAATTCTAAGTTATTATCTATTAAACCCGAATGGCTCGAAATTTTTAATTTCCGCTGCCTGAAGGTTTAAATATTGAGATAGAGATGATTGAGTAAAAATATTAATTCTAGCATTTATTTATTCCAGTATAGAAAAAAGTAGAAAGATTTATTAACAAGTTCTTATAAGAAATATAAAAAAATTATAATTTATATAATTTTAGTGGATAAAAAGAGTGAACCATGTTAAGGCATGAGTATACAAATGACTACCTCAGTATATAAATGTTTATATAGTAGAAGTTACATAATTGGTGGATTAGGCTTTTTTTAAGTTTTAGTTGCCAATAACACCATTATTAGGTGTGTTAAATGGTAATAAGCAACTCAAGCCTGGAAGAGAGGATTAATTCTGATATATTTGTAGAAATCTCTAACTATTTTTATTTCATTTTTAAGCTATTTATAGGATTGTTTGATAGCATTGAAAATAGGTTTAGCAGGGAGAAGGTATAATGCAAAGTAAACCATTAATATTGGAAAAAGAAGTAAAAAGTTTGATTGGTGAAGATAAAGAGCCAGATATAGTTTTTTTTACTCCCACTCTAAATGTTGAAAATTATATACGTCATGTATTAGAATGCGGTTATGAAGGCCTTGAAAAGGTTATTAAGGACGATAATAATGATGTTAAAACAGCTATGATTATTCCTATTGATAGCGGTTCTACAGATACTACTAGGGATGTTATAAATAAATTTATTGGTGAAACTAATGGCAATAGAAGAGGAATTGAAACAAGACTAATTGATTACACTCAGCTTTCAGGATATAAGGAAAGGTTTGAAGAAGGTTTTAGGGGGAAAGGAATTGCATGGGAATTGATGTTTTATTTAGTTGCAAACCATTTAAAAAGCAAAATAAATTATTCCCTGGATTCAGATTTAATCAGTATTGATAAATTATGGGTTCCAAATGCTTATGATAAATCTAATCAAGAAAAATCAAATTTACTTTTATACACTTATTCAAGGCACAAATATGATGGATCAATTACAAATATTTTAAAGTCACTTCTTAAGCAAACAATCCGTAAAAAACATGTTCCCAATCAGATAATTGGTGGAGATATAGTATTTGATTACAGGGTTGCAGAACATATGTCTAAAAGTGATATTTGGGGAAGTGATGTTGGTAAAGATGCCAGCCAATATGGGACTGATATCTTTGTAACTCAAACAAGCATTTTTGAAGGTATGAATATAGCTGAAATTTTTAGCGGTAAAAAGGAGCATGGGTCAACTTCAAAGTACGGGGAAGATGAAAAATTTCTTCCGAGAATGGCAAGACAAGTATTTAATGTATCTTTTTATTTAACAGGTAAATATAAGGACAAATGGATAGGAGTATTGCCTTTAAGTGAAAATGACCATGATGGACAATATCCCATTATTGATAATGTTGAGGTTAAAAAAGTAAAGGTTGATCGAGAAAAGTTAAGAGATTCGTTTCTTCCTTATTTAGACAATGGACATGGAGAATTTTTAAATCAGCATCTAAGCGAGGGAACATACAAGCATATTGTTGATGCACATAACGATTCACTTTATCTCTCCCATGATGCAAGAGCAGATTTATGGACTGAGATTGCTGCACTTTATCATACACTAAAGGAGGATAAAAGAAAAGAATTACTGGATGTTGCGGCTTATTCAGTCTATGGTATGTCTCACTACAGTCATGTAAGGGATGTTAGATATCTGGATTTGAAAAGAGCAGAAAAAAAGGTTATAAATTTCGGGCAAAAGTTTGTTGAAAGACAGCCATATTTTAAAAAATTAATGCTCAAAAAATAAATTCTTTTATTTAAAAACTGGATTTTTCTAAATTACATAAGAGAACAATAATATAAATAGCCCCGCCAGGATTCGAACCTGGGTCCTCGGATGTTTTCGGTAAAAAACTTAATTCTTAACCACCAAAATCCGAGATGATTGGCCGCTACACTACGGGGCTGTATAGAAGAAGATTTTTTCAATGGTTTATAAAAGTTATTTTATTTTACTCAGTATCACACAGCATATAATCACTTCATATTAATATTTACTGCTCTATAAACTTCTTTCATTGGGTTAATTTCATCTTTAATAATATCTTCAACTCCTTTCACACGTCCATTGGGTTCAACCTGGATAAAAGTCATTGCTTTATCTCTATCCTCATTTGGGCCAAATCCTCCATAAACTTTATTGTATCCATATTTAGTAAATTGATTTCCTATTCTATCGAACATACCAGCTTTTTCAGTATATTGGACTATTATAGTATCATAAGGAAAAATAGGGATATTTTGTTTAAATTCACCTACTCTTGTAACCTGTAATTCACCTTCATCAATTCTACCCCTAATTTTATGCGAACTACTGTCTGAACTATGGTAAATTATTTCAATTGAATGTGGATATATTTTTGTCGGATCTGGTTCCCTTGTAATGATATTAACATTGTTATCAGTAGCGAATTCTAGTGCTTGGGATGGAGTTATTTTTTTTCCTAAATTTTCTTCATATAAACCCTTAAGGACATATTGTTTAAAATCATCCTTATGAGTATTAAGGTCGCCATAGCAAACTATTTCTATTTTAATCGGATTGTCAATAAATGCTTTATTGAATTTACCCAATGACATAGTAAGTAATGCATATTCTTTCATTTCTTCTGGCAATGGAACATTAACACAATCATTTAATATTCCCTTATTAAAATAATCATCAAGATGGTCCGCTGCAGAAGTTGCTGTTCGGATATTTGATTCAAAAGTTTGAGCACCTAATTTTGGAAAAAGAAATATACGGTCATGAAATTTGCCCATTTCGTTATCCTTAATGAATATAACTTTATTTACATCACTTGCATATCTAAATCCGTCTTTTTCAAGAAGAGTCTGTTTTAAATCATCATAATTTATTGAGTTAGGTCTTGCAGTATTTAATAAAATTCCATTATTAGACATTAATGACAATAATTCATAATTTACAATCTTATTTGTATCAGGAAGGTTAGGTACATGTATAGAAACTATAAATGATTTTTCAAATATATCTTGGATATTATCTACCAAGGTTGCCCCATATTCTTCCCCGACTTTTTTGTCTGTAACAAATGGGTCATATGCAAAAACCTTTGCACCGAGACCTGATAATTTCTTGGATAATAGCTTGGGGATATGTCCAAAAGCAAGCAAACCAATTCTTTTTCCTTCTAATTCATGTCCTATAAAATCATCTGGTAAAAATTCTCCATTTTTCATTGATTCGTATGCTGAAAAAAGATTTCTTGCGATTGCTCCCATCACCCATATTGATTCTTCTGCTACTCCATTTGCATTCCTTCCAGGAGTATTAGATACATAAATTCCCTTTTCCCTTGCCTTTGTTATATTAATATTCTCGGGATCCGATCCAGCCCTGACTATTGCTTCTAAATTTGATGCAACTTCTAAAAGTTCATCTGTCACTAAATCACTTCTTACAACCAACCCATGATATTCTGGTATTTCTTTTACTAAATCAATAAGTGCACCATCCCCTTCCAAAAAATGATAACCAATATTACCATTATTAAATACTTTAATCATTGATTCTTTAGCGTCTAGTGCGAATCGTTTTTGGGTTGCAATTAATACTTTTTTTTGTTCTTCAGTCACCTAAATCCACCAAACCTAAGTATCAACATTCCATTTAAAACCCTTTTGACATATATGCCTAAATTTCATTATTTTTGACATATTTTAGCAAAATATTTAAATTATGACATATTTTTATGTCATATGAAAAGGCAAAACATACCCAACATAAGGGAATTTGTGTGGAAAATAATTGAGACTGATATTTCTTTAAAAAAAGACCTGAACAGGGGCATTATAAATGTAAGGAGCCTTGCAAAGCATATTCTTGATGAGCAAAAAATAACAGCTTCTTTAGATTCAGTAATAAGCGCAATAAGAAGATATGAAAAAGCCCCAAAAAACAAGGAAACTTATTCTGTCTACCGTACATTAAATCATGCCAGGATTGCAACAAGAACAAAGATGTCCTCACTTTTATTAAAAAGAACAGATGATGTAAAGACAAAGCTTGGCAGGCCGGACAAATTAATAGATTATCAGGGCCATGAAATAATAAGGGTCTTAGAAGGCTCCCAGGCCTTAACAATCGTATTTGACAGGAAAAACTTTGAAAAAATAAAAACAATTTTCCCGAAATCGGTTATATTAGAGGAAAACAAAAAAGTCGGCATGATAGAGATCGATTATCCAAGAATACTGAAAAAAACTCCGGGGGTTTTCTCTGTAATATACAATGAGCTTGCAGAAAATAACATAAGCATAATTGATGCGCTAATCTCCTCAAATGAGCATATCTTAGTAATTGATGAAGAAAAGCTGCTGACAGCATTTGAACATATATATGAATTATGCAATAATTAAACAAAAAAAATGCTACTAATGATTAGTAATTATGCATTTAAACCACAAAAACCTTTATAAATAATTAATATAAAATTTTTAATCAAATGGAAGATCAAGAGCAAATTGCAGTGGAGAAAAAGAAAGAGACAAGAATAAACAAGATAGTGATGCATGGCTTCAAGAGCTTTGCAAAGCATACCGAAATTCTATTTGGAGGTAATTTTAATTGTGTTCTTGGCCCAAACGGCTCTGGAAAATCTAACGTGATGGACGCTTTATGCTTTGTTCTGGGAAAATCATCCGCAAAATCATTAAGGGCAGAAAAGGCAGCAAACCTCATCTATAATGGGGGCAAAGCAAAAAAGCCTGCAAAGCATGGGGAAGTATCGATCTTCTTTGACAACAAAAATAAGGTTTTTCCTACAGAAGACTCTGAAGTCAAATTAACCCGGATTGTAAGGCAGAGCGGCCAGTCAGTCTACAAGATTAACGATCAAACAAGAACCAGACAGGAAATTCTTGACCTGCTCTCAGTTGCAAAGATAAATCCCGATGGCTACAATATAATTCTGCAGGGAGACATAGTGAAATTTGTGGAAATGCATCCTGACCAGAGGCGTGAACTTATTGGAGAGGTAGCAGGAATCTCTGTCTATGAGGAAAAAAAGCACAAAACTATTTTAGAATTGCAGAAAGTCGATGAGAGGCTGAAAGAGACAGAAATAGTATTGGCAGAAAGAAATACTTACCTTAAAGAGCTTAAGAAAGATCGTGACCAAGCGTTAAAATACAAGGAAATGAATGATAAGATAAAGCAGAACAAAGCCTCTTACTTAAAATTGCAGATTGACAGCAAAGAAAATGAAAAAAACGAGATGCAAAAAAAGCTTGACGAGACAAATAAAGAACTGGAAAAAGTAAATGAAAAAATACAGAATTCAAAAAATCAAAATCAGGAAAAAAGGGCTGAAATAGAGCAGATAACAAAAGAGATAGAGGAAAAAGGGGAAGTAGAGCAGGTAAACATTAACAAAGAAGTAGAGGCTTTAAAAATAGACCTTACAAAAAAAAATTCCAGGATAGATACTGTAAAAAATGAGTTAAGCAAGATAAAAAAGAGAAAAAATGATCTGGAAAACAGCGTAAAAGAAGTCAAAGATAAGATAAAAGAGCTCAATGCAGAAAAAGAAAATATGCAGAAAGATATTTCTTCAAAAGAAGAAGAAAAAAATATCATATCAAAAAAGATACAGGATTTTAAGGAAAAAAACAAGCTCGATAATATTTCAGACATAGAAAAGCAGGTTGAGGAAATAGACAAAAAATCAGAAGAGATCCAGAAAGAAGCGCATTCAATAAGGGAAGAGCAGCACAATTTTATAAGGGAAAAAGACAAAATTTCGCATGATATCAGCACAATAGATGCCCAGATAAATAAAGTCCTGGATGTTGAAAAAGAAAACGAGCAACAGCTGGAAGAAGTAAAAAATAAAAGAAATGAATTCAAAAAATCAACTTTAGAATTAAATAAAAAGCTGGATGAAGATTCGTCAATGGCTGCCCAGCTTTCAGATGCAAGAAAAAAAATATATGCTGCAAATGAGGAGCTTGCAAAATTAAAGGCAAGACGCTTATCAACAAGAGAGTTAAATTATGCTGATATAGCAATTAAGCGGATATTAGATCTCAAAAACAAAAAGCCGGAAATTTACGGAACAGTCGCAGAGCTTGGAAACGTTGATTCTAAATACACTCTTGCCCTTGAAATCGCAGCAGGCCAAAAAATCAAGAGCATTATTGTGGAAAATGACAAGATAGCGTCAGAATGCATTAAGTACCTTAAAGACAATAAGCTTGGAGTGGCCACTTTCCTTCCCTTAAATAAGATACGCCCCAGGCCAATAAGCTCTTCAGCAAAAAACATCTCTAAATCAAACGGAAGCCATGGCCTTGCTATTAACTTAGTTTCTTTTGAAAGCAAATTCAAAAAAGCCTTTGAATATGTTTTTTCAGACACAATTGTAGTGGACAATATAGATGTATCAAGAAGGCTTGGGATAGGAAACGCAAGATATGTCACTTTAGATGCTGATTTAGTGGAAAAAAGCGGCGCTATGCATGGTGGATTTAGATTAAAAAGAAAGCACAGCATGGGATTCAAGGAAAAAGGCATAACCCTGGATATAGAGAAGCATGAGCAGGAAATAAAAGAGATGAAAACTAATATAGATGTTCTGGAAAAAACAAGAACTGAAAATGAAGGGTCAATATCTGGCCTAAGGGTCAAAAAAGCGACTTTGGAAGGTGAAATAATAAGGATGGAAAAGTCTTTGCACCTTGAATCAACTGACCTTGAGGCATCGAAAGAAAAAAGGGTTTCATTGCAAAATCATGAAAAAGAGATCAGCAAAAAAATAGATCTGGTTCAGGAAAAGATAAGCGCCTTTAACCAGGAGCTTACAGCAATTAAAACTGAGAAGCAGAAATTAAGGTCAAGCATATCCCAATTAAGAAATCCCACCCTGATTGCTGAGCTGAATGCATTTGAAGAAAAGCTCATGGAGTTAAATGAGGAAATAATAAGGATTGACTCTAAGATAAAGATAAGAGATACTCAATCGCAGGACATATACAAAAGTGAATTGGAAAAAACAGAAAAAATAATGAAGGGCCTTGAAAAGGATGAGCAGGACTTTACTAGTGAGCTAAAAGATTTAACTGATGCTTCCAGCCAGAAAGATGATGAGCTTAAGAAAAAGGAATCTATGGCTAAAGACTTTTATGCTAAGTTCAAAGGATTATTTCACAAAAGAAGCCAGATTGAGCAGGAAATACAAAAAAATGAAACAACAATCAACAACAAACAGGATGACAGCAGGAAAATTGAAGTTAAAGCTAATACATTATCCTTAAGGCTTGCAGAGCTCCAGTCAATACTTTCAGGATTAAACCTTGAATTTCAGCAGTATGAAGGCGTTAAACTTGACTTAAGCAAAAATGAAGATCAGCTTAAGAATGATATCAAAAAATTTGAGCGCATGCAGGAGCAGATTGGCAGTGTTAATATGAGAGCCTTGGAAATTTATGAAGGAGTTGAAAAGCAATATCATGATTTAGTCGGTAAAAAAGAGATGCTGAATACAGAGAAAGAAGATGTTCTTAAGATGATGGAAGAAATAGAGGGAAAGAAAAAAGACCTGTTCATGAAGGTATTTGATGTTGTGAATGAAAACTTCAAAAAATTCTTTTCCATGATAACAGCAAAAGGGGACGCTAATCTTGTGATTGAAAATGAGGAAAATCCGTTTGAAGAGGGAGTAAGGATAAATGTAAAGATAACCGGCAGCAAATTTTTAGATATAAGAAGCCTTTCCGGAGGAGAAAAGACAATGACAGCATTAGCTTTTATTTTCGCAATCCAGGAGCACGAGCCAGCATCCTTCTATGTCCTGGATGAGGTTGATGCTGCCCTGGATAAGCACAACTCGGAGAAATTCGCAAACATGATAAAGCAGTACTCAGTAAAAGCCCAGTACGCAATAGTAAGCCACAATGACGCTATCATCTCTGCAGCAGACAACCTTTACGGAGTCTCAATGAACGAGCATGGAATGTCCCAGGTTGTTAGCCTGAAGATTTAGTTATTTCTTATAGTCAAACCTATACTTGAATATATCAGTTTTTATCTCTCCAAAAAGCATCCTATAAAAAGCAGAAAGAAATAATTTCATAAAAATATTAAGCCTGCCATAATAGTCAAATCTCCTTGTAGAGGTATAAACCCTTATATCTTTTAAAATCCTGAACTTTCCGTTCCTGGATGCTCTTTTGCAATAATCCATGTCTTCTGACAGCCTTATGCTTTCATTAAAACCATTAATCTTATCATGCAATTTCTTTCTGATAAAAATTCCATGACCAGAGGCATTTGCACAATAAAATTGAGTAAAGTATATCCAGAAGTTATAAATCCAAAAAGCCAGGTTATCTGAAATTTTCCCGTTTATTGGCTTTATCATGCACCCTGCTATATCTGTGCTTTTTTTATTTATTTGGCTCAATGATTTTTCCAGAAAGTTTTTTTTAATAATACAATCCGAATCTATGAACAGCAGAATGTCCCCTTTGGACTTTTTTGCCCCGTTATTCCTTGCAGTTCCCGGCAGTCCCCCTTTTACAATCTTGCAGCCATGTTTCTTTGCAATCTGCTTTGTCCTGTCTTTAGAGTTATTGTCTGCTATAATAACCTCAAAATCCATATATGTTTGTTTTTTTAGGCTGTTCAATAGCCCAAGTAAATATTTCTCTTCGTTTAATGTGGGTATTATTATGCTCAGCATATTTTTACAAGAAATAGTATTTGTTTATAAAATTAATTAAATGCGTCGGCTGGGATTTGAACCCAGATAGGCGGCTTGGAAGGCCACAGTCATAGCCATTAGACCACCGACGCATAGACTTAGAGATAAAGAATTTCTTTATAAATTTAATTATTTTAGACGCCGCCAATGTAGGCGGCGCTATATTGCGCGGCGTCATTGGCCGCGCCTATATTTTTTGGGGGTAATAATATAAAACTCCATATTAAAATAACACAAAGCATTAAATATTAAGACATATTATTAATACTAAATTGGGGGTGAAATGAATGGAGATGGAAGAGGGTCCGCTCTATAAGAATATTATTTCTCATATTGACATTAATAGAGGTATTGATTCTATACATTATTTAAATTTCAATGACATTTCAAAAGAGCCAAAGTTTGATGAATTTCTTGATGATATAAACCAGTATAATGATACAATAGAGCTCAGCCTGATAAAAAACAAGGCGTACAAGGAAGCAGTGATGATGTCCCTGCATATAATTAATGCAGAAAGTGATTTCCTCAAGGAAATCATTAGGGATGAGCAAAAGACTTTTGGAGGCAGCAAATTATTTTACCTAAACAACAATCATGATAAAATCCTAGTTATTGCTGTTCCCGGAAGCATGGAAAACAAGCTGAATATGGTCATAAACAGGCTAAACAAGATAAATGAAAAAATACACCGGATGAATTTAAAAATAAAAAAAGAAAATATAGACATGTATGCGAAAAGAAAAAGCATCCATGACAAAAAAGATGATATAATAAACATGATTAATAAGAATTTAAAGGTGTAATTCAAAAATTATGAACAAAATATCTTATTCAATCAGAAACATTCTTTTTCATTCTCTCAACAAACTCCTCAAACTGGTGTTGCTTTACATTAGCGCCGCATGCAAGCTCATGCCCTCCGCCATAGCCCTCCAGCCCAACAAGGGATTTTTCCAAGATAGGAGGTATTATTTTTTTTGAGCTCCTTATACTCATCCTCATATCATCTTCTTTTCTTCTCGCAACTATTATTATCTTATCGGGAAATTTATACAAAAGCTCATTAGCCAAATCCCCTGTAAAGCTCATCTTGTCATCTGAATATGTAAAAACAAGCAATTTCTCATCTTTAACATTAGATATTGCACTTTTTAATAAATCATCATAATGATTTTTTATCTTTTCATATGCCTTAAAGATAAATTTCCCCCTTGAACTTTCTTGATTTAATATCTCATTTGGATGCTCTATCCTTGTCAAAATCTTTACCTTCTTCATAACATCGCTTGTTTTTCCCTTTAAACAAAAAGAATAAATCTTTATCAATTCACCCAGCTTTGTATTAAAATAAATATCTTCAACTTTCTTTTCATTATCCATCAATCCAGGATATTTTTCTTTAAATTCATCAACAAAATCAGGCATGTAATAATCTGCTATGCATCCAAGCATTGCAATCCATATATCCTGCCCAGCAGTCTTATAGCACATGTATGTTGTTGGTATATTCCCATCCTGCTTTATTAATCTTGGATTAAAATATTTTACATTTTCCCTTTTAAAAGGGCCATGATGGTCTATCCATATCACAGGAACTTTAGCATTATCAATAAAATCCTGCTCTAAACAGGCTACATCTAAAACAAAGGCCTTGTCAGCATCATAATCCTCTATTTTTCCAACAGATTTAGAATCTAGTCTAGGATGTGTCTTCACAACAAAACCATGCCCTTCTCTAACATACCTGTACAAAAGCAAAAAAGAGCACAACCCATCAGGATCATCATCAAAAAAGAACAATGGATTCTTACAGGTTTTCAACTCATCCCTTATTTCCTCATAGTGTTTTTCTGTAAGCATTTAAGAATGGATTTCCATATAGTATTTAAACATATTGCCTTTAATTATTTACAATATTGAAAATAAATATTACTAAATTGTAATCACTTTAAAGTAACTAAAAAATAGAAAAGTTTATATATAGTTAATTTTATATGAATATTATGGACCTAAATAACAAAAAATATTCAAATTTAATAGCCACATTATTTTTTGGTATACCTCTATCCATAGTTATGTCTACACATTATTACTCGCATCCTGGAAAATTAGAGAGGCACTTGGAACTCTGGAAAGCTGCATATTCTGATATTAAAGCAACTGCAACCGCTAAGTTTTTTGATGATTCAAAAGGGCATATATTAAATTCAGATATAATTGTAAATAGTTCAGAATTGCATCCAGTTAACAAAAAAGATATTAAATTAAATTTAGAACAAAAATTAAGTCTAGAACAAGAAGTAGATAATAATATTAATAAACTTATTACAAATCAAGTTGAAAAAAGAGGACTCGAAAAAGCATTTTCTAGAATTTCACAATATGATGATTATATTACTAATGCTGCCTCAAAGAATAATCTTGATGATAATTTGATTACAGCTTTAATTGCTAGAGAATCAAAAGGACTGTTAAGAAACCCATCACATAAAGGTGCAAATGGTCTGATGCATTTAATGCCAAAAACTGCAAAACATGAATTAGGTTTAACAATTGATAAATATATTGATGAAAGGTTAAGTCCAGATTCCGTATTTCCCGGAGTTAAATATCTAAATAAATTTATTAAAGAGCATGGAAATGTATTTGCTGGTCTTGCTTCTTATAATGGTGGTCCAACCCGTATCAGAAGAATAGTTAGAGAGAATGGGAAAGGATGGGAAGATATAAAAAATAAATTGCCTCATGAAACAAAACAGTATGTAGTAGAAGTCCTTAGCAGATACAAAATATTAAAGGACCCAAAAAAATATAATATAAATATTGACCAAAAACCGTTATATTCTGAAAAGATAAATAATAGTGGTGTACATATAGTGAAATCTGGAGAAACATTCAATTTAATTGCTAAAAAGCATGATGTCAAACCCTCATCAATGAAAGAAATAAATCCAACTATAATTGATTATTCAAAAATTTATGTTGACCAAAAAATAAGGGTTCCAAGAACATAACCTTTAAATTCCTCTTTTCTTTTACTTTAATTTATGAACTTTCCTAAATATTCCCTGAAAAAACCATCCTCTGTTCAATTGCGGCCATAAAGAAGTTAAATTCAAATTAAATTCACTATCTCTTTAAAGCAAACTTTTTAAATAAATCCCATTCTTATTCAGTTATGAACGCAAAAGAGCTGAAGAAAAAATACTTTGAATTCTTTAAAGGAAAAAATCACGCTTTTATCAGCTCTGCTTCCCTGATTCCGGAGCATGATCCGACTGTCTTGTTCACAACAGCAGGCATGCATCCATTAGTTCCGTACTTCATTGGAGAAACTCATCCTGCAGGAAAGCGCCTTGTTAATGTGCAGAAATGCATCAGGACAGGGGATATAGATGAAGTAGGAGACCCATCACATTTGACTTTTTTCGAGATGCTTGGAAACTGGTCATTAGGTGATTACTGGAAAAAAGAAGCAATTAACTGGAGCTATGAATTCTTAACAGATAAAAAATGGCTTGGCATTGATAAAAATAAGCTTTCATTTACTTGTTTTAAAGGAGACAAAGACGCTCCAAAAGATGAGGAATCAGCTAAGATATGGGAATCGTTAGAAATTCCAAAAGAAAGGATTTATTTCCTTCCAAAAGAAGATAACTGGTGGGGTCCAGCAGGAGAAACAGGACCATGCGGCCCATGCACCGAGATGTTTTACGATACAGGAAAAGAAAAATGCAGTAAAGACTGCAAACCGGGATGTTCCTGCGGAAAATATTTTGAGATATGGAATGATGTATTCCTAGAGTATGATAAAAAAGCAGATGGCTCTTTTAAAACATTAAAGCAAAAAACCGTAGATACAGGGATGGGTGTTGAAAGGGCAGCAGCAATGCTGCAGGGGAAAAAGATTGTTTATGATACTGAAATGTTTGCACCAATAATAGGCAAAATTAAAGACAATGCCAAAAATCAAAATGAGAAATCAATTGAGATAATTGCAGATCATCTAAAAGCATCTACTTTTATCTTAGCAGAAAAAATAACTCCAAGCAACTTAGACCAAGGCTATATTTTAAGAAGATTGATTAGAAAATCCATAAGGCACTTTAGATTATTGGGGATAGAAAAAGAAAACTTTACATCAGAAATAGCAAAAATTGTAATCCAAACCCATAAAGATAGCTATTCAGAACTAAATGAAAACAAAAGCTTTATCTTAGATGAATTAAAAAAAGAAGAAAAAAAATTCAAGAGAACATTGGAAACAGGTTTAAGGGAATTCAACAAATTAGCAAAAGGAGAAAAAATAACAGGAAAACAAGCCTTCATCTTATTCTCAAGCTATGGATTTCCTATAGAAATGACAGAAGAGTTAGCAAAAGAAAAAAATATTGAGTTAAATAAAAAAGAATTTGAAAAAGAATTTGAAAAACACCAGGAACTCTCAAGAAAAGGCGCAGAAAAAAGATTCAAAGGAGGCCTGTCAGACAGCTCAGAGCAGTCCAAAAAGCTCCATACAGCCACTCATCTCTTAAATGCAGCTTTAAGGATTGTCTTAAAAAACAATAACATTATCCAGAAAGGCTCCAACATAACCTCAGAAAGGCTAAGATTTGACTTTAATTTTGACAGAAAATTAACTAAGGAAGAATTAAAACAAACAGAAGACCTAGTTAATGAAAAAATAAAAGAATCTATTCCAGTAAAAAAAGAAGAAATGACCTTAGAAGAGGCAAAAAAAAGAGATGCACGGGGAGTTTTTGAAGATAAATATAAGCAAAAAGTCTCAGTTTACACTATTGGAGATTTTTCAGTTGAAATATGCGGGGGCCCTCATGTTAATAACACTAATGAACTTGGCAACTTCAAAATAAAAAAAGAAGAGAGTTCTGCAGCAGGAATTAGAAGAATAAAAGCTGTTTTTAAATGAAAAAATCAATAAATATTAAAATCATAACTTATAAACAACATCATGCTCTCTTACATGTTCCTTGACCTTTAAGCCAATGCTCTGCCCTTTTTTTGCTTCCTCTACTTTATTATGCTCTATCTGTAAACTATCCACTGTTTGCTTAAAATCACTTGTAGCACCTTTAATCCTTATTTTGTCTCCTACTTTTAGAGTGCCTGTTAACTCTATAATTCCAACACATAGTTTTGTGTAATAGTGGGAAATTTTGCCAATTTCCTTTCCTTGTACTTCTTCTTTTTTTTGCTTTTCAGCCATAAAACCACCCAATATTGTAATGATTAGTTTTTATTTTATTTAAATTTGTCGGAAATTTATAGGATTATTTATATTTATTTTGCAATCTTCAAATACCTATTGCAAGACCTAAAGAATTCAATATTCCAAATAAAAAAATAAATCCCCCTCGCGAGGGATAAATGCCTTCATTTTTTAAAAACGTTGGGGGTGGTTTTCAATAATGAAGGCATAGAAAAACACACCTAAAAAGGTGCCACCACAAAGACTAAAGGGTGATCATTGATCTATGATTTCTATGCCCAGCTCTTCGGTTATTTCTGCAACTTCAGGGCTTGGCTCAAGCACGCTCTGCTTTCCCAAAATCCAGGGGCTCTTCACGCCAGTCACAATTGTCATTACAGTAAGCTTTCCTTTCATTTCATCTGAAACTCTGGCTCCCCATATAACATTTGCATCTGCATCTAAGCTATCAGTCACTAATTCCCCTATCTTATTGATATCATCCAATGTCATATCTGATCCTCCAACTATATGGATCAAAGCTCCTGTTGCTCCTTTGTAATTTATATCCAGCAATGGATTTTGCAATGCTCCTTTAACTGCTTCATCCACTCTGTTAGTAGTATCGCTTGCTCCAACACCAATCACTGCAACTCCTCCATTTGTCATGATTGCTTTTACATCAGCATAATCCAAATTAACCAAACTTGGAACTGCAATTGTTTCCACAATCCCTTTGATCATTGTTGCCACAAGCTCGTTAGCTACTGCAAAAGCCTGCTGTATTGGCAAATTCCCAGCTATTTTAACCAATCTGTTGTTATCTATCACAATAACTGTGTCAGAAACATCTCTTAGCTGTTGCAATCCAAATTCTGCTTTATCAACCCGCGCCCTTTCGATTATAAATGGCATAGTTACTGTGCCTATAACAATAGAGCCAGTATCCTTTGCAACCTGTGCTACTAGTGGAGCTCCTCCTGTTCCTGTGCCTCCGCCCATGCCAGCGCATACAAAAACCATATCGCTTCCCTTTAAGGATTGCTTTATTTCCTGCAAGCTCTCTTGTGCAGCTTCTGCTCCCCTTTCAGGAAAACCGCCACATCCTAAACCCCTTGTTACACTTGTTCCAATTAAGAATTTCCTGTCAGCAGCTATCATATCCAAATGCTGCTGGTCGGTATTACATGCTAATATCTCAGCTCCCTTAACACCTTTATTATAAAGCCAGCCAACCATATTATTGCCTGCTCCCCCTATACCTAAAACTTTTATGTTTGCATGTCCTACCATATTTACATCATCTACTTTATTCTGCTCACTAGTTTTTATTGCGTTTTCCACGATAAAATCCATTTTCACACCCCTTAATTTGTGGTTTTCAATATCTACATTCAAATATAAATGTTAGAGTACCAAAATATTTATATTGAAGTTTATTCCTACTACTTCTTAGAATTGAGTTATTTGCGCCAACAAATAGCTTTATTAGAGCAATTTAACTGTTAAAAGAACTTTTACACAACAAAACAAGCCGATTAAGCACGCTTTTTCGCCAAAAAAAGCCGCTTTATTGAGTTTTTCGCCAAAAAAACTCAAATATCGTTTTCTTAATATATTATTTAATGAATAAACTGATATTTAAAGATTTCTAAAGTGTAAACTATATGTTTTAGTATACTATTATGGGAATTTTGTTAAAGCGAGCATTGTGGCGAGCGATATAGATGCCGAGCGCATTGGCGAGGCCTGATTTTCTTTTAATATCAAAATTATTTGTTTTAAAGTTTAATCTTACTTGCTTTTTTATGATTAAAATTATAAATAAAGCATATTTACTCTTTTTATGACTCTCTATTTTATAGGAATTGGCCTGAATGATGAAAAAGACATAACAGTGAAAGGCCTGGAACTAGTAAAAAAAGCAGATATAGTATATTTGGAAAACTACACTTCTAAAATTAACTGCAATATCAAGTATTTAGAAGATCTATATGGAAAGAAGATTATTCTGGCTGACAGGAAACTAGTGGAAATAGATGCAGATAAAACAATATTAGAAAATGCAAAAACTAAGGAAGTTGCTTTCTTAGTTGTTGGAGATGTATTTTCAGCCACAACCCACACAGATTTATATATAAGAGCTAGAAACATGGCAATCAAAACAAGAGTAATCAATAATGCTTCTGTACTGACTGTAGTGAGTATAACAGGCCTGCAATTATACAAATTCGGCAAAACTCCCAGCATTCCATTTGAAAATGAGAATGTAGAAACTCCTTATGATATCCTAAAGTTAAACCAAAAAAACAACCTCCACACTTTATTTATCCTTGATCTAAATCCAGATACAAATAACAGCATGGCTGTAAATGATGCAATTAGGTATTTGTTAAAAGTAGAACTAAAAAGAGGAGAAAATGTGTTTAAAGACAGCACTTTATGCATTGGCTGCGCTAAATTAGGAAGTTTAGATCAAATAATAAAAGCCGGAAAAGCAAAAGACCTCCTAAAAACAGATTTTAAGAACGGTATGCAATGCCTGATAGTTCCAGCTAAAAATCTTCATTTCATGGAAGAAGAAGCTATAAAACTTTATTATTAAGCGCAATGATTATCCTCACACCCATTCCTGCATAAAAATAGGAATTGCTTTGGATTTTCATCCTCGCAATAGAATTCCATCAAATAATTCTTATTCTGGCAGTAATCCTTGAACTCGAACCTTGTTGAATTACCGTAAAAACCAAAAATAGAGCCATTGACCCACCTTACAATGCCATTATCAGTATCATGACACAACCTCACTGTAACTATATCTTCTTTTTCTTCTTCCACTATTACAGGAACTTCCTTATCTTCAGCTTCAATCTCATCAATAACAGCTGCAGTAATTTTTTCTTCTTCCATTATTTCTTCTTTACCGCAGCCAAAAAGAAATATAACCACAAATATCAATAAAAAAGAAATTATTCTTCTCATAATAGTACTAATACTATAATTATATAAAAAGTTTTGGGAATATTTAGATTATTTAGAAAGCCAGTGCTTATGCGAAGCCTTAGAGGGATTCTCAACTGCGCTAAATAATTGAATATGTGTTCATAGTTGCTATGTTCGAAATGGCAAACTAAAACCCATTTTGATGGGTGACGGAAAATTTCTAATTTTCCCATCATGTATGGAATTTTGCCATTTCCACTATACGCATAAGCACTGGCTCTCACACCAACCAATATTTAGAAAAATTATTAAACCATTAAAAAAGAAATAAACAAAAAAAGCATAAAAAATGAAAATCCACAGGCTTACAAAAAAACTCCAGCTTTTTCTAATTTTTCTTCTAGCATTTATACTAGCTGCAAATATAGCTTATTCTGTTCAGAGCAACAGTTCAAATTACAAAATTTCCTCAATAATATCAAGCGGTGGGAAAACAGTAAACAGCAGCAATTACAAGAGTTATGTTTCAACAGGAATTGTCAGCGGTGTTGTTAATTCATCAACATACAAAAACCTCATAGGATTTTTTCATACGTGGCTTCTAGCCGACAGCCAGCCATGCACTGCAAACAGCCAGTGCCAGGGAGGCTTTTGCTGCAGTAATCTATGCAGCAGCTCTTCCTGCCCTGTTGAAGATAGTGGAAGTGCAGCAGCCGCAGATTCTGGCGGTGGAGGAGGCGGTGGAGGAGGAGCAGGTGGTGGCGTAATTCCAACCGGTGCTGAAACTTCAGAAAGCCAGTTGTGGAGTATAATTCCTTCAGGATCATCTGTAAGCCTCACTATTGACAATGAAGATATAGCAATAACTCGTGTTGATATTAACAATATCGGATATGACCTGACTAATGCAGAAGTAACAGTTATTGCCTTAATGGAAAATCCTGTTGCAGAAGAGCCATCGGAAAATGTCTACCAATATATCAGTATAGATAAAAAAAATATAGCTGATAGCGCTATAGGCAGTATTGAAATAGGCTTTAGAATTCCAAAATCATGGCTAACAGATAACAATTTAGCAAGAGAAGATATTGCATTATTCAGGTATGATAATGATAACTGGAATGAATTGAGTGTAGAAATAATTGAAGAAGATGCCGCATATATCAATTATGGGGCAAATATTCCTGGCTTAAGTTATTTTGTAATTGGCATGAAAAGCACCAAAATTAGAATAACACCTGGCAGCATAAAAGTAAATCTTATGCCTGGATTGCCTATTGAAGAAACATTAACAATAAAAAATACAGGCAGCAAAACTATAAGTATTTCGTTGGATGCTGAAGGTATCGAAAAGCTTGTATCCTTATCCGAAGATAGCTTTGATTTGGAGCCGGGCAAATCAAAAACTGTAATAGCAAAGTTTAGAAGCAGTGAATCAGGCAGTTTTATAGGAAAAATTACAGCATCTGGATTAAATTTTGAGAAATCTATCCCTGTAATAATTGAATCTGTAACCAGAAAATTCCTGTTTGATATAATACTGGAAGTAAATGCCCCATATAAGATAGTCAGGCCTGGAGATGAGATAAAAAGCAAGATAATCCTGAAAACTGCTGAGGAAATTGATGTTACACTAAACTACCTGGTAAAAGATTTGAATAACAATATTGTTTTTAAGGAAAGCGAGAAATTGACTGCTATAGATCAGCTTACTCTTGATAAATCCTTCAGGCTGCCTAAAGATTTAGAGCCGGGCCTGCATGCTCTTCTTGCTGAAGTTATTTATGCTGATAATACAATTGCAATTTCCAGCGAGATTATTGAAGTAATCACTAAAGTTAAAAGATTTGAATTGGCAAAGTATATTGGGTATAAAATATTGATCTATATAATCTTAATTACTATTATTATTGTACTATCGTTTATGGCATTGAGATATTTTGTTCCAAAGTACAGCAAAATGAATGCTCAGAATTTATATAAGGATTTTAAAGGTTTAACTGCTGAATTTAATTCCAATATCAAATCTAAAAATCATAAGTATTTAATTGAACTTTACAATCAGATTATTTTAACCCATAATAAATTAATGAATTTCTCTCTTAACACTAAAATAAAGTCTGATATACTTAAAGAAACCAATAAAATTAAATATAGATTGAATAATATATTAAAGAAAATAAAAATAAAAAGACCATGAAATATAAAAAAAGCCATAAGAAATCGAATATCTACATAAAAAATCCAGACAAATGCTATTCTCCTGAAACTATTAGAAAAACAAATATGTTGAATAGTAATAAGCATGTACCCATGGATATACTAGCAAAAGAAAATAGGCTAAAAAATATACTCTTAAAAAGTATTCCTTTGGTTTTAGTATTAATTGCAGTATCCTCAATAATCTTCTTCATAAAGCCAGCTACAACAGGATATTCCGTTATAACAGAAGAATCTAATTTTACCGATAATATAGGCTTAATTGTCAATGAAAATAGTGATTATACTTGGAATCTGGAAAATGAAGGCTTGCTAAAATCAGTCAAGCTGAATGGTGAGGTAAAAAACAGCGGAACAGTAAAAATTTATCTTGAGCATGAAAATAATACTTATCTGATTTTTGACAATAAAAAATTAAAGGAAAGCGATTTAGAAGGAATTACTGGCTTTGTTGTCATAGTAGATGAGATTGAGGTTGAAATAACAGGAAATTTAACAGCAGATGAAGAGGCGATCATCAACAGCATAATTACAAATATTAATGAAACAAAAGATGATGTTGAGATTGAGATTGAAACAGAGGATAATGAGACTAAAACAGAGGTGACAGGAAATTTAACAGCAGAGCAAACTGCACTTATTGATTCCCTAACAGCCATATTGGATGTCAGGGATGATGAAGAAATTATTAAGATAAAAATAAAATCAGAATTTTTGGAAATAGAAGTGCCGGATGAAGAAGAGGAGGAAAGTGATGATGAAGAAAGTAATGAAGAAATCGATGATAATTTAATTAATGATACAATAAATACAACAGAACCCTTAAATGAGACAGTTGTTAATGAAACAATAGAAGATATTTCTGTAAACAAAATAAACATCGCTCTTGGATATAAGCAGGATAGCATCTATGATGCAAATGACGACGGCAGAGAAAACATAGATGGTGTTATTGATCTGACTGTTGAAAACACTGAGTTTGACTGGCAGGTTGATGAAAAAAACCTATGCACGAGGTGGGATACTTTTTCTGTTGAAAATGAAGAAAACATATTAGCATGTTATGGCAGCAGTAGATGCTGCAGCTTTGTTGATTTATCTTCTGTAAGGCCTGATTGGAATGAGCCGCTTTATTCTACCTATGGGCAGTATGGCGCTGGCTTGAATAATATAATCTCTGCCCAGGTGCTGTACGTTGATTATAACCTAAGCTTACAAGTCCCATATTCTGAAATTTACTATTCTGAATGGAAAAATCTAAGCGCAGAATTCTACAAAGATTTTGTCAGGTTTGAAGATGCATGCCTTGAAAGCTGCATATTGCCAAATTTAAATTCCTCTAGTTATAAATTGATATTTGAAATAGATAATTCCAGCTTAATTTTAGACAGCATAACCTACCGGGTACTAATTGATAAAAAAATAAATAATCCGCCTTTATTAAGGAAAAATTTTTCAGATATTTCCTTTTCTAGGGATAAAAAGCATGAAATAAATTTGAATGATTACTTCTATGACCTGGAAAATGATAATCTTACCTTCAATTATTATAAAAATTCCAGCATTAATGTTTCATTGGAAAATGAAATAGCCGTCTTAACATCGGATAATGATTTTACCGGAACAACTTACATGTTTTTTACGGCTAATGATTCTGTTAACACAATAGCATCAGATGTTTTTAAAGTAGAAGTTAAAGTTCCAATAAAATTAGTTAAAGGCATGAAATCATTGAGGGATCTTATTGATTTGGGATGATTAAAAAAATTAAGGTAAGGTTTTCAAGAAAAAGAAGATAAAGTTTAAATAGAGTTTACAATCGATTTTCTGATTATTACTTAGTTTTTATCATAAAACCTGGTTATCCTATCTCCTGTTCTTTTTAACTCATTAAGCATCTTTTTAATTTCCCTATCAAGTTTATGATGTTCTTTAAATTTTCCCTTCCATTCGTTAGAAGATGGCTCAGCAAGTCTATGAAGTATTGATTCAACTTCTTTAATGTATTTTTTTTTGTGTATAATACATGCACTAAATTTATTCCACTTTCCTTTATGTTTATCATTGAGATGATCATTTAATCGTTTGAATAAATTTTGGGCTATTCCGACATTGTATAATTTTTTATTGTAGTATAAAACATAAATTCCAGATCTCTTCTCAAGAAATGGCTTAAAACGTTCAGAAATGGTATTATCTGTAAGAAACATTACAGGTTGTGGGGGTATGTAACCTCTAACTAAAACACCTTATTGGATTTTGACTTCCTCTTTGTTTTATATTTACGCTTCCTCACCATTTTCTTTAATAATAAAAAAAGAATATTTAAATGTTTCTGAAAAACTAGCTCTAAATCGAAATCGGCTCTCCTTTCTTACTAAAAATCTTCTTCCGAGTAATAAGATATTCCTAGATGATTTATTCATCGATAAAGGTATTAATAAATATATTAGTGAAGATATTAATGAAGATATTAGTGAAGATATTAATGAAGATATTAGTGAAGATATTAATGAGGATATTAGTGGATATATTGGCAAATTTATCGATAGATTTATATACTAGTTAATCAAAGTATACTTTTATGGCGTTTGGAAGAGACATTTTATACAAAAAAATCA
>NZEC01000007.1 GCA_002688925.1 archaeon
AATCTGACTTCTGTATCAAAGCAAAACACAACAAAAGGTCAGATATGGGCATTTAGCGCCAGGGTTTTTGACGGAGCAAACTGGAGCAGTTGGGTTAACAGCTCTAATATGACAATAAAGAATGCTGTGCCTGTGATAAATATAACTGTGAACAATGTAACTGTTAATGAAACACAGAGGGTGAATATAACAACAAATGCTTCAGATATTGATAATGATAATTTGACTTTTACAATAAACGATTCATCAAGATTTTCATTGGATGGAATCTATTTTATCTGGAATACCAACCTTACAGACAGCGGGAATTTTAATGTAAATATAACTGTGAATGATTCAGAAAATATAGACTCAAAGATTGTAACAGTATCTGTTCTGGATTCAAGAGATTTAGATAATGACGGGAATCCTGATTTTAATGATACTGATGATGATAATGACGGGATAAGTGACGGCAGCGATTTTTTATCCGGAAACCTGAGCAATATAAACACAACATCATCAATAAACATAACAATAAACGGAACAGCTAACTTATCTAAGCTTTACAATGGGACGTTTTTCATAAACATAACTAATGGAACTGCGCCAATAGTGGAGTTTAATTTTACCTTTAATGAAAACAATACTCTTGATTTGGGAAGCATAACATTTAACAGGACAATAAACGGAACTGGCGCAGTTTCCATAAGAGGAATAAACCTTACTGGGATGAACAAGACAAAGACAGTTTTCCTTGAAAAAGTCAATGCAACTGTGGATGCTGTCTGCATAAAGGATTTGGATATAGGCTTTGATAATATAAGCTCTATATGTGATGGGACAAACGAGAATTTAGTCAATTGCGATAATACAACCAGTAATGGATACACTTGTTTTGATACTGGCACAAGATATAAGGTTACAGGGCTTAATCATTCTGCTGTAAAAGAGCTTTGTGAAGACAAGGATGGAGATAGTTATGGGAATGGCTGCAGTGTTGGAACAGACTGTAATGATAATGATGCTTCAAAAACAACTGACTGCAGTACACCAAGCTCCAGTTCCTCTAGCAGCGGTGGCGGAGGAGGAGGCGGTGGAGGCGGTGGCGGAGGAGCTGCAGCAGCCTCAACAGGAGCAGTAAAAACCCATTTTTATTCTGAAATATCAGATGGGCAGGAAATCAAGATCAATGTCAACAGGGAAAGCATTGCATTTTCCAAGACCGAATTTACAGCGAACAAAGACTTATCAAGTGTCACAATAACAATAAGAGTTATCAATGAGAGCAAGGCGCCAAGCAAAATATCCGGCAATGTCTTCCAGTACATTGAAATTGAGGAGAAAGGAATAACCAATGAAGATATTGGAAATGCAAGGATTGAGTTTAAAGTCAATAAGTCATGGCTGGATGAAAATAGCCTTGATAAGAATACCGTTGCTTTGAACAGATACTCAAATGGATGGGGGAAACTGCCAACTAAAAAATTGAGTGAAAATGCAAGCAAGGTTTTCTATGAGGCAACAAGCCCCGGCTTTTCTTCCTTTGCTATCACTGCGCAAAAAAGCCTGAAAATAGAAACTAAAACAGTGGAAAAGGCTGCAAATGAAACAAAAGAAGATTTAAAGCCGGAAAGCGAAATTAATATGACGGCTGCTGCAGACAGCATAGAATCAAAGGAAAAAACAAGCGATATCTTTTTTGGTTTTATTGTTATGATTGTGATAGTCATTGTTGGCATATTGGTTTATATTTTAATATTCGCTCCGGAGGGAAAATTTAGAGCTGAAAAAACGACAACAAGAGAAGAACATGAACATAAGAAAAAGCATGAGCACAAAAGCAGACATAAGCATACAGGGCATGAAAATCATAAATAATGCACATATCACCAGAAGACATTAAATAAAAATTTTAAATATAAGAAACAGTAATTATTATCCTATCAGCTTTTTAATCTCTTCTTTATTTGCCTTGACAATGCCTTTTTCTGTTATTATCCCGGCTATGTATTTTGCAGGCGTTACGTCAAAAGCAGGGTTTTTTGCGTCGCTTTTTTCAGATGCTATCCTTACTTTGACAACATTTTTATTTTCATCAATGCCGTTTATGAATAAAACTTCATCCTGGTCTCTTTCTTCTATGGGTATTTTATTCCCATCTTCAGTATTTAAGTCAAAAGTAGTCGTTGGGGCTGCAACGTAAAAAGGAACATTGTTTTCTTTTGCCAGAACAGCTTTTTCATATGTGCCTATTTTATTTGCTACATCGCCGTTTGCAGCGATTCTGTCTGCTCCTACAATCATCATATCTATCTCCTTATTTTTCATGTAAAAGCCTGCTGCGTTATCTGCAATAATTGCATGAGGGACATTTTCCTGCCCTAATTCCCAAGCTGTAAGAAAACTGCCCTGGTTCCTGGGCCTTGTCTCATCAACATAGACAAAGACCTTTTTTCCTGAGCGATGAGCATAGTATATCGGAGATAAAGCAGAGCCCCAATCAACAAATGCAAGCCAGCCGGCATTGCAGTGGGTTTCTATTTTATAATTGTCTTTAATCAAAGAGTTTCCATGCTCGCCTATCTTTTTGCAGGCATCTGCATCATAATCAGCGAATTCTTTTGCCTTACTGACTGCAGTTTCCTGCATTTGCTTAAGATCAGAGATGTTTTTTATTGCATCGTAAACATAATTTATTCCTGTAAACAGGTTTTGGGCAGTTGGCCTTGTGCTTCTTAGAGTTTCAGCTGCTTTTTCTATGTATTCTTTGAAATTTTCATTATTGGCTTCTAAGGCTGCTTGAGCAAGTCCGTAAGCTCCTGTTGCGCCTATAGCTCCTGCGCCCCTTACAATCATTGTTTTTATTGCAGATGCTGTTTCATTATGGCTTTTAGAGCTGTATATCTCAAATTTATACGGGAGCTTTGTCTGCTCAATTAATTTGACTTCATTGCCTTCCATCCAGACTGTCTGGTAATCTTTATTGTTGACTTTCATATATTGCGGAGTTATTTTATTGTATTTAAAGGTTTTTTGGATTTGGTTTGGTTGAAAATTTTAGTTCGTGCTTATGCGAGGCCTTAGAGGACTTCTCAACTTCGCAAAACTATGTTTTGCTCAGGTCGTATATCCCAACCTTTTGGGAATTAATCCATTGGCAATTTACGCATAAGCACTATCTTTAACACTAACATCTGATTGATTAAAGAAAATCTTTTATATTACTTCCAAAAACTAGCTTTGAGGTGGTTTTAATGGATGATGAAGGACTAAGAAACAGCATAAGGACAATACCTGATTTTCCTAAGAAAGGTATAATGTACAGGGACATAACAACAGTTTTGCAGGATAAGGATGCGTTTAAGTATGCAATGGACAAGTTCTATGAAAGATATAAGGATATAGATATTGATATTATAGTGGGGATTGAGTCTCGAGGTTTTATCTTCGGCGCTACACTTGCTTATTTATTAGGATGCAGCTTTGTTCCTGCAAGGAAGGAAGGAAAGCTGCCCCATCATACAATGAAGCAGGAATACGCTTTAGAATATGGAAATGCTGCTATTGAAATCCATAAAGATGGGATAACACAAGGCCAGAAAGTTTTGGTTGTGGATGATTTAATAGCTACTGCAGGAACATGCCTTGCAGCTATCAAGCTGGTTGAGATGCTAGGAGGGGAAGTTGTTGAGTGCGCTTTTCTTGTAGAGCTGATAGACCTTAAGGGCAGGGAGAAATTAAAAGGCTATAAGGCATTTTCTCTAATAGAGTTTGAAGGGGAATAATTTTTCACTTCTAATTTTGCCCTATTTCTTCTTATTTTTTAACTAAAAATATAACTAATGCAAAATATATATTAAAGTATATTATCATATAGTAAGCTTTTTATAGCGGAAAACACAAAAAGAATCGAAATATATTTGTGTTTTCGAATATAGTGGCGGATATTAGATATTTCATTAAGTTGCATCCACCACCATATATGAGAATTTGAAGTAAAAGCATCCCTTATTAGAGGTGTTAATAATGAGCAATGAAGACAGCAAGGTAGAAAAAGCATTGAATGTTTTAGGCATGTACTCAAGCTTTGAAGATATAAAAAACACTCTTGAACTTAATGCAGATGAATACAAAGAACTAAAGCAAAGGGCAAAATCCAGGTATGGGGATGGAGTATTTTGTAATTAGGTTTTTTCAATTAACTAGTTAATTACTGCATTTAATTCTTAATCACCGCTTAATCCAGCATCATCCCTTAAGGCTTCTGCCACATCGGTTTTTTCCCATGTGAAATCAGGGTCGTTTCTTCCAAAATGTCCGTATGCAGCTGTTTTCTTGTATATGGGCCTTAGCAAATCAAGCCTTTTGATAATCTCTCTTGGGTTTAATTTGAAATGTTTTTTTACTAGCTCTACAATTTTGTCTTCAGGAATCTTGTTTGTGCCTGATGTGTCCACATTTACGGATGTCGGTTCAGGAACACCGATTGCATAGCTTAGCTGCACTTCGCATTTGTCTGCAAGGCCTGCTGCAACTATGTTTTTTGCAACCCATCTTGCTGCGTATGCTCCGGACCTGTCAACTTTGCTTGGGTCTTTTCCTGAAAAAGCTCCACCGCCATGCCTTCCTAAGCCTCCATAAGTGTCTACAATGATTTTTCTTCCTGTCAGGCCGGAATCTCCTTCAGGGCCTCCAATCACAAATTTCCCAGTTGCATTTATGTGAATTCTTGTGTCATCATCCAGAAAATCCCCGCATACCGGCTTGATTACATTATCAACGATATCTTTCTTTAAGTCTTCCTCTGATGTTTCATCAGTATGCTGCTGCGCAATAACAACTGCGCTCAGTCTTTTTGGCTTGCCGTCATGGTATTCAACTGAAATCTGGCTCTTTCCATCAGGGCCTAAGCCTTTTAGCACTCCCTCTTTCCTTACATAAGCTAATCTTCTTGTCAGTTTATGGGCCATTATAATTGGAAAGGGCATAAGTTCTTCTGTTTCATTTGTTGCAAAGCCATACATCATTCCCTGATCCCCTGCACCTTGCTCTCTTTCTGCAGAATCATCCACTCCCTGCGCAATATCAGGGCTTTGTCCATGAACGCTTACCATAACTCCTGCATCCTCGCAATCAATGCCGAAATCAGGATTGGTATAGCCGATTTCCTTTAATGTTTTTCTTGCAATATCCTGGATCTCAACATAGCCTTTTGTAGTTATTTCGCCTGCAACAACAATAAGTCCAGTAGTTGTCAGTGTTTCTGCTGCACATCTTGAATTTTTGTCCTGCTTCAAGATCTCATCAAGGATTGCATCGCTTATCTGGTCGCAGATTTTGTCCGGATGACCCTCTGTTACACTCTCTGATGTAAAAAATTCTATTTTTGCCATATTAGTTTCCTCCTGATTTTTTATTTTTTTTAACATTACCCATATATATTTTTTATGAATTAAAATTAATTATTAAAAATCAGCATTTTAATATTATTAAGCCCTTAATAATAACTTTATTTTGGGTATTTATAAAAAGATTATTGACAGAAATATTCCGAAAGGAATAAATACTATGAAATAATTCCTTAAATTATGCCGTATGAATTAAGCGAGATCAAAAAAATAAGAAAAAACCTAGGATTGACCCAGACACAGCTTTCTAAAAGGGCAAATGTATCCCAAAGCCTTATTGCTAAAATTGAGTCCGGGAAAATAGACCCTACTTTTACAAAAACAAAGAAGATATTTGAGACATTAAACGATTTGGGAAAGAAAGAGGAGATTAAGGCAGAAGAGATTATGAACAGGAAAATTGTAAGTGTGTCTTCAAGCTCAGACATAAAGCAGTCAATAGACAAAATGAAGAAATTCAATATTTCCCAGATGCCGGTAATAGATGACCATAAGTCAGTCGGCCTGATATCAGAATCAACTTTATTGGACGCTTTAATGAGCAAAAAAAGCAAGAATGTAGATGATATAATGGAGGAAAGCCCTCCAACAGTATCTAAAAAAGCATCAATCCAGATAATATCAAATTTGCTGAGGCATTATCCCATGGTTTTAGTATCGGATTCTGGAAAATTAATTGGATTAATAACCAAGGCTGATTTATTGGGGAAGCTGTATAGGGTATGAGTATAATTTTCCTCAATCATACCCTTCCCATTCCTTAATCTCCAAATCCTCAATCTTTAATTTAGAAATTGATTCAATAAATAATTTAGTGTTCTGCGGGTTTGTCAATAATGGTATGTTGAAATCTACTGCTCTTCTTCTTATCAAATAATCATTCTCTAATTCTTCATCTTCAAAGCTTTTTGGGATATTGATAACTAAATCAATCTTCTTTTCTTTTAAGTATGTTAATATGCTCGGCTCTTTTTTTTCTGAGGGCCAGTGCAGTGTTTTTGTTTCTATACCATTGTTTTTTAAAAAATCAAATGTTCCTTTTGTTGCATACAAGTTAAAATTCATTGACTTTAATATTTTCATGCTTTCGAGCAGATATGCCTTGCTCTTTATCGGGCCTGTTGACAATAAAATATTTTTATCCGGGATTTTAAAGCCTACTGCTAATAATGACTTTAAAAAAGCCTCATCTATATTGTTGCCTAAGCAGGCAACTTCACCGGTCGATGCCATTTCCACACCCAGAACAGGATCAGCTCCATGCAGCCTGGAAAAAGAAAATTGAGGCGCTTTAACGCCGACATAATCCAAATCAAGGGTGTTGTATTTTTTATCTTCATTGACCCCCATCATGGATTTTGTTGCTATGTCAATAAAATTATGTTTTGTAACTTTTGATGCAAACGGAAAGCTTCTTGAGCTTCTAAGGTTGCATTCAATTACCTTGATTTCATTGCTTTTTGCAATGAACTGCATGTTAAAAGGCCCCGTTATACTTAATGCAGACGAAATCTTTTTTGCAATTTCCTTAATCTTCCTTATTGTCTCTATGTAAGTGAACTGAGGAGGCAAAACCATTGTTGCATCTCCGGAATGGACCCCTGCATTTTCAACATGCTCTGAAATCGCATATATTGAAATTTCTCCATTAAAAGATACTGCATCTATCTCGATCTCTTTTGCTCCTGTTATGAATTTAGTAATAACAACTGGATGTTCTTTGGAAACGTCTGCAGCCTTTTTCAAATACCTGTTAAGGTCTTCATCGTCAAAAGCAACAGCCATCGCTGCCCCGGAAAGCACATAGCTCGGCCTTATCAAGACAGGATATTTAACGCGATTTGCAAACTCTTTTGCTGAATCAATAGTTGAGGATTCAGCCCATTGAGGCTGGTCAATGCCTAATTTATCGCATAGCTTCGAGAACTTATGCCTGTTTTCTGCATTATCAATATTTAACGGGCTTGTTCCCAGCACTTTAGCCTGTTGATTATGTAATCTCATTGCAAGATTATTGGGGATCTGGCCTCCCATGGATATTATGATGCCTTGAGGATTTTCTTTTTCATAGATATCCAAGACACGCTCAAAAGTCATCTCCTCAAAATAAAGCCTGTCGCAGATATCATAGTCGGTGCTTACAGTTTCCGGATTATAGTTAATCATAATTGTATTGTAATTTAAATTTTTTAAAGCAAACACTGAGTTGACACAGCACCAGTCAAACTCTACTGAGGAGCCTATCCTGTAAGCGCCAGATCCTAATACAATAACAGCATTCTTATTGTCAAAAATAACATCATCCCTGCTGCCATTGTAAGTCAGGTAAAGATAATTTGTTTTTGCAGGATACTCAGCTGCCAAAGTATCAATCTGCTTTGTGTAAGGCACAATATCCTGCTCTTTTCTTAGCTGCCTTACTTTTAATAAATTGCTTTCATAATTCTTATTGCCGAACAATAACCTTGCGATCTGAAAATCAGAAAAGCCCTGCTGTTTTGCCAGTCTAAGCAATTCTTTTGGAATACTGGTTATCTTGTATTTTTTAATCTCATTTTCAGTGTCAATGATATTTTTTATTTTATACAGGAACCATTTGTCTATTTTGGACAAAGAATAAATTTTTTCAATTGAATAATTTTTTTTAATCGCTTCAGCAACTGCAAGCACTCTTTTGTCGGTGGGATTTTTCAGTTCGTAATCAATATCCATGTCTAACTTTAGAGTATGGCATACAAGGCCATGCAATCCTATTCCAAGCATTCGTAATGCCTTCTGCAAAACTTCCTCAAATTTTCTTCCTATTGCCATTACCTCTCCTACAGATTTCATCTCGCTTCCTATCTGAAAGCTTACTTTCCTGAATTTCTCAAGGTCCCATCTTGGTATCTTTATCACGATGTAATCAAGGGCAGGCTCAAAGCAGGCTTTTGTTGTTTTTGTAATTGAATTATCGATTTCAGTTAAAGAATATCCTAAAGCAAGTTTTGCCGCAATGAAAGCTAGTGGATAACCGGTTGCTTTTGAGGCCAGGGCAGAGCTTCTGCTTAATCTTGCATTAACTTCTATTACCCTATAATCTTCTGAGTGAGGGTCAAATGCGTATTGTATATTACACTCTCCAACAATGCCAAGATGCCTAATCACTCTGATTGCAATTTCCCTTAATTTATGGTATTCGGAATTTGTTAATGTTTGTGATGGAGCAACTACAATGGATTCTCCTGTATGTATTCCCATGGGGTCAAAGTTTTCCATATTGCAGACAGTGATGCAGTTGTCATACTTATCGCGGACAACTTCATACTCTATTTCTTTCCAGCCGCCTAGAAACCTTTCAATCAGAATTTGGTTTGAGTAAGAAAAACCTTTTGCCAAGAGCTCTTTCAGCTCTTTTTCATTATTAGCGATGCCTGAGCCTCTGCCTCCTAAAGCATAAGCAATGCGTGCCATAACCGGAAATTTGATTTCCTTTGCAACTTTTATGCCTTCATCTATATTTGACACTGCTTTGCTTTTAGCCACTTTAACATCTATCTCTTCTAATTTTTTTACAAACAAGTGCCTGTCTTCAGTGTCTTTTATTACCTGTACCTGAGTTCCAAGAACTTCTATATTGTGTTTTTTTAATATGCCCTTGTCATGCAATTCTACTCCGCAATTCAGGGCAGTCTGGCCTCCAAATGCAAGCATTATACTATCGGGATGTTCTTTTTTTATTACTTTTTCTACAAAGTAAGTTGTAATAGGAAGGAAATAGATCTTGTCTGCCATGCCTTTACTGGTCTGATTAGTTGCAATATTTGGATTTACAAGTACTGTTGTAATGCCATGTTCTCTAAGACATTTAAGAGCCTGGGATCCACTATAGTCAAATTCCCCCGCTTCCCCTATTTTGAGTGATCCAGATCCAAGTACTAAAACTTTTTTTGGTTTTTTCATTTTAATTTTTCAATAAACTCATCAAATAAAAACTCAGTATCAACAGGCCCTGCAGCTGCTTCGGGATGGAATTGTACACTCATAAAGGGCTTTGTCTTGTGCTTAATGCCTTCGTTTGTATTATCGTTGATGTTTGTAAACCAAGGCTCCCAATCTTCCTGTAAAGAATTTGTTTTTACTGCAAATCCATGGTTCTGGGTTGTAATGAAGCATCTTTTTGTTCCTTGCATTAAGCATGGCTGGTTTTGGCTCCTGTGGCCGTATTTTAATTTGTAAGTGTCTGCGCCTGCCGCTAATGCCAACAATTGATTTCCCAGGCAGATCCCCATTACAGGAATTTCCTGTTTTATCGCTTTCTTTATGTTTTCTATGGTTTTTTTGCACATTTTCGGATTTCCCGGACCGTTGCTTATCAGAATGCCGTCAAATTTTTCATTGAAAAAATCATAATCATATGGAACTCTGATAACATTTACATTTCTTTTAAGAAAACAGCGTATTATATTGTATTTAGCGCCGCAATCAATGAGTATTATGTTTTTAGTATCTGCATTATTGTTTTTGCAGGTATATTTGCAGGGCTTATTAATAGAAACTTCTTTTACCAAATCTATCTTATTCGGGTCGTATAACTTAACGTCTTCATCATTAATCACAATCTTTCCAAGCATAGTCCCTTTTTCCCTTAATTTTTTAGTTAATTCCCTTGTGTCAATATCAAAAATTCCAGGTATGTTATGCTCTTTAAGCCATTCTCCAAGGGATTTTTTTGCATTCCAGTGCGAATAATCAGAAGAATAATCAGAAATTACCAATCCCTGTATATGGATTTTATCTGATTCAAAGTTTTTTAATAATCCATGGTTATCTGTATCATTAGAAGGAATGCCGTAGTTTCCAATCAAAGGATACGTTAAGCATAAAATCTGGCCTTTGTAGCTGGGGTCTGTCAAAGACTCAGGATAGCCTACCATTCCAGTCGAGAAAACAACCTCTCCGGAAACAGATATATCAGAAGCAAATGAGTGTCCGTAAAAGATGGAGCCGTCTTCAAGAACAAGTTTAGCGTTTTTTTTCAGCAGCATACTAAAAAAAAGAGATAGTAAAAGGGGGTTTATAAATTTTTATGTTTTTGATAATATAGTCGAAATTAAATTGTATAAAATATCCGATATGCAAACATTCTAAACAACAATCTTTATAAACCAGCTATGTTTCCTAATTATCAAGCTAATATAATTTAGCCAGTCTATTGCCGCAAGGCAAGAAAAAACATAATATTTTAGTAAAAAAGCGAATTAAATATTGCAATATATATAATAAAATTATTGAAAATAAACTGACTGATAAAAATGGGAACAATATATAACTGCGATCCTTCAGAACTGATAGATAATGCTTCTGAAGAATTAAAGAAAGTTGAATCTATAAAGCCTACTGCGTGGGCAGCTTTTGTCAAGACAGGGGTCAGCAAGCAAAGGCCCCCTTCAAAAGATGACTGGTGGTATGCAAGGACTGCTTCTGTTCTTAGGAGAATTTACAGGTACGGTCCAATTGGAGTTTCAAAGCTAAGAACGAGGTATGGAAGCAAAAAAAACAGAGGGGTTAAGCCGGAAAGCTTTTTTAAAAGCTCAGGCAATATAATAAGGAAGATTCTGCAGCAGCTTGAAACAGCTGGTTTTGTTAAAAAAGGAAATGTTGGAGTTCATAAAGGCAGAATGATAACAGCTGCAGGGAAAAAATTCCTGGATGATGTAGCATCAAAGATATCTAAAGTTCCCGAAAAAAAACCTGAAGAGCCTAAGAAGGAAGCTAAGGAAAAGCCAAAAGACAAGGAATCAAGTTCAAAAGAAACAAAGGAAGTAAAAAAGGAAGCAAAAAAAGAGGCTCAGGAAAAAAAGCCAGAGCAAAAAGCTCCAAAAGAATCCCAGGAAAAAAATCCAAATAAAAAATAAAATGTCTGAGTTAGACGAAATAAGGAAAAAAAAGCTGGAAGAGCTGAAAAGGCAGCAGCTTGGAGCATTACAGCAGCAAGATCTGGAAAAGGCGCAGATTCAACAGCAAGTGCAGCAGCTGGAAATTATAGTAAAACAGGCATTTACAAAAGAGGCATTGGAAAGGTATGGGAATCTGAAAGCAGCATTTCCTGAGCGCGCTGTCCAGGTTCTGGCAATACTGGCAAATGCAATCCAGTCCGGCCAGATAAGCAAAATTGATGATAATGCATTAAAGGAATTTTTGAAGAAATTAACTCCGGAAAAAAAAGAATTTAATATCAAGAAGGTATAACACTGGAAAATGCAAAGCATTTTCGGTGTGCAAAAAATCAGGAGGATTTTTCAGCATGTCAAGATACAAGCACACAAGCAAAAAGAAAAGACTGGCAAAATTAAGCAAATTAACCAGATGGGCGCCTTTCTGGTCAGTCCCTAAAATATACGGCAAAACAAGGAAAGTCCATCCGGGCAGGCACACAAAATCAAAAAGAAACTGGAGAAGGACAAAGACAAAGGCATAAAAAAGTTACAATTAAAAAATTCATTTAAAAATCTCAACAATAATAAAAAACAGCATTGAAAATTAAAATCAATAAAAATATTATAATGAAAAATTAAGATTATCAAATAAAAATTATAAAAAATAATAATAAAAATCTAAATTAATGATAATAAAAAATACTAAGAAATAATAATACTAATTAACAAAATGGCAAAGAAGGAAGAAAAACCTAAAACTGTACTGGAAAGGAATTATAATGTTCCTTTGAGAAGGGAATTCCAGAAAGCTCCAAGATGGAGAAGGGCCAAAAAGGCAGTTACTGCTTTGAGGGAATTTGTCTCAAAGCACATGAAATCTGATAATGTTCTTATCGGCAGATATGCAAATGAATTATTGTGGAAGGATGGAATCAAGAATCCCCCTCATCATATCGAGGTTAATGCAGTCAAAGATGATAAAGGTACAGTTAAAGTAGAGCTTGTTGAGCTGCCAGGAAAGGCCAAGAGAGAGATGGCAAAGCAGCAGGAAGTGGATAAAAAGAAAAAAGCAGAAGAAAAGAAAAAAGAAGAGGAGCAAAAAAAAGCAGCTCCAAAAGCTGAAGAAAAGAAAACAGAAGCAGGAGAAGCTGAGAAAAAAATTGAGGAAGCAAAAGAAGATAAGGCAGAGAAAGCAAAGGAAATCCAGAAAGAAGAGATTAAGGAATTAAGGAAAGAACAGCCCAAAGTACATGCTCCAAAACAGCCGCCTCAGCCAAAGAATGTTGAGCAAAGGCCAACTGCGCCAAAGAGCCAGTAATCAATAGATTTATTAAATGATTATAATTCTTTTATTCTATGAAACAATTACTGCCTTTTGAAAAAATCAAGAGGAAAGTTTTAGTGAAAAAGGAATTTAAAACCAATGAAAAGCTAGGCTGCAGGCCGGAAGAAAGGAAAACAGAAGAAATAATCAATTATGGCGCTGTGAATATTAACAAGCCTCAAGGTCCAACTTCCCATCAGGTAAGCGATTATGTGCAGAAAATCCTCCATATAAAAAAAGCAGGGCATTCAGGAACTCTTGATCCAAATGTACATGGAGTACTGCCTATTGCTCTTGGAAGCGCAACAAGAATTGTACAAGTGCTGTTAACTTCAGGAAAAGAGTATGTAGGGATAATGCACCTGCATGATGATGTTTCTATAGAAAAACTAAAAGATACTATAAAAAAATATTTTACCGGGAAGATTAAGCAAACTCCGCCATTAAAAAGCGCTGTAAAAAGGCAGCCGCGTTTTAGGAAAATTTATTATTTTGAGATTATAGAAAAAGACGGGCAGGATGTTTTGTTTAAAGTAGGATGTGAAGCAGGAACTTATATCAGGAAATTAATTCATGATCTTGGAAAAAATATGAAAATCGGAGCTCATATGCAGGAGCTTAGAAGGACAAAAGCAGGACCATTTAATGAAGAAAATTTATTCACTTTACAGGACTTGGTTGATGCTTATTATTTTTATGAAAAAGAAAATAATGACAAGTTTTTGAGGAAAATAATACAGCCGGTTGAAAATGCAATCTCACATCTTCCGAAAATATGGGTTTTTGACACAACTGTTGATACTTTGTGCCATGGCGCAGACTTAAATATTCCAGGGATAAGCAAATTGAATGATAAAATAAGTAAAGATGATACAGTTGCGATCATGACCTTGAAAGATGAGCTGATTGCTTTGGGAACTGCAAAATTAAATTCTGAAGAAATGATAAAAAAGGAGAAAGGCTTGGCTGTAAAGGCAGATAAGGTTTTTATGAAGCCTAGAGTTTATAAATGACTCTTTGATTTTATTGGGTTATTTTACAATAATTTTACAAAAAATGCTCTTTTTACCATAGTTAGACTCTAACCTATATATTTTACAATAACAGTATATTAGTATACAAAAACATAACATTTATATACTGGCTTCTGTTTAGTAATTAAAACCCATTTATATATTATAAAACAGAGGTGATAAAATTGGATTTCATTGTGCAGGAAGCTATAAAAAACCACCAGCCAGTTAATTATGAAGATTTAGTAGGCCAGGCAAACATAAAAGTTCTTGGTATAGGGGGAGCAGGCACCAACATGGTATCATGGCTCTATAAAAAAGGCGTTAAAGGAGCTGAAATAGTTGCGTGCAATACAGACAAGCAGCACCTTGATATTTCAAGTTCTGATAAAAAATTTTTGATAGGAAAAGATATAACCAGAGGCTTAGGCTGCGGAGGATTTCCAAACAAGGGGGCTGAAGCAGCCCAGGAAAGCATGCAGGAAATCAAGGATACATTAAAAGGAACAGACATGGTTTTTGTATGTGCCGGAATGGGAGGAGGCACTGGAACAGGAGCGGCTCCGGTAATAGCGCAGGTTGCAAAAGAAATGGGGTCAATTGTGATTGGAACTGTCACAATGCCGTTTAATATTGAAAGGGCAAGGATAGATAAAGCAGAATTTGGACTGCAGCAATTAAGGCAGGTTTCTGATACAGTTATTGTTATTGATAACAACAGATTGGTTAATATTGCTGGTAATTTACCAGTACAGCAGGCATTTGCAGTTGCAAATGAGCTGATTGCGACAATGATAAGAGGAATTGTAGAGACAATTGCAGTTCCAAGTTTAGTTAATCTGGATTATGCAGATGTCAAGACAATCATGACAAACGGAGGCGTTGCAGCAATAGGTGTTGGAGCTTCTGATACAACAAGCAAGGTAGAGGAGGCAGTTAAAGGCGCTTTAAGCAATCCTTTGCTGGATATAAATTACAAAGGCGCAACAGGGGCATTGATACACATTGAAGGCGGTACTGACATGACTCTGGATGAGGTAAGCAAAGTAGGAGAATTAGTAACAGAAACCCTTGATCCTGATGCAAATGTCATCTGGGGAGCAAGAGTCTCGGAAGAGATGAAGGGCAAAATTACTGTAATGACAATAATCACAGGAGTCCATAGCCCATGGATTATAGGAAAGGTTGATGAGAAGACAAGAGTCCAGGAAGAATCAAGGTTTAATAGTGACCTGGGAATTGACTTTGCTCATTAAATTTTAAATTGGGTTTTGATTTTTCTTTTTTATAATTATTATTTTTAGATTTCATTCAAACAACCCAATATACTTTCCGGCATCAAGCCAGCCAAAAGCGTAGTTTAAGGCTCCAAATGCAGATGCCTTGTCGTCTTTTTTCCTGAAATAAATTGCATCTTTATAATATCTTTCTGCAGTGTCAAGGAATTTCAAGGCTGCCTTATGGTGCTCATGGTCTTTTTCTATTTTGATTTTTATCTCATCCAGGGCTTTTTTAGTCACTTTGAATTCTCTTTCAAGCCTTTCTTGCGTTAAAGTGTCCATTTTAGAGCAAAAGAATAGCATCCATTATTTTAATTTTTGTATTTGAAAAAGAGTTTTATGTACAAATCAGATCCAGTTTATCACCATCAACTGCTTTTTTGATTTCCATTGCAATCCTTTCCCCGTAAGAGATTGGTTTTTTGTATAGGTAAGCAGAATATGGGGTAAACATTGTGCCAGGGCTTCCCGGGATTCTCATTGAGACATCAAAGATAACAAAGTCTTCTTTGCCTTCTTCTGCAACTACTGCGCCTTGCAGGGCAAATGGGCCAATAATGCCTGGCTTGTTGAGTTTTTTTGTTGCTGCAACGAATTTTTCCCCTAAATTGAATATTTTTTCCAGCAATGATTCTTTTACTGTGACAGCGTAATGCCCGGTTTCTATTAATTTCGGCTTGATGAATTTTAAGGCTTCTATCTGGTCTGTAGCAGGCAATCTTAAAAAACCATCTAAATTTGTCTGCCTTCTTGTATCTGTTCCCATCAGCTCTAATTCATCATCGATTGGGCTGTAGAAATAATTCAAATTTACATGGGCTCCGATTGCATATTCTTCTATTACTGCCTTTTTTAATGCTTCTTTTGTTATGGTTTTTTTGTTTAATAATGATTCTGACTTTATCTTATAGGTTTTATAGCTGTCAGCAAAGAAGAATGCTCTTTCATATCCTCTTTTTGCTTCTGCAACTTTAACAATAACTGGCTTATTAATTTGCTTGGCATTTTTGAAGATTTTAGGAATCCTTATGCCGGCTTTCTGCATGATATAATACTGGTTTTTTGGAACATCCCTCTCCTCTAATTTAAGCATATCCCTTGTACCAAACATCGGAACTAAAAATTTATTTTCAATTTCCTTGAAATTACAGTAAACCCAGAAATACCTGTTGTGGATGAATATTGTGTTTAACTCCAGAAGCTTTTTCTGGACATCTACTTTAACAATATCCTTAAATTTATCAACTAGAATTATCTCATCTATGATGCCTTTATCATCCCTTGTTTTGTAATACTTTTCATAGGTTTTTTCCCTGCCTTTCTCGCAGACAGCAACTGTCCTAAAGCCACGCAGCTTAGCTCCTCTGCATATGTCTAATGCAGAATGGCCTCCGAGAGTGCCGATAGTTATATTGCTCTTATCGTACTCTTCAAGTATTTTTGGGATTCTGGTTTTTATTTGCATTTTAACTCAAATTTTATTTTTTATTGATTTATCAGTTTTTTCATATAAAAATATATCTAATTTATTATGGTGCGATGTTAGCATTTTATAATCCATCAAATAAATTATAAACTCAACCTAAAACCTTCTTCAAATTATTTGCTTTAATAGCGTTTTTAATCTCTCTTGCGATTCTTCTTCCGGTCGACATGGGATCTTTGTATCTCAGGGCAGTGTATGGGCTTCCTTCTACGTATGGGTTGGTTCCTGCAACTATTCTTGCGGATATTTCAAAAACCACGATGTCTTCTTCAGGAGTCAAGACAGTTTCGAGGCAGAACGGCCCAAACAGTCCGGGATATGCAAGTTTTTTTGATTCTTTAACCACACTTTCTCCCATCTTGATCAATCTTGGAAGGAAAGATTCCCTAACTACTATGGGTATATTGCCAACAATAACATAGCTGGGATCCACATTTGGCAGTGCCATCTGGTCTTTTGCTGATATTCTTCCTAAACTGTCAACATTGCTTTCATACCTTTTGTCAAAGCCCATTATTTCTGTTTCATTGGTCAGAGAAGAATGGAAGTAATGGATAAATAAGGGAACCCCTAAAATATATTCCTGTATGACATATTTCTTGCCTTTGTATGGCTTTATCTTTTTGTTAAAGTCCTTCTCATTTTTTGCAAGAAAATAGCCTTTGCCCCCTAAAGCTCCGTGAAATTTAACAATGACAGGCCTGTCTATATCTTTGGGCTTTTTGAATATCTTTGGAAGCTTAAGACCCGCATTCCTAAGCCACTGCCTTTCTAATGTCCTGTCAGACTCCCACTTCAGTATTTTTTTGTTTCCATAATACTGGACTTTCAGCTTTTCAACTTCCTCAAATCCCATATAAGTAACAAAGGAAGCATGCGGAACCACAATTGCATTTTGCTTAATTAATTTATTTTCAATTTTTGAGAAATCCTTATAGCTTTTTACAGTTATAATCTCATCAGCCACATTAAACATCTTATATGGCTTTTCCATACCTTTTTTGCATACAGCAATAGTAGAAAACCCTTCGTCTTTCGCTCCTTTCAATATTTGCAGCGCAGAATGAGAACCAATTGTTGCAATTTTATACTTCTTTGCTTGTGCCATATCATAGTTGTGTATATGGATTATTTAAAGGTTTCGGAATATATGGCATCGCACAACTGTTAGCTGTGTTCAGTAATACTAGCTAATTCCTTTCTTTTTTCTTCCATCAAATCTCTGGAATTAGCTTCCAAATTAAGCCTTAACAAAGGCTCTGTATTAGAAGGACGAACATTAAACCACCACTCATCAAATTCAACACTAAGCCCATCTAACTTAGACATTTTTTTAGGATTTTTTCCCTTGTAAAATTCCTCTATCTTTTTTAATTTTGATTTTTTGTTATCAACTTTAAAGTTAGTTTCTTCAAGTGTAGAATATTTCTGAAATTCCTTTAGCAGTTCTGATAACTTCTTATCTTCCTTACTTACAATTTCAGCAACAATAAGGCTTGCAATCAACCCAGAATCAGCATTAAAATTATCCCTGAAGTAGTAATGCGCAGAATTTTCGCAGCCAAAAATAGCATTGATTTTTTTCATTGTTTGCTTGATAAAGGAATGGCCAACCCTTTCCTTGATTGGTTGTCCACCATATTTCTTTATTGTATCCGGAACTATTCTGCTGCAGACAAGATTGTATATTATCTTTTCATTTTTGTGCTTTTCAAGGATATTTTTTATTATTAAGCATGACATCAAAGAGCTGTTTATGATATTGGCATTTTCATCTATGAAAAAAATACGGTCTGCATCTCCGTCAAATGCCATGCCAAAATCGCATTTTTTCTCTTTTACTGCAATTTGAAGCTGCTTTAAGTTTTCTTTTCTTGAAGGGTCTGCAGGATGGTTGGGAAAAGTGCCGTCTAATTCAAAATACAACGGAATGATCTCTATAGGCAGGTTTTTGTAAGCCAGTGGAACAATTTTTCCTGCCATACCATTTCCTGAATCAACAGCAATCCTTAATTTTTTAATTTTATTAAGATCAATGAATTCAAGAGTATGTTTGGCATAATCTTCCATGATATCTTTTTTTGTTATTTTTCCTTTTTTATCTGAACTTTTGTAATTGTTTTTTTCAATTATTGTTTTAATTTCGTTTAAGCCAGTATCTTCATTTATCGGGACTGCATTTTCTTTGCAGAACTTGATTCCGTTGTATTCTTTTGGGTTGTGGGATGCTGTCAGCATTACTCCTGGCCTTTTTAAAAATCCTGAGGCAAAATATAAAGCATCTGTGCTTACCATGCCAATATCAATTGCATCTGCGCCGGAATCATTAACCCCGTTAATAAACGCTTTGGAAAGTTTTGGGGAAGAAATTCGCATGTCATACCCAACAATGACTTCTTTGCATTTTAAGAATGAGACAAAAGCCTTGCCTATTTTGTATGTAGTTTCATCATTTATTTCAGTAGGGTAAATTCCTCTTACATCGTATGCTTTGAAAATTGTAGATAGCATTTTAAATTAATTTTTCTTTAGAAATTGTTCATCATTATCTATTTTAAACTTATTGGTTTTTAGTTCTAAATGCATGTTTTCTGAAATTAAAAAATAAAATTCTTATTTAACCCTTCAAATTAAGCAAACTATTTAAACCCCCTACTTTATGTTATTAGAATGGGGCAGGAACAGGTGTATACATTTCTTAAGAAGTACAGGAATAAGTGGTTTACTTCCAGGCAGATAACTGATAAGCTTAATGCCTCTTATGGGTCTGTTGGGACAAGCCTGCAGAAGCTGAGGCAGAGCAATATCATTAAATATAAGATTAATAAGGCATCACCATCAAAAGCCGGAAGGAGAGGGCTGTTTGTTTATCAATATAAATGATTTTTTCTGAAATTATCCTTCTTTAGGAAATTCTTTTTTGCATTCTTCCATGCATAAGTCCAGCGTGACAAAATCATCCTCTAATGTGGAAGAGCATACAGATGTGCATTTATTATATTCCTGCTGCATTTCTGTTTCTTTAGCATTGCAGCCAGCAAAAACTACCATAAGCACTACAAGGAATAAAATTATCAGCTTACTCGCTTTCACCATAAGGGTTTATTCCACTCCATTTTTTTTTAGCAGATTCATACCTTTCTATGTTTCCGATGTCAAACCACTGGCCTGCAAACGGAAAGCCTCTTAATCTGCCCTGCTCTGCAAGTTTTGGAAAGATATCTTTTTCAAGCATTGAAATGCCATCAGGTATCATGTCTAATACTTCAGGCTCTAAAATATAAAATCCGGCATTAATTAAATTTGATGGAGCATCTTCTGCTTTTGGCTTTTCAACAAACTCTAAAATTCTTGATCCGGATAACTTTGCAACTCCATACTGGCTGGGATCTGTTACAGTTGTAAGGGCAATTGTTGCCAGCGCATCTTTTCTTTTATGCAGCCGAAACATCCGGGGTATATTGATGTCTTTAAGCTCATCACCATTTGTCACTATAAAGCTTTCCTTTAATAGGTTTTTGGCAAGCTTCAAAGGCCCGGCAGTTCCCAATGGGTCATCTTCTTCCAAATAAGATATGTTTACTCCAAATTTTGTTCCATCATCAAAATGGTCTTTGACTTTTTCTTTTAAGTATCCTACACTTAAGATAACGTCTCTTATGCCGTATTTTTTTAGCAAATCAAACAGGTGCTCTGTTATTGTTTTATCTTGAATTGTAAGCATGCATTTTGGCATTTTATATGTCAACGGCCTTAATCTTATCCCTTTTCCTCCAACAAGAATAACTGCCTTTTCCGGCCTGTCTGCGCCCAGTGATTTTGTAAGAAGGTCTTCTATCTGCTGGCTCCTGTTTTTTATTATGGATCCGTCTATTCTTTTGTCTATCTGCCCGATAAGGTCGCTGTCTAAGGTGATTGTGATTCTTTCTTTCATCTTGATTTTGTATTTTTTGTGCTTTTTCTAAGTTCTGTTTATTAATCTATTTATAAGCCTTTCTATTTTAGTATGATAAAGTATGATAACAGAAAAGTTTATATAGGGGCTATATTCTCACTTCATGAGTATGGACAGAAATCTTGCTTTGGAATTCATAAGGGTTACTGAAGGCGCAGCTATAGCTTCTGCAAGGTGGATGGGAAGAGGAGATGAAAAGGAAGCTGATAGTGCGGCTGTTTCTAAGATGAGGGAAAGGATGAATGCTATGGATATTGATGGCACTATTGTTATAGGCGAAGGAGAGAGAGATGATGCACCTATGCTTTTTATTGGTGAAAAAGTCGGAAATAAAAAGGGATTGAAGATTGATATTGCTGTTGATCCGTTGGAAGGAACCACAATAACCGCGCATGGAGGTCCAAATGCTATTGCTGTTTTGGCAGCTGCTCCTGCAGGCAATATGCTAAGGGCTCCTGACACTTATATGGACAAAATTTCTGTTGGGCCAAAGGCAAAAGGATATATAGACATAGATGCAACGCCTGCAGAAAATATAAAGGCTGTTGCAAAGAAGCTTAAAAAAGATGTTAAGGATGTTGCTGTGATAATTCTTGACAGGGACAGGCATAAAAAATTGATTGAGGATGTCAGGAAAACAGGCGCAAGAATCAGGCTTATACGCGATGGAGATGTAACAGGGGCAATAGCGCCTGCAATCGAAGAGTCAGGAATTGATATATTGATGGGAATTGGGGGGGCTCCTGAAGGTGTAATTGCTGCAGCAGCATTAAAGACACTTGGAGGAGAAATACAGGGAAGATTGAAATTCAGGAAGGATGAAGAGAGAGAAAGGGCAAAGAAAATGGGATTTTTGGATGATTTGGATAAAAAATTGACAATGGAGGATCTTATCAAAGGGAATCAGGCTATGTTTGCTGCAACTGGAGTTACTAATGGCGAGATTCTTAAAGGGGTAAGGTTTACAAGCAAAGGTGCAATAACACATTCAATTGTCATGAGGTCAAAAACCAGTACAATCAGGTTTGTTGAAGCACATCATAATGTTTAAAAAACAATAAAAAAATTTCAAATAAAAAAATACCCAACAAAAAACATTAAAATTATAAAAAAACAAAACAATATCAAAAACAAATTAAAAAGAAGATAAAAAATAAAATAAATAATTCCAAAATATAAAAATAAATAATAACTATAAAAAATAAAAAAACAAACAAAAACTTTTAAAAAAGATACTTAAAAAATAACCGATGGGGTGGAAAATGAAGACTTTAAGCAAAAATGATGTTCTTGTTCCGGCAGATGTTCCGGGAAATATGAAAGATGAATATACAAAAAATTTTCTGGCAATAACTCATAATACCGGGAGATTGATGCTGTTTGCAGGCGACCAGAAGATAGAGCATCTTAATGATGACTTCTATGGCAGCACAAAGCTGGGACCAATTCCAGCTGATTGCAATGACCCTGAGCATCTTTTTAAGATTGCAGGCAAGGCCAAAGTTGGAGTATTGGCTGCTCAGTTTGGATTAATATCTAAATACGGGCTGGATTATAAAAAAGCTCCATACCTAGTAAAGTTAAATTCTAAAACTCATCTAGTCGGAAATGAGCAAAAAGATCCTTTAAGCGAGATAATCTGGACAGTTGATGATGTTGTAGAGATGAAAAAGAATTCAGGGCTTAATATTTTAGGTGTAGGTTATACTATCTATTCTGGAAGTGAATTTGAAGGCGTAATGATGAGAGAAGCAGCTCAAGTTGTTAATAAAGCCCATAAGCATGGTTTGATAGTAGTTCTGTGGATGTACCCAAGAGGCAAAGCTGTCGGGAGCAAGCATGATGAGCTGACAGGGCATATGGTTGCAGGCGCTGCAGGAGTTGGAGCCTGCTTAGGAACAGATTTTGTCAAGGTTAATTATCCAAAAGAAGAAGGGAAAAAATCAGAGGAAATCTTTAAGGAAGCTATTGGAGCAGCAGGCAGGACTGGAGTGATAACATCTGGAGGGAGCTCAAAAGACCCAAAATCATTTTTGCAGGATACCTGGAACCAGCTGCATGTTTCAGGAGCAGTCGGCAACGCAACAGGAAGAAACATTCATCAAAAAGCATTGGATGAGGCAGTGAGGATGGCAAATGCTGTTTTTGCATTGACTATTGAAGGCAAAAGTGTTGATGAAGCCTTTAAGATATATGAAGGGAAGTGATATAAAAAAACCCAATTAAAAAAATCCCAATAAAAAAATAACCAATAAAAATAAAAAACCCAAAATAGAAAATAAATAATAACCATAAAAAATAAAAATTAATGAAAAATAAAATAAACTAAAATGACAATAAAAGTCGGTTTAGTGGGTTATGGTACAATAGGAAGAAGAGTTGCAGATGCCATAGCTTTGCAGAAAGACATGGAACTAGTAGGGGTTACTGCGCATTCTTACAGCTATAAAACAGAAGTTGCAAAGACAAAGGGATTAAAGATATTTGCAATGAATGGTGAGGGAGATTTCATCAAGAACGGGATCAAGCCTGACGGGACTGTCAATAATCTGCTGGAAAAGGCAGATGTTATAGTTGACTGCACACCTAAAAAAATAGGATTGGAGAATAAGGAAAAGCATTACGTGCCAAACAATGTAAAGGCAATTTTCCAGGGCGGTGAAGGTCCGGATGTTGCGGATGTAAGCTTTGTGGCGCAGTGCAATTATGATGAGGCTTTGAATAAAGATTATATCAGGGTTGTAAGCTGCAATACTACTGGCTTATGCAGGACTTTGTACCCAATAAATGAAAAGTATGGAGTTGAGAGCGTGCATGCAACTCTGGTTAGGAGAGCTGCTGATCCATGGGATATCTATCATGGGCCTATAAATGCAATTATTCCTGTTTTAGAGCTGCCTTCTCATCACGGCCCGGATGTCAGGACTGTTTTGCCTGATGTAAATATTTTCACAACAGCCATGACTGTTCCGACAACCCTCATGCATATGCACAGCATAACTGCGGATTTAAAAAAAGAGGCAACTGCTGATGAGATTTTAGATATTTTCAGGAACACTACCAGGATAAGAGTGGTTAGAAATGCAGAAAGAGTAAGGTCTACTGCAGAGGTGATGGAATTTGCAAAGGAAATTGGAAGATTAAGGGGGGATATGCCTGAAATATGCGTGTGGGAAGAAGGTGTTGGCATGAAAGACAAAAAATTATTTTATCTGCAGGCAATCCACTCAGAGTCTGACGTTGTTCTGGAAAACATAGATGCAATAAGAGCTGCAACAGGCTTTACAGACGGCAAAAAAAGCATAGAAATGACAAACAAGGCTCTGGGCGTTAATAATTTTTAATTTTGAGATTCTATATTTTTGAACTAATTTCTATTTTCTCAGCCGGAATATTTACTCTTAAATCATGAGCAGTCACATCTTTTATCTCTACATCAATATTGTCTCCTAATTTATAATTTCCTTTTACTATTACCGGCTTGTAGGCAAAATTTCTCCCTATCCATGTATTGTCTTTTCCTATTTCATCAATCAGTATTTTTCCTTTCCAGCCAATCCATTTTTTGTTTTGCTTTAATGCTATAGTTAAAAAAAGGTCTGTTAATGCTTTGCTTCTTTCTTTTTTTATGTTGCTTGATACTTGCTTCATGCGTTCTGCTTTTGTGTTCGGTCTTGAAGAGAACCTTGAGATGTTAATAACATCAGGCTTTATTTCCTGGATTAAGTGCAGAGAATCTTGAAATTGCAGTTCTGTTTCTGTGGGAAATCCAACAATTATATCAGTTGCGATTGTAATGCCCTTGACATATCTCTTAAATTTTTCAATCATCTCCTTGAATTCATGGACATTGTATTTCCTGTTCATCTTCCCAAGGACTTCGTTATTGCCAGCTTCAACAGGAATGTGCAAAAATTTAAACATCCTGTCGTCCTGGAAAATTTGTATTATGTCATCAGCAATGTATTTTACATGGCCTGGATTTATCATCCCTAGCCTTATCTTGTAATTTCCCTGCACTTCCTCTAAAATTTCGTCAAGCAGTTTTGGAAGTCCTCTTTTTCCATTATCTAAGCCATATGCACCGCTATCCTGGCTTGTAATCCATATTTCCTTGCATCCATCTTTAACATTTTTTTTTACAGCATTGATTATACTGCTTTTAGGGTAGCTGAAAATGTTTCCTTTGATCAATTTGACAGAGCAATAAGCGCATCTATCTGAGCAGCCTGATGCTATCGGCACTATTCCAATGACATTGTTTGTCCTGATTCCCGGCAAATCAGCCTTGATGGTATTTTCTATTGTTAATGCTTCCATAATATTTCCATGCAATAGTTCCTCAACAATTTCCACAATTCTGTGTATATTATGGGTATTGACCAAAGCTGCTTCCTGGCTTATTTTTCTTATTGATGCGACTAAAGGCTTTGTAATACACCCTGCAACAATCAGTTTTTTTTCAGGAAAATGTTTAGTAAAGTTCTTTATTTCCTTTAGAGCTACATGAGAGCCTTTAACAGTGCAGATATTGAGTATGATAATGTCAGAATACTCTATTTCATCGGCCAGCTTAAACCCAGATTCAACTAACAATCCCATCATGGATTCAGAATCTACTACATTTGCGCTGCATCCATGCGTCTGTACGTAAATAGTTTCCATTTTTTTTGAGAATTGCTTTTAAGTTATAAATGTTTTGAGATGGTGGATTAGAAATCCTGAATAATCCTAACTTTGCGCTCTTGCAATTTGACGCTTGCACTTTTCGCATTTGAGAATCTTGTATTTGGTATCTAGAATATTTTCTTCCCTTAAAAGCTTCATTTCAACCTTGCATTTCTTGCATAAATTGTTTTCCGGCATTTTAATGGAAATATTACTTTGCCTTTATTAAATTTAACGTTTCTTCAGCCAGTTTTTCTGCCTGTTTTTTATCTGGGGCATCTGTGATTATTCTCAGGATATTGGATTCTGTTTTTGATGCCCTGAACCAGACAAATGAATCTTCTAAAAATATCTTCAGGCTGCCGGATTCATCTGCTTTTATCTTATAGCCTTGTTTGTTATAATGATTTTGAAGCTTTTTTCTTATATTTTGTATTTTTTTTGGATTCAATTCGATTTTTCTTTTCACATTATAAAATTCAGGCAGCTCTTTTGCCAGCTCTTCAATACTTTTTCCTTTATCTGCGATTATTTTCAATAAAAACAATAATGTTAAAATACCGTCTCTGCATCTTGAAGGAGGGATAATAACTCCGGAGCTGCTTCCTTCACCCCCAATAGGGGCTTTTAATCTATACATATTGTCAACAACATTTACTTCTCCAACCTGCGTTTCAACATATTTTGCATTATGTTTTTCGGCAATTTCTTTTACTGATAATGATGTTGCATCATTCACTACAATGGCCTTATTTTTTGAGTTTTTTAGAATTTCATCTGCAATCAATGCAAGAACCTGGTTTCCGGAAACAATGCCTTTTTCTGTTACTATTTCTACACGGTCAGCATCGCAGTCAAAACCTGCTGCAATATCATAATTCCTATCCCTTACCATATTTGAAAGGTAAATTAAAGAAGATTCATTCGGCTCAACAGCCCTGTTAAAAATTCCATGCTCCATGTTAATTCCCATAACCTTAACATTTAATTTTTCTAGAATTTTTTTTGTTATTGTTCCCGTACCGCCATTTGGGTCAATTATTATTTTTAATTTTGAATTTTTTATCTTATCAATGTCTTTTTTTGATAAAAAGCTTAGGGCATAATCTGAATAGGATTTATTTGCTTCATCATATCTTTTATGGACTTTCTTGATTTTTATATCATCTGAATTATGTTTATATATTTTGGTGAAGAAGCCTTTGTCGCTTAATTTTTTTATTTTATTGTATTGTGAAATGACTTTGTCCATGTCTTTTGGCCCTAAGACAGCGCCGTTATTATCAAGAAACTTAAAGCCATTCCAGTAAGGCTCATTATGGGATGCTGTTATTACAATGCCGCCATTTGCCTTAAAATGCCTTACTGCAAACTCAACCATAGGAGTTGATGCTATGCCAATATCTATAATATCACAATCCAGCGCTTCTATAACAGCATTTTTTAAAATATCCTTAGAAGGCCTTGTATCAGTGCCAATCACTATTTTTACGCTTTTGTATTTTTTCTTTAATAAAGAGAGGTAAGAATAAGCATATTTCAAGGCAACAGCCTCATCCATTCCATCATCATAAATTCCCCTTATTCCTGAAAACGATTCTATTAGAGGCATAAGTTTGATTATTTTATTGTATATATAAGCTTTTTTATGGCATAGCGGAGAACACAAATAATTGATTAGAGTAGTTTGTGTTCTCGAATATAGTGGCGGAATAATTTGCTCAATTATTTAGTTCCGCCACTATAGAATTAAACCACACTACTAACATGCTCATCCTTCTGGATTCTTACGATATTGTCCACAAAGCTCTCTATTTTTGTCTCGTGGCTTACAATTATGACCTGTTTCATCTTTAACTGATCGAGAACTTCTCTTATCTTGTCTAATTGTTCAGATGAAAATCCATCAGTAGGCTCATCAAGCATCAGTATTTCTTTGGTTTTTATGCTTGAAACAACATCATTTATTACCTTATTTAAAGCTAATCTATATGATAATGCTACAGAAGTCTTTTCTCCTCCGCTCAGGTTTTCTATTTGAGTTTCATAGCCGTTCTGGTCCATAATGGGAGTGAATTCATCATCCAGCCTTACAGATATTGATTCGTCTTCTATCATCATATTAAACCAAGTCTTGAACAGCTCATTAAATTCCCTATGGACTTGCAGCATAATATGCTTTTCCATTGTGCCCATAAGTCCCATGAAATAATTTTCCAGCCAGTTATTTAGTTCAATTAAGTAATTTAATTTTTCTTTTGCAGACTGCTTTTTCAGTATTTCTTCTTGTAAAGATGCTAATTGTTTAGTTAAAGAATCATTTTTTGTTTCCAATCCTTTTTTTTCAATCTCAATCTTTTTTTCTTCTGTTAATGCTGAATCGAGGCTGATTTTTGCGTCTTTGTATTCATTTTCAATATTTTTCATTTCCTCTATTTTTTTGCTGATATCGGCTTTTTTTACGTTTATCTCTCCAATATTTTTTTTGATATCATCATTTAATTTTTCCAGTTTTATCCCCTCATTTTTTTTATCTTCTAAATTCTTGATTTTTAATTTTATCAATTCAATCCTGCTTTCTGCTTTTCTTAAAATTTCTTTTTCCTTTTCAATTTCTTTTAGTTTTGTGTTAGTTTCATTTTCTTTTTCAGAATAAATTTTAAGTGTTTCTTCGGCTTCTGCTATAATTTTATTTTCCCTTTCCTGAATAGAATTCTTATGCTCGTGCGCAACATTTTGAAGGCACAATGGGCATTTTTCAATCTTAGAAATCTTGCTGATTATTTCATCTGACTTTGTTTTTAAAATTCTTGATTCGCTTAATTTTTGACTTATAATTTTGATATTTTCATTTAAATTCAGGATATTTTTTTCTGTATCTTCTATTTTTTCTTTTATCTTTTTTCCATCATCAGCCTTTTCTTCGCTTAGCTCTTTTTCAACAGCTTTGATTTGACTGATGAGCTTTTCAATGCCATTGTTGTTATTTTCCCTTTGGGTTAATAGGTTTTTCAGGTCTATCTCTAAAATCGAGAAATCATTTTTTAATTTAACTAAAATTTTTATTTTTTCTTCGTATTTAGATATATCCTGCCTTTTTTTCTCTACTATTGTTTTTGCATCCTTTACTTTTGGCTCAATAGTTTTTAATTTTTCATTTAAATCCGAAATTTCTTTTTTAAAATTTTCTTTTTCCTTTTCTTTTTCCCCTAAATCTGATGTAAAGCCCTCGATTTCCTTCCTTTTTTCTTTTATTCCTCTAATAAATATTAAGGAATTTTCCCTTATCCTTTTGTATTTGTCAATGTTGAATACTTTCCTTAAGGTATTTAATCGTGCGTCTTTGTCTTCCATCAAAATTTTTTTCATCTCTTCCTGAGGAGTGTAAACAGTATAGCGGTAGATAAGGTCTTTTCCCTTTGAAACCAAGTCTTTAGGATAGCCAAGCAAGTCAAAAATATCTGCTTTCATCTCAACAGGGCTTAGTTCTTTTTTTACATCGTTAGTTATTATGTAGCCTATTTCCTGTTTAATTGCATTTTTTCCCCTTTTTAGGTTTCTTTTTATGAAAATATTTTTATTTTCCAATTCTAAATTTAGCTCAACATAGCCTTCTTTTTGGCCATGCCTTAATAAAGAGGATGCAGGAAGTTCAGAAGGCTTAGAGCCGAATAATGCAAATTCTATTGCCAATAGAATTGTTGATTTGCCAGAGCCTATGTCTCCTGAAAGAAGAAGTGATCCTGAAGGAAAATCTATCTTTTCGTTAAGATAGCTTCTGATGTTGTTTAGTTTGATTGATTTTAAGAGCATTTTCCCACATTAAGTAGAAATCATTTAGAGGTTATAAATTTTTAGAAAAAACTTGTCTAAAATTAAAAGAGAACTGAAATTATAATTTTTATTTATTCAACCAACTTCCTTTTCATTCCCTCGATTATCTCAACTGGGCTTGGGTCTGTGTGGGCCCGTATTGCCATGTAGTAAGAGACAAAATCTCCCAAGTAAACTATTGAGAACATTCTTGCCAATAATCCTTCGCCTTCTGTATAAACTTCTTCGACATCAACACGTTCTTCCATTATTTCCTTGCAGACATCCATTCTTTTCTTTATCCTGTCATTGTCGTTTTTATCCCTGATAATGACTGCTGTGTATGCCCTGTCCATTCCTTTATATCCTGCAATTTCATTGTGGTTCATCTCTGAAAAAACATTGTAGAAAGCAGGAACCTTTGCGTTTTCGTTTATCTGGGTTTTCCATCTAAAGGCAATTGCACCTAATGCTTCAGAAGCATAGATTATCGGAATTTTTCCTTTTAGCTTCTTGGATAAAGTATTTCCAGTTTCACTAAACTTATCAGCGTCTTTTAGCATTTCAAGCATTTCATTAAGCTCAGAGTTTTTTACGCTTATGATGCCGGTGTTATGAAGAACTCCAAGCATTGGAAAGAATAAATATCCTAAAGCTGCCCTTGGCTGCAATCCCTGAGGAACTTTAATCACTTTATCGCATTTATCTGCTAATTTACCTCCTGAAGTGATGGCAATGATTTTTGCATTCTTTTCTTTTGCATCATTAAATGAAGATAGAGTTTCTTCTGTATTTCCGGAATAAGAAACAGCAAATACCAAACTCTCTTCATTGACAAAATTCGGCATCTTGTAATCCCGGTTGACATAAACAGGAATTTTAGAATTGTGTAAGTAGATTTTTAGCAAATCTCCACCCATTGCAGAGCCGCCCATGCCGGTAATAATAATATTTTTTATCTCTTCAGGAATAGAAATGCCTTTTGCAAGCTCTAAAGCTTCCCTGCACTGTTTAGGAAAGTCCTTAATCACTTTCATCATATTCTGGCTGTCTACTGTCATTTTAGTTTTTGTTTTCTATTGAAATATATATAGTTTACTGTTTTTTAGTAACTAATCCTATAAACAATAACGTTTATAAACAAAAGCCTTTTTCTTAGTCTTGAGAAATGTGGGTAGTTGCTTACCTGAATCTCGCTTTAAATAATAATTAATGGAGGCAAAAATGGGAATGTATAAGCATATTAGAGAGTTTTGGAAGAAACCAAAAGGAGATCTGAGAGCTGTTCAAAAACAGCGAATTTTTGAGTGGAGAAGAGAGCCTGTTACTGTAAGAATAGACAGGCCAACAAGGCTTGATCGTGCAAGATCACTCGGCTATAGAGCAAAACAAGGAATTCTAATTGTAAGACAGCGCCTTATCAGGGGCGGAAGGCAAAGGCCGCAAATAAGGNAAGGTAGGAGAAGTAAGCATTTTGGAAGGAAAAAAATAGTGAATAAATCTTATCAAACTATTGCAGAAGAGAGAGCAGTAAAGAAATACGTTAATTGCGAGGTTCTTAACAGCTATTATGCCGGAGAGGATGGGAAATATTATTGGTATGAGGTTATTTTAGTTGACAAGGCACACCCTCAAATTCTTTCAGATAAAAAATTAAACTGGATTTCCAGGCCACAGCATAAAGGCAGAGTTTTTAGAGGCCTAACATCAACAGGAAGAAAATCCAGGGGATTAAGGAGCAACAAAGGCAAAGGAGCTGAGAAATTAAGACCAAGCAGTACTGCTAATTGGAAGAGAAGGAAGTAGCAGTAAAGTTTAACAGAAATATTTATAAAAGTATGATGTGATAGGTCTTTTTATCTAATATGATAAAAAAAACAAACTTCATTTTTCTTATTCTTTTTTTAGCAGTATTATTTCTCTTATCGGTATTTTTTATTGAATTTATAAGGGAAAATGCATTTTATTCTTTAATCGGATTATTGGTAATTTATTTGGTTGTATATTGGAGAACAAGAAATAAATATGAGAAATATGATGTTTACCTTATTTTATCTTTACTAGCAGTTTTTATAGCTTCAAGATTAATATTCGGAAATCTTGACCAAGCTACTTTAACTTTAAGAACATCCGCTATACTTGCATTTATTCTCATAAATCTTGCTTTATTAATTGGTCCATGGTCTAGATTTTCTGATAAAATCTTGAAAATATATTATTATAGAAGGCATTTAGGAGTTGTTGTTTTTTTGTTAGGAGCATTTCATGCTGCTATAATTATGCCATTATATTTTGATTTTTCCCTTAAGAATGCTTTTGCCTCACCATTCACTTTCTATGGACTTACTCCTTTCTTCATTATGTTATGGATGGCAATAACTTCTTGGGATTACATGCAAAAAAAAGTTAAGGCAAGCGACTGGAAAATAATCCATGCGGCATTGATGATTACTTATGCATTTATTTATTATTATTTTTATAATATATTAAAAGAATTTAATGATCCAAACTTATTTTATCATTCAATAGCTATACTATTTTTTCTGATTTTCTGGGTTATAGTTGCGCCGTACAGCATTATTAAGAAAATAATGAGAACATATGTCTTTGGATGGAAACAACTGCATGTTTTAATATGGGTTATTTATATTTCACTGGTATTGCATGTGCTTTTAGGAGCGCTAACAGCAGCAGCACTATTTCTTAAAGTAGTATTTTATGCTTCTGTTGCTTTAGTCTTAGGTTCTCATGCGGCTGGTTGGATTAGTAAAATTATAGAAGACAAAAAAATTTACTCAAAAATAAGATCCATCAATAAAGAAATTATAATTAATAATAAAAAATATATTGGAATGGCGAAAATCAATGACTTTAAAGAAAACAAAGGAAAAAAATTCTATATAAACAAAAAACCAGTTGCAGTTTTTAAAAATGAAGGAAAATTTATAGCAGTTTCAAACGTATGTTGCCATCAAAAAGGCCCCATACATAAAGGAAAAGTGGAATATGGAACTGTTGAGTGTCCATGGCATTATTGGGCATACAATCTAAAAGATGGAAAATTTATGGGAAAAGAGAATTATTGTTTGCCTGTTTACGAAACAAAAGTTAAGGATAATATCTTATTTGTTAGTAAAGAGCCAATTAATGATAAATCGTGCTACAAATTAAATTAATTCTCATCATCTTTAAACTTAATATACCGATGTGTTCCATCACAAAACGGCTTGTTCTTAGAACCGCCGCACCTGCATAATGTGTAATGCTCCCTTGAATCAGGTTTTGAGCCTATTTCATCTTTTAGCTCTGGATAACCTGCAATATATAAAGGTCCATTTTTGCTCACAAAAATGCTTGGTTCGCGTTTTATTTCGTCATATACTTCGCCATTTAGCTTATAACTCAAAGCTCCTGATGGGCATTTTTTAATAGTTTTTATTATCTCTCCTTTGGATGCATTATCGGGATGGGGTATCCGTTTCTCATTTTCAAAAGTCCAAAACACTTTTGGCAAATTACCATCACAATAGCCAGCATGAGCACAAACTCCGGAATTATCTAAAATAGTTACTTTATCTCCCTTAAACTTATTTCTTTTATCTTTTGACCTGTATTTTTCAAGCTTTCCGGAAAATCCTACCTTGCCATGAGTCCCATCACAAAAAGGCTTATTTGAAGATGCACCACATCTACATAAGGCCATTACATCTTTTGCAACAATTGTTTCCTCTTTAGAATTTTTAAGATTAGAAATATTTTTGACCAATAAAGGGCCGTCTTTTGCTACTTCAATAATACATTTTTTAGCTGGCATTCTTTTTTAATAGTTGTATTTTTTATTGTTTTTAAACTTTATTATTATTATTATTGATGTAAATCTTTCTTTTTATCACAAAATTTAAATATATCAATTGCATAATAGGGAATATGCTCAAGCTGCAATGCGAAAAATGCAATTATGAATTTCAGAAGGAAAACCCGCCTAAAAGATGCCCTTATTGCGCAGCAGAAGATTTTATAATACCTTATAAACAAGCCCAGAGCTTTTTGGACGAGTCAGAAAACTAGAAATCAATCTTTAAGCTTTTAAGCTCTCTTATCATGTCTAGGTAGCCTTCGGCGTCTTTTTTTCCTTTTATTTCCTCAATCTTTATTCCGATATTATGGATGAATTTGGAAGTTTTGCTTATAACTTCGTCTTCTTCCTTTATCACTATGTTCATAAAATTCTCGATTATAGATTCTTTGTTTTCACTTTTGTTTATGTTCTTTTCCAGTTTTCTTAGATCAGTTAAAATATCCTCTGCTGACTCTTCCGGAGTGGAAATGTCAATTGTTTTGGATATTTCCTTGTCAGAGCCGTCATTGAATGATATGTTTAACTCTACCTTGTTTTGTTTCGGGAAAAAATTTCCTATACTGATTTTTTTAAATTCAATGCCTATTATTTTCATTCTTTTTTCTCATCAAACTGGTAATCATCGAATAAGTCAGATGTTTCGCTCTTTTTGCCCTTTACTTTTTTGATTATAAAGCCCCTGATGTAGTATGTTACTGTCCCGAGAATTATTAAAATCAGGACTGTTGATGCAAGTTTTGGTTTTGAAGAGATGTAGTTTGCTGTGCCAACAACAGCTCCGGTAACTGCAGAAAGGCCGTCAGCAGTCTTCTTTATTATGGGCCTGTTGTCGTCTATCTGAACGTTTTCTATCAGGTTTTGAGGGCCAACAATTTCTTTAGTATTTTCAGTTTCATCATTATTTTCATTGTCATCGGCACTAGTTTCTGCTTCTTCGGTATCAGCTTCTGTTGATTCATCAACCGGCAAAATAATATCATAAACACCTCGAGGAACTTCTTTTGAAAGGTCAATTGTAATTGTTTCCTTTGGCTTAAGGTTGATTTTTTTGTTTATTAGGTATCTGTTTCCATCGCGTTCAAGGATAATTGTTTTTTCATCGTTATAGTCAACATTTCCGATATTTTCAACATGCACTAGGCTGTTTTCCTGCCTCATTGTACTTTTTCTTATAACCTCTATTGTAAAGGTGTTTTGCTCTTTTATGCTTCCGGATGAGCTCAGGACAAAATAATTTCCCGGCATCTGGCTGCTTTCTGTTTTAAACTCAAAATTATTTGAGCTTTTAATCTCTTTTTCTGCAATTAGATTTTTATCTGGATCAAGAATTTTGACATTTATGCTGCTGTCCATTATCTTTGAATTATGGTCATAAAGGACAACCATTGCCTTTAATGTTTCTCCAGGCATCAAATCACTATTTTCAAAACTGCTTTTTATTTTTGTCGGGATCGGGATTACTTTAATCTGGAGAGTTTTTTCACCCTGATTGTTGTGCTTGTCCTTTGCGGTTATTGTTAATGGGATGTTTCCTGCCTCAGCATCATAGCTAATATGAATTGTATGCTCTAATTTACCCAGGATAATATCGGTTGTGGTCTTTTCACCTTCAAATGCTATTTCTGCTTCTCCATTTAATAACTCGCTGCTGTGTTTTTTGATCAATCCTTCAATTATAATATCATCACTAGGCTCTGCTTCCAGTTTTGTGTCGATGGTGATGTCCATGCCGTCTGTCACAAAAAAATCATTTGACCATTCAGAATCTATTTTTTCTCCTGTTATTTTTTCAAATGTTGATTTTAGGCTGCAATGCCCCTGCATAGAGCTGAATAAAAGAAGTTCAGGAACAGTTACCTGCATTCTTGAGCCAGCTTCAAGATTTAGCGGAAATGTGTAATATTGCATCTCGTTTTTATCGCAGGAAATATACATCTTGAAGAAGCCATTGTAATCTTCATCTTGTTTGATGGAAACAGTTGGGGCTATTTTTTCTCCAAGATTGTAAACATCTTTTTCAGGAACTGTTATGCCTATCTCAGCAAAAGAAAGCGGGATTATGAATAAGAACAATAAGTGGATTAATAGGATTCTAGAGCTTTTCATAACTACTTTAGCATGCTAACTCATATATATAGTTTGCGGTTTTTGAATACTAGTATACTAAAATGGTGTTGGTGTGCGGAGATGGGTGTATATGAAAGAAAAATAATTTCAATTGTTTTTATATATTCTATAATCTGTATAATATAATAATTATATCTAAGAATATATTAATACATTACATTTATATATTAGTATACATATTTGGCTACTGATGTCCTTAACTAAAGAAAATGAGGATTAAAACAGCAATTAGAGTGGATAGTCTTGAAAATAGAGTTTCAGGTAGTGTTCAAGGTTCAACTGAAGAAATAGATGATAAAAAAACTCTTTTAAGCAATTTAAAAGATGAATGCCAACCAGGAAGAAGAGGTGATGCAAAACCAACAATATACGTCTTAGAAAACGAATCTATAAGCACTACATTAAAAAAATTATTATCTGATACTGGAATACAAATAAAATATAGCAGTAATCTTCCTCAAGATATACGAACAAAAGATAAACTGCTTGGAGTATTCTACCAATTTACAGGCCAATATAATAATGGCCTTGATATACTGTCATATCTTGGTAAATTAAATAAAAACATTCATTCTTTTCACGCTATTGAAAAGGATTATGCTCTGGAACATGATCCACAAGTAATTTCAGATAAGTATAATTTAATTTCACATCAATTTTTATGTTCAAAATCAAGAAGTAAAGTAATTTTAGATGAAGACCAGGAAATACTTATTTTAAGAGAATTGCTCAAACAAGCAAAGAGTTATAATCCAAGAAAAGCCCATGCTGTTGCACCAGCAAATTTCTATACTGGAGAAGAAGCAGAAGATCAATATAATCTTATTAAAAAACAATCTTATAATTCTAAAAAACCCTTTGCTTTAATTTATGCTAAACATTCAGAAGATGATAACAGCAAAGGCAGATTCTATAAGGGTAGAACTTTAAATAAATTCAGCTCTAATTTTAGAAAAACAGATATTTTAATTCCCGGAGAAATTATAGATGAAATGGCTGTAATACTTCCAAATACTGATGCAAAGCGTGCAAAGGCTGCTATTTCTAAAATGGATGATTTTTATAAAAAATTAAATGTTAGGCTAGTAGCAGGTTTCAGAAGTTTTGTTGCAGATTATAGCCATCTATGGGCTGATTTGTCAAAATGCGGATATATTTCAGATGTTGAAGATCAAATAGTAGACGCAATGAGAAACTTAAAAGAATTATCAAATGTTAATGCGGGAATAAACATGTTATATGTAGAACCAAACAAAAAAATTTCATATATTAATCCAAAAAGTTTCTAAGTTAAAACCCCAATCCATTATCTATCTCTTTTGCCATTTTCTTTAGTTCGTTGCAGGTTCTTAGCATGTCTTTTTCCACTTCATCGATTAATTCCTGCAGGTTGTTGACTCTTAGGATATAGCCATCTGCAGTGTGGATTACGATGCCGGATTCCAGCAGTTTGTGGATGTGATGGATGATGGTTCCTCTGCTTAAAGAAAGTTTATAGGCTAATTCATCGCTGGATAAAGGCCTGTTTTGCTTTGCGCTTTTAACCAATTCAATAAATACCCTGAAGCAGCTTTTATCTTTGTCTCTTAGATTAAATAGTCCTAATGAACTGCCCAGCCATTGAAGTTCCTGGTTTATGTTCTTCTGTACCGGCTTTCTTAGCTTTATTATTGTGATTCTTTGAATGTACTTCATAATGCCCTTATATGACTGCTTGTTTATAAATATTATCATTATTTATATACTACAGTATAGAAAACTTTAAATATAGGTTGATATTACCCTAACCCTGTTGATTTAAAGTCAACATGGAATAAAGATAATATATTGGTAAAAAATGGAAAAGGGAAAAAAAGGAACACATGAAAAAATAGATCCAAAACATTCTGCTAAAGAAAAGCATGCGAAGGAGCACAAAAAAACAGACAAGGATGTTATTGTGGAACTTAAAGAATCACTGCAAAGGCTGCAGGCAGAGTTTGAAAACTACAAAAAAAGAACAGATAAGGAGAAACAGGATTTTATTACGTATGCTAAAGCAGATATCATCAATAAAATATTACCCACTATAGATACATTTGAAATTGCCTTAAAGAATACAAGCGATAAAGAGAAGTTTGTCAAGGGAATAGAGATGGTTTATGCGCAGATATTCTCATTATTGGAAAATGAGGGATTAAGGCCAATTGAAGCTTTAGGCAAGAAGTTTGATCCTTTTTTTCACGAGGTCTTGCTGAAGCAGAAATCCAATAAGGACGAAGATATTGTTTTGGAAGAACTGCAGAAAGGGTATATGCTTAATGACAAGGTTTTGAGGCACAGCAAAGTAAAGGTTAGTGAAAAAGTTAAGGAGAAAGAAGAAAATAAGTGCGAAAAAAAATAATTCATATTCAAATTTAAAATTTTTGATAACAAATGGGTGTTTTATTGGAAAACAAAAAAATTTTGGATGATGAAATTAAGTTAACTAAAAAAACTCCATTAAAAGAAGTGTTAAAATTTGCATATTCGTGCAAATGTGAAATGTGCAGCAATGGATGCAAATATGGCAGCGGGTTTTTAGTTGAAGAAGATATTGGAAGAATTGCTAAAATTTTGAATATCAAGGAAGAAGTTTTGAAAAAAGAGTTTTTGGAAGAAATCGAGAAATTCAACACAAAAAGGTTCAGGCCAAAGATATTAAAGCAAAACAGGCCTTATGGAAAGTGCATTTTTTTTGATGAAGAATTAAAATGCAAAATCCATGAAGCAAAGCCGTTGGAATGTAAGATATCAATGGCATGCAAGCCTTTCGGCGAGCAGTTAAGCTTATGGTTCATGCTCGATCATTTTGTGAACAAGGATGATGCTGAGAGCGTAAGGCAATATGCAGTCTACCTGAAAAGCGGCGGTAAAACGCTGAAAGGAGCTGAACTGGAAGTTTTGGTTCCGGATAAAGAAAAACTGAAGAAAATATTGAGTTATGAGATATTAAAATAACAACAAGCAACCTCAGCGGAAAAAATAACGAGACAATGCGGTCGAGTGTATATTTGTTGCCTGCAAAGAATGGTATTATGTTAAATCAGACCCAACTAAAAATTTTACAATAAAAAAATTCAATAATAAAAAAAACAACAAAGGAAAAAACCAATAAAAAATATCCAATATTAAAAATTAACAAAATAAAAATTAAAAAATCAATAATAAAAATAAAATAAATTATGATAATAAAATCAAAAAAAGAGAAATAAAAAAATAAAATAAAACCTATTAGGAGGATTAAAATGACTGAAAAAACTAAAATGAAAAAGGAAAAGATTATTGGTATAGATTTAGGAACAAGCAATTCTGCTGCATCTGTTTTGCAGGCAGGAAAGGCTACTATTATACCGAGTGCTGAGGGAACAACTGCATACGGAAAAGCTTTTCCAAGCGTTGTAGCTTTGACTAAGGAAGGGCAGATGTTAGTTGGAGAGCCAGCTAGAAGGCAGGCAGTTTCAAATCCACAAGGGACTATACACGCTGCAAAGAGAAAGATGGGGACTAATTTCAAATATAAAGTCAATGGCAAGGAATACACACCGCAGCAGATTTCTTCGTTCATATTACAAAAAATAAAGAAAGATGCAGAAGAGTTTGTAGGAGAGCCAATAAACAAAGCTGTTATTACAGTTCCTGCTTATTTTGATGACAACCAGAGACAGGCAACTAAGGATGCCGGGGTAATTGCCGGATTGGAAGTTGTAAGGCTTGTCAATGAGCCAACAGCAGCATCAATGGCTTATGGAATTGACAAGATGGACAAGGGCATAAAGATTCTTGTTTTTGATTTTGGCGGCGGAACTTTAGATGTTACAGTGATGGATTTTTCTGAAGGTGTTTTTGAAGTAAAATCCACTAACGGAGACACTCAACTAGGCGGAACAGATATGGACAATGTTATAATGAAGCATATAACTGATGAGTTCATGAAGAAAGAAGGCATTGACCTGAATGAAGATGATACAGCAATGCAAAGATTAAGGGAAGCAGCTGAAAAGGCAAAAATCGAATTATCAACAACAATGGAGACTGATATCAATGTGCCTTTTATAACACAAAAAGACAACAGCCCAGTGCACCTAAAGATGGAGAAATTTACAAGAGCTAAATTAGAATCTTTAGTTACTCCAATAATTGAGAAATGCAGGCACCCAGTTGAGAATGCATTAAAGGATTCAAAGCATTCAGCAAATGAAATTGACAAGATAATTCTTGTTGGAGGCCCTACAAGGATGCCTGCAGTAAGGAAGTTTGTAGAGGATTTTATCGGAAAAAAAGTAGAGGGGGGAATTGACCCGATGGAGTGTGTTGCTACAGGAGCAGCTATCCAGGCAGGAGTGCTTGCCGGAGAAGTTAAAGATATATTGCTGTTGGATGTAACACCTTTGACTTTGGGAATAGAGACTTTAGGCGGTGTTTTTACTAAATTGATAGAAAAAAACACAACTATACCATCTAAAAAAAGCCAGGTATTTTCAACGGCTGCTGACAACCAGCCTGCTGTTACAATAAGGGTTGGCCAGGGAGAAAGGCCGATGTTTAATGACAACAAGGTGCTAGGGCAGTTTGATTTAGTAGGATTGCCGCCTGCGCCTCGCGGAGTGCCTCAGATTGAGGTAACGTTTGACATTGATGCAAACGGAATATTGCACGTAACTGCAAAAGACTTAGGAACTAAAAAGGAGCAGAGCATAAAGATCACTGCGCCAAACAAGCTGGATGATGCAGAAGTTGAAAAGATGAAAAAAGAAGCAGAGTCCCATGCAGAAGAAGACAAGAAAAGAAAAGAAGAGATTGAGACAATAAACAATGCAGATGCCCTTGTTTATTCAACTGAAAAGCTCTTCAAGGAGTTTGAAGGGAAAGTTGATAATAAAGAGCTTGAGACAGTGAAAGGGAAGATAATGGAGCTGAAAGAGCTGCTGAAGCCTGAAAAGAAGGATATCGCTGCATTAAAGCAAAAGACTGATGAAGTCAACCAATTAGTGCAGAAAATGTCAACAGAGATGTATCAGAAAGCTGCTGCAGAGCAGGCAAAGCAAAAGCAATCTCAAGGTGCTGGAGCGCAAGGTTCAGGAGGCTCAGGACCACAAGGTGCAGGAAGCTCTGGAAAGAAAGATGAGAAAGTAGTTGATGCAGAGTACAAAGTGGAAGACGAGAAAAAAGAAAAGAAGAAATAATTCTTTTTATTTTTTTTAAATTTATTACAACAAAAAATGGAAATACCTTCCAAAGAGCAATGCATAGAGATTCTAAGTAGAAATAATACTCCTGAGCACATCATAGAGCACTGCAAGATTGTATGCAAGGTTGCTGAAGATGTTGCTGATAAGCTGATTAATCGCGGCATGAAGATAAACAAGGAATTAGTTATTGCTGCTTCTTTATTGCATGATATCGAAAGGATAAAAGACAATCATGTAACAGAAGGGGCAAAGTTATTAAAAAGCATGGGCTTTTTGGAGATTTCTGAAGCTATAAGGAAGCACAGCCTGTATAAGCTGGATGAAAAGGAAATACGTTCGGAAACAACAGAGGAAAAGATTGTTTTTTATGCTGATAAAAGGGTTGTGGATGACAGGATTACAAGCCTGGAAGAAAGGTTTGAAGATCTGACAAAAAGATATAAAAAAAATTTTACTAAAGAGCTTGAGTTTTCAAAAAAGATTGAGGAAGAATTAGGGCTATAAAAATGTCAAAGGACTATTACAAGATACTTGGTGTGAATAAAACAGATACCAAAGAAGAGATAAAGAAGGCTTACAAGAAATTAGCCAAGAAATACCATCCTGATCTTAATAAGGATGAAGGCAGTACTGAAAAGTTCAAGGAGATAAATGAGGCAGCTGCTGTTTTGGCAGATGACGAGAAAAGGACAAGATATGACCAGTTCGGAACTACGGCTGAGCAGTTTGGCTCTGGTTTTGAGGGATTTGATTTCAGCGATATCATGTCTGAAAGCGGTGGTTTTGATTTTGATAATATTTTTGAGGGATTTTTTGGAGGGGGATTTGGAAGGTCGAGGAAAAGAGGGCCCCAGAGAGGCTCTGATCTAAGGTATGATATGGAAATTACTTTAGAAGAGGCTGCTAACGGAATAGTAAAGCATATTGATGTTCCAAGGCTTGAACAATGCGATAAGTGCCATGGTTCAGGAGCTGAAAGCGATGATGATATTGTTAATTGCCCTGACTGCAACGGCGCAGGAATGCAGAGGCGCACTCAAAGAACGCCTTTTGGAATGTTTTCCACTACAAGCACGTGCAGGAAATGCCAGGGGCAGGGAAAACATATTAAAAATGAATGCAAAGTTTGTGATGGTACAGGTGTCGTCAAAAAGACAAGAAAAATAGAGATAAATGTCCCTGCCGGAGCAGAAGAAGGGACAAATTTATTAGTCCGGGAGCAAGGGGAAGCAGGCGAAAAAGGCGCTCATCCCGGAGACTTATATGTCATAATCCATATTAAAGAGCATGACGTGTTTGAGAGGCATGGCGATGATATCTACATCAAGATCCCTATTTCGTTTACAATTGCAGCTCTAGGCGGAGAAATAGAAGTTCCTACTTTGGAAGGCAAGGCTAAATTAAAGATACCTGCAGGAACACAGACTAATACCATATTCAAGATGAGCGGGAAAGGAATTCCCTATCTGCATGGCCATGGGACCGGAAATGAAAATGTAGAAGTTATTATTCATGTTCCTGAGAAATTGAGCAAGAAGGGAAAAGATATCTTAAAACAGTTTGAAAAAGAAAACAAGAAGAAAAAAGGGTTTTTGAAGGAAGTTTTTGGGTAGGATTACTTTGATTTAGAATTAATCCTTTTAACTCTTCTCACTCCATTAATTTTTTTGATATAATCAGCTGTTTCTTTCGGGACAATTGCTTTCCAGTCTTGATTTTTAATCATCTTATGCCTTATTATTGTGCTGCTTATCCCTTTAATGATTTTTACTTTCTTTACCTTATACTTTTTTTTAAAGCACTTTTCAGTCCATTTGTTTCCAGTATACACTAAATCAAATTCAGGAACTAAAGTCTCAATGTGCTCAACCCATCTCTTGTCATCATGAAAATCCGGAATGGGAAAAACCGTATAGTTCTGTATATCATTATTTGGAAGAACTAAATCCATCATTTCAATCCTTTCCTTTACAGTGAAAGGGTTCTCTTTAGTGTGCTTTTCATCAGAGCTTCCAACGCCTATAACTAATTCATCAACTTCTTTTAAGGCGTTTTTTATGTCGTTTAAGTGCCCCAGATGGAATGGCTGGAACCTTCCAATGAACAGGCCGCGGGTCATATAAGAAACAGATTTAGAGGAGTTTATAAAGTTTATTGCATACAGTTAAATTTTATTATTTTCTTGCTTTTCCAACAACAAATGATTCGTAATCCTGTTCTACAGTTATATTTTTCCAATTCATAGCTTTGGTCAACATATCAATTTCTTTTTGAATTCCATGTTTGTCTTTATAATCCTTTAATTGGCCTTCTTTTCTTAATTTTTCTAAAGGCAAATTTTCATTTGGCAAATATCTTGATATCATTACCCTGTAAGGACTAGTGTTTTCCAATAACTTAATTGTATCCTGCATTGCATCAATACTTTTGATTTCTTCATCATCTCCTGTAATATAGGATTCTCCAACACCAACTAGCACAATTGCCTTTGTTTTTATTCCAGAACCCTTTAGTAAATCTAATGCTTTTAATTTATCCCCGTATGTTTCATTTTTTCTAAGAATTGCAGAAACCTTTGAATTTCCAGATTCAATTCCAACATATCCTCTATTAATACCAGCATCATATAAACTTTTCAAATAATTACCTGTAATTATATTTCCAAAATTTGGATCTTTAGATACATTAAGAAGATTTTTCACCCCAAAAAATGTCCCTAATTTTTGTGTCCAGGGGAAATATTCAAAAAACATTTTAGCTATTTCATCTGGCTTAATTTGACTCTTTTGAATTTCATACCACAAAATATCTGAGGTGTTTAAGAATCCTTCAGTCATTTTACGTATTGTGTTGGGATGATATTTTATGTGCAATTGCAATACTTTTATCATCTCAGACCTGATGTCTTCTTTTGAATACAATTTAAGGTTTCCACCTTCAGGACAATGCCTACAATCATTGCCACAACCATCTGAAACATTTACAACCGTAAGAATATCGCTTAAATCAGGAACTATTGCATTTGAATGTATTAATTGGCTGTAGTCTTTAAATCGCGCCATAATATTGTGGGAGGAAAGAAACTTAAAAATATCATGTTCCTCATCATTTATGTTATGCTTTTGTACTAATTCCAGAGAATAATCAATTAATAATCCCGTAAGCTGCCCTGCATCTAAACTTTCATTAAATGGTACGTTATCTACAGGAAGCAATTCTTTGTTTACAGAAAAATTATTTTGTTCGTGTCGGAGAATGATATTTTCAAGTTTAAGTTTATTATCATTTCCATTAAAAATTCTTTTGTCTATTCTTCTAGGATATCCGGTTGGACCATATGATATCTCTATTTTTTCATCATTTTTAGGGTTGTATTTCAATAATAAATAATATGGGTCAATATTATCATGCTTATATACAAAATAAAGTTCGTTATTATCTAATTTTGATAATAAAGTTGTAGGGGAAAAACCATTTGGATAAAATTTACTTAATAATTTTCCATCATTCCTTATAATCTTAGTTTCGTTAGCCATATAAATCACTATAAAGATTTAATATATTTTTATAATGGGATTATATAAACAATCCTGAAACAAATATTCTAATAAGAATAATTATTTAATAGAAATATTTCAAAATAAAAAGAGGATTACTTTAGGCATTATTTTCTTAATTCCTATTTATTAAAAAATGAAAAGTAAAATAGAAATGTTCCTGTGCAGAATTTACCAGATCCAGGATTTCTTTGTATAAAATGCATCTTCCAGATACCATAAAAGTATATTCTGATTAACCAGCATATAAATCT
>NZEC01000008.1 GCA_002688925.1 archaeon
ACTCTCTTAAGGTAACGTAATACCTTGTCGTTTGATTGACGACTTGCATGAATGGTGTAACGAGATCCCCACTGTCCCCAATTAGAATCCTCCGAACACTCCATACTGGTGCAAAGGCCAGTGATTTCCAGTGGGAAGCGAAGACCCCGTGAAACTTTACTGTAGCCTATCGTTGCGATGTGGGTTCTGATGTGTAGTGTAGGTGGTAGTTGCTAAAGCTTGGCCGTCAGGTTAAGTGTAGACGACAATGAAACACCACTCTTCAAAACCTATATTGCTTAATCCGGAAGGATAACATCGGTAGGTGGACAGTTTGGCTGGGGTGGCACCCTGTTGAAACAATATCAACAGGACCCAAAGGTTGGCTCAAGCGGGTCAGAAATCCGCAGCAGAGTGTAAGGATAAAAGCCAGCCTGACTGTATTCATAATAAGATTGAATGCAGGCATGAAAATGTGGTCTAGCGAACCTCTATACCCTCCTTGATGGGGGTTAGAGATGATCAAAAAGTTACTCCGGGGATAACAGAGTTGTCGCGCCTGAGAGTTCATATCGACGGCGCGGCTTGCTACATCGATGTCGGCTCTACCTATCCTGGACGTGCAGAAGCGTCCAAGGGTGCGGGTGTTCACCGATTAAAAGGTATCGTGAGCTGGGTTCAGAACGCTGTGAGGCAGTTTGTTTGATATCTACTGGAAATGTCTGATGTCTGAAAGAAATGATCCTCTAGTACGAGAGGAACGAGGGTTAGAGGCCTCTGGTCTACCTGTTATCTGTAAAGGTATGCAGGGCAGCTACGCCTTAGAGGATAAGTGCTGAAAGCATCTAAGCACGAAGCCTTTCTTGAAAAGAGACATCATAGAACTCTCGTAAAACACGAGTTTAATGGGACAGGTGTGTAAGTATCAAGGCAACGAGATATTCAGCACGCTGTTTCCAACAGTTCATACTTTAACCTATGTGCGGTCTATCATTTTTTTTCTTTTTTATTTTATTTATTCAAGAAATTATTTTTATTAGTTGGAACTCTAGAATTCTGTTATTAATTTAGTTCTGAACCCAGCTCAAATATATTATGAAAATAGTTTAATTTTCAATAATTTTATATAAAAAATTAAAGCACTAAAGTAGTATGGCGCGATTATATAAAAACATTATATGTCTTGGAATAGAATCAACTGCACATACATTTGGGTGTGGGATTATTGATGAGAATGGGAAAATATATGCTAATGTTAAGGATAGTTATGTGACTGAAAAAGGAGGGATACATCCAACTGAGGCAAGATTGCATCATGAGAATGTGAAAGATAGGGTTGTTGAAGATGCGTTGAATTGTGCTGGCCTTAAATTAAAAGATATTGATTTGGTTTCTTTTTCACAGGGACCGGGCATGGCGCCATGCCTTTTAGTCGGATTAAGGAAAGCTGTTGAAATTTCAAAAAAAATAAATGTTCCGTTAGTTGGTGTTAATCACTGCATTGCCCATCTTGAAATCGGAAAATTAATGACAAAAGCAAGGAAACCTGTTTTATTGTATGCAAGCGGGGCTAATACTCAGGTTATTGCTTTTGAGTCCGGGAAGTACAGAATTTTTGGAGAAACATTAGACCAGGGAGCAGGAAATTTTATAGATGCTTTTGCAAGGCATATTGGGTTGGGCTTTCCCGGAGGAAGTAAAATTGAGAAGATTGCTTTGAAAGGCAGCGATTATGTTGAGCTGCCATATGTGGTTAAGGGCATGGATGTAAGCTTTTCAGGAATATTGACAAATTTAAAGAGAAAATATGATTCAGGGAAATATAATTTGGAGGATTTGTGCTTTTCATTGCAGGAAACTGTGTTTGCCATGCTGGTTGAGGTTGCTGAAAGGGCGATGGCGCATTGCGGCAAAAATGAGCTGGTTTTGGGCGGGGGTGTGGCCTGCAATAAAAGACTGCAAAAGATGTGCAGCGTAATGTGCAAAGAGAGAAATGCGAAGTTTTTTGTTCCTGAAAAAGAATTTTTAATGGATAATGGTGTTAATATCGCATGGTTGGGCATATTGCAGAAAGGCAGTGCTACTAAACAATATGATAGGTTAGATATAAAACCTTATGAAAGAACTGATGATGTCAGGGTTAGCTGGAAATAGAGAATAAATAAGAATATGACTACTAAGGAATATATCTAAAATAGCTAAAGAAACTCAGGATATTATTTCTGATTGTGCGCCCTTTCAAACTTTTTTTCCTCTTCAGGCGCAAGTTCTTCAAAAATAGCGCCGCAGTCTTTGCATATTATCTGCTGTTCCTTTTCCTTGTAATTTACATTCTTGCTTCCGCATTCCGCGCATTCGTCTTTCTTTAATGTCATTTTTTGTTTAATTTTATTTTTTGTTTTGAATTTTTATTTTAATATGTTTTATTTTCTATTTTTTGGCAATCATATTTAATATTTTCTCTTTTCCCTTCCAGTCCAGAGCTTCTTTAAGGACTTCTTCAATTGTTTCAACCGGAACTATTTTAATTTTATTCATCTTCTCTTTTTTTATTACTATCTCTTTTGAGTTTGATTTTGGAACTATAACGGTTTTCATTCCTGCCTCGATTGCAGCCTCTACTTTTGAGGTTACTCCCCCTACCGGAAGGACTTCTCCCCTTACAGATAACGATCCTGTCATTGCAGTATCCTGCTTTACCGGGATTTCCTTAAATGATGAGACTATGGCTGTTGCGACTGCAATGCTTGCGGAATCACCTTCAACGCCTTCATAAGTCTGCAAAAACTGCACAAATATATCATAAGTTTCCTTGATGTCCTGGCCAAAATATTTTTTAATGATAGCAGATACGTTTTTTATTGCTTCTTTTGCTATATCTCCCAGCTTGCCTGTTGCAATAATTTCGCTGACTTTGCCTCCGGGTGTTACTGCTGCTTCTATTGGCAATATAATTCCGGAGAATGGCGGTGTTACTCCTATCACTGCCAGTCCGTTTACTCGCCCTATTCTTTTTCCGGATGTTACAATAATCTCATACTCTTTTTTCTGCTCTATGTACTTGTCAGCTATCTGCTGTTCCAATGTTCTTGCAACATTTTTGGCTTCAAGCACATGTTTTTTCATGACTAAACTTGATTTCTGCTCCTTTGCAATGTCTCCGGATGCTCTTATCAATCCCCCTAATTCACGCAAGCGCAAAGTAAGATGGCCTTTTCTGTTTGCTCTTTTTCTTGCTTCTTCTATCATCTCATCAACAGCTTCTTTGCTGAAATGGGGTATTTTTCCGTCTTTAATGATTTCCTGGGCTATAAAAACTGCAATCTTATTCCTGTTTTCTTCTGTATCGAGGAAAGTTTCTTTCATATATACCTCATAGCCATAACCCTTGATCCTGCTTCTTAATGCAGGATGCATGTGCTTAACTGTTTCCATGTTGCCTGCAGCCACCAGAATAAAATCGCAAGGTACCGGTTCTGTCCTTACCATTGCTCCTGCACTCCTTTCAGATTGTCCTGTAATTGAGAATTTCTTTTCCTGCATTGCTGATAATAATTCCTGTTGTGTAGCTGGGTGGAGAGTTGCAATTTCATCAATGAAAATAACTCCCATGTGGGATTTGTGTATCATGCCTGCAACTACACGCTCATGCGCCGGAGTTCCTAAGCCGCCTGACTGGAAAGGATCGTGCAGTACATCACCTAAAAGTGCTCCGGCATGCGCTCCGGTAGCGTCATAGAAAGGCACTTGTTTTTTCTTAAAATTATCAACTATAACTTTTGGAAGCTGCACTTTACCAGTCATTCTTTTTCCTAAATTAAGGAAAATTACAAAAGCTGCCAGGAAAATCATTCCTCCAAGAAAAAAAGCTGCAAACATTATGTCAGATTTATAGTAAGAGCGAACCCACCACGGGGCAAACATTGCCAACAATACAAGGATAAAGAGGATTACATTCTGGTTTTTAAACATATTCATGCCCTGAATTCTTGCTTTTGCAACCAAGTCACGGCCTTGTCCTGCCGGAACAGTCCTTATCATTGGAGTATTTTCATCGTTAGGATTTGGAAATGAGACAGTATCAACAAGCTTTTCCTTTGGCAGCATCTCTGCAAGAGCAATGCCCAGCATGCTTTTTCCTGTGCCTGGCTCTCCAATCAATAAAACGTTTCTTCTTTGGAGGGATGCTTTTTTTATTACTTCTACTGCATTCTCCTGTCCGATTATCTGGTCAACAAGCTTATCTGAAACCTTGATTTCTGCAGTTGATTTAAAGTTTAAGGGCTTTGCCATATTTTTTTGTAACGGATGTATATTTAAAAAGGTTTTGTTTAAGTGGAGGTTGGTGCGAAAGTCGGTGCTTATGCGTAAATTGCCAATGAAGCAAGCTCCGCAGGATATGTTATACGACCTGAGCAACGCATAGCGTTGCGAAGTTGAGAGGCCCTCTAAGGCCCCGCATAAGCACGAATTATACTTTGCACCAACCTCTTAATACTCAGAAAAAAGTATTTATTTAGAACATGCCCTAACAAAGCCATAAAACAAAGGAGCTGCATTTCCTAGCCTTGACTTAAATTCCGGATGTGATTGAGTTGCAATAAAATATGAATGTTTTGGCAGCTCAACAAATTCCATTAATTTTGTATGATCCTTCCTTAAGTGATAGCCTGAAAAAACAAGTCCTTTTTGCTCAAGCTTGTCAATAAATTTCGGATTTACCTCATATCTATGCCTGTGCCTTTCCAAAACAATATTTTTGCTTTTGTCCAAAATTCCTAACCTGAATGCCTGGCTTTTGTCCTTTTTTAATTTTCTGATTTTTTCTGCATCTTCCCTTAGCCTAGCTGTTTCTTGGTACAGCTTCAAAACTTTACTGTTCTTTTTTAAAACAGCTGCATACGCTCCTAGTCGCATAGTGCCGCCATAAGCGCTTTTTTCCATTAGTTTCTTTTGCGCTGGCAATATATCAATAACAGGAAATTTAGTTTTTTCATTTATTTCTGCTGTGTTTGCATTTTTCATATTGCACACATTTCTTGCATATTCAACTACTGCTAATTGCAAGCCATAGCATAAGCCAAGGTAAGGAATATTGTTTAATCTTGCAAAATTAATTGCTTTTATCTTGCCCTCTACTCCGGAGGAACCAAAGCCCCCAGGAATAATAATACCCTTGTAATTTTTTAAATTATTTATTTCATTATTATTGTTTTCAAACTTCTTTGCATCAAGCCAATGGATATTTACACCAACATTCAAGGCAGATCCTGCATGCATCAAAGACTGGTTAATGCTCACATAGCTGTCTGCTAAGTTGTAATCCCCTATGTCTATGTACTTGCCAACTATGGCAATTTTTACAGAATTTTTTGGTTTTTCTATTCTAGTAACCAGTTTTTTCCACTTATTCCAATTAGGAGCTTTTTTTGGCTTTAGGTTCAGCTCTTTTAAAATTTTTAATCCAAATTGCTCTTTCTCCAGATCCAGTGGAATTGAGTAAACTGTTTCAATGTCAGGCTCTGAGATTACATGAGTAGAAGGTATATTTGCATAAGTCTCTATCTTTTTTTTCCTTACACTGTCCAAGACTTTTTTGGCCCTGCAGATAATAAAATCAGGAAATATTCCATTCTCTCCTAAAAGCCTTATGGCCTGTTGTGTAGGTTTAGTTTTCATCTCTTCAATATGAGAAGGAATCGGAAGATAGGTGATTAGAACATAAGCGATATTATCCTTGCCTAATTCCCTTTCCATGCTCTTCATTGCGAATAGGTAAGGTATATTTTCATAATCCCCAATAGTGCCACCAATCTCTACAATTGCAATGTCATGATTTTTTCCTGCCTCGTTTAATCTTCTTTTTATCTCATTTGGGACATGAGGTATAAATTGCACGGTTTCTCCAAGATATTTTCCTTTTCTTTCTTTGTCAATTATTGTCTTGTAGACCTGACCTGTTGTTATATTGTTTTTCTTCGGAATGTCAACATTAAGAAATCTTTCATAATTTCCCAGATCCTGGTCAATTTCACCCCCATCATCCGTGACCCATACTTCACCGTGCTCTGTCGGCCTTAAGGTGCCGGCATCATAATTAATATAGGGGTCTATTTTGATGGCAGTTACTGTATAACCATATTCTCTCAGTATTCTTGCAATAGAAGCTGTTGTGACGCCTTTTCCAACACCGCTCATTACACCGCCAGCTACTACAATAAATTTAGTCATGGATACCATCTCCTAAAGCACTTAGAATTAAAGTTGTTTTTTAGTTGCATTAATAGGGAATGTAAGTATTCATATAAATAGTTTGCTATTATTAGTATAGTAAATTGGTATTTAAATGGTGATTTTGGGTTTTTAGCTATTCTCAACTTACTGCAAAGCAACAACATTAACCAAATTATCGCTTTGGTAATCGTAGATTACTAGCTTTGTATCATATCTTAGCAAAAAGTCGCCTACTTTTGCATCTGCGTATACTGTTGGCAGCTGCTGTTTTAAAGAATTCAATGATTCTGCATCTAATACTCCTCCTATAGGGGTCTGGCCGTTTAAATCGCTGACTTCAGGATGAGTGTAAAGCTTCTGGAAAAAGTCTTGGGGCATCTCCTGGCTTTGCTGGACTTGCACATTTCCGGTTATTTTGTCATTATCATAATCGTACAAAACAATCCTGTCCTGATATTGTACTATAAAATTCCCAATGAAATCCGCGCTTAATCCTGTCATTTGATTCTGGAAGTTTGCAAGGTTATCCTGGGTGATCTGGACTATGTTTACCGGAGTAATTCCAATATAAGCTGTCATTTCTTCATGCGCTGTTAATGTCTGGAGAAATTGATCTAAAGTAACTTGTGGCTGAGCTGTCTTATTGATTGTGTTATAATTATAAATTGAAAGGCCTAATGCTATTACTGCAATTATGACAGTAAGAATTGGTAGCCAATTAATGGAAGATATATCGCTTCTGTAAGACATTTTTTGAGGCATTATGAAAAAAATATGTTCTTGTTTATAATTGTTTTGATTTGAAAAGCTCGGGCGTTAAAAGAACAAGAATAAAGGGGAGTTTAAACAAAGAAAAAATAATTAATTTCAATTATCTTTTTCATAATTATAATAATTTGTATTTGGTTCACAAGATACATCTTTTGGAACAAATACAAATTATTAAATTTAGAACTCCCTTTCTTTTACGGAACGAAGTGGAGCGGAGAAGTTCAGGAGCCCGAGCCCGTTGTTTCTTTGTTCTGATTTCTTAGTATTTTAAATATTTTTTTAACTGTTAACGAAATCGGAATTAAAAATAATTCAGTTATTAAAAAAATAAAAAAACAAGCCAATGGATACCATTTTAAACATTGCCAATCGCCAGAACATGCAAAATATCCATATATACAAAATGGAATTGGAGCGACAACTGCAGAAACGATATAAGCCCATAAATATTTTTTGATAAACAAATAACTAATAATACTAATTAATGTGAGAATTATTGTGGCTGCTCCGATTGCTAACAAATAAGTTTTTATCCCATATCGTTGAATTTCAGCTTGGTACATGCTAGCAACAAATAGAACAATTCCCAATATAATTAGAGTACCTTTTAGTATTTCAAGAAATATCTGTTTTTTTATTTTTTTGTCCATAAGATTAAAATTATAAATGAATTATATAAATTTTACTTAAGGCTCGGGCTCCTGAATTACGCCTAACATCGCGCTGTTAAGTTCTTTTCCCATATGCAGGGTGGGAAAATTTCGTCCGCAGAGTTAAATTTAAGTTTCCAATCGATCCTACCGTAGGAGACTATATTTTAGGGTGTCCGCTATTTGGATAATTTACCTTATAGTAGTAAATATGCGTAAACTTTATAAAGCTTTATTTAATACTTTTGAACATGCCGAGAAGAATATCTAATGAAACGAGAGAAGAAATCATGAGATTATATGATTATGGTAGTGGGCTGTCTCCTGCTGAAATAGCTAGACAAACTGGAGTTTCTTATTCATCTGTGTATGGTTTAACTAGAGCGAGACAAAGGGTTAATCCAGAAACAGGACGGTCATTTGAATCACTAAATCAATATCGGGATTATACTGCGAGACAAAGGGTTAATCCAGAAACAGGACGGTCATTTGAATCACTAAGTCAATTAATGAAATATCGAGTGAGACAAAGGGTTAATCCAGAAACAGGACGGTCATTTGAATCACTAAGTCAATATTATGATCATACTGCGAGACGAAGGGTTAATCCAGAAACAGGACGGTCATTTGAATCACTAAGTCAATATCG
>NZEC01000009.1 GCA_002688925.1 archaeon
ATCTTTACAAAGAATCTTAATGATTTCATCAAGAAGGGGAACAATTTTATTGAGCTGCGGCCAAGGACAAGCCTTGACGTAGTTGAGCTTAAGGTAGAACTGGAAGAAACTTAAGCAAAGAGGTGGTTCGGAAAGAATTCTGTATAGTTTTGTTTAGGTGAAGGTAAATAATATGGCTGATAAGGACGAAATAAAAAATATAGAAGAGGAGATGCTGAAAAAAGCAAGGGAAGGTGAAGAGGAGCAGTTGCAAGAAGAAGAATTAAATGATGTCAAACTAAAGAGAGAAAAACTTGCCTTAAAGAGAGAGGAGACAGAAGATAATAAAAGTAAAGAAGAAAATGGAAAACAGGGAGCAAGAGGCCTAGAAGCTTTAAGCAAGGCTACTGTGGAAAAGAGCGCTCGTTTTGTTGTTCTATTTGCGTTTATCTTGTTTATTTTAGATATTACTTTTCAATATAAAGGATTTAATATAGTAGTAACAGACGGAGGATCTTTATTCTCCGGTATCTTAGAATTTATTTTGTCGTTATTCTATCCAATACTTATAGGGGTTATGTTTTATTGGCTGATAGCAAAAAAGAAAGGCTGGGCTTCTATAATTTCTTTTATTGCTCTTATGATTTTTGGCTTATTCATTATATCAATACTTGTGCCAAATTTTCATCCTCTGATACTCATACACATACTCTATATCTTATTTTTCTGGTTGGCTTTTATAAAAGGGAGGGATGATGAAGCCAGAGCAAATTGGATCTTAATAGGGCTTCTATTTGCTGATCTGTATCTCTTTTCCGCAATCAATAATTTTTCATCAGGATTAGCTGAAAGTTTTATGGGATTCCCTTTCTTGTTTTTTTTAACAATTGCTTATGTATATAAGGAAACTGGCAACCTCTGGGCAGCGATTTCGATAGTCTTGGTTTTGGGTTATTATATTATTGTGGCCACGCCTACAGCAGATTATTTCCAGGGAATTGATGTTGTTAAAGAAAAAATTCCGTTAAGGGAATGGCCAGGATTATTTATTGAAAGGGTAATTAAAGAACCGTCCGAAAAATTTGGAGGTGGGACTAGTAGTTGGTTTTCCAGTCAAATCCAGTATGCAATAACCGGCAAGGTTGAGAAAAACAAGGATGAGCCTTTAGGCGTCTATCTTGAAAATGTCCAGCCTGCTGACAAGAAATATTATTCGGATGAGAATGTGGTTGTATGGGGGACTGTAAATGCAAGGACTCTGGATGACCCAATCAAGATAAAATTAGGGTGCTATGTAAAAAAAGATGGTGAGAAGATAAAATCAAATGAAGTTGACCCTGAAGACAAGGTCACTGTATATAAATTAGAGGAGCAGGATTTTGTATGTACCTTTACTGAAAACCCAGTATCCGAAGGAGTGTTAAAAGAGGGCATAAATACTGTTACAGCGTTTGCAGACTTTAATTTCGAGACTCTTGCTTATCTAAAAACATATTTCATAAACAGGGAAAGGAAAAGGGCAATGGAAAGGGAAGAGATTGATATATTCAAGGAATTTGGAATCAAAGATAAAAAACCAATTTCTGTCTATACGAACGGCCCTGCAGCGCTTGGAATGGAGACAACAACACCTTTAATCGGAGTTACAAAGGAATATAATGGTGCGTTCCCAAGACTGAGCATCAGCCTGAAGAGAAACAAGGGATGGAAAGGAAATATAAAGGAATTGAAAGAGATGGTAATAATAGCTCCGAAAGGGGTTAAACTGGAAAAATGCGCTGGAGATTATCAGGCTTATGATAAGGCTAAATGCGTTGATAATTGCAATAAGTTTAATATCTATGAAGATGATGATGCAGGTGAAGAGAATGCTTGTGAGAGTTCCTGCGCATCTTTTTTTGAAGATATTGGAGAAGATGAAAATTTATATTCCATTGATTTAAACAAATCATCTGACAGGGAATTTGATGAGGATGAGGATGATGATTTTAAGTTTTTTACGTGCAGCTTTAATCCGGAGATCTCTGAAGTTTTGGAAGAAAATTCCCCGATAACAACAAAATTCTTCAGGGCAAAGGCCAGATATGATTATATTGTTGAAGATGATGTGACTGTGAAGATAGAAAAAAGCCTGCCAGATTTGGATAAATAAAATGCCACTCAATAAAAAAATAATTTTGATTTTTGCTGTGATAGCATTATTGCTGATTGCAGGGTGCAAAGGACGCACTGGAACTAAGGGGTCAATTACGGGTGTTGATATAAGAAGCGGTGTAAAGGGCATTGCTATGGATTTTGTCAAGGGTTCCCCTCCTAAGAATGTCTTTGAGGATGATGTTTTTCCGATTGCCATAAGGTTAGAGAATAAGGGGGCATTTAATATTGAAGAGGGAAAGGGGATTTTAGTGTTTGGGTTTGAGAAGCAGTATGTTGAGGCAACCAAAGAGGGTGATGGTGAGAAGCAGAAATTTAAAATTGAAGGCAAATCTGTTTTTAATCCGGATGGAGATACAGAGTTTATAACAATAGATGCAAAAGTAAAGAAGATAGGTTCGCAGAGCGAATCAAGAGCTTCAACTATTTTAGCGACTGCCTGCTACAGATACGAGACTTTGCTTGGAACTTCTGCGTGTATTGACACTGATATTTATGGTGCAGAGGTCAGGAAGAAAGCATGTACTATTAAAGACCTGAGTTTTGGAAACGGCCAGGGAGCTCCTGTGGCAATAACAAAAATAGAGACCAGGATGCTGCCTCAGGAAGATGACAACAGGATAAAACCTCAATTCTTGATTCATGTGGAAAATAAAGGCAATGGGGAGGTTATAAGGCCAGGTAAATATGAGAATGCGTGTACGAGCGGGGCATTGGAATACGAGGATTTAAACAGGATGAATATAAAGGCATTATTATCAGGGGAAGAGCTGGACTGCAGTTTAGGGCTGGATGAAGAGCCGGAAAATATCATAAGGCTTAGAGACAAGAAAGATATTGTGAGGTGCACACTGGAAGAAGGTATTGAGAAAAGCGAGGGTGCTTACACTGCCCAGCTAAAAGTTGAGCTGGATTACGGCTATAGCTTCACAATATCAAAAGATATAACAATAGAAAAGGTTTTGAAGTATTAAAATGACAGGAAAAAACAAAGTTTTGATTGTGTTCTTTATTCTTCTGCTTATCGCTGTTTCTGCATGCAATCCAGAAGCCAGAAAAAAGAAAAGTACAGATGGGGTAAAAGGGACTAACGGGCTGATTATAAAATTTGTTGAAAACAGCCCTCAGGACAGCTATCTGATGGATGAGGAAGAAGAGGATATTTTTATTTCATTAGAGGTAAGGAACAAGGGAGCGTATCCTGAGGAAGATGAGCAGAATGTATTGAGCAGGGGCCAGGTTTACCTTGGAGGGTTTGATAAGACAATTATTGAGATGGATGATATTTCAAAAAGGCTGAATGCCGGGTTTTTGACAGGACTGAGCTCTATAAATCCCGAGGGAGGGTTTGATACAGTGGAGTTTGAGGGTGTTATCGAGCCTGATACTATTGTTGATAAGTATGAGCCAACTATTCTTGCTACTTTATGCTATCCTTATATCACAAAAGCGAGCCCTTCTGTGTGCATTGACCCTTTCCCGTTTGATGACAAGCAAAAGAAGGTATGCAAGATTGGAAGCCAGGCCCTGTCAAGCCAGGGTGCTCCTATCATGGTTACAAGTGTTGACCAGGAAGCCTCTTCCAGCAGGATGCAGTTCAAGATAAACATTAAGAATGTCGGCAATGGGGATGCAGTAAGATTTAATTCCTTGGAAAAGTGCGACCCATCCGGGGATGAGAGGATAGATAGGGATGATATTGATCGTGTGGAATTAGTGAACGTAAGGGCAGGCTTATCATCATTAACATGCGGCCCTTTTGCAGATAACAGGAGAAATATCAGGCTTTATAATAATGAAGGGTTTGTTATCTGCACTTTGGACAGGGCTGACTTTGAAGATGCAAATTCAGCTTATACAACCCCATTGAACATAGAATTAAGATATGGATACAGGTCAACAATTTCAAAAAAAATAAAGATATCCAAGATTACAAGCGTAAGTTAAACAATGTTAAGATTAAGTGTTAAAATAAACAATTTTGATAAAAAAGAAATTAGGCCTCGCCAATGCGCTCGGCATCTATATCGCTCGCCACAATGCTCGCTTTAATAAAATCCTTAACATACTCAAGTTGATATTACCATTAAACAGAAAGCTTTAAATAAAAGAAATCAAAATAAAACTAATAATGAAGCAGGAAAAACGAGGTTGCAGGAGTTTAGTTGCAGTTAGTGTTATTTTGGTGTTTTCAATATTTCTTATTACTGGTTGCGGTGGAACTGGAATAGATGCCCCTGCTAATGCTCCTACAACTCCTTTTCTTGAAGGGTCAAGGGGCGTTGAGATAAAATTTCTTGAAGGCGCGCCTCCTGAAGAAGTGACTGATTCAGGAACATTTGATTTCCAGGCCATTGTAAGCTTAAGGAATGAAGGCGAGTATGACCTGAAAAGAGATGATATAAAGATTGATTTGCTTGGAATATTGGCAAGTGATTTTGGCGCTAATCCTGATGAACTGAATGATAAGAGGCCTGATGATGATCCAATGCCAAGGAGAAGGGATGCAGAAGGCAATATAATAGAGGCTACAGAGGTATTTGTCACATTTCCAAATGAGGACCAATTTTTTGATTATGAAAGAAGCGTGACAGGAAACACTGTTTTCCTTTTCAGGGCAGATGTCTGCTATAAGTACCAGACAAAGGCGCTTTCTCAGATTTGTGTGTTGAGTGATTTAGTCAATGTGGATGCAGATACTGTATGCGATCCTATTGAAACAAAAACTGTTTTTAGCTCATCTTCTCCTTTACAGGTAAATTCGTTCAGGCAGACAGTTGCCGGACAGAACAAGATACAGTTCAGCTTTGATATAACTCATTCGGGAAATGGAGATGTTTTCAAGGAAGGTGATGCTTCAAGCCCTGCTGCTGACTGCCCAAGAGATCCTAGAGAGAGGAGGCAGAAGGAAAATAGGGTAAAGGTCACTGTTGATTCAGGCCTTCCAAACCTTAGGTGTGTTGGCTTGGATGGAAATACTGTTGGATTTGTGACAATGAACCAGGGCAGGAGAACAGTAACATGCCTGCAAGAGTTGGATTCTGACAGGCAGGATTTTGAGACAAATGTTGACATAACACTGGACTTTAACTACAGGGATGATGTTGATGAAGAAGTTTTAGTAAAGCATTTGGTTGATAGTTCTTAAAGTTCTTATTTTAAAAGTTTTAATTATTTTTGGAAATTCTTAACTTTAGAATTCTTGAACTTGGATATAAGATTGGGAATATTCGCAGTTGCCATTTCCATCAATTTATTGCTCAAATCGAATTCTTCTGATGTTTCATCATCCAGCTTGTCAGCAATAGATTTTTGATATGTTAAAAATATGCATTTAGTGATATAACATTTCAACATTTTTAGGTCTTCTCTATCAATTTGAGGATTTAAGATGTGGATTCCATATTTTGGGAAATGCTTTTCCTGCATGGTTTGAAAATTATCATTTATTGTTTCAAATGCATCTTTTACTTGTGCTGTGTTATAGTCATATTTTATGCATTGAGCTATTGTCATAAACCAAAGTATATCTCTTGTATTTAAAAAGTTAATTATATATTAGAAATTGCTATTTTTTGTTGCCGTACAACGCAAACTGGCTTAATAAGGCTTCTAATTGTAAGAATTCATCACTGCCTTCTGTCATTCTAAATTCGATTTCTCCGCATTTTTCTATTAAAAGCATCTTGCTTTCGTTGTTTAATTCTAATGTTAGGATTTCCTGCTGTATTTGTTTGATTACATCTAATCCTGAAAGGCCGTAATTTAACATAACATCCATCAGCTTGGTTCTTGCTTCGATGAATTTATTGTTTATGGCTAGTTTTAATGCTTCGTCAATCTCTTTTGGCCTTGCTACTGATGCCATTGAATAGATAACTTCTTCTGTTATGTTGTTGCTTATTGCAGCTGAGCTTTGCAGAATATTTTCTAATTTTCTTGCATCGCCTTCGCATATTGTATAAAGTGCTTGTTTTGCTTTATCGTCTATCTTTATATTTTCATCTTTTTCTATTTTTTCTGCTATTGCGTGGATTTCTTTTTCTTCTAGAAGCTTAAATCTGAACATTGCGCATCTTGACTGGATTGGGTCTATGATTTTTGATGAGTAATTTGCTGATAAGATAAATCTGCAGGTAGATGTGTAGTTTTCCATGGTTCTTCTTAATGCCTGCTGTGCTTCTCTTGTTAGGGCATCACATTCATCCAGGAAGATTATTTTGAAAGGCACATTGCCAATTGCCTTTGTCCTTGCAAAATCCTTTACCTTGTTTCTTATTATGTCGATGCCTCTTTCATCACTTGCATTTAATTCCAGGAAGTTCTGATGCCATGAGTCTTTAAAGAGGTTTTTTGCCATTACCAATGCAGTAGTTGATTTGCCTACACCTGCAGGCCCTGCAAACAGTAAATGAGGTATGTTTTTTTGCTCAACAAAGGCTTTTATTCTCTTTACTATCTCTTTTTGGCCTTTTATTTCAGAGAATTCTTTTGGCCTGTACTTTTCAGTCCATATAGTGCTTTCCATCAACTTAGAGAATGAAGAATAATTTAAATAATTATGCTTAAATGATGTCTTCTTCAGCAACGACCATAAAATCACCAATGGCAATCACTGCGGAGAATGGTATTAAGATGTGGCCATCGCTGTCCTTTTCAAGCTCTAATTTTGCTGTGTAAGAAGTCGGGTTATGAAGGACCATATGGATTAACTCGCCAGAGCGTGTTTCAAATATAAGGTCTCCTACTTCGCCAAAACGCTTTCCGGTCTTGCTTACTACTGTTTTTCCTATAAGCTGTTTTGAAAATTTCTTATCCTCTTCTGCCATAATAATCCCTCACGAGTAAATATAGGGTTTAAATAAATTAAGTTATATTTAAATGTTTTGTTTGTTATATTTCTGACAATAAGGTGTCTATTTGGGCTTCATTATAGCAGTCTTCCCTTAGGCCGCAATTGGTGCATTTGTTTTTGTTTTGGCAGTAATTTGGAGGATATTGTCTATTTAACAGCTCTTGCACTTCTTTTGTTAAAGCTGTTATTTCCTCTTTCATGAAAGGGTTAATAGCTACATGCCTTAATTCTTTTGCATCAAGGTAATGGATAAAGCCTTCCTTGATTTTTTTATTGTATTTTTCTTCTAAAAGCAATGCGTAAGCTGCTATCTGGATCCTATGTCCCGGCCAGATTCCTTCTTTTGGCATTTTACCTGTTTTTAATTCAACAGGGACATAGCCATCTTTATGTATTTCTACTTTGTCTATTATGCCTTTTAATTGTAATATGTTTGATTCCACTCTTAATTCTGAGATTATTTTTGGGGTTAAGTTTTCCCACAGCTCTTTTCCATAGATATTGTATTCTTGTATGAAATTAAAGATATTAGTTGCCCTTGCTTCTGCTTCATTAAGTATTAAAGGATAAGTTCTTTTGAAGACAGATGCAAGCTCTAGATTTACTGAGCTTAATTTTGACTTGTTCTTGATTATCTTTTCCCTTAATATTTTCAGGTAAAGAGCCTTGTATATGTTTAAGATATTACTGAGCTGGAGCTTTTTTGTTATTGATGTTACTATGCCTTCTTCATTCTTGTTTATGAAATCATATATCTCATGCCTTAAAGACCCAAGAACAAGGCTTTCTTTAGGCGGTTCTGTAATACAAAGAACATACTGCAGGTATAATTTCCTGGGACAGTACTCATAACCCGAAAGCATCGAAACAGAAATCTTCATATAAACAAATAAGTAAAATTGATTTATATATTTTACGGGTGAATGTCCAGTGCAGTATAAGCTATGTCCAGTGGTAAAAAGGTCGCATAACAACGATTTAACTCCCAAAATGTTCGTTAAATCTCTGTTATACGCCCCTTTCTAATAACCTAATTATGACTAAATACATTATCAATTGACTTTTGTGAAATCTTGTTGGTAAACTTTTATATTTAAGATTTTATCAATGTTTTCTTTTGCAGTTTGTGTTATTTCTTCAAGAGTGTTTGGATATCTATCTATGAACCTATGGAAGTATTGGTTCATAAGTTCTAAATGTTTGTTTATGTCTTCTTCATCGAGTTTCAATATTTTTTTGTAATGGTCAATTGCAGATTTATAATTTCCTATTCTGTCATTCTCATTATCTATTGCTATTCTTTCATGCATCTGGCCTAATGCCAAATAAAGCAAAGGGTGGTCTGGAGCTATATCTAGCGCTTTTTTGAACATTTTTTCAGATTCACCATATTCTTTGTTTTCCCCATAAATAAAACCAAGCATACCATAAGTATAAATATCTGTTTTATTTAATTCCAAAGCTTTGTTATAGCTTTCTATCGATATTTTTAATGAAGCATCTGAAGTGGATACCATTAAAATCCCGATTCTTTTTTGCAGATAAGAGTCCTTTAGAAAGGCATCTCCGCGTATTATATGATTCCTATAATCATCGGGATATTTTTTCACTAACGCATCAAATATTCCTGTACCTCCAATTTTAAATAATTTTTTTGTAAGATCTTCATGAATTTCATTAATATTTTTACTTTCTATCAAATCATCCAATTTGCAGTCGAATTTTATTGTATTATCTTCGAATTCTTTCGCCATCATCAAATCAAACCTGCTGAAATTACCAGCACATCCCAAAGCAGAGATTAAAATTGTGCCTATAGCTGCTGTTTTTATTACATACTCTGGCTTTAGCATATTATTAGAATATGGGTATTCTTTATTAATTTTCTTTAAAAATCCGGTTTTGATATGGATAAAAAGCTTTAACCAGTCTTCCACATTTTAAACTATATTCTATTTTTGATGTTTAACACACCAAATAATTTAAATACCAATGTATAAATCAATATTGTCATGAACGCTGAAGCAAAGCTAAACCTAATAAAGCAGGTAGGAGAGGAGATAATAACAGAAGATGGCCTAAAGCAGTTATTGGAAACTAAGAAAAATCCTATTGCTTATGATGGTTTTGAACCTTCTGGAACTAATGTGCATATTGCGCAAGGGCTTCTTAGAGCTATTAACATCAATAAGATGACCAAAGCAGGCTGCAAGTTCAAGATGCTGGTTGCAGACTGGCATGCCTGGGCCAATAACAAGATGGATGGTAATTTAGAACATATACAAAAAGTCGGTAAATACTTAATAGAAGTGTGGAAAGCCTGCGATATGGACATAAAAAACGTTGAATTTGTCTGGGGTAATGAATTAATGAAAAGCCAAGATTATTTAAAAACAGTAATGCAGGTAGCAAGAAACAGTACTGTAAAAAGAATAACAAGATGCTCGCAGATAATGGGAAGGAGTGAAAGCGATGTACTGCAAGCCTCTCAGATATTCTACCCGTGCATGCAGGCAGCAGATATTTTTTATCTTGATGCAGATATAACACAATTAGGGATGGACCAGAGAAAAGTGAATGTATTAGCAAGAGAAATAGCTCCAAAATTAAAGTTTAAAAAACCAATTGTTGTAAGCCACCATATGCTGATGGGCCTAGGAAATCCGCCAAAAGGAGAAAAGACAGCTGAAAGGGCTGTTGAAATAAAAATGTCAAAGTCAAATCCTGATTCTGCAATTTTTATGGATGACAATGAAGATGATATTAAAAGAAAATTAAACAAGGCTTATTGTCCTGAAGGTGTTATTGAGGAAAATCCGGTCTTAGAGTATAATAAATACATTATTTTTGAAAAATTCAAAAGTATAAAGATTGAGAGGCCAGAAAAGTTTGGAGGCAATCTTGAATTTAATTCTTATGAAGAATTAGAAAAGGAGTTCCTGCAAAAAAAACTGCATCCAATGGATTTAAAGCAAACTACTTCAATTTATCTGAATAAATTAATAGAGCCTGTAAGAAATAAACTAAAAACGAATAAAACAGCTGAAAAATTAGCTAAGGAAATCAAGAGCTTTAAGGTTACTAAATAATCATTCCTGCTCTACAACAACTAAAGTGTATTTGTCATTAAGAAATCTTCTTGAAACTCTTTTAATATCATTAATATTCACTTTTTTTATCTTACCCATATAATTCTTAGACAAAGAAGCGTCTTTTATCGTTTCCCAGAAAGCAAGATTGTCTGCTGCATGGAAATTGTCTTCCAAAGTTAGAGTATGATTTCCTTCAATATACATTTTAGCTTCTTCCAAATCTTTGTTGCTTGTCTTCCCAAGCTTCCTGAACTGCTGTAATATTAGTTTTTTTGCCTTTTCTATGTTTTTTTTGTCTAAGCCTATAACAACAGCAAAATAGCCATAGTCAGACTCATGCTCGCTATGGACGCTGACTTGATAAGCTAAGCCTCTTTTATTCCTTATCTCATCAAAAATCCAGCCTGATTGGCCTCGGCCTAAAATTGAGGTTATGACATCAAGAACATAGCTTTCTTTATCCATCCTGGGAATTGTCTTATAGCCCAAAACCATGTATGAATTGAAGATTTTTCTTTTCTCAACAAATTTTTTGATTTTAGCCTGCAACGGCTCTCTTATCTTTTTCCTTAATATTGTTTTCCTGGGCTTTAATTTTCCGAAATACCTGTTAATTTTATTTTTTACATTATCGACGTTGCCAACAACAGAAATAATCATGTTGTTAGGAGAATAATGATTTTCGAAATAATCAGCTATTATGTTCCTGTTAAGGTATTTGATTGTTTTTACGGTTCCGTAAGTGGGATTTTTTGCAGGGTGCTTTTCAAACAGATTTTTCTGAAATAGTATCCACTGATGCTGCCTTGGGTCATCTGTAACCATATTTATCTCTTTTTGTATCACATCTTTCTCTTTTTTGATGAACTTGTTGGCAAAAAGAGGGTTTGCGACCATATCAGAAAGTATGTCTAAAGCTATGTCAAATTTTTTGTTGATGATCTTGATAAAATATGCTGTTCTATCTGCAGAAGTATAGGCATTAAATTCACCACCATACTTTTCAATCTCGTTGGCAATTGCCTTGTTGTTTTTCCTTTTTTTAGTGCCTTCAAACAGCATATGCTCAAGAAAATGAGAGATTCCGGATACTTTCTCATTTTCATCATTAGAGCCGACTTTAAACATGACTTCCAAGGCAACTGATTTTGATGAGTTTTTCTCAAAAATAATTGTTATGCCGTTTTTTAGCCTGTATTTTTGCATTTTTAGAGAATTTTGAGTTTGATTATATTTAAGTTTTTGTTGTTTTATGAAAAGATTTATATCATATTTAATATTTTTCTATTTTGATGGGAATAAATGAATTAAAAGCAATACTGAAAAAGAAAAAGCTTGATCTTGCCTTAATGTATAATCTTGATTCTATGAAGGCAAACCCGAATATTCTATATCTTTCAGGTTATAGTGGAATTGGGGCATTAATAATCCTGAGAAAGGAAAAACATTTCGTTATAGCTCCGGAGATGGAAGTAGAGTGGGCAAAAAAATCCAAAATAAAAGTCTTTACTATGGATAAAAAGAAGTTTTTTGAGTCCATAAACAGCGTAATTAAAAAAAACAAGATTAAAGCTAAAAAAATTGGATTAGATAATAATAATTTCAGCCTCAATGCCTATAAGCATTTTAAAAAGCAATTCAGAAAGACAAAAACAAAAGATATGTCTTTGGATTTCTTAAGATTAAGGCAGATTAAAAGCAATAATGAGATAAAAATTTTAAAAAAAAGTTGCAGTTATGCCAGCAATATACTGAAAAAAGCAATAAACAACTTTAAAGATTTCAGGACTGAGTCTGAAGCTGCGGCTTTTCTTGAATATGAGACAAAAAAGTTAGGATTAGATATTGCATTTAATCCAATTGTTGCTTCTGGGAAAAATGCAAGCATGCCTCATTATGAGCCAAAAAATACAAAATTAAAGGATGGATTTTGTGTGATTGATTTTGGAGTTAAATACAAGGGATATCATTCAGACATAACAAGAACAATTTATCTTGGGAAGATAAGCAAAAAGGAAAAAGAAGCCTATGCTTTACTGTTAAATGTGCAGAAAAATACAATCAAAAATATCAGAATAAATGATAATTGCGGAAAAATATATGAAAATTGCATAAAAGAGTTAAAACAATATTCAGAATACTTTATACATGGGCTTGGGCACGGCATTGGAACAGAGATACATGAGCTTCCAAACTTAAGTTTAAACTCAAAAGATAAAATAATGAGGAATATGGCCTTTACAATCGAGCCGGGGATTTACATCCCAAACAAATTAGGAGTAAGGATTGAAGACTCTATACTGATGAAAAACAAACCTCATATCCTAACTAAGGTTGCGAAAGATTTATTAATTGTCTGATAATCCGGAATTCTATGAAATACGACGAGAAAAAGTTCAGTTCTAATGTAAATGAATACAAAAAGATCCTGGGAAATGTAAAGGCAAAATCGTTTTTGGTTGTTTTCAATACAAAAAACAAGGAAGCTTTCTTTTCCATTGCGCCTTTATCAAGGGCAATACACGAGCTGGATGCAGATATGAATGTTATGGGGATTGATAAAAAATCAGAAAGCTTAGATGCTTTGCATAGAGTATGGGAAACATTCAGGAAAAATAAGGAAGGGAATGTTGATGATAAGACAAATGCGCTGATGGATTTTATAGAAGAGACTGAAAAAAGGGCAGAAGGTCAGTTTACTGGGCTTTTTGAAGGTCCTGATTATATAATAGAGGCAAAGGATTTTGGTTTTGAAGGTGACTTCACCCTTCCATTTAAGGATGATTGGTTTGCAGAGCATAGAGTTGAAGAATTAAATGAAACATGCGGAAGGGTATGGGAAGATGTGTATGACTTAAAAAAAGGAGAAAAAGTATCTATGGGATTTGTGCTGGTCCAGAAAGATAAGATGCTTGGTCATCCTTTAGAAGATTATCTGGATTCTTATGCAATATCGTGGTCTATGTTGATTAATTGCAAAAATGATGCTGAGATTGTTTTGGGTGCCAGCACAGCAAGGCAGTCTATGCTTGACAAGAGCGAGAGCATATCTGAATTAAAGGCAACTTTGCTTGGGTGCGAGCTAAGCAAAGAGTCTGACGAAGATATATTCAGGAAATACAAAAAATTGTCAGGTTTATTGAAGTTAGACAAGGTAAAAACCCCTGATGCGTCATTTTTTATATCTGGGAAGGGGTATTCAGGTAAGCACCTGTTTGGTGAGGTTATCGGCTATCCCTCTCCTAACAAAAAAACAAGGTGGCAGGGTCCCGGACAGATTATATACAAGCTTGATTTTTATCCTCAGTCTGCCCTGGATGACAGGAAGCCAATGGCAAGAGTTGGTTTTACAGAAACCCTGCCAATAGATATTTTCATAGATACCTGCAATATAGACTGGAAAAAAATGAGAGACAGGAACTGGAAGATCAAAGAGATAGCTGACAAGTGCGATATAATTAAGGTTTTAGGGGAGAAGATTGACGGGTTCCAGACAGATTTTGAGGTTGGGCTTGTAAGGGAAGACAAGGTTCATAGATGGGTAAGGACGTCTGACACAGATATCAGGGAAAAGATAAATCAGGAGTACCTGCAAAGGACAGGTATAGATGCAGGCAATATGGCAAACTTTCCCGGAGGAGAGACTTTTGTAACTCCTGAATATGTAAAGGGAACTATTGTTGGAGATGTAGTTATAAGCATTGATCAGAGCTATCTGCTGTCTGACAAAGAGCCGCTAGTGATAGAATCTGATGGTAAAGAGTACAAGATAATATCAGGACCGAAAAAGATAATAGGCAAGATAAAAGAAAAAAAGAAAGAGGCATGGGAGATGATATTGAACCAAGAAAGATTCAAAAGCCTGCCCCAGGAAATCATTGACCTGAAAAAAAGGAATTTTAACATGATAAATGAGTTTGCGATAAACACAAATCCAAATGCAAAACTATGCGACTATCTTATTGTCAATGAGAAAATTGCAAAGATGATGCATATTGCTTTAGGCTCGGGATTTGAGCCGGACAGGGCAACAGAATACCATACTGACATTGTGATTAATTCCCCAAGGCAGAAAATGGATATTTACGGCATTGACAAGGACGGAAATAAGCAGTGGGTAATCAAGAAAGGGGAATTTGTTGTTTGATGAAAAATGCTGGATTCAGTTCGAATTGTATTAAAAAAATGCATGGGTCTGAAAAAGGATGAGAGTGTCCTGATAGTTACTGATTCTGAGCTTTATGATATCGGGAAAGTTTTTTTTGAAGAAGCTAAAAAGATTTCTGAAAATACTAAATTAATCAAGATTCCTATTCCTGAGGTGCATGGTATGGAACCTCCAAAAGAAATCAGTGAAATAATGTTAAATTATGATGTTGAAATCCTTGTCACAACAAAATCACTTAGCCATACTGCTGCAAGGAAAAATGCCTCAAAATCAGGAGCTAGAATCACAACTTTGCCCGGAATTACTATTGAAACTATGAAAAGAGCCATAGATGTCGATTATGATAAACTAAAGGAAATGACTTCAAAAATTTCAGGTATCCTGGATAAAGGGAATAATGTTAAAATAACCACAGAAGCAGGGACTGATATGAATTTTAGCATCAAGGGAAGAGAAGGCCAAGGAGATGATGCCGGAATCTATGATAAAAAAGGGAGTTTTGGCAATCTTCCATCAGGAGAAGCTTTTCTTGCTCCTGTTGAAAAAACCTGCAATGGAACTTATGTTGTTGACGCGTCTTTTGGGGGTATTGGAAAGCTAAACAGCCCGATAAAAATTACAGTAAAAAATGGTTATGCTGTTGATTTTTTTGGGGAAGATGCTGAAAAGCTCAAGGAAATTTTAGAAAAATTCGGGAAAGAAGCAGGGAATATTGCAGAATTCGGCATCGGGACAAATACAAATGCAATAATAACAGGCAATATCCTTGAAGATGAAAAGGTTTTTGGAACCTGCCATATTGCATTAGGAAATAACAGTGGTTTCGGAGGTAAGGTTGATGTTCCTATTCATTTGGATGGGATTATTAAAAATCCGATAATTTATGTTGATAATAAAAAGATCATGGATGATGGAAAGTTAATAGTATAGCAAGTTATTTAAACATGAATAGCATACTTAATCTGTAAAATGACTGCAAAAGATAAAAACATTCTTGACAGTGTAGTATACAACTATACTTCAAACGCGAACCAGCTGGAAGAAGAGAACAATATTCTTAAGGAAACTATAAATAAATTAAAAGAAGACTTAGACAGGTTTAAAGTCCCTCCATTAATGGTGTCTGAAGTAAGAGATGTCTTTGGAAAAAATGCAGTAATAAGGCTGCCAAACGGCAACCAGTTCTATGTCAACATTTCTGAAGACTGCGAAAAAGTAAATCCCGGGGATATGATATTGTCAGACCAGAAAAATCTCACTATAATCAAAAAAATACCAATAACACAAAAGTTTGATGTTGGAAATTTTGTTATAATTGAAAAGACAAAGGTTTCGTGGAATGATGTCGGTGGCTTAGATGACCAGGCAAGGGAGATAAAAGAAGTAGTTGAGCTTCCGTTAAAAAAGCCGGAATTGTTCAAAAAAGTCGGCATAACGCCTCCAAAAGGAATTTTGCTTTACGGCCAGCCTGGAACAGGAAAGACATTATTGGCAAAAGCTGTGGCTGCTTCTACAAATTCTACGTTCATACAGGTTGTGGGCTCTGAACTGGTGCAGAAATTTATCGGAGAGGGGGCAAAGATGGTCAAGGAGATTTTTGAGCTTGCAAGGAAAAAAGCACCTGCGATTATATTCATAGATGAGATTGATTCCCTGGCAGCAAAAAGGGTTGAGATTGGCACAAGCGGGGAAAGAGAGGTAAGCAGGACATTCATGCAGCTGCTTGCAGAAATAGACGGGTTCAGGCCACTTGGCAATATCAAGGTTATCGGGGCTACAAACAGAAAAGATATACTTGACCCTGCTATTGTAAGGCCCGGAAGACTGGACAGGCTTATACATATACCCATCCCTAAGGGGGATGCGCGTTTGGAAATCTTAAAAATTCATTGTGGGGATATGAAATTCAGCAAAGATGTTGATTTAAAAAATATTTCTGGGCTGATGGAAGATATGTCCGGAGCAGAGATAAAAGCGGTCTGCACTGAATCAGGATATTTTGCAATTAGGGAAGACAGGACTATAGTCACAAAAAAAGATATCACAGAAGCAATAGACAAAGTAAAGAATGAAGAAAAGATTGAAGGCATGGATTATATGAATATGTTTGGCTAAGGCCAAACGACAAAAAATCTTTGATTTTTAAGTATGTTTGGGTAGTTCTGATGTTTTTTGGAATCATAATAACTGCCTTTTCTCCTGTTAGTTATAATAAGATTTAAATAGGCAATTTCATTACTTGTCTTTGTACGCGATGATTGAGTGAACACCCTTAGAAGCTAACGCTGATGATATGCGGAAGTAACTGCTGAGCGTACGCTTATTTTCTATGACCCAAAAACTTATTAAGTGATTCTTTAACATAAAAACAAAATGCCACAAAACGTATGCTCTGAATGTGCAAAAGGAAAAATGGAATGTATGGATTGCTGCACTTCCCCATTTATTGAATCAGAACCCGGTTTCTGGATGACATTGAGTGATGTTGCAAGGATAGTTAAGAAGACTAGTATGGATCCTAATAAATTCTGTAGATTTGTGGAAGTTGAGGATGACGATGATGAAGCAGGCTCAGATGAAAAATATGGTGAGTTTATGTGCCATAACGACAAGTCGATTCTCATGAATGGAAATGAGAAGTGCTTTTTTTTATCAGAAGGTGGATGCTCAATATTTAATGAAAGGCCGAGGATGTGTAGGATATATCCTTTCTGGTTTCATGAAAAAGATGGAGATATAAACATAACAATAGAACAGGAAGATAAGATTAACGAGGATGACTGCTTGATAACAAAATCAAATTACAGCAATAATAATGTCAATCACCTATTAAGCCATATGGATGAAACAGAAGGGAACATGAAAAAATGCATCTGGGAGTATATTGAAGAGATGAAACTGCATGATAAGTTCAAGCATCAATTAGAGAAAAAACCAGTCATAGACGTTCTAAAAGACAATGGCTTTTTGGATTAGTTTAACTGACTTTAAAATCCACGCAAATCCTGAAAACTCTTGGAGAAAACTGGCCGCACTTTACTGTCCTTAAAATCCTGCATTTCTTTTTCTTCTTTTTGCACTCATCTTTTATCATATCGGTGATATTATCATATTTATCTTCTTCGGAAAAAGTATAGAAATGGATAATGCCTTGTTTTTTAATTCTGATTAACGCTAAATCAAGAAAGTTTTCCGCTCCTTTTGGCAGCGGCATTAAAATCCTGTCAAATTTTTTATTCAGATTCAATAAGATTCTTCTTGCATCTCCTTTTATCAGGCTGATGTTTTTGATTTTGTTCAGTTTTATGTTCTTTTCCTGGTATTTGCATGCTGTTGGATTCATTTCAACAGAATATATCTCCTTTGCCTGAGAATTTCTTGATATTATAATTGGATAAGGGCCGCAGCCGGAAAACAACACTAAAATTATTTCGTTTGGCTTTACCAGCTGGAATATTCTTTTTCTTTCTGTGGATGATCTTGAAGAAAAATATACTTTTTCAACATCCAGATTTAGCCTTGTGTTGTTTTCCTTGTATAATGTCTCTCTGCTTTTATCACCTGCTAAAAGACTAAGCTTTGAAGTCCTGAATTTCCCGGAAAATTTTTTTGTTTTTTTGAAGACTGATCTTATGTGCTTATAATTTTTTAATATTTCATTTCCGATTATTTTTTCTTTTTTTTCCAATTGTTCCGGAAAATCGGAAAATATCATAATATTTCCTATAACATCGAAAGAAGCAGGCAATATATCGAGCTCTTTTTTTGTTAGTTTATTTTTTAAAAAATCTTTTAGCTTGTTTGTCATTTTTTAGAAATCTGAAAGTGATTTTTGCTGTTTTTTTGCTGTTCCATTATTTATTTTTTGCAGGGTTGAATTTACTCTTTGCTCTGAAAAATCGTGCTTATCAACAAGCAGCCTGTACAGCTCGTCTTTTTTTACATTGCCCCACCCCAGCTTAAAATCATCTGTTACCGGCATCTTCTTAATCAGGTAATACACTTCCTCCCACGAAAATTGGAAAAAATCATCCCATTTCACTTCTTTGAATAAAGAGTCAAAGTCGTTTTTGTGTTTTTTTACTAACTTCAATGCATTTTTAGGCCCAATTCCCTTAATGCCTCCGGGATTATAGTCTGTCCCGATAATTATTGACAACACTATTAGCTGATCAGAGTCAATTCCAAGATTATGAAGGTTTTCTGACAGGTCTATAAGCTCCGGCTTTATGGTTTCATATCCGATTGTATTTCCTTTTTTTCTTCTGCCTGCAACAGAAAGGTTTCTTGCTAATCTTGTTGCTCCATGTATCAACGAGTCAAAATCCTGGCTTCCTACTGCAAATCCGTGGTTTTCTTTTACCATATACGAGGCCTGGGCTTCGCCTTCAGAAGGTGCCTGCACAACTGGAAGGCCCATTGAGGATATCAGTTTCTTTGACTCTTCTATCATATCTTTAGTTAATCTGGAAGTTCTGGAAGCATATTTTTTCATCTCTTCCTCATCTCCTCTTTTTTTTGCCTCCTGGAATTTTCTCTCTGCATCCAGTTTTAATTTTTTCCTCTGCTCCCTTGTCTTTTGCTTCAATTCCGGAGGCTTTCCATCAAATACAAATGCAATTTTTATCCCTCTTTGCATTAAATTTGCTGTTCTTGTAAACAAGCCAACAAGATGGGAAGTTATATTTCCTTTAGAATCCATAAGCTGGGACCCATCCCGGCCTCTTATTGTAGTTATGAACTGGTAAAGGATGTTATGGGCATCTAAAATAATGATTTTGTTTTTAAAAAAATCCAAGTCTGTTTCTTGTGATACTATGATGCCTTTAAATGCAACTCCCATTTTACACAACCCAAATATTTAGTTATAATAAAAAATAAATTTGTTAAATTGCCTTAAATTTGATGTTTTTGAACTCATTGTTCAGCATTGTGCTTGCTTTTTTTGTCAATATTCCGTTAGTCAAAAATAGAAGCGGAAGGTTTTTTGACTGAGCCTGTATAGAGGCAGTGCTGAGGTCTGCATCATTTATCTTTTTCTTGTTTTTTGACTTGCAGAAATATTTAATGTTTCCTATTGAAGTTTCAAGCTCAACTATAAAGTCCATTTCAGAATTTTTCTTTACCTCATATTTTTCGGTAATTTTTATTTTGTTTTTATCCAGAAAATTGTGGATTTTATTCAGAAAGGCGTTTTTGTCTGTTTTTATTGTTTTTTTTACTGGCTCTTTTTTTATTTCTTCTTTTAGTTTTTCTGTTGGCCTATCATGCTGCATTATTTCTGGTTTTTTATATTCCTGAGGTTTTTGTTCTGGCTGTTTTTTTTGTTCTTCAATTTTTTCCTGTATTGGGATTGCTTTTTTAGGTGGTAATTCTGGTTTTTTTATATCTTCTTTTTTTGATAATATCTCCTTGATTAAAGACTGGGCGTCTTTGCTATCGAACAGGTACCATTTCCAGAATATTTCATTTTTATGCTCATAGCTAACCTGCAATGGAACTGCAAAATCCTTGATTTCTCTTAAAGCTACCCTGATGACTGGCTCCTGTGAAGAATCCCGCAAAATTTTATTTTGCTTCAGCATTTCATACGCTTTTTTCTCCTTTTCGTGAAGGTTTTCAGAAAAATTCTGAAGCATGTGTTCCTGTCCAGGAAAGTAATATAATGGGGATCCCCCTATTTTGACGTAAGATATTTTTATCTGTTTTTTAGATGACAGCTCAGAAAGCCTCGCAGAAGTCATTAAGATATTGTCATCTATCTCTTTTGACAGCTGCACGGGCAAAACAGGCCCTTTTTCCTTAACAAGCAATAGTATTTTTTCGTTTGCGTCCATACTATAACGCTAAAGAACTTAGTTTTAAATATGTTTTGATGGTGACATGTCCGGTGGCTTTTTTAGGGACGCAGCCACCTACTTTCCCAATAGCTCACACAATTCTCTTCATCAACTACACCGATGAGCAATCTTTTCCTTGTGGAATGCGCAACCCTATTTTTTGCTGCAAATTCATGCCATGTTAGTGTATTGCCTTCATACACAGGAAATACAACCCATTTTGCATGGTCTTCTCCTGGCTTAACACCTCTGTCATATACCCTAAAATCAGCTCCAAACTTCAATGCGGTTTTAATTATATAGCCTCTATTCCTCATATCCTTGAAAACGCAATACCTGATCCAGAAATTCGGCTCGAGTTTTTTTGCTTTTTTGGATAATTCATCAAAATCCATTTTTTTGGTTTTTGATTTGAAAATCTCAATCCTGTTTTTTTCAAGAAGATATAAGGATTCAATTAAAGATAATTGAACTCTGCCATTATCAAGCAAGGTTCCGTACCTGCCCTGGTTATATAATTCCCTTGATTCATCGGAGTTTTCTGACAGTATATTATCTCCAATAAATTCTGTTATGACTATTTTTTTATCTTTCTCTTCCTTTTCCGGTTTTTGCTTTTTCTCTTTCTTGGCTTTTTTCATTTTATACAATAAGCATTGATATATCACTTAAAAATGTTTTTGTTTTGTATATTAGTTAATTTCTATATTGAAAATTATTATTATTATTTATTCGAGAAAATCAGCGCTTATGCGGGGCCTTAGCACTCTTCTCAACTTCACAAAACTGCGTTTTGCTCAGGTCATCTATCTAGATCCTACGGAGTTTGCTCCATTGGCAATTTACGCATAAGCGCTGATTTTCAAACAAAACCCAATATAAATGAAAAGTATTTTAATGTTAAATTGATTTCGTGATTACATGCAAATTTTATTTTTGGGCACTTCTTCAATGGTGCCGACAAAGGAAAGGAATCAAAGTGCTGTTTTAGTTAGCTATGGCTCTGAAGGGATTCTTGTTGATTGCGGGGAAGGCACGCAAAGGCAGCTGAAAATTGCGGGTGTCAAGCTGACTAAAATCACAAAAATACTTATCAGCCATCTGCATGGAGACCATGTATTGGGGCTTCCGGGCATGATTCAGAGCATGAGCTCTGCAGATTATAATGATATATTGGATATTTATGGTCCTGTCGGAACTAAAAAATTTGTGGAAAATTTGTTTAAAACGTTTTTGTTTGACAGAAAAATTGAAATTCGGGTTAGGGATATTAAAAGCGGAAGGTTTTCTGAAAGTGATGACATGATATTAGAAGCGCAGTCGCTTGAGCACAATGTTGATACTCTTGGATATAGCATCATCGAAAAAGACAGAAGAAAAATAAATTTGAAATTTACAAAAAAGTTAGGTATTCCAGATGGGCCATTGCTTGGAAAAATGCAGGATGGTAAAAACATTGTGTGGAAGGGAAAGAAAATAAATGTAGATGATGCAACAGATATTGTAAAGGGCAAAAAGGCAACGATTATCAGCGATACTGTGCCGTGCAAGGGAGCGGATATGCTCGCAAAAGACAGTGATTTGCTGATATCCGAAGCAACCTATGCATCTGATCTGGAAGATAAAAGTATTGAGTATGGGCATATGACTTCAAAGCAGGCTGCAGAGCTTGCTAACAGGACTGGCTCAAAAAAACTTGTTCTTACACATTTCAGCGCCCGCTATAAAAACACATTAAAATTAGAAGAGGATGCAAGGGATTACTTTGATGATGTTTTATGTGCAGAAGATTTTATGAAAATTAATTTATAAAAATGAGCCTTAAAAGCAAAGGGATAAATGCCGAAAGGGACCTGATACATAAGTTCTGGGGAACAAAATCCTGGGTAGCTGTAAGGGTTGCAGGCAGCGGATCAATGAAATATCCTTGTGCAGATATACTTGCATCAAATAAATTAAGGAAACTAGCTATAGAATGTAAAGTCACCAAAGACCATAAAAAATATTTTGAAAAAAAGGAGATAGAAGATTTAAAAAATTTTGCAGATTATTTTGGCGCAGAGCCGTGGATCGCTGTAAAGTTTAAAGGCCATGAATGGCTTTTTGTTTCTTTAGAGGACCTTGAAGAAACAGATAAGTGCTTTGTTGCTGATGTTAATAGCGCAAAAAATAAAGGGTTGTTATTTGAAGAAATCGTGAAAAATTAAATAAAAATTACTTCCTTTTTTTCTTTAAGGATTTTTCAATCTGTATCTCTTCTTTCATTATATTATTGACAACTTTCTCGATATGCGCTTCTATCCTGGCAATTCTTCTTTCCATCAAAACAAGAACCCTCAAAGAATAGACTATTGATGCTAAAGTGCCTATTATTATGGATAATGTTAATTCCTGAACACCAAAAGCCAATTAAATCACCTCTTTATTTAATTTATACCCTTAGATATATGTTATATAAAAAGCTTTCGTATTTTTTAAGTGACTTAGAAAGTATATAAGAAAATTATTTGTTGTGCTTATATTGCCTGGCTTAAGATGCCTTTCAAAAACTCTGTTGTTTCTTTGTGCTTAACCCAGATGCAAAAATCATAATCCGGATGAACATCCAGCCCGCTAAGGGGGAATATCATGGAATTATCATTATCGATTGTGTATAATCTCATTTTTGAGTCGTGTGATTTTATTTCAATGTTTTTGTTTATGTTCTTTATTTTACCTGCTGCCCCGAAGTGTTGTTTTAGTTCCTGGTCCTCAGACATAATTATCTCTTTTTTAGCGTTCTTAAATAAATATTCCAGATGTTTTCTGATATTTTTGTTTCCTTTGAGTATAGCAGTTGTATCTCCAACAGTATTTGTATTGCTTTCATGCATCTCCTGCAGGTTGTTTATTAAATCATTGAAACTTTTGCTTTTGATGTCTAATATTAATTTGTGGGTTTTTTGTTCAATCTGTTTTTTTACATTATCCAGAACTTCTTTTGGCTCAACAGCAAGATATTTTATTGGTTTTCCTGGCTTCATGACAACAAAGCCTTTTTTTTCTAAACTCTCGAGAACATCATAGCTTCTGCTTCTTGGAACGTTGGCTATATCAGAAAGCTCACCTGCTGTAGATGTGCCCCTGCTCAATAAAGCGGCCCATATCTTGACTTCGTAAGTATTCAGCCCTAGTGATTTTATCCTTTTTATTGTTTCCTGGTTATGTAGCATATACAGAAGTATTGTGTTATTATATTTAAATGTTACTGTTTTTTTGTTACTGTAAAATAACAAAAACTATTTGTTGTTAAGAGTAAATTTATTGGTTTAAATCATTTATTTTCTATATTGTAATTAATTAAAAGTTCCATGGGAAACAAAGGGGGCATATCTTCTATAATATTGATATCAAAATCCTGCTATTTAAAGACAAAAGTATTTAAATACAACCCTATTTTTGAGGCTTTATAAACAAAATTTATGTTGGGGGTAATATAAATGGCTAAGGCTAAAAAAGTTAATAGAGATATCAAAATCGTTAATATTGTTGTTTCTGCTTCATTAGAGCATGACATACCATTGGAAAAAATGGCTGCTACATTAAGCAATACTGAATACAATCCAGAGCAGTTTCCGGGACTTGTAATAAGGATAAAAGAGCCTAAAACATCTGCTTTAATCTTCAGCTCGGGCAAAATTGTCTGTACAGGGGCCAGGACCATTGAAAAAGTCCAGGAGAGCATAAAAAAGATAATCAAGAGCCTGGAAAAGATAAATGTCAAGATTACTGTAAAGCCGGAAATCAAGATCCAAAATATTGTGGCTTCTGGAGGGGTGGGCATGGACTTAAACTTAAATGTGCTTGCAACAAAACTGCAGCATGTTGAATACGAGCCAGAGCAGTTTCCCGGTTTGGTTTATAAGCTGCCTCCAGGAAAGAATAATCCGCAGGCAACATTTTTATTGTTCAGTAATGGAAAGATAGTATGCACTGGAACTAAAAGTGAGAATGAGGTGCATGCAGCAGTTGACAAGCTGGTAGAAAATCTCAAGAAAGTTAAAGCTTAGTCCTGATTTATTTCTTTTTATTTTGTATGTGCCCACTGGACATTCACGCGTAAGGTTTTTAAATCACAAGAGGTGTATTTAGTTCATGCAGGAATTAATAAAAATTGATGCAACAGAGCAAATAAATCGTTTTCATGAATTTATAGAGTCATATTACTATACTCAGATTGTTGAAAACCTAAGAAAAGACCATAAATATGTTGTAGTGGATTTTGCAGAGCTTTCTAAATTTGATCTTGATTTGGCAAATGGCCTGTTAGAGAATCCTGAAGATGCTATAAAGGCTGCAGAGCTGGCTGTAGAGCAGTTTGACCTTGAAGATATAAAAGGATTTAAAGTCAGATTTGAAAATCTGCCTGACAGCCAGAAGCTTATGATCAGCAACATAAGGAGCAAGCATATTGGCAAATTCATAAAAGCAGAGGGTGTTGTAAGGCAGAAATCCGATGTAAGGCCCCAGGTTACAAGTGCAAAATTTGAATGTCCTGTATGCGGCAATGTGATTAACGTATTACAATTGGATGGGAGCTTTAAAGAGCCTTCAAGATGCGGCTGCGGGAGAAAAGGAAAATTTAATCTTTTAAGTAAAGAGCTTGTTGATGCCCAGGGGATTGTGCTTGAAGAAACTCCTGAAAGTTTGGAAGGAGGAGAACAGCCAAAAAGAATAAGCCTTTTTCTCAGCAATGACTTAGTCAGCCCTTTAAGCGAAAGAAATACAAATCCCGGAAGCAAGATTGATGTTGTTGGTATGGTAAAAGAAGTTCCAATCATATCCAGAGTAGGGACAAAATCAACTAAATTTGATTTGATTATTGATGCAAATTATGTCAAGGCAGTTGAAGAGACATTTTATGAAGTTGACATAACAGAAGAGGAAGAAAAGGAAATTGTTGATTTATCACAAGACCCTAAGCTATATTCTAAACTTGTTGATTCTGTTGCTCCATCAATTTATGGATATGATAAAGTAAAAGAGGCTTTGCTTCTGCAGCTTTTTGGGGGTGTGAGAAAAATAAGAAGCGATAAAGTAGTCAGCAGGGGAGATACTCACATTTTGCTTGTTGGAGATCCTGGCTCAGGAAAAAGCGCGATGCTTAAAAGAATAGGGACCATAGCTCCAAAAGGAAGATATGTAAGCGGCAGAGGTGTTTCTGGAGCCGGCCTTACTGCATCTGTTGTAAGAGATGAATTCCTGAAAGGATGGAGCTTAGAAGCAGGAGCTTTGGTATTAGCTTCAAACGGAATATGTGCAATTGATGAGATGGATAAGATGAACCCGGAAGACCGGGCTGCAATGCACGAAGCGCTTGAGCAGCAGACTGTCAGCATTTCTAAAGCAAATATACAGGCCACGTTGATTTCCCGCACTACTGTCCTTGCAGCAGCCAACCCAAAATTCGGCAGGTTTAACCCTTATGAAATGATTGCAGGACAGATAAATTTGCCTCCTACTCTTATCAATAGGTTTGACCTAATATTTCCGATTAAAGATCTTCCTGATGAAAATAAAGATAAAAAGATGGCAAGCCACATCCTGGAATTGCACCAGACCCCTGATCTTCACGAGCCTGAAATACCCACGGATTTTTTAAAAAAATACATTGCATACGCAAAACAAAGGATAGTTCCAAAGCTCGAGGATTCTGCTCTGGAAGAGATTCAAGAATTCTATCTTAAGATGCGCGCAAGCGGAGGCTCAGATGAGGGCATTAAGCCTATACCTATATCCCCAAGACAGCTGGAAGCGCTTGTCAGGCTAACAGAGGCATCTGCAAGGTTGAGGTTAAGTGAAAAGGCAACAAAGAGCGATGCGAAAAGAGCCATTAATCTTGTAGAATATTGCCTTAAGCAAGTAGGTTTAGATAGAGAAACCGGGAAGATAGATATTGACAGGATTGCTACAGGAATCTCTGCTTCTCAAAGGAATTATATAAGCATTGTAAAAGAGATTATTGGTGATCTTGAAAATAAGCTTGGAAAAACAATTCCTATTGATGATGTCATAGAGGAGGCAAAAAATAAAGGTATTGCTGAAGAGAAGGTTGAGGAAGTTTTGGAAAAATTAAAGAGGGTTGGCGAGATATTTGAGCCCAGAAGGTCTTTCATACAAAAATTATGATCCAAAATGCCAGAGCTAGAAAACCGGACAATACAAAAAAGGCAGATTGCATATAAGACAGGAATAAAAGATATGCTTGATTCTGATTACATAAAAACAGAGGGTTTTGAGCCCAATTATCTGAAAATAAACGGCCTGGAAATTTCCAGGGTTAATGTCATAGGTGTTGTTGTCCAGAAATTAGATACAGATAATCATAAAAATATCCTGATTGATGATGGTACTGGAGAGATAAGCGCAAGAATATTTGAAGATAATGCGCTGCTTGATAAGATAAATGTGAGTGATATTGTAATTATAATCGGGAGGCCAAGGGAATTTTCAGCAGAAAAATATATACTTATCGAGAGTATTAAAAAAATTGATTCAAAGTGGGCAGAAGTAAGAAAACTGGAGTTAAAGAGAGATGTTAGCAAAGCGCCTGTTGTTGGAATTCCTGCGGCTGAATACAATACGGGAAATAAAGAAATTGTTGACTTAAGCCCTTCAAATGAAATTGTTAATCTGATAAAGGAGCTGGATAAAGGGGAAGGTGTGCCTATAGAAGAAATATATTCAAAAAATAAAGATGCAGATAAATTGGTTAATATACTTTTAAAAGAAGGGGATGTTTTTGAAGTAAAGCCTGGAAAATTAAAAGTGTTGGAATAATGCAACGTTGGTGCTTATGCGTAAATTGCCAAATTGATAAGCTCAGCAGGATGTGTTATACTACCTGAGCATACGCAGTATGCGAAGTTGAGAAGAGTGCTAAGGCTCCGCATAAGCACCAATCTGACTTTCATACTAACCCAAAATAAAGCAAAAAAAATCCTAAAGCCCTGCCACTAAAACAAAATTGGAGTTATGTATACTTCTATGAGCGCTGCGATAAGCAGAAATGAAAGTGAAATGATAAGCAGTTCTGAAATGTCAAAGACAATGTGAGCAAATTTTTCACTTTTGTAGTGTTCTTTGATTATAGCAATGGATATTATTCCTCCTGCCAGGCCTCCGTAAAAATAAGCCAGCATCTCCGGGATACCATGCAATGAATATTTTAACAGCCCAATTGAAACAACACTGAAGTAATTTGAAAATTGCGAAAGGCCTATGGCGCTTGCATACTCGCTAATATTTGACCTGATAAAATTTCCTATAGCTGCTCCTATAACGCTTGCATTCCATGTTAAAATAAATATTGCTCCTGCTCCATAAATAAAAGCAAACAAAGTTGCGAATGCCAGAACTTTTATATTATTTAATAATATTTTTGTGAATACCGAAAATTGTATGAAAGCGTTCCCTGAAACCTTGTTATTGATAGCCTGAATTGTGCTTGTCTGCTTGTCAAAGACAATGTTTGTGGTTTCAGAAGGCAGAAAAACATACCATGTCACAAAAGATAAAGTTATTCCAAGAAAAAGAAACATCAGAAATACTATAGCTTTGTTATGCTCTTTCAAAAGTAATTTTTCTTTTGATATTTTCATATCTTTGCTTTCTTCCAGCTTCATTGTATTATACACTATGGGAACACAAGCCATGACTGTAAGAAAAACCATTATTAAGCTTGCCTGGTCTTTAAATATCCACAAAGAAAGCAATATTCCGACAGAAGCGTACAAAAAGCCGATGAAAAACATTTCCCACGGCCTTCTTTCAGCCTTTAACGGATTAAGGAGGGATTCTAATACCATGAGTTAGTTTTTTGATTTGGAGTTTATATATTTTATTATTGAATGGGAGTTTTAATTAGACATGTCTTATTAATCTTCTAAAAACAAAATCCTTTTAAAAAAACCTGAACTTCTATCAGTAATGGAAGAATACAAAAAGTTATTAGGGGAAGCCAGGAAAGGGCTGCCTGAACATGTTTTCCAGAAAGAAAGGTTTGAGATACCAAAGGTAAAAGGCCATATACAGGGGAATAAGACTGTAATAAGCAATTTTTTGCAGATAGCAAATCTTCTTCATAGAGAGCCGGAACACATGCTGAAATTCATATTAAGGGAACTTGCAACACCAGGAGAAATAAAAAAAAGCGGCAGTGTTATTATCGGCACTAAAGTCCCGGCATCAAGGATAAATGAAAAAATAAAACAATACTCAAATTCCTATGTTTTTTGTTACGAATGCAGCAAGCCAGACACAAAAATAGAGAAAGAAGGTAATTTTAATTTTTTGAAATGCTTGGCTTGCGGTGCAAGGCATTCTATCAAGGCAAGAGTATAGGATATTATTTTGGGTTTTTTAATCTCATCCGAACCATCTCCCAAGGCCTTCCTGTTTCTCTTTTTCCCTTCCAAACATGCTTTCCACATTTCTTTTTGTCAGTTCGAGAGTTTGTTTTAAGTATAATGGCAGGTCATATTTATCAGCAAGGGATATTGCCGGCTCAAGGTATTTTATTATAAAACCCTCTGATATCGTAAATATTATCTTACCATCACACTTTATACATTTTCCGATTAATGGGGGTCTCCTGTATTTTTCATTGCAATTGCTGCACCTGAACTGCTGCATTGAGAATTTTCTTAAGTTTCCTTTTATATCCTTGATAAGGTGTTTTTCTATCACTAGCTTTGCAACATCTGATGCGTCTACAGCCCTTATTTTATCTGCCAGGTCCATCTGCCCCTTGATTTTTTTCTCCATTGAAGGTATTGTTTTGTATGCAGAACATCTAACACCACCATTAATGCTTGACACGTTATGGGTGAAACCAAGTCCAGAATACTGGTTTTCTTTATCCAACCTGCTGCCAAATCTTTCAATCTCTACCTCCCATGGCTGCTTAAAATCCATGCAGGCTTCATAAAATTCCAAAGGGTATTTCCATCCTATATCCAGGTCAAAAGCCATGTCATCCACTTCTGATGGTATTAGTTTAGATGACAAAACTAGGGGTGCATCTTGTGTTGATCCTCTCGTGCCGGGGAGGAATTGTTTTGAAAAGTTAAGCAAAGTATCCATTAATAAAGTTACAGAAGCTTCATCCCCATCGCAGTCTCTCCTTGTAGCTGCATGGAACATAGGGTGTGCTAAAAACCCTTGTGTTCCTGAAAATCCTATAATCCTGCCAACAACTGCTGCAGAAGTATGGGGCGCTAATACACTAACAAGAGCCCCGGTAATATCCTTTTCAGATTTCATGTTATAAAACTTATTAAGTTTATAAAACTCTGATAAAATATCATCAATAAAAAAAGAAGTCTTGAGAAGTATTTTATCTGCACCTAGTTCCGGGCTTTCATCGCAGGAAGGCAGGATTATATCTTGTGGCATTATCTCAAGTATCTGGTTTTCCTGTTTGAGTTCTTTTCCCGATATATCTTTAGTGTATCCAAGCTCTCTAAGCCTCTGTACAGTGGTTTTTATTTCTTTAGGCTTGAAATGGGTTATAGGCAGCTGCGTCATGTCATATCTTGTAGTGCCGTCTTTATTGACGCAAATATCATATTTTGCCCTGAATATGCCTTTTACAAAATGTTCAGGTATATGTTCTTTGTTTGATGTTCCCCTAACTCCCTTTATTAGGTCTGGATATGTCTTAATTTTGAGTTTTTTTAGGTATCCATCAAAATAATCTTTTATAGCGATTGTTTGTTCAGAATATGCTGACATTGGGCCATGACTGCATTCATTGTTTTCAGATGTTCCGCAAATTCTGCAGTGGTATTTTTGTGTTGTTTTTTTGTCGCATGTTTCGCATATGCTGAAAATTGTGTTTTTATTGCACTTGTCGCAGCGATATAATGGAAATTCCGCGCTTATTTTATTGCTTTCAAAAGAACTTTGGAAAGACCTTAATCTGCCGCCTTCCCCCCCAACAGGAAATAATGTATGTGGGCTGCCGGTTAATTTTCTCATCTTTGCTTTTTCAGGCCTTCCCATCCTTGCTCCTATAAACACCCCAGATTTATCTCTAATTTTTACATCAGAAATCGTATTGATTAAATATAACCCTTCCTCGGAAGAATTGTCATTTATTTTATCCTCAAATTTAATTCTATCATTTGAATTCAAATGAAAAATTTCTGAAATTGTATGTGCATCATCATTTTCTATGACTATGAATTCTTTGTTAACAACTAAGTGTGGCAGCCCGATATTGTCAAATATGGATTTTAGGCTGTCTTCATATGTAATCACCAGTTTTGTTACAATGCTGTTGTTTGATATCAGCTTTGAATTTACAATTAGCTTTAACAAATGGGAAAAATCTTCTGCTGTGACAAGATCCCAGTGATATGTGAATTTCGGGTGCAGCGGTATTTTTAATTTTTTTGATATTTTGAATGCTGTTGCTGCATTTATTTGGGTGTTTATAGGATCCTTGAATAAAATTTCTAAAGATGATTTTTCTGTTTCCAACAGCTGGGCCAATTTTTCTAAATCAAATGTTCCGAATATATCGACGCTTGCGCGCTCTGCTTCCAGGCTCCACCATTCTTCGCAATAGCCTGGAGGCAGTAAAGTATGCGCCCTGTTATAAAAATCCCCATAGCTTACAAGTATGTCTCCTAAAAATAATATCTCTTTTATTTCGCTTTCATGTTGTTTTGCCAGGCTTTCATTTTCCAGCCTTATCACGCTGTCATCTTTTAATTTTACTATGGGCCCTTCAATGCTGTCGCAAACAGTTATAGCAGCTGCTTTGCCTGGCCTTTCTACTCTTAATTGTGTTCCGGTAGCAAGGTACTTGTTAGATATGATCATAGTAGCAGGATGAATTGATGTTGCAGAATATCCTGAATTCCTGCTTCTCCCATACCTGAGCCTGAATCCTCCTGCTGCCAGAGGATATGTCAGAACAGGCCTTCCGGCCACTAAATCCTGGATAAATGTATAAACTGGCAGGAGTTTGCCTGTGTCTGTGTCTTTTGCCTTTGCCTTTTTTTGTAATGAGAGGAACTCTTCCAGAAAAGACCAGTTCTCAAGCCCGAAATCTTTTGTTCCCCTGGATATCAGGTTCCAGACTTTAGAAGCTTTTTGCGCTATGCACTCTCCTAACACAAGACAAGGCCCGCTTCTTATGTTGTTTGTCTCTATTCTCCCCAGGTCCTTGTAGTTAGATACCTCTATTTTCTCTGAAGAGTCTCCGTCTATCTGCACCGGGAGATTTTTGACAAGAAATCTTATCTCTTTTTCGCTCGGAAGATATTGCAAGTTTGTAATCCTCTCATGATAATCATAAAGTTCTGTGACTGTTCTTCTTATCTCTTTTTCTGTGGCATCAAACACATCATAACCCATGTTTTTTCTTATATTGTCTGCTATAACAATGGAAAGGGCGCCTGCTGTTCCACCGGCGCTCCTTATAGGCCCGGAGTACATCAGGCAAAAATATTCTTTTCCATCGGCTCTTTTCTTCAATTTTAGCTCTACAAAGCCTTCGAGAGGACTTGATACAACTCCCATGGTAAGGTATGCCAAGCCAACCCTTATGCCTGCTTCCATTGCCCTGACCTTATTTTCAAATTTGCAGAATTTTTCCTTGACAACCTCCAGAGATATTGATAATGCAACCCTTAAATCAGATTTGCCGTATTTTTTCTCTAATGATTGTATTTGCCTGGAAAGGCCTGAATTTATAATATCCGGGATTAATGCTCCTACCAACCCCTCTACCCTCTCAGCCATGTTTTTAGCTAAGGTTATGTTGACTTCGTCTTCAGGGTCATATCCTTTTTTCCTGGCTTTATTTGCTGTTTTATATGCATCAACTACCTTTTTGTCTATTTCTTTGAAATAATTTTCAATTTGCTGCTTCATTTTAATTTCCTAATTTTAGCATTTTTACGTGCCTTGTTTGTAAGTTTACTATAGGGACGCGGCTCGGTTCTGGATTGTGCCCTACTTTCTCCTGGAATGTTGTTTTGCTTTGCCAGCAGCTTCCGGAAATCAGAGTAACGTTCCTGTAGTTTGCTGCGGCAGCTTTATGGATGTGCCCGCTTACAAAGAAATCAGGAACCATGGTTATAGCCAGATTATCCAGTTCTGTGTCCGGGACATAAAGGGTTGATGTGTGGGAGGGAGCTAAATTCCTTTTTTGCAGTAAAAACTTCATTATAAGGTCTGCCCGGTCATAACCCCCGTTGTTTCTTATTGAAGCGACTTCAGAAACATAAAAATCAAAAGAATAGCCGTGGTAAAGAAGAACATCAAATCCGGAAAAACCGGCTGAGGAGTGTATGTTTATGATTGATGGATTTGAAACCATGGTTGCATTAGGCAGATTATAGAGGGATTCTGCGAAATCCCTGTAAATAGGCAATTGCGGCTCTGCAACCCTCATCGCATCGTGGTTTCCCGGGCATATTATTAATTTTATATCTGAAGGTATTTTGCTGAGAAGGTTTGCGCATTCTTCATACTGCTCTTTTATATCTTTTATCTCAAGCTCTTTCTCCTGGTTAGGGTATATGCCGCACCCATCCACTAAATCACCTAAAACAAATATATACTTGACTCTTGATGCTATTTGTCTTTGCTCTTCATTGCCTAGGTCGCAGTTTATCCATTTTAAAAATCTGTTAAAGTCTTCCTTTAAAAAATTTTTAGATCCCACATGGATATCAGAAAGGAACAGTGCATATGATTCTTCCTTTGCCTTTTTTACTTCCCTGTCAAGAGGTATGTCTGGGAAAGATATATTATTTACAAATATTATGTTGTCGCCATTGGCTCCTGTGATGCCAATCACTTCATCCAGCACAATATCCTGGGCAATCTTGAACAGTTTGGGCTTGTTTTTGGTTATTATTATCCTTATAGAGCCTGTGTTGTCTTCTATGGTCAGCATATAGTTTCCGTTTTTTGTTTGCTGCTTGTCCCTGACCATGCCAATAACAGATATCTGCTCCCTGTCTTTTTTATTGGCCAGCCGGTTTATCGAAAGTCTGTTGTGCAGTTCCGGTCTTTGTTTTAGAATTTGCTGCAGTGTTCTGAACCTATTGTTGAAATATTGTATAAAGTCATTGGCCTCTCTTTTTTTTGCGGTTCCATTATAAGAATAAACAACTTTGACGTTGCTTTCCGAATCTGGGGTTTTTTTTTCATTAGTATTTTCAAGTTCATCCTTTACGATCTGTTCAAAAAGATATTTGATTTTTTTGTTAAGAACTGATATGTCTTTGGCATAGTTGGTTTCAACCAGCTTGTGAACTTCTGCAAGGTTTTTTTTGTCTTCCAGGTGTTCTAATATATCCTGGCTTACAAGCATACCTTTCTTTAGGAAAAAATTCACGATGTCTTTTTTCTTTGTTTCCAGCTTTTGCATTTTTAGGCTATAGATAACTCCTCTTCGAGAATTTTTTTAGTTAATGGATTAGTGGAAGACGGAATAGACATGGTTATTTCCCTTGTCCTGCCATACCTTCCCTTGGATATTGTCTTGGTATTAATGATCCCGATAAGCTCAAATTCCCCAATGATATCAGATACTCTTCTCTGTGTTAACGGCCTTAATCCTATCTTAAAGCATATTTTTTTGTAAAGATCGTAAATTTCTCCGGTGTATACTATTGGGTTTTTGTTTTTTAGTGTTATTATTGAATATAAAACTGCCTGGAATTGTTTTGGTTGTGTTTTTATGATGTCAAATATTTTTTCCCTTTCAAGCTTTTCTTCTGCTTCATCAATATGCTCAAATGATACTTTTTCGCTTTTGCTCCTTTCAGCTAACTCACCGGCGACCCTTAACAATTCTATTGCTTTCCTTGCATCCCCGTGCTCTCTGGCTGCATATGCCGCGCATTTTTCAATCACTCCCTGCTCAATTGTATTTTCGTGGAAGGCCTTTGATGCCCTTTCCTGAAGTATGCTTTTCATTTCAACAGCATTATAGAGTGCAAAAAAAACATCTTCCTCGGATAAAGAAGATTTTACCCTTATATCCATATTTTCAGTAAGTGTAGTATCATTTGAAATTCCCAATATGGAGATTTGGGCGCCTTTCAGTTCTTCATTTATCCTTGTTAAGTTATAGAGCACATTGTCTCCTACTTTTTTTATCAGTTGGTCAACCTCATCTAAAACCAGCAAGATTATTCCCTGTTCTTTTTCAGCAGCACTGTAAAAACTCTTGTATACTTCGTCTGTTGGGAGTCCTGTTGAAGGTATTGCTTTTCCAAAACAGGATGCAAGCTGTGACATCAGCCTGTATTCTGTATCCGCAACCCTCTTTAGCTTGCAGTTTACATATATAACTTTCAAAGGTATTTTCTTGTTTTTGGATATTTCGCCCATATTTTTAACAACGTGCTTGACTACGAGGGTTTTTCCTGTGCCTGTGTTGCCATAAATAAAAAGATTAGAGGGTTTTTCCTGCTTTAAAGCTGGAGCAAGTATACTAGCTATATTGTTCATCTCTTTATCCCTGTGTGGTATGCTTTCTGGGGTATAAGAAGATAGTAACGCGCTTCTATTGACAAACAAAGACTTATTATGCAGGAATTCTTCAAAGAAAGTTGTTAGGTTGTTTTTTGTCATTATTTTCCAGCGGAAACGGAGCTATAAAAATCTTTGTTATCCTCACACAGTTATATTTCCTATGGAAAATCATTTTAATTTTATTTATTAAAAAATATATTTATTTTTATTATTATAATATATTATATATTATTTTCTATATAGAAAATAATAATATTAATAATAAAAGAAAAAATATAATTTTTTCTATAGGAAATCAAGGGGTAACTCTGATATATAAAATAATTACTTGAAAATTCAATATAATTATAAAATAATACAAATAAATAATAAAAATTCAACGATATTATTAAAAAAACACGAATTAAACAAGCAAAATGATTGATATTGTTATCCCAAACAACAACGAGGAAGAATTTATCACAATAGCAGGAAAACTGGGATATAAAGAACTATTATTTCTTTATTCTTTTGATAATTACATTAATTTAAAAAACAACCCAAACAAAAAAAAAGAGATTGAGGAAAAAAACAAAAAAATCAGGATCCATTATGGGATTTTGGCAGACCCAAAAAACATTCAAAAAATAAACACCAAACTAAAAGATAAGGGTGATTTTATTGCAATAAAATGCTCCAATATTAACAGGGAAGTAATAGAGAAGCCAAAAGCAAACCTTGTTTTTGCTCTTGAAGAGTATGGGTGGAAGGATTACATGCACCAAAGGGCATCAGGATTAAATCATATCTTATGCAGGCTGGCAAACAAAAATAAAGTGATGATAGGGTTTTCAATAAGCTCTTTGCTTGATTATGGAAATCAAAGTATAATTTTAGGAAGAATGATTCAAAACATTATACTTTGCAGAAAATTCAAAGTCAAGACTGTGATAGGTTCTTTTACACAAAATCCATATCAGATGAGAAGCCCGCATGATATAATGAGCTTATTTGCAATTTTAGACATGCATGAGAAAGAAGCTAAGGATTCTCTTGAGAATTTTTTAAATTATAAAACAAAATAATAATTTTACCTATAAACCAAATCTCTTTGCCTTGATGTAAATTCACGCTTTAATCCAGCACTGTCCTGGATTATCTTTCCTCTTGCACGGACTTTTGTAGAAATTCCATCAGACTTTATATTATAAAGGTAAGTGTGATCTCTAGCAGCATAAGAGTTTATCACTTTAACATCTTTATTGAAAATTATTGCACTGTCCCCTTTTAGTACATTTCTGCTTAACAATGGAAACAGCTTTTCTTTCCCAAGAAGAATAATATCCCCAAAACCCTTTGCAATTATTTGGTATCCACTTCCAGTACTTCCTAAGTCAACAGCGTTTTTAAAATCCGGAGAAGTGTAATGATTAAAGCTGATGGCAAGATTGCTATCACTTGGAGAAGCACTAACTGCTCCAGTTGGCACAGGAAGGCTGATAGTACCAAAAACATCTCCACTCCTATCATTTGTGGCATCAAAAGCAATCTTTGAGTCTATATGAAAAATCAAATTATTACCTATGTATGTATCTATGTTATCTGATCCAACACCATAATAAATATTAGTTCCCCCACCGACAAATATCCGGTTATTATACTGGTCAATAATATATGCTCCATCACTTCCAACAGAAATTTCTGTCTGGCCATAATCATGTATGTTAAAAAAACCACCATCATGAAGAAAAACCCCAAGGTTCTTGTCTCCTTTAACTGTGAAAATATTATTGTGGGTAGTATCGACAACATGAATACTCCCAATGATAACTTCATTATCTATAGCCAATTCAGTCATGCTTTGTTCCTGCCTTCCAGAATCATCTACAGATACAATACAATTTGGCTTTCCAAAATCCCTTGGCACCCTGTTATCTTTGCATAAGACAAAAAACACCTCTTTAAGTGAATTCCTCCTAAGTATCACATCAATCTCAACATTTACATCTTCCTTATTCTCTTCTAAATCATTTAATTCCTCTTCTCCTTGTTCAGTCACCAGGTCTGTTTCAGTATTCTTGGCAGTAATTAAATCACCCCCATCATCACTATCTAATATTTGGTTGTCTTTGGTTGAAGATTGGGTAATAAGAGGTCCAATAACAGCTTTTAATATCTCTTCTTTAAGCGTATATTTTCCAGGTTCATTCTTATTAGCAATCGAAGCCGCATTTCTCACATTCTCCATCCTTAGCAGCTCAGGATCCTGGGCTTGGTAAACTTCATTACTCAGATAACCATTTTTAATAAATTCAGCAAATTTTAAAGGACCGGGATCTGTAGTTGGAAATTTAAATACAGTTCCTTCTTTAGACACTTCATTTATTGCAGTTCCCCATTC
>NZEC01000010.1 GCA_002688925.1 archaeon
TAAATCATATTTATAGTTTTCTATATTGAAAAGAAATAAGGGAAAAACAAATAAATTTTTAAATAAGTTAAGACTAAAGTTCTTTTATGTCGAAATTCAAACATATATTCCTTGCGATTGCTATTGCTATAGTTTTTGTATTCTTTACTGGGTTTGGAATATCTACTTTTTATAAAACTCCTCAATATGAGGATTTCTGCGGGGAGAGAGAAAAATTTGTAGAAATAAGGACAAAAGAAAGCTGTGATAATGAGGGTGGGAAATGGAACTTAAACGAAGTTGCGAGGCCTTTAGCTAAAATTGATGATAACCAATTATTATGCACTAAGACTTCAGAACAAGATGATGCTGTTAGCTTAAACTGTCAGAGTCAGGCAGATATTGAAAATCAGGGTTATTGTGATAGGGATTTTTATTGTAGGGAAGAATTTGATGGTGTAAGAGAAAATTATAACAGGAATGTGTTTATAATTGCAACAGGCATTGGAATAATAGCTTTGATTGTCGGCTTTGCATTAAAGCTTGCAAGCATAAGCTCAGGAATAATGGGCGGAGGAATTCTAACTATAATTTACGGCACAATAAGGTATTGGAGTGATTTGCCTGATTATGGCAGGTTCATTATTTTAGGCATTACTTTAGCTATACTTATATGGCTTGGCTACAAGAAGATAAAGAAGGAATAAAATAGTTTTTTAAACCAATTCTAAGTTCTTAATCATTATGGAATACTTATTTGTTTTGTCAAAAGAAAACATTGATATTGCAATAGAAGAAATTTTGGCATTATTAAATCTAAATGAGTGCATATTAATTGGAAATCTACTGATTTTAAATATAAAAAATCATGATAAGATAAAAATATTGAAAAAAAGGTTGGCTTATGCAAAATGCATTTACTCTCTTTTATTTGAATCTTCTCATAAGAATTTTTTGAAAAATATGGAAGATTTTGAATGGAATAAGATTTATAAAGATAATTTTTGTATTAGAGCAAATATAATTAATACAATAAAAAATGATAAGATTAAATTAAACTATTCTGAAAAAAATCTGGCTTCTTATGTGTGGAAAAAGGTAAAAAATCCTAAAGTTGATCTTAAAGATCCTAAAACAAAAATAGAAATTTTCTTCTTGAAAGATAAAGTATTGTGCTGCCTTTTAGATGCAGATATAAAAAAGAGTTTTGAAAGTAGAAAATCACATCTGAGGCCGAGGCCTTCTCCAATATCATTGCATCCTAAATTGGCCAGGGCGATGGTAAACTTAACCGGAATAGGAAGGAATGAAACTATCCTTGACCCTTTCTGCGGCTCAGGCGGTATCTTATTGGAAGCAGGGCTTATGGGATTAAAGAGCATAGGTTATGATATAAGCAAAAAGATGATATGGAAATCAATGGTGAATTTAAAGCATTATAAAATAAAAGATTATAAATTAAAAGTAAAGGATTTTTTCAAGATAAATAAAAAATACAAGTATGTTGTTTCGGATCTGCCTTATGGGCTAAATACAAATATCATGAAAAATATCAATATTAAGAAAACCAATAAAAATGAAATGAAAAATTATTTAGATAAATTTTACAATAAAGTTGTTAAAAAACTTGAAAAAATACTAACAAAAAAAGCTGTAATTATTTTTCCCAGCTACATAAGTTACAAAAAGATAATTAAAAAATCAAAATTAAAGATTATTAATGAGTTTGAAAGTTACGTTCATAATAATTTAACTAGAAAGATTGTTGTTTTGGAGCCATTAAATTAAATTTAATTAGAATTTGGCTATTGTCTTTTTTTGAGTTTTTTTTCTGCATCCAAAACACTTAAAGTTGTTTTTATGATTGCGTCTGGTGTTAATGACATGCTATCTATGCTGCGTTCAACTAAAAATTTTGCAAATTCTTTTGAAGAAGAGGGTGCATCCCCGCATAATCCTATTTTTCTTTTGTTCTTTTTTGCGGCCTTGATTACTTGTGAAATAAGACTTTTAACAGCCGGGTTACTCTCATCATATATTGGAGCTACAAGCTCCGAATCCCTATCTAGACCAAGAGTTAATTGAGTAAGGTCATTTGTTCCTATGCTAAAGCCGTCAAAAATCTTTGAAAATTCATCTGCTAAAATAACATTTGAAGGAATCTCGCACATGACATATATCTCAAGCTTATTTTTCCCGCGCTTTAGCCCGTACTTGCCCATCTCATTTATTACTTTTTTTCCCTCTTCAACAGTCCTGCAGAATGGAACCATAATTTTTACATTAGTTATGCCCATAACATCTCTTACTTTCTTAAAAGCCTTGCATTCAAGTCCAAAGGCTTCTTTATAATTATCAGAATAATATCTTGATGCGCCTCTCCATCCAATCATCGGGTTCTCTTCTTTTGGCTCAAAAGATTTTCCTCCGATCAAGTTAGCATACTCGTTGCTCTTGAAGTCTGAAAGCCTTACAATAACATCATTTGGGTAAAATGCAGCGCCTAGAGTTGCAATCCCCTCAGCCAGCTTATCAATAAAGTAATCAGCTTTGTTATTCTCATAGCCTTTAATCAACTTTAAAATTTTCCTTCTTGCTGCAGCATCCTTGACCTTATTAAAATATAATAAAGCAAGAGGATGAATTGAAATATAAGAATTTATTATGAATTCCAGCCTTGCCAGACCAATCCCTTCATTCGGGATAAAGCTCAAATCGAAAGCTTGTTCGGGATTGCCAAGGTTCATCATTATCTTTGTTTTTGGCCGTTTAAGTTTCTTTAAATCAGTTTTTTTGTTTTGGAATTTTAGCAAGCCTTCATAAATATAGCCAATCGAGCCTTCGGCACAGCTGACAGTCACATACTGTCCATTTTTGATTTTTTTAGTTCCAAAACCTGTTCCAACTATGCATGGAATCCCTAATTCTCTAGCTATAATTGATGCGTGGCATGTACGGCCTCCCTTATCTGTAACTATAGCAGAAGCGAATTTCATTATAGGCTCCCAGTCCGGATCAGTCATCTCTGTTATAAGCACTTCTCCTTTTCTGAATTTATTGATATCAGAAACATCCTGGATTATATGCGCCTTGCCCTGCCCTATTTTATCCCCAACACTCATTCCTGATACCAGCTTTTTACCTGTTTCAAGCAGCTTATATTCTTCTAAAACATTAGCATCTTTTTGGCTTTGGACTGTTTCGGGCCTTGCCTGAACAATAAATAATTTGTTTGATTTGCCATCCTTTGCCCACTCGATGTCCATTGGCTTGAATTTTTTTGCTTTTTTGGAATAATGCTCCTCAATAATAACTGCCCATTTGGCTAATTGCAGGACCTCATTGTCGCTTAATGCATACTTATTGCGCAAGGCTTCAGATACTGGTACATTTCTTATTGTTTGCCCTGCTTTGTCAGAATAAATCATCCTGATTTTTTTATCTCCTAGTTTTTTGCTCAATATCGGCTTATAGTTATTTAGTTTCGGCTTGAAAACATAAAACTGGTCAGGATTCACTGAACCTTGAACAATATTTTCCCCCAATCCATAAGCACTATTGATTAAAACAGCGTTTCTAAATCCTGTTTCTGTGTCAATGGAAAACATTACGCCGCTTGAAGCTAAATCACTTCTGACCATCTTCTGAACTCCAATGGATAAAGCAATTTTGAAATGGTCAAAGCCCTTGTCCACCCTATATGAGATTGCCCTGTTGGTAAATAAAGAAGCAAAGCATTTCTTGCATGACTCAATTAAATCTTTTTCTCCTTTAATGTTAAGGAAAGTTTCCTGCTGGCCTGCAAAGCTTGCATCCGGAAGGTCTTCAGCAGTTGCGCTGCTCCTGACAGCAACGTCTGCAGTCATTTTATATTCTTTAGAAAGCCTGTTGTAAGCTTTTACAATTTTTTTTCTTAACTCTTCAGGAAATTCTGCCTGAAGAATAGTTTCCCTTACTTTTTTTCCTCTTTGTGCAAGGTTTTCCATGTCATGTGTGTCTAAATCAGAAAGAATTTGCTTTATCTTATTCTTAATTTTTGCTTTTTTTAATAAATACCTGTAAGCGTATGCAGTTACAGCAAAGCCATTTGGGATATTAACTCCTTTTTTTGTGAGATTCCTGTACATCTCACCCAAAGAAGCATTTTTTCCCCCAACTAAAGGAACATCACCTATACTTAAATCTTTAAACCAAAGAACAAACTCTTTTTTCTTATTCATTAAGCCACCTATTAAAAACAATAAAGAAAAAGGTTATTTAAAAGTTTTTGGTTTAGATTACTTAGTAACTTGGGCACTTGTTTTGGATAATGTTCTATAAGCATCCATTATCAAATCTATTGTTGTTTCCAAATCTAAACATGGGTCAGTTACCGATAATCCATATTCTAATGTAGAGCGGTCAAATCCTCTAAGATTAGAGGGAATTTTTTGATTTCCAGCCTTTAAATTAGATTCAAGCATTAGCCCAACGATACCCCTATTTCCATCTTTAACTTGTTTAATTGTATCCTGAAATACATCTATTTGTTTTTTATAATCTTTTTTGCCCTCTCCATCCATTGTATTGTCATGACTACAATCAACAACTATATTCGGAAGCAGATTTTTACTTTTTAACATCTCCTGAGCCCGCTCAACACTTGCCTTATCATAATTTGGACCAGTATCTCCACCTCTAAGTACTAAGTGAGTATCTGTATTGCCTGATGTTTTCGCAATGGAAGATGTGCCATATTCATTAATACCTAAAAATGGACGTCCTATTTGGGCAGCAAGAATAGCGTTGACTGCAATACTAACATCGCCATGAGTGTCATTTTTAATACCTACTGGCATTGATAGACCAGAAGCCATTTTACGATGTTGTGGTGAATATGCTGTTCTTGCTCCTATGGCTGCCCATGAAATCAAATCTGAATTGTATTGGGGTGTAAAAGATTCTAAATACTCGGTTGCACATGGTAAACCTAATTCTGATATCCTTAACAATATCTTACGTGATAAATGGTAACCTTTGTTAACATCATCTGATCCATCCATATTAGAATCAATAATTAACCCTTCCCATCCCAAGCTAGTTCTTGGTTTTTCAAAATATGTCCTTATTATAATTAAAAATCTATCAGAAACTTTAGCATCTAACTCTTTAGCCCTCTCAGCATAATAAAAAGTTGCTTCAGTATCATGAATTGAACATGGACCTGTCGTAATAAAGATCCTATCATTATTATTTTTATTGAGAATATTTTCTATATCTCGCCTTCCCCGTATAACTGTTTCTTTAGCTTGTTCTGATCTTGGAATATCCTGCATAACTTGATATGGGCTTATTAACGGTGTATATTTAATAATTCTTGTATCAATCAAACCATTACTCTTTTCCATTTTAACCTCCAAATTTGATTTAATTTTATTAACAACAACCTAAGAATCAACTCTTTTTTTCGTTCCAGGCAAGATGGTTTTTCAGACCAAGCCAAAACGGAACTTGTAAAGAGCACATGGACTAATTAAAAATAGAAATAAAAACCAAAAAAGTTTTGTGCTCTCATATGACTATAGAATTCGATGCTTATTAATAAACTTTTTTGTTTTAAAGTCCTAATTTTTTCTTTATGACTTTTATTGGCCTTTTCTTCATTATCTTTAATGCTTCATTATAACTCAAAAGTTTTTCCTTTGCGCCATGATACTGTATTACTGATTCTGCATTAGTCATTCCAAGCTTCACGGCAAACTCAATGTCGTTTTTTCTCATGATTCCGGACAAGAAAGATGATGCAAATGCGTCTCCTGCTCCTGTTGTTTCAACAACTTTAATGTTATTTGGCATGCCAATATACATCTTATTTTCATGATAAATATAAACTCCGTTCCTGCCATCTGTTATTGCTGTGGTTTTAGGCCCGAGCTTATGGATTTTAACCAATAATTTTTTTATATCTCCTTTTCCAACCATCATGCAGGCTTCCTCTTTATTTAAAACGATTATATCTATATTTTTTAATAGATTTCTTAAAAATTTTGGCCCTTTTTTTGCCAGATAAGAGCTGATATTCAGCATTACCCCGATATTATTCTTAACAGCATAATTCGAGAGGCTCTCTAAAGTTTTGAATGATGTTTCCATCATTGTTGATAAAAAAAACCATTTTGCCTTAAGTTTTTTTAATTTTATTTCATTAAGCTTTAAATCGTTATTAGATCCCCTGTAAACTAAGATTGTCCTGTCATGCTTTTTGCTGTCCAAAATAACTGAATAGCCTGTTCTTCCTTTTCCGGACCTTACAATTAATGAGGTATCCACTTTTTCATCTTTAAGTGCCTCGACAATTTTTTTTGAATTCTCCATTATTCCCATCTTGCCCAGAAAGGCAACTTTATGCCCCAACCTCGATAAAGAAACAGCTGTATTTGTGCCGCCGCCGCCGCAGGTAAATTGCAGCTCATCAATCAGAATTTTTGCCCCAACAGGATAAGCGATGTATTCCCTTCCCTTTCCCACTTCAACCATTTCGCAATAATCAGTATGCGCAAAGACATCTACAGTAGAAGAACCAACAGTTATTACATCATACATAATTTTTTAATGGATTGTATGTTTATATATTTTTTGATGAGAAAGGAGGAATAAAGGTTTTTTGTTTTATAACTTAAATGATTGCTCTTTCTTCTCAATATTATCAGAAATCCTTTTTAATAAATCGTTAACCTTAACTCCGAATTTAACATTGCCATCAAGAGTTCTTACTGCGACTGTTTTGTTTTTTTCTTCTTTTTCCCCTACAATTATTATCAGGGGTATTTTCTGCAGCTGGGCTTCCCGCACTTTGTAGTTGACGGATTCGGATCTTGTATCCAATTCTATCCTTAAATTGTTCTTTTTGAACTCTTCTTTTATTTTTTCTGCATATGAATTAAAGCGGTCGGCTATTGTGAGGATTTTAACCTGAACAGGGGCAAGCCATATCGGGAATTTTCCTGCATAATGCTCTATCATTATTCCAATAAACCTTTCCAGGCTTCCATAAATTACCCTGTGCAATATGAATGGCTTGTGCTTTCTTCCATCTTTGCCTTCATAAGTTATGTTAAACCTTTCCGCTAAATTAAAATCAAGCTGTATTGTTGAGCATTGCCATTTTCTTCCGATTGCATCTTTTATTTTTAGGTCCAAGGATGGGCCATAAAACTTAGCTTCTCCTTCCTCTATTACAAATTTATCATTAGTTTTATTAAACGCATTTTTTAGTGCTTTTTCGGCTGTTAACCAGCCTTTATCACCGCCAAGATATTTATCCTTTTTTTCTTCGCTTCTGACAGCAAGAGTAAATTCATAATCATTAAAGCCGATTGCAGCAAGCATCTTTTTCATTAATTTGATTATGGAAATAATTTCAGATTCAAGCTGCTCTTCAGAGCAAAAAACATGCGCATCATCCTGGGTAAAAGCCCTTGCCCTGAATAATCCTGCCAGGACTCCGGAAAGCTCATGCCTGTGCACATATCCTAACTCTGCAACCCTTAACGGAAGTTCTCTGTATGAATGCGCTTTTGTTTTATATACTAACATGCCTCCGGGACAGTTCATCGGCTTTATTGCAAAATCCCTTCCGTCAATTTTTGTAGTATACATGTTTTCCTTAAAAAGATCCCAATGGCCGCTTTGCTCCCATAATGACCTGTTTAAAATATCCGGAGTTTCAATAAGCTGGTAATTCATTTTTTTATGCTCTTCATTCCAATATTTCATAAGCTCGTTTTTTAGGATAACACCATTATTGTGCCAGAAAATAAGACCTGGGCCTTCTTCATGTATGCTGAATAAATCCAATTGTTTTCCAAGCTTTCTATGGTCGCGTTTTTCTGTTTCTTCCAATAATTTCAAATAGGATTTTAGCTGCTTGTTTTCAGGAAAGCTTATCCCATAAATTCTTTGCAATTGCTTGTTTTTTGAATCTCCTTTCCAATAAGCTCCTGCTATCTTCATCAACTTGAATGCTTTTAACTTTCCAGTGCTTGAAACATGGGGACCTTTGCACAAATCAATAAAACTGCCTTGCTTGTATGCAGTTGATTGCTCGTTAAGTTCTCCAATCAACTCAAGTTTATATTGGTTGTTTTTGAAAGTTTTTTTTGCCTCTTTTTCTGAAAATTCAATCCTTTCTATCTTGAGGTCTTTTTTGACAATCTCATTCATTCTTTTCTCGATTTTTACAATATCTTCCGGAGTAAAATGATGTTGCGTGTCAAAATCATAATAGAATCCTTCTTCGACAACAGGGCCTATTGTCAGCTTTGTTTTGGGAAATAAATCAGTTACAGCATGTGCCATAAGGTGGGCAGTAGAATGCCGGAAAATATCAATGCCCTCTTTGTTTTTGTATGTGATTATCTTTATTTTTGCATCATTGTTTATTTTTGCGGAAATATCTACCAGATTATCGTTTACTTTTGCAGCTAAAGCGTCCTGCGCAAGCCTTTTTCCTATGGATAAGGCTATTTTTTCCGCTGTTACTCCTTTTTCAAAATCCTTAACTGTGCCGTCAGGCAATGTTATTTTTATTTTAGACATGCAATGAAGAAATATTTGAAGTGTATATAAAAATATTGTGGTTTGAAACTTTATTAGCGAGTAATAGGGTACAAACAAAACATTTATAAATATTAATCTTAATAATATTAATAAAATTACATAATTTAATAAAATTATTATTTTAATAATGTCAATAAATGGAGCTTAAATGAAAGTAAAATTCATCGGCAAGGCTAAAATAACAAAGCAGGGGCAGGTGACACTGCCTATTGAGGCAAGGGAAGACCTGAAGATTGAGTCTGAGAGCGAGCTTTACTGGTATTGTGTTGATGACCATCTGGTTGTTGTCAAGGATTTGGTTAGTGTCGAGGATTTAATCAGCAAAATAAACAAAGTGAAAAAAAGCAATAAAAAATGAAAATTTACATTACGAATTAAAAAAACCATTAACAAAAATTCAATAAAAAATAGAATAATAATAAAAAATAATTATTAAAAAATAAAACTCAAATAAATAAAAAGAGGTTAATGATGCCGTTTGCAAACACACTTGGGCTTATAGCATTAGCAAGCTTAATCCCGTTCATAATCCTGTACCTTAGAAAGCCTAGGCCGCAGGACAGGGTCATTCCCTCTTTGATGTTTATACTGCAAAATAAAAAAACGTCGAAGCAGGCTGATTTTTTGAGAAAATTCCTGACAAATCTGCTCTTTTTTATACAGTTGCTGGCTTTAATAGGATTAAGCATTGCAGTGGCAGAGCCTTATATCACGATACCTTATGATGTCTCTCTTGAAAATACCGTGATAATCATTGATGTGAGCGCATCAATGCAGGCATTAGAAGGAAGTTCCAGGTTTGACAATGCAATTAAAGATGCTAAAAAAGCCTTAAGCGGCAGAAACAGCATAATAATTGCGGAAAATATCCCATTGATAGTTCTGGAAGATGAGGAAAGCGAAACAGCTTCTGATATCTTGGGAAATTTAAAGCCAAAAGTAACAACAACAAACTTGGGGGATTCTATGCTTTTGGCTAAAGATATACTGCAGGACAGGCCAGGAAGAATTGTTGTGATAAGCGATTTCAGCAATGTGAATGTTGATGACCTGCTTGTTGTAAAAAGGACATTAAGCTCAGAAGAGGTAGTTGTGAATTTTGTTGATGTATCCAATAATGCTGAAAATGCAGGGATTATCGGGATGGACGTTGGGAAGCACAGCATAAAGATTTTTGTTAGAAACTTCAATCCAGTACAGAAGCAGATAAGCCTTAAATTGATAAAAAATGATGAGGTAATAGCTGAATCCGGAAAAATTAGTGTGCTGCCAAATTCTATAGAGAGTTTTATCTTTGATGACACTCCTACAGGAATAAGCAAAATTGAGCTTGAGCCAAAGGATGATTTGGATGTTGATAATATTGCCTATGTAAGCGCTCCTTTAAAGAAAAAAGTGGATGTTTTATTGATAACTAACAGGAGAAATACAAACCTTGAAAATGCATTATTAGCGTCTAAAGATATAGGGCTTAATGTAGTAAATCCTCCGGTGCTTACTTTGAATACTCATGGAAACAAGATAGAGCCTTTTGAGCATGACGTTATTATAACCCATGAGATAAATAATATTGGAAGGAGGGATGGCATTCTTCCCGGGACTTTCAGGGATCTGTCAAGCTATGTTAATAATGGGGGAAATTTGATAATTACGGGACAGGATGACCTGAATGAATTTAACAAGGCTGACCTTGAAATTGTAAATTTAAATGAACTGATGCAGGATACGAAAAGAGTGTGCGTAGATATCATTAATGAATTCACAAAGCAGTTTGGGAGCGAAAGGTGCTTTTCAACTGTATCGAAATTTTTTGATGCAACTCCAAAAAAAGAAACAAATGTGATTGCTTCCACAGAAAATATGCCCATTTTGGCAGTTAAAAAGCATTTCAAGGGAAAGATTTTTTATTATGGGATTATTGATGAGGCAAGCGACTTCAAGACACTGCCTTCTTATCCAATTTTCTGGAATTCACTGATTAATTTTATGGCAGAGACAGAGGATATAAAAGACTTTAACCTTAAGACCGGAAAAATCATTACAATAAATGAGCAGCGCGTTAAGACGCCATCTTCTTCCATGAAAACATCAAAGGTGATTTTTGATGAATCCGGAATATATGAGTTCAATAACAAAAAGTTTGCAGCAAATCTTCTTGATGAAACAGAATCATATGTCACAAAAGAAAGCACGCTTAAAGAAAAGAGCGAGAGCGCTGAAGTCTTAACAGAACAAAGCACTGAAAGGGATTTTAATCTCAGCAATTTTATCCTTATTGGAGTATTTTTAGTTATGGCTTTTGAGGTATTTTACATAAAAAGAAGGGGTGATTTATAATTGCAATAATACTGCCCGATATAAGCAATGTATTCTGCATGTCAAAATTCTGCTTGAGATATTCTTATGTGGTTTTTTTAATCATACTGATTGTTATAATCTTATACTTCTCAATAAGAAAAAATTTCATAAAATTTTTGGATAAAGCTGAGCAGCAAAGCTATGAAAGGGAAAAAAAGAAACAGAGGCTTATTTTCTTTGGGATAAGGTCTGTGATTTTTGTATTATTATTGATTGCAATAGCTTCTCCGTTTTTGCTTGAAACAAAAACTGTAAAGGGAAATCCAAGAATCACTATTTTGGTAGATAATTCAACGTCCCTTAATTTATTTGAGTATGGCCTTGAAAAAGAGCTTGTTAAAAAATTAAAAGGCAAGATACCGGTTACTGTAAGGCATATTGCTTCCGGCGACAAATCTGCAATAGGAGATGGGATCTTAAACAATATAGGTAGGGATGAGAATGTTCTTGTGATAAGCGACGGGAACAGCAATTCCGGGAAGCTTTTAGGAGATATTATGCTGCTTGCATCTTCCTTAAATGCAACAGTAAGCACTTTAGGCATGGAGCCGGTAAGAAGTGATGTTGGCGTTGAGATTATAGGTCCGGCAGAAGCTATAAGGGATACAGATGAAGTATTTATTGTAAATGTGAATACTGTCGGGGAAAATGTGCCTTATACTCTTGAGGTGAGGTTTGATGAAGAGATTGTCATTGCAAGAAGCGATGATAAGAGCAAAAGCTTTACATTAAGGAAAAAGCTGCCGGAAGGGTATCATAAAATTACTGCAGAACTTTTGAATGTCGGAAGCAATGATTATTTTAAGCAGAACAATAAATATTTTAAGACAGTTAAAGTAGTGCCTAGGCCAAGAGTATTGTTTGTTTCAGATAAAAGCTCTCCTTTAACAAGTGAATTAGGCAAGATTTATGACTTAACAACTGTAAGTGTAGTTCCAAATGACTTAAGCAGTTACCTAGCAGTTGTTTTGGATGACCTTCCTGCAAATAAATTTTTGCAGCATATAGACAGGTTAAGCAGCTATGTTTCTGATGGTAATGGATTATTTGTAGTTGGAGGCCAGAATTCATATGACCGGGGAGGATATAAGGGAACGTTTATAGAAACTTTATTGCCGGTAAAAACAGGTTCAGGGGAAGAGTCTGAAAAGAGTGATGTGCATGTTGTCATTATAATTGATGTTTCCGGGACAACAGGAAAAGTTTACAATGCCAATACAGGCCAGTATGAGGTAAGGGGATATGATCTAGTGATAAAGTCCCAGGCAGTAAGCGTTATTGACAGCCTTGACAAAAAGAACAATGTTGGAGTTGTTGTGATTGGAACAAGGAATCCGACCGGAACTGTTGTAACGCTTGCAGATATAGCGCCTTTGAAAGACAAGAAAAAAGGGATTATTGATAAGATCTCAAGAATTGACAGAGATAAAGTAGGGGGGCAGACTGACATTAAAATAGGGATTGAGAAAGCCAACCGGATGCTGAGAAGTGTTGGGGGAGGGAAAAATATAATTTTGTTGTCTGATGGAAGAGGCATCAACCCTGCTCCACAAGAAGAAGTTAAGGAAACTATGAGGCAGGCAAACGCAAGGGGTATTAAAGCCTATGTAGCAGGCATCGGTGCGAGTGACGACCAGGATCACTCTTTCCTAGCAGATATAGCATCTATAGGTGGAGGAATTTATTTTCCAATTGATGCTTCCAATAAATTAAAGATAATTTTTGGAGAACCTGAAAGCAAGGATGATAAGGAATTTCTCAACAGGCTTGTTTTATTAGATACTACTCATTTCATAACTTATAACCAGACCTTGGATGTTGTTGTAAGCGGATATAATTATGTGATTCCAAAGCCCTCTGCAAGAATGCTTATTACAACAAATAAAAATATACCTATAATGGTTACATGGAGGTTTGGGCTTGGGAGAGTAGTAAGCTTAGCGACTGATGACGGAAGCAAGTGGTCAGGGGAATTTTTAAGCAAGGAAAATTCAAAAGTGCTGACTAAGGCAATTAACTGGGCTATTGGAGACTTAACAAGAAAAAAGAATTTTGATGTGAAAATTAAAGATACTACTCTAGGAAATCCTATGTCTGTAAGTGTTGTGTCTGATAGTCTGCCAAGGCATGAAAAGCTTAGTTTTGTGAAAGCGGATGTCAATCTTTACAATGCAAAATATAATCCTACTGGTACAGGATTTTATAATTTTTTAGGGGCAGATGCTGCTGTCAATTATAAGGATGAATTCAAGGATCTGGGAGTTAATGACGAGTTCATAGAGCTTGTAGAGCAGACTCAAGGGAAGGTCTTTGACAAGGATGATATAGATGGAATATTGGAGTTTGTCAAGGAAAAATCAAAAAGAATAAAAGTGGATACAACTGAATTTAAGTGGCCGTTTTTAATTGCTGCTTTATTATTGTTTTTGGCTGAGATAGGGTTAAGGAGGGTGTGGGAGAATAAAGGTTATAGATAAGAAAATATTAAAAAACAAAGCCAATAAAAAATATCATAAACAAAAAAACAATAAACAAAAATTTCAATATAAAAAATACAATTAAGTAGTAATAATAAAAATACAAATTATAAATAATAAACAATTATTAGAAATTAAAAGAATAATAAAAAACCAATGAAAGATAATTAATAAAATTAAAAAATAATATAAATAAAAAACACTAAAACAATGGAAGGTTGATTAAAAATGGCATTTATGAAAAGGGATGTGAATATGGGATTATTAATTTTGATAATCGCATCAATAATATTGTTCAGCGGGTTTAGTGTTTATTACCAGACCAGTTTCAAGGATGTTTCATTGGAATACCAAGATAAATTAGAGCAGCTGGGCAAAGTGACAAAAGAATTAACTTCGCAAAAACAGGAGCTGAATGAAACATACAGCTTAAGGGTCAAGGCAGAGGAAGACAGAAAAGTGCTTGACGTTAGATACAAGGATGTGAGTGATGAGAATGAAAGAATAAATGCGGATAATGCAAATTTGCGCTCAGAGATAAGCAGCACAAAAAACAAATTAGCAGAGAAAATAGCAGAAGTGGCTGCAACAAAGGTATTGCTGGCGCAAGTACAAAATAGCCTGGCTGCAGCTAACAGCAAAATAAGCTCATTAAAATCCAAACTGGATGATGTGTGCGATGATTACACACCATTAAATGCCGACGTAGAGCATGACAGATGCTGATAATGAGAAAATTTCATAAATTAGAGAAATAGTGAAATTTTCTGGTGTTGAATCCCAACAATATTAATTTACTAAATGAAAAACTTCATTAAGGCTATTAGGGAAATTAACAAAACCTTGAATTTTTTTATTTTTTTTGAGAGCATGCTAAATGCAGCTATATTCTTCCTTGTGGTTTATTTTTTGTTGTCTTTAGTAAATTTATATCCTGTACTGGCAGTTATGCCTGCTGCAATATACTTTTTTATAAGGATGTATGTTAATCTGAAAATTGATAAAAGGAAAGCTGTCGAGGGGAAATATGAGCCTTTAAAAGAAAAATTAAGGACAGCTGCAGATAATCTCGATAAAGATAATCCTGTTGTAAATGAGCTGCAGGAAGATGTGATACATGACTTAAAGCATGTTGGGCTGTCTTCTTTTATACAAACAAAAAATCTGTCTTACAAAATCTTGGCTTCAATACTCCTTTCCTTTGCAATAGTCTTTGCAACGACATTCAACCTGTATATTGTTGATTTAAACACATTTTTAGGCAATGTCCCTGATATGATAGAAAACATAAATCCGCTGGGAAAAAGGTCAAGCAATGTTCTTGGAGAGGTAAATGAAAGCGAGGATATTTACGGGGATAGCAAGCTTGCTGTTCTTGGGGAAAAGCAGATAGACATAAAGATAAAGCCAGTAAATTATGAGATCAATGTAAGGGAATCAGGGGATGTTGAGCAGAAGCAGTTTGATGAGATTTTTCCAAATGAGGTTTTTATTGAGCAGTCATCTGCTTTAGAGGAGAAAATACCTGAAGAGGAGCAGGAACTTGTAAAAAGTTATTTTAATAAGCTTGCTAAAGGATAGATTAAAATAAACATAATACAATATAAAAACAAACAATTAATAATAAGATTTAAAAACATATAAAAAAATTAATAAATATAAAAGTAAAAGGTAATTGTATAGTGATTTTTAAAAGAGGTGGATTTATGAAGAATTACAAACATGTTTTTGACGCTGTTTTTAAGGAAATAAACAAGGTTATTGTCGGTCAGAATGATGTTATTGAGCAGATTTTAGTTTCTATTCTATGCAACAGCAATGCTCTGCTGGAAGGCTATCCTGGCTTGGCTAAAACCCTTGTTGTAAGGACATTAGCTGATTTAATGAACCTTAAGTTCAGCAGGATACAAAATACTCCTGACTTAATGCCTTCAGATATAACAGGTACACATATAATTGAGGAAACATCCGGCAAAAGAAACTTTAAATTTCAGCCAGGGCCTATATTCGCAAATATTGTTTTAGCAGATGAGATCAACAGGGCAACGCCAAAAACCCAGAGTGCTTTATTAGAAGCAATGCAGGAAAAGCAGGTTACAGTAGGAAACAGCACGTTTAAGCTTGACCTTCCGTTTTTTGTATTAGCGACGCAAAACCCAATTGAGCAGGAAGGAACCTATGCCCTGCCTGAGGCGCAAGCTGACAGGTTTTTGCTGAAAATTAAGGTTGGCTATCCTTCTTTTGATGAAGAAAAGGAGATTGTAGGCAGGTTTGCTTCTGTTTCAAAAGAGACCAAGCTAAAGACATTGCTTAATAAAAACCATTTGCTTAGCCTGCAAAGCCTGACAAGACAGGTTCCTGTCGCAAATGACATAAAAACCAGGGCTATCAAACTAATAATGGCTACAAGGACAAACAAGGATGTTATTAGTTATGGTGCTTCTCCAAGAGCATCAATTGGAATTTTGCTTGCGTCAAAAGCACGTGCATTAATCAGAGGCAGAAATCATGTGAGCAATGAAGATATTAATGAGATGGCATATCCTATAATGAGGCACAGGGTGATTTTAAATTTTGAGGCAGAGAGGAAGGGAATGACAACGGATGATGCAATAAAGCATATACTGGATAAGGTTAAGTGAAAACCATTGAAAAATAAACAATTAAAAATAAAATCAATAAAAAAATTCCAATAATTAAAAAAATACATTAAAAATTAAAATAATTCAAATTAAAACTTATTAAAAAAATAAATAATTAAAATTTAATAAAAATCAGTCCAGAATTATTATTTTTTAAATTATAACAAAATTAAAATCAAATAAAATGATTAATACTGACTTTCTAAACCAGCTGGACAGGTTTCATCTTGTTGTAAAGAAGAGAGTTACGTCAAATTACATGGGGCCAAGAAGGTCTATAGCAACTGGGAGGGGGCTTACTTTCAAAGAGCATAGGATGTATGCGCCCGGAGATGATATAAGGCTTATTGACTGGAAGGTATTTGCCAGAACAGATGATTTGTATGTGAAGACTTTTGAGGAGGAAAGGAACTTAACTGTCCATGTCATAATGGATGCAAGTGCTTCAATGGGTTTTGGCAAGCCAATAAATAAATTTGACTATGCCTCTATGCTGGGTGTTGGTTTTGCCTATCTTGCTATGAAGGATAATGAAAAATTTCAATTCTCTACATTTGCTGAAGGGCTTGATGTGTTCCAGCCGAGAAGAGGAATGTCCCAGCTTGCAAGCATGGTTTATCATCTTAACAATACAAAGACGCAGGGACATTCAAAGCTATTGGACGGGATGGTGCAGTACAAGAAAGTCATTGGAAACAGGTCATTGCTTGTGCTGATATCTGATTTTTTATTGGATATTGATGAGGTTACAGAAGCGCTTTATACTCTTGGAGATCATGAGATAAAAATAGTGCAGGTTCTGGATCCTATTGAAAAAGATTTGAAGTACAGCGGAGACTTTAAATTAACAGACAGCGAGACAAAAAATAAATTAAGGACTTATATCAGCCCAAGATTAAGGGTGCAGTACCAGCAGATGCTTGATAACCATTCTGCAAAGATAGAAGAAACGTGCAATAGATTAGGAATGCATTTTCATCTGCTAACAACAGATACTCCTATTTTTGATGCCTTCTATAGGGTTTTAGAATAGAAGGCTAGGAACGAAGTGACTATGCTTTTTACAGAGTTTTAGAATAATTCACATCCAACCTTTTTTTCTAAAAAATAAATAGGTAAAGATTACAGAAAATGCCATTAAACCCAAAGCAAAGTAATAGCCAAATTTTTTTCCTAATTCGGTGTGTATTTCCGGCATGAACTGGAAGTTCATTCCATAAATTCCTGAAATCAAGGTCGGTATTAAAACAAATGAGGCTACAATTGTAAGCGTTTTCATGACCTGGTTTAGGTTGTTGGAGACTGAACTTAAGTAAATGTCCAGAGTTCCTGTCAAAATGTCCCGATAAGTTGCTTCTGTATCAATTAATTGTGTTACATCATTATACAAAGTCCTGAACCTTTTGATATTTTTTTTATCTATGTTTGAGATATATTCTTTTTCTATAGCCGCTATTACTTCCCGGTTTGCTGTCAGGGCCTTATGGAAAAAAATAAGTGTTTTTTTTACAGACAAAATATTTTGGCAGGTAAGCTGATCAGGATGCTCAATGACTTTGTCCTCTATCCTGTCTATTTTTTCTTCTAAAGTGTCTAAAATTGAGAAGTATGTGTTGAAAACCTCATCAAGAAGCCTGTAAGTAAAAAAGCTGATTCCTTTCTCGTAGAGGTTAATTTTTTTTGCTTGTATAAGCTGCTTTATTTTTTGAATAGAGCTTATTTCCTTTAATGTGATTGTAATTACATTATTCCTGTTCTTTGAAATAAAAATAGATAAGGGTGTTGTTAAAATTTCATCATGCTCTACCCACGGAACCCTTACAATTATAAGAGAATAATTTTCCAAATCAGAAACTTTTGGCCTTTCTTCCCTATCCAGGACTTCCTTTAAATCGCTCAATGGTATTTTTGATTTCTGGGAAAGCTCCTTTAATTCTTTTTCTGTTGGGTTTATGCAGTCTGCCCAGCATTTAGAAGTGTTGCCTAGATCACTTAAGGACCCTTGGGTTGTACCCTCTTTTTTGAACTTATAAACTTTAATCATTACAACTTAATTTTGATTTGATGTATATAAATGTTTTGCGGTGGTTTTGGAAGTTGGTGCGAAAGTCTGTGCTTGTGCGTAAATTGCCAATTCAGCAAGCTCCGCAGGATTTGTTATACGACCTGAGCATACGCAGTATGCGAAGCGGAGAAGAGTGCTAAGGCTCCGCACAAGCACGAATTAGATTTTCGCACCAACTTCTAACACAGCACACCATTCATCCTCATAAACTGCCTTGTAATTTTCTTTATGACCTACAATGTAATTAAATAATTGCACATCCTGCTTTACCTTGCCCGAAAACACATAATCCGGATTATAATCTTTGATGATATAATCACTTGCATCTTTTGAAGTTCCCTGCAATATTTCCATGTATCTTTCAAATTCATTTTTATCAAAAAGGTAGGAATAAGTTAAATCAATTCCATGAGTGTATCTTAAATCAGAGTTTTTGAAAAACAGGTAAGGGAATGCATAAGCATTATTAAAAATCAGAGAGTTTTTTTTAATGTTGTTTTTCATCCAATCTGCACAGTCGTTATAATTGTGTAAAAAATTATTATTTTCAATGTCTTTTTTCAATAAGATAAAATTTGCTGAGGCAATGATGATTAATAACAATATTCCTAATATTTTAATACACTCAAAAATTGAAAATTTTTGGTGTCCTGGAAATCTTTGATTTCCATGATATTTTAATTTATTTCTATCAAAATTTTCAAAGTAACTGTTAAGGAAGAATGCTGCTGCAAGAATTGAGAACGGTACAAGATACTCATGCATTCTTCTTGATATTATTGTGTAGGCAAAAAAGAATAATGCCAATGCAAGGTAAAATAATTTGTTTTTATTTATTTTTTTGTCCTTGATTAAAATAAAAAGTGGAATTGCAAGGTAGAAAAAAACAAGGATATTGTTTTTTATGAAATCAAATAAGGACCATGGCTTCCATTCGACATTGAATAAGTTTGATATTAAATTTACCTTAAATATTTGCGTGTAAAGCAGCGCAATGTTATTGGGAAAGTATGGGTTTATTATCAATCCAATAAAAACTCCCAGTAAAGAATACAATATTATTTTGTAATCAAATTTTTTTGAGAATATTCTTTCAAAAAGAAGATAAACTAATATAATGAAAATCTGGATTACAAATCCGGAATAAAAAAGCGCAAAAATCAATGAGGTTAATCCTAACAACAAGTATTTCTTTTTTTGAAGGAAATAGATTGTAAGGATTATTAATGCTATGGCTAAGGGCATTTCCCTTGTCAGGGTAAAGCGGTGCATCAGAGAAGCGGATGTGAATAAATAAAGCAGAGTCCAGAAAAAAGAATATTTGATTTTATTCTCGTTGAGAAACCAATAGAAAACAGCAAATGCTATTGCTGAAAATAAAATTGATGCAATTTTTGCTCCAAGATCTAAGTTGAAAAATGTGAAAGGTATAAGGATAATCCTGAAAAGCAACTGTATGTCTGCATAATTATTGGATAAAATTGTGTGTTCTGCCCAGGGAAATTCTTTGATAAAGCCCTGATTTTTTATTATATCTGCAGCTTTTATGTGCAGGTAAGAGTCAAAGCCGATTATATGTGGACTAGTAAACTGCATTATGCCTAATATTATAAGGAAAGCAATAAAAACCAGAAGATTTTTATGTTTGATTGGCATATTAGTGGTTAAATAACACAATATAAATAAATATGTTATGTATAATTTATACTGAATAAAGCTATATTTTACTAAATAATCCCTAAAAACATAGATAATCTAATATATATGTTGCAGAACATAATCTAACCGCAACATTTAAATATGATTGGTTAACTATCATACCACAGAAACTCATGTTTACGAGGGTTTCCTATAAAAAATAAAAAACAAAGACACTTGGAGGTGTTAGAAAAATGAATTTTAAAAAAACAATAAAGAGAATTTCTGCTTTAGGTATAGGAGCATCAATGGTTGGAGCTACTATCTTTGGAGCAATGGCAGCTGATTTAGCGCAATATCCAACTCAATATGTTAAAGACGGTAAATTTACCGGAGTTCTAGTTGTAGGAGATAAAGCAGCAGCAGAAGACGTTATCGGTGTTTCTGATATTGCTGTAAGTTTGCAGTTTGCTGCAACAACACCAGTTACTGTTTCAGCAGGAGGATCTGTTACTGCAGAAGGAGATGCATGGCAGGTACAGAAAGGAGCAACGAATGTTATGGAATTATCAGAAGATGATGGAACATTAAACAGTGGAACAGACAGTGAAGCAATCGCTACAATAACAAGTAATTCTTTTATAGATTCTACAGAACTGCCAGGTTTGCTTGCATCAGGAACAGTAAGCAACACAAAGGGAGATTCTCCTTATGACCAGAGAATGTATTTTGAATATACAGATACTGGATATGTGCAGCATCTTGAAGACAGGGAAGATGTAACAGCAGATTTCCTATATTTCCCAAGTGGAAAGCAGATTGCAAGGTATGAGTTAGAATTTACAACTTCTCTTGAGTCAGATGTTGATGATAGTGCAGGCAGTGCATCATCAACAGGTGATTATCTTACAGATTTTGAAGATACAGAAATTACCATGCTGGGAAGCAAGTTTACAATAGTAACAGCAAGAAGAAATGGAGGTAATCCAGGTCAAATTAAGCTTACAATGATGGGCGGAGCAGTAAGGGATACATTGCTGGAGGGCAATACAAAAACCTATACTATTGATGGAAAAGACTATGAGGCTTCACTTGCTTTTGTAGATGCAAACAGCGCTAAGTTCACAGTAAATGGTGAAGGAACAAGAGATATGCTTGATGGAGACACAGATAAGCTATCAGACGGAACAACAATTGGTGTTTCAGAGATACTTTACCAGGATTATGCTGGCGGTGTACATAGTGTAGAGTTTTTCCTTGGAGCCCAAAAAATAGAGTTAAAGGATACTAATAGTAACAGTTCAGCATATAGCAATGAACTTAAGGTGGATGATGAAACGATTGATGGGGCAACTGTAGATATTCAAGGTAGTGACGATAGCTCAACTTTTAAGATTGATAAGATAAATATCAATATGACTGCAGATGACAATTACTATGTACCTGCAGGTGGAAAATTGAGCGAAAATCCTGAGTTGGATGAGCCAGCATTATTATTTACAAAAGGATGGGATATTGAGTACCGGGGTTTAAGCGATGAAGGAAGTGAAGAGATAAGCATAAAAGCAGCAGGATCTGATGACTATGAGTTAAATTTTTTAGATGGAAAAGGAAATGAAGTAAATCTTCCTCTGGTGAATGCAGTATCTGGTTCAGTAATAAGGTTTGGAGACAACGATGATGACCTTATAGTTAATGAGAACAAGTCTATAACAAAAGATGACTATTTTGTAGTGACTGATGTCTCTGATACTGATGGAGAAAGGCAGAGTTTTGCCTTAAGGTACAGAGGAGCAGACAAAATAAGTGCTGACAACCCAATCATCAAATTTAGTGAGTTAGGAAGCGGAGACGATATTGAGCGAACAATAAGTGCTCCGAGTTCGCAGACCAGCTATAGTGGTGTTGGTCCAGATGGTCTAACAGTAGTATCAGAGCTTGCACAGATTAAGCTTGGTGGAGGTACTTACAGAGTGTATAACACTTCATCAGCAAAAAGCAATGACTTCAGTATAACAATTAGCTTGGATGGAGATACAACTATAGGTGAAAACACAAACCCTGGCTTGAATACTAAGGGTGGAGCAAGTATCCTGATACAGAATACATCAGCTACAAATGTTACCGTACATATAGATACACCAAATACAGAGGATTATGATGATTTGGCACCAACCGATATAAACTTTTCCCTAACTGCATCAAGCGGAGAAGTGGCGCTGGCTAAGGGTCTCGCAAACGCCCATAACTACAAGACACCTGATGACGACAATGATAACTCATATATATACACAACTTATGGTACATATGTACAGTTATATTCCCAAACAGGCAGCCCGCAGGAAGTAATCATTGATTACCCTAATGCACAGAGATTACCTCAGGTATTCGTAACTGGACAGGGTGTAAGCTTTACTCAAACAGCTGCAACCACAACTGATGCAGTTACAGTGCAGAGAATCGATGTTGGAGCAACTAAGTTAGCTTCAGAGGTTGCAAACATCAATGCAGTTAACTCAATCCTTGTAGGAGGACCATGTGCTAACGCAGCAGCTGCAGACGTTATGGGTAATCCAGCAGATTGTACAGCAGGATTTGAGCCTGGCGTTGGAAAGATTCAGATGTTTGATGTCAATGGTAATGTAGCTATGCTAGTTGCTGGTTACAGTGCAGCAGACACAAGGAACGCAGCACAAGTAGCTGCTAACTATGGTGACTATGCACTAACCGGAGAAGCAATGGAAGTTACCAAAGTTGGTTCAACTTTAACTGTTGCTGAGCCAAGCGCAGCACCAGCTGAGGAAGAAGCTGCAACTGAAGAATAAGGAAGCAAAACTTCCTAATTTTTTTTCTTTTATTATCTTTTTTTAATTTAATAATTCTCCAAGAAATATATTATGTTTAGTCCGTTTTATCCTTATTTTTACAAGGCCTTCATTCTGATAGCAATTTGGGATGGAAATAAGCCTGTTTTTTGCTGCAGCAAGCACCTCATGGTTTAATCTTCCAGGACATACAATATTGGCTTCTACAACTTCTCTTTTTTTGAATGGTTTTGGGTATTCTTTGCATTTTTTTACATTAAATCCTTGTGTATAAAGCAGCTTTATGCTGTGTTTTTTCTCCAAATCGCGCAGTTTTCTGGTAAATGTGTCCATTTCCATTGGTTTTACAGGATTCCTGCCGAATTTGTAAGGAAGGAAGCTTTGGATTCCAATTCCAGGACAATTCTTTCCTGCTCCTATCTTTTGGGCAAATTTAGCTAATTTTACCAGTTGATCGTCATTATAACCTGGAAGAAATAGAGGAGCAATGATTAAATCCATTTTTTTTGGGATATATGCAGCTAGTTCCATTACTTTGCTTAAGTTATAAGAAGATCCTGCCATTTTGTCTGCTATGCCTTTATTTAAGGCATTTAAGGATAGGTTTATTCTTGTAAGGCCTGCTTTTGTGAGTTTATCAATAAACTGCTTATTTAGCAATGTTCCGTTAGTGTCGATAGAAATAGCTTTTACTTGCGGTATTTTGGCTATATCTGCCACTAAATCGATTATATCAGCATATAGCAATGGTTCTCCCTGAGCGTTGATATGGGCATCTATATAGCTTTCCTGCTTAAAATCAATGAGCTTCTTTAATTCCTCGACTATGTAGTCTTTTTCAACAACAAAATCAAGCTTTCTTTTTGAGGATGGACCTTCATCCACTGAGCAGTATATGCAGCTTAGATTGCAGCCTGTTATTGGCTTTATTTCAATTATATTAGTGCCTCTGTCTATCAGGCCAAAGTAATTTGTTCCGATTAATGGAATTCCGGAATTTTTATGGACATAAATTGCAGGCTTGTTATTCAGCCTATTTTTCAGTTTTGTAAAGCCTTTTAACAGCAGCATGCTGAATTTTCTTTGGGCTTTTTTATCAGTAATATCCTTAAATTCTATCTTGTTTTGGCTTATTTTGAAATTTCCAATTTTTTCTAGGATAGATTTACCTATGTCAAAATAAAAAATTTTGAGGAAAATTACCCTTACCCTGCTGCCTTTTTCTTCGAAAGAAAGGTCTTTAAACGTTAATTCAGCCATGAGCAAAGTAAAGAAAGTTTTTTTATAAATGTTGCTTAAAGGAATATAATAGTCTGATGTCTTATTTTAAAAATAATTATAAAAAATTATATAAACTAACTAGTATTATTTGTTTTTGGGGCTGGTTATGGAAACTAAAGAGATCAATATTACGTATGAGACTCTGTTTGAGATTTTGAAGAGAGAGAAGGATATAACAGAGCTGCAGAAGCTGGAGCCTGGTTTTTTTAGCGATTTTGTTGATTATCTTAATGAGAAAAAGAAAGTTCTTGGGAAAGAAGATTCTATGTTTTCCTATGATGAGAAAAAGAAAGTCGAGAAGCAGATTGACAATGCCAGGAGGATAATTAAGGAAATATATGAAAGGAGGGAGAAAAAGATAGTAGATATTGCCATGATAAAAAGCAGGACAAAGTCAGATGTCATGGATACATCATCTTTCCTTGAAAATGAAAAACGGCTTTTTGATGAAACTGTTAAGGTTCTTGATAATTTTCGCAATGAGGTTATCTCTAATGTTCTGAGCGGAAAAAATCCTGTAAAAACAGATGTTGCAGATGAAAAAAGCAAGAGTGAAGTGGCAGAAGAAAAGAAAAATGCCAAGATTATAAGGTTTCTAAACCATGTCCCTAAGTTTGTCGGGAAGGAGCTAGAGGATTATGGGCCATTTGAAGAGGAAGATATTGCCAATCTTCCATCAGAAATTGCAGATGTTCTTATAAGCAAAGGAAGCGCTGAGGAGATTAAGAGCGGATAATTAGTATTCTATATTTTCACACTCAATCTTACTTAACCAGCAATTAGAAACATTTTTAAATTAACTCCAGATACCAAAATGCATGATATTACCTAAAAATACCAATAGGCACTGTCCGTACTGCAAGAAACATACTAATCACAAGATAGCGCTTAATAAAAAGAAAAGCCCAAGAAGCATGACTTATGGAAGTAAATTAAGAGCTAAGAGAAGGGGCCTTGCAAGAGGCATTGGAAATAGGGGAAGGTATAGCAAGCCGGCAGTCACAAAATTCAAGATGACTGGGAAAAAAACAAGCAAGAAATTAGACTTAAGATATGAATGTAGTACATGCAAGAAAAAGCATATGAAAAGCAGCGGATTTAGAGCAAGAAAGATTGAGTTTAAGTAACCAGGTGAGTTTTATGGATGATGTTAGAGAACCTACAAGCAAATTCATTAAGGTAAGATGCTCTAAATGCAAGAACGAACAGACAATGTTTGGAAAGGCATCTTCAAAAGTAATCTGTTTAGTGTGCGGTAAAGTGCTGGCAGATCCTACTGGCGGAAAAAGCAAGGTTAAAGCCAGAATTCTGGAAGTTTTGGAATAAAAATTTTTAAATAAAATGCTGCTAAAAAAGGAAGGATTTCCTGAAGAAGATGAGCTAGTTATATGCACCGTTACAAAAGTGCAGTTTCATTCTGTTTTTGCAAACCTGGATGAGTATGGAAAGGGAGGGATGATACATATTTCTGAAGTAAGTCCTGGAAGGATTAGGAATATCAGGGACTTTGTTAAAGAAGGAAAGAAAGTAGTGTGCAAGGTTTTGAGGATCAATACAGATAGGGGGCATATAGACTTATCATTAAGAAGAGTAACCGAAGGGCAGAAAAGAAATAAGATTGATGAATTAAAACAGGAACAAAAAGCTGAAAAAATTCTGGAGTTTGTGGCTAAGGACCTGAAGATCGATGTAAAAAAATTATTTTATGACATTACTAAGAACATATCTGAAAAATATGCATCATTGTATGGATTTTTCCAGCAGGTTGTTGTGGACAGTGCAGCAATAAAGGATGCTGGCGTAGAAGAAAAAACAGCGGAAAAAATTGTAGAAGCTGTCAAGTCAAGGATTAAGGAAGCAAGCATTAAGATAGAAGGAAAGTTAAAGTTAACAAGCTTTGCATCAAATGGCATAGATATTATCAAGGAAGCGCTTAAAAAAGCAGAGGAAATCGGCAAAAAGAGCATATCAATAAAATATCTCGGGGCAGGCTCTTATAATATCATAATCAATGCAAAAGAATACAAGGGTGCTGAAAAGCTGCTTAAAGAAGCGTCGGAAAAAGCGATAGAGCATGTAATGGAGCATAATGGTGAAGGTGAATTCACAAGAGTAGAAACATGAAAACCATTTTAAGATGTGAAAAGTGCAGTGAATTCACAATGAAAGAATCATGTTCATGTGGGGGAAAAGCTTTAACTCCAAAGCCAGCTAAATTCAGCATAGAAGATAAGTATGGTTCTTATAGAAGAAAAGCAAAGCTTGAAATTTTTAAGAAAAAGGGGATAATTTAAGCAATAAATTGTGGTCATTATGAGTACCTGGAAAATTAATGAAATAGGGAAAAGGCCAAAGCTGAATAAGCCGTTGCTGATAGAAGGTCTTCCGGGAATAGGCAATGTAGGCAAAGTTGCAGTAGATTTTCTTATTGATGAATTAAAGGCAAAAAAATTATATGAGATTACATCCTATACTTTTCCGCATTCTGTTTTTGTGAATGAAGATAATCTTGTTGAGCTGCCGATGATAGAAGTTTTTTACAAGAAATTCGACAGGAAAAGGCAGGATTTATTGCTTCTTGCAGGAGACGTGCAGCCCATGGATGAGGTAAGCAACTATGAATTTTCCGACAGACTGCTTGACATGGTGCAGCAGTTTAAAGGAAAGGAGATTATAACTCTTGGAGGCATAGGGCTTGCAGAAGTCCCTAAAAAACCAAAAGTTTACTGCACTGCAAACAATAAAAAAATAATCCAGAAATACAAGGATGGGATGATAAACGATAAGCTTTATGGTGTTGTAGGGCCTATTGTCGGTGTTTCAGGCCTTTTAGTTGGTTTGGCAAAAAGGAGAAAAATAGATGCCATAACATTTCTGGCAGAAACTTACGGCCATCCTATGTATCTGGGCATTAAAGGGGCCAGGGAGATTTTAAAAGTTCTTGACAAAAAATTAAAGCTCAAAATAGATTTAAACAGGCTTGACAAGGAAATAAAGGATATTGAATCGGATATGATGAAGAAGACAGAGCAGTTCAGCGATGTTGCCAGGCAGACAGCATTAGGGAAACTAAAGAGCAAGATTGGGAAAGAAGTTGATTATATTGGGTAAAAGCCTGATTGATTTTATTGTTATTTATTTCGAAATGTTTATATAGTGTTCTTTTCTTATTTTTTAGCAAAGGGTGGTAATTTGTCTAAAATAAAAAAGATAATAGCTAGAGAAGTTCTTGATTCCAGGGGAAATCCTACAGTTGAAGTAGATGTTGTAACTGATAAGATAACTGCAAGTGCTATCGTGCCGAGCGGCGCGTCAACCGGAAAGCACGAGGCACTGGAGTTAAGAGATGGTAATAAAAAAAGGTATAATGGAAAAGGGGTAATGAAAGCAGTTGATAATGTCAATAAAATTATTTCCAAAAAACTTATTGGTCTGGACTGCAGAGACCAAAAAAATATTGATGAGGTTATGATTGACTTAGATGGGACAGAAAACAAGTCAAAATTGGGAGCAAATGCAATTCTGGGAGTGAGCATGGCTATTTGCAATGCAGGAGCTTTTCATAAAAATACAAATTTATTTGAACATATCAGAAATATTTCAGATTCGAAAAGATTATCATTGCCGGTTCCTCAATTTAATATTATTAATGGCGGAAGGCATGCCGGAATTGATAATGATATCCAGGAGCATATGATAATGCCCGTTAAATTCAATAATTTTAGTGATGCGATAAGGGCAGGTGCGGAAGTTTACCATGAATTAAAGGGATTGTTGAAAAAGAAGTTTGGAGCTCAGGCAATTTTACTTGGTGATGAAGGGGGCTTTGTCCCGAAAATAAATGATGTTGATTCGAGATTGGAGCTGGTTGAAAAGGTTATTGAAAATGCAGGGTATAAAGGCAGGATATCTTTCGCATTGGACTGTGCTGCGTCTGAATTTTATTACGGGAAAAATAAAAAATATACAATTGGAAATCAAAAATTTGATGCTGGTGAATTGATAGATTTCTATAAAGACTTAGTTAAAAAATTTAAAATAAGCTCGATTGAAGATGGCATGGCAGAGGATGACTGGAACGGATGGAAAGGGCTGAATAAAGAGATGGGAAATAAAATACAGATTGTAGGGGATGATTCATTGGTTACAAATACTACTAGGATAAAAAGAGCTATTGAGGAAAAATCATGCAATGCCTTATTGTTGAAAGTAAACCAGATAGGAACTGTAACTGAAGCTATTGATGCTGCAAATCTTGCCTTCAGGAACAAATGGAATGTTGTAGTAAGCCATAGAAGCGGCGAAACAGAAAACAGCTTTATTGCTGATTTAGTTGTTGGGCTAAATGCAGGGCAATGTAAGTTTGGAGCGCCTGCAAGGTCAGAAAGAACTGCTAAGTATAACCGGTTGTTGAGGATTGAGGAAATGCTTGGCAGCAAAGCAAGATACTCCAAATTAAGCTTCTAAGATGAAAAAAATTATAACTCTATCAAGCGATTTTGGAGTCCAAAGCCAAGGTGTTGGTATTATGGAATCTGTTGCATATGAAATTAATCCAGAAGCGCATGTAATACATTTAATGCACGGCCTTCCAAGCTTTGACTTATTGTATGCAGCAAGAACAATGGAAACCTTAAACTATGTGCAGATTGGCTTCCATGTTTGTGTTGCTGATCCGGGTGTCGGAACAAAAAGAAAGCCAATAATAATAGAAACAGGAAGGGGTGATTTTTTAATTGGTCCTGATAACGGAGTTTTAATACCTGCGACAAGGTTTTTGGAAGGAATAAAAAAGGTTGTTGAGATAACTAATGAAAAATATATGAGGAAGCCTGTAAGTCTAATATTCCATGGCAGGGATATTTTTACTCCGGCTGCTGCGTATCTTTCTAAAGAAGCGGGGATAGAGGAATTTGGGGATGATATAAATATAAAAGATTTAGTAAAAGGGCCTTATGAAGAGGCTATAATTGGGAAAAATGAAATTCGGGCAAAAATAATATCCATCAATAAATTCGGATCTTTGCATTTGAATATAATGCATTCCTCATGGGACAAATTTGATATTAAGCTTAATGATATTGTTAAGGTGAATTTTAATAATAATTCAATAAAAATACCTTATGCAACAACTTTTGGCGACGTGGAAATGAGAAAACCTTTAATAATGAAGGATGATTATGACAGGGTAGAAGTGGCATTAAACCAGGATTCTTTTGAAAAAAAATATAAAGTTAAAATTGGGGATGATATAGTTATAAAAAAATGATAAAACTAGTGCTTCAGAGACATGGGGAAAGTGTATGGAATAAAGAGAACAGGTTTACTGGGTGGACTGATGTTGATTTATCTGAGAAAGGGGTTGAAGAAGCTAAAAAGGCAGGCAGGATTTTGAAAAAAGAAGGTTATGTGTTTGATATTGCATTTACTTCTGTGCTAAAAAGAGCAATAAAGACTTTGGATATAACATTTAAAGAGATGGGGCATAAGGCAATACCCATACATAAATCCTGGAGGCTGAACGAAAGGCATTACGGAGCTTTGCAAGGGCTTAACAAGGCAAAGATGGCAGAAAAATACGGGGAAGAGCAAGTGCATGAGTGGAGAAGAAGCTATGATATAAGGCCTATGCCTTTGAAAAAATCAGATAAAAGATATCCGGAAAATGATCCCCTTTACAAAGACTTAGATGAAAAAGACATACCATCAGTAGAATGCTTAAAGGATACTGTCAACAGATTTTTGCCATACTGGAAAAATGAAATAGTTCCGGAAATAAAATCCGGCAAGAGAGCCATTATATCGGCTCATGGGAATAGCTTAAGGGCTTTGATAAAGCATCTCGATAATGTTTCTGATGAAGATATTGTAAACTTGAATATTCCAACTGGAATTCCATTAATTTATGAACTTGATGACAATCTAAGGCCAATAAAACATTATTATCTTGGAGACCCCAAGGATGTGGAGAAGGCAATGAAAGCTGTTGCTGCGCAGGGAAAAGCTAAGAAGTGATTATTTTTTCTCCAAAACCAAAGCGGCAGCCCCTAAAATTCCAGCTTCTTTTAATTTTGAAGGCAGGATTTTACATGGGTTTTGAAAATATCTTTCTTTTACTGCTTTGTTCATGCTTTTTGAAAATAGTTTCCAGGAGTTTGATATTTTTCCCCCTATGACAATTATGTCTGGATCTAAAGCATAGATTATGTTTGTTAATCCAATGCCAAGATAATATCCCATTTCATTGTAAGTTTTTATGGCTTTTTTATTTCCTTTTATAGCTAGCTTGTATATTGAATAAGGATCGCTTTTGCCAAAAATCCTTGTTATGCCTCGTGCTGCAACATGGGTTTCTATGCACCCGTGATTTTTGCACCTGCTTTTTGGGCCGTTGTAGTTTATTGTCATATGTCCTAATTCAGCAGCATTATTCCTACCGTGATATATTTTTTTGTTTATTGTAATCCCAGACCCGAATCCAGTTCCTAGTGTTATTCCTGCAACATTTTCATAATTTTTTCCTGAGCCAAAAACAGCTTCTGCAAGTGTAAAGCAGTTTGCATCATTATCAAGAAATACAGGCAGCCTGAATTTTTTTTGTATTATTTTTCTTAAAGGGGTGTTTTTGAAAGGAAGGTTGACAGGTTTTGTTATGATGCCTTTTTTGTAGTCTAAAGGGCCGGGGCTTCCAATTCCAATGCCAATAACATTTTTTGTTTTTACTTTTTCAATTGTTTTTATGATATTTTTAGTTACTTGATTAGTGCCTTTTTTTGTTTCTGTTTTTATTTCATATTTTTTCATTATTTTTCCGTCTAAATTGATTAATGCTGTTTTTATGTTTGTTCCTCCTAAATCAACTCCAATGATATGTTTCATTTTAATGTAAAATTATTTCATAATATTCTATCTACTTAAACTTGATTTGTTTATTTAAACTTTTTGAATTTTATTTTTGATAATCCAGGAGATTAGTGAATAGTTTGCAATTAATCTATCATGGATGGAGAATGTATAAATTAAGTCCATTATAAAATGGGTTAAGATGCCTATCGTGGCCATTAAGATTATATTAGAATAGAATGACAGCAAACTCATGAGGATTATGAATTCTATTGTGTGAAATATAAGGAGTATTCCGATGTTTTTGTGATAGCTGTTTTTCTTATTTGTGACAATATAATGATTATAGCAATCAGAAAGCTTAAGATTTTTGTATCTAAAAGCATGATTAATATAATGGTCAATGTCTATCAAAACTCCCCCTATAAAAATAAAAATTACTATCCAACTGAATGTAGGATATAGTATTGCGGCTAAAATTAAGGAAGTTAAAAAGTGAACCCAGATTTTCATTTTTAGTGTATTATTTGATATTTGTTTATAAAATTTCCTAAATTCAGTTTTATCCATAATTCTCCTATAATTGCAAAAACTTAAAAATTACATTAGAATAGTATACATCATGGACATTAAATCTATAAAAAATAAAGTGCCTGCTAAATTATTTGATATTCTTCAAAAAGAAATAGCAGAGTTGAGGCCGGCGCAGGCAAAGGCTGTGGGTAAAGGTCTTTTGGATGGGAAAAATCTGCTTGTGTGTACTCCAACGGCATCAGGAAAAACCTTAATTGCAGAACTTGCTGCATTAGATTCTATTATTGAAAAAAAGAGAAAAGCAATTTACATAGTTCCCTTAAAGGCGTTGGCATCAGAGAAGTACAAAGATTTCAAGAAAAGATATGAAGGCATAGCAAATGTTGCCTTATCTATAGGAGATTTAGACTCAAGTGCGGAGTGGCTTGGTAGGTATGACCTGCTGATTCTGACTGTTGAGAAGATGGATTCAATGCTGAGGCGCCATGTTCCCTGGATTAATGAAGTGTCAACAGTAATAATTGATGAAATACATTTGATGAATGATCCTAGCAGAGGGCCGACATTGGAAATACTGATAACAATTTTAAAACAAGTGCTTAAAAAAGCGCAGATAATCGGATTATCTGCTACTATAGGAAATCCAGAAGAGCTGGCAGAATGGCTGAAAGCAGATTTAGTTATAGATGACTGGAGGCCAGTAAAGCTGCATAAAGGAGTTTATCTGGATGGGGAGATTGAGTTTGAGCAATAAATTATTTTAGATATCTGCGCGTGGCCTTAGAGGGCTTCTCAACTTCGCAAACTACGTTTGCTCAGGTCGTATAGCAAATCCTGCGGAGCTTGCTGAATTGGCAATTTAAGCATAAGCACCGAATTTAACAATATCCAAAATTATAGAAAACCTTTAAAAAATCGCTCTATTATCTTTTCTTAAAATGAAAGTAATGCTAATTGTCCCTCCGTACCCAAAGGACAAGATATTCAGGAAATCCATGAAAAGCCTTGGCGCAGTGCTTCCTCCTTTGGGAATTGCTTACATAGCTGCAATGCTTGAAAAATATTCTCATGAAGTTAAGATAATTGACGGCCCTGCAATGGCTACTGTTCTTGAATACGGCTTTGAAGAGCTGGAAAAGGACATAAAAGAGTTTAGCCCTGATCTTACAGGAATATCTGCCTCAACTTCCCAGATGGGCCATGCCAAAAAAACATTGAAAATAATAAAGGAAAATAATCCAAACTGCATTACTGTTCTTGGAGGAGCTTTAATCAGCGCTGACACAAATGCCCTGCTGCATTTCAATGATGCTGATTACGGTGTTTATGGAGAAGCAGACCTGACTTTTCCTGAAATTATAAAAAAAATAGAAAACAAGGAAAAGATTGAGGGCAGCGAAGGCCTAATCTGGAGGGAAAATAATATTGTTAATTTCCTTAAGCCAAAAGTGATTATGAACCTTGATGATATTCCGATGCCTGCAAGGCACCTTCTTAATATGAAAATTTACAGGCCGTCACCTGCCAATTACAGGAGACTGCCTGCAACAACAATGATGACTAGCCGCGGCTGTCCTTACAAGTGCATCTTCTGCTCAAAGCCTACTATAGGGACTGCTTTTAGGGCTCATTCTGCAAAAAGGGTTGTTGATGAAATTGAGCACCTGGTAAATGAATATGGAATTAAAGACATACAGATGTTTGATGATACATTCACTTTGCTTCCAGAAAGAACCAAGGAAATATGCAAGGGCATCATAGAAAGAAAATTAGACATAGGCTGGAACTGCATGACAAGGGTAGATAGGATTGACAAAGAAATAACAGAGTTGATGAAAAAAGCAGGCTGCTATGAAATGGGATTTGGCATTGAGTCAGGCTCTGAGCGTATGCTTAAGTTCATAAAAAAAGGCGTTACAAAACAGCAAATAAGAAACGGAGTAAAATTGGCAAAAAACTCTGGAATCCATGTCCGCGGCTTTTTCATGATGGGCTTCCCGACAGAAACAAAAAAAGAAGTCCTTGAAACAATTGAATTTGCAAAAGAGCTTGATGTTGATGTTGCCCAGTTCATGGTTTCTACTCCATTCCCGGGGACTGAATTATGGGAAATCGCTAAAATGTCCGGGGAGATTAACGAGGACTGGAGCAGCTTCACTTTTTATGCCCCGGATGAAGTTCCGTTTACCTCAAAATTATTAAGCAAAAATGATATCCTTGATTTGTACAAGAAAGCCTACAAGAGCTTTTATTTAAGGCCGAAGTTCATCTTAAGGCAGTTTCTCTACATAAGGTCATTTACAGACATAGAAAGGCAGTGGAATGCAGCAAAAGGAATTCTTGGATTGTAGTTAGTAAGTTTTAAATAAAGCCGATAATTCACCCAAAGGATGAACATATTAATCACAGGCATAGCTGGATTTATAGGAAATACATTAGCTAAAGAGCTTTCTAAAAATGATAGCTATAATATTATTGGCATAGACAACTTCAACGAATACTATAATCCTGAATTCAAGGAAGAAAATATCAAAGGCTTAAAAATAAAGCTTTACAGATATGATATCAGGGATTTTGACAAGCTAAAAGAGATTTTCAAAGAAAACAAGATAGATAAGATAATCCATCTTGCTTCCATGGTTGGTGTGAGGTCCAGCATAGACAACCCTTTTGTCTATGAAGAAGTCAATATTAAGGGAACTTTAAATTTATTAGAGCTTGCAAAAGACTTCAATTGCAAAAGTTTGTTTTTGGCTCAAGCTCAAGTGTCTATGGCAACTGCAAAACAACGCCTTTTAATGAAAAACTGGATGCTTATCCAATTTCTCCGTATGGTGTAACAAAAAGATCCGCAGAGCTTCTTTGTCATTCTTATTCTCACCTCTATAATCTCCCAATAGTATGTTTAAGGTTTTTTACTGTTTACGGCCCAAAAGGAAGGCCGGATATGGCCCCGTATAAATTCACTGAAAGAATTTTTAATGGAGATGAAATTGAGATGTTCGGAGATGGAACTTCAAAGAGGGATTACACTTTTGTTGCTGATATAGTTGATGGAATCATAAAAAGCCTTGATTTGGATGCTGGATTTGAAATAATAAATCTGGGCAACAGCAATCCAATAGAGCTGAATAAACTGATAAGCCTGATTGAAAAAACCCTGAATAAGAAAGCAAAAATAATTTCCAAAGGCGAGCAGCCAGGAGATGTAATAAGGACATATGCTGACATAAAAACAGCAGAAGAGCTGCTTGGCTATAGTCCTAAGGTCAATATTGAGGAAGGTATCAAGATGCTCTGCGAGTGGTATGTAAAGAACAGAGCCAATAAGTAATTGTTATGCACAGAATACACAAAAACAAAGTTTGAGTTAAAATGTCAAAGCCAGATATTACAATGTTTTTTCCTGCTTATAATGAAGAAGAAAACATTCAAAAACTTCTTACTTCAGCTGTTAAAGTCCTCAGACAAAGTGCAAATAATTATGAGATTTTGGTTATTGTTTATGCTGGCTCAACTGACAAAACCATAACTGTTGTAAAAAAGTTTAAAAAGAAAAACAGGAGAATAAAGCTTTTAATACAGCCAAAAGATAAGAAAGGCATCGGTTACGCAAAAATAATGGGTTTTAAGAATGCTCGTTACTCTTATATTTTTTATGCGGACTCTGATAACCAATTTGACTTAAAAGAATTCAAGAAATTTTTGCCTTACATTGGCAAATATGACATTATTGCTGGCTATAGGATAAAGAGGCATGACCCAAAGGCAAGAATTATAATATCAAAAATTTATAATATAATGATGCGCACGTTATTCGGAACAAAGGAGTGCGATTTGGATTGTGCATTCAGATTGGTTAACAAAAAGGTTATAAACAGTATAAGCTTAAAATGCCGCACCGGAGTTGCAACCACAGAGATTCTGGCTAAGGCGAGAAAAAAGGGGTTTAAGATAAAGGAAGTGGGCATTAATCATTACCCAAGAAAGTTAGGGCAGCCAGTATTTGAAAGTAAATTTTTAAACCTTCCAAGACCAAAAGTCGTGATAAATATACTCAAGGATATTTTATTGCTTTATGGGGATTTAAACAAAAAATGAAAATCAACGACGCTTACGAATCTATGTTTGGTAGAGATACAGCTACTGAAGATGATCACTTCATGCCTACAATCCTGCCATTAAATCTTAACAAGCCTCTGATAAGTTCAGTAATGGAGCAGGCTAAAAAAGAGCGCAAATGGGTTCTTGCTTTTGTAATTGGAACAAAACCCTGTTTCTATAAATTTTATGGAAGTATAGTAGCTGCGGCAAAGGCAAAGATTCCTTTTTTTATCATTAATTCTAACCAGCATTATGACGATATATTAACCCATGGCATCAAGGAGTTTGATTTCCAGAACAAAATTGCATCCAATTTCTCAATAAGAGGGGATTTAGCTCAAAAATCAGCAGAGTTAATGATAAAAACCTCATGGTTTGCTAAACACTTAAGGAAAAATTGGCCAGATGTAACTGTAATTCCTGTTGTCTTGGGAGACACAATAATGACCAGCATTGTTCCGGCTGCATGGATGTTTTCCAGAAATGAAAAAGCTATACAAAACGAAGCTGGCTTGAGAAGCATGACTCCGGAAGTTATGAAAAGGTACAATAAGGTGGATATTGAAACATTTATCGACCAGCAGTTTTACGGCAAATGGTTGCTGATGAGAAATGAGCCCTTTCCGGAGCAATATGATACCTATACATCTGCTGCAGCCTCTCAATACCTATTTGCTCCAGTTTCTCTTAACAAAGAACATCTTCTAAGGGAAGGCTATCCCGAAGAAAATATATGGGTCATTGGAGGGGTTGTCGCTGATGCGTTAGAGCTCAAAAGAAAAATAAAGCCGGAAAAGAGCATATTCAGCATCTACCCTGAACTTGAAAAAGGTGATTGGATAAGGGCGGATATTCACAGAAGAGAAAATCTTACTCCTAGAAGGTTTAAAGCCATAATTGGAGCCATAAAAACTCTGGTTAAAAAAGGGCATAATATCAATTTTATTGAAATGAGCGCAACAAGAATGGCCCTTGACTTTTATGGCCTAAAAAAAGAGATTGATAAGCTAAAGAAAAAAAAGAATTTTCTCTATACAGCTGTTTGGCCTGAATATGGACATGTCATAGAGTTCTTTGAATCAAATAATTGCATTGCTGCTTTAACAGACTCCGGAGGTGTCCAGGAAGAATTGAATCTTATTGGAAAAGTTTGCATGACATGCCGTATAACAACTGACAGGCCAGAGACTGTATTTGGTGCAAGAAGCAATATTTTAGTTCCTCCTGCAAGTAAAGATATTATAGTTGATATGATAAAATATATCACAAAAAACGATAGTTTGAGGAAGAAGATGGAGTCTCAAAAATCTCTTTATGGAAATAATGTTGGCAAAAAATTTATCTCTATAGTATTAAAACTAATGGAAAAAAATGACAAGCCTTTCAAATGGGCTCATGATACCTTAAAATTATGGAGTGACAATGAAAAAGGTATTGATTATCTCTAAGTCAAAAGATTTAGTAAAAAAGCATTTTTATGTTATAATATTATTTCTTATAACCTTGATTTTCTTTTCAGGAATACTAAGTTCTTCAAAAACCTTAAGTAACATACACTATGCAAATGATATGACTTTTCAGTCTGAAAATATAAGGAAGTATCTACACGAGTCTGGAACCATCCCACTTTGGACACCATATTTCTATTCTGGACAGCCATTTATCGGAGTACCAGAACATTACTTATTTGACCTTAATTTTCTGTATATTTTCTTATTCAAAAATATATTTCTTGCTATGAACCTTGCAGTAATAAGCTACTTTTTTCTCGCTGGACTGGGAATGTATCTTCTTGTTTATGAAATAATGAGGAAACAAAATGCTGCATTTATTGCAGCTCTTATTTTTATGTTCAATGGTCTGATGCAAAAATTCGTAATTGGTGGTCATCTCAATATTTTGGAAAGCTATGCATTAATACCTTTTGTTTTTCTCTTTACATATAAATCCCTGTATAAAAAAAAATGGTTGAATAATTCTATAATTGCTGCTTTCTTTTTTTCATTAATGGTCTATGCTGGAGGAATAATATTCTTTCTTTATACTGGATTAATAATCGGAGTATATATGATCTGGAGCTTAATAGGACGTAATTTTAAAAAAAGAGCGGTAAAGGTGATGCTTGTTTCCATTGTTATAATTACAGTATTAATCGGCTTGTCAGCATTAAAGCTGCTGCCTATTCTTGAATTCGCAAAAATGTCCAACAGAGGTGCTGGAGTAAGTTATCAGGAATACCTTGGCTATCCAATAGATTTAAGTGGCTTATGGAATCACCTGATTAATTTATCATTTAGTGGCGGATTCTCTGGAGCAATAGGCATAACTTCCTTTATATTGTTATTATTAGGATTGCTATCCTTCAGGAAGAAAATTGTTTTATTTTCTGTTTTATTGATAATACTCTCTATTTTGCTTGCTGCAGGAACATTTGTTGCAAAATTTTTCTACACACTCCCTGGATTTGGGCAGATGAGGCATATAGAAAGAGTATTAATAATGTTTGTTTTTGCATCTCCATTAATTGCAGCATACGGCTTCAATAATTTAGTTAATATTTTAAGAAACTACAAAAAAAATATCAAAGAAGGGCTGATATTTTCAGTTGTATTGGCGATTTTAGTTATTGAGCTGGTATTATTGCAAAAATTTCCAGCATCTCTTGAAATTATAGAACCAAATGATATACCGATTGTGAATGAAATAAGTAAAGACCTCAGTGATTTTAGAACCATTAATATTGCACTTTCAGACTTAATAGGGGCTTCTGGTTACAATTACATGGCTCAGCTTGATATAAGCAGTATTAAAGGTGGTGGTGGCATTTGGTTTAACGACTATGTGGGATATTTAGCGATAGCGCAACAGACAAAATCCGCAAAATTATGGGGGCTGCTTAATAACAAGTATGTCATTGCCGGAGAAGAATCTGGAATATCTGGTTTGAAATTCATAGACAAGTTTGAAGAATGCGAAAAATGCCCGATAGGAGAGGCTGATGGGCCTTATCTCTATGAAAACACTGAATTTATGCCGCGGGCTTTTTATGTGGATAAAGGCATTCTTGTTGTTGGAGATAAAAATAATGTTGGACAGATAATATATCCTGTGCTTTTAGATGAAAATTTTAATCCCAGAAAAGCAGTCATAATACAGGGAAAAGATTCAATAAGCAGCTATAATTCTGAAGAGTTAAAAAATTACGGTGCTATAATAATTTCTGCAGCACTAATCAGTGTAGAGATGGGAATTTTGGAGAATTATGTTAATAATGGGGGAATTTTGCTTCCTGACATTTTCAATAACAAAAATTCCATAAATGAAAATGACATTAAAGAAATGTTTGAAAGATTAGATGGGAATTTTGAAGAGATTGAAATATTGGAATATGAAAGCAACAAGGCTGTTTACAATATTGGCAGCAGAAAGGGCTTTTTGGTTTTAAGCGAGCGCTTCTCTAATTTCCCTGGCTGGCATGCTTCAGGAAAAGATAAAAAAGAGATACTAAGAGCCAATGGAATAACAACAGCTGTTTTTTCTGATAATGATGAAAAAATAACATTTAAATACATGCCTCAGCCTTTTAAAAAAGGCGTAATAATCAGCTCAATAACAGCTATAATATTAATTATTTATTTCAGTTTTAATTTTATAAGAAAATTGGCTAAAAGATAGGTGATTAAAATAAAAATTGACCTGGAAAAAATACTGCTGGCTTTGTTTTTTGCTTTTATCCTGTTTGTAAGCCTTGGAAGCCTATTTAATCATAATATAAAGCATGAATTCCCATTTGCCTATTTTGCATCTGACGCTTTTCAGCATCAGGTAAGGGCAGAAGCAATCAAGGACATGGGAAACTTCAAGTATGAGGCTCCATACATATCTAAAGGCATTGAAGGGATTGAAGGAAGGTACCCTCCTGTGCTTTATCATCTGGCTGTAATCCTGTCTCATGCTATGGGTGTAGAAACCTATGATTCTATCCTTATTGCTGTGGTATTTTTTGCCATAATCGGAAGTTTTATCNTGTATTTCATAATAAAAAATTTCAGCAAAACAGCGGCTTTGCTTTCATTGCCATTATCATTGATTATTTTTTCCCATCCTGTATCAACAGGCTTCTTGTGGGGTCACTGGCCCTCAATTTTATCCCAGTCATTTCTCCTGTTATTTTTCTGGGCTGTTATGAGGCTAGACTTAAATAAATCATTCCTTATTATTGCAGTGGTTCTTTCAGCTATAACCCTGACCCATACCTCTGAAGCTATATTCGCTGTGCTCTTTTTGGCATTGTTCTTTGGAATAAAATTATTGGCAAAAAAACTAAGCATTAAGGATATCAAAATTATAGCAATATCCCTTGTTACTTTTTTCATTATCTCATTTTATTGGCTGGTAATTTTCCAGAATACTTGGACTGGACAAACATATAAGTTCTGGGTTCAGCCCATCTGGGATGGCAACCCTGGATTTTATATATCTGGTTTTGGGCTTTTGTTGATACCTATGATTGCAGGGTTGATTTTTTCCCTGCCAAAGCTAAAGCAACTTCATGTTTCATTAATCCTGGCTTTTACAATGCTTATTGCAGGGTTTCTGAACTATATCGGCTTTGGATTGAGGTCATTCCAGGTAAGGTTTTTCTGGCCAATTTATCTTTCAGTATTTTTTGGGTTTGGGATTTATGTGCTTCTCAAATTTATAATAAGAAAATGGAATTTTACCTATACTGCTGCCATGTTTATTGTCTTTTCATTATTATTTGCCGGAATGGTAAAATTTCCTGTAATAAAGCAGACAAGCTATAATGTCATACCTTCGATACCTTATGCTAGTGTTCCAACAAGCCCGGGAATAATGAATCCGTTGCACTGGGAAGCTTTGGAATGGTTAAGCAAAAATACTCCGGAAGATTCCAAAGTGTATTTTTTTTATGGCGACATATACAGCCAGGATGCCTTATTGAGGAATTCAAAAAGGTTTCATGCCCAAGTTGTTCCTGATGATTTTATTGATGCAATAAATAAAAGAGAAATAAGAAGAACTTATGACACGGAATTTCCAGGAGACAGCGGAGGGGGCATTAAAACAAGGCCATCATTTTTTTCATTCTACAGCAAGGAAAACACATTGGATGAGGATTTATTTGGGAAAAAGGATATATGCCGGTTTGATTATTATATATTTGACAAGGCAAGCAGGCAGGAATCATTTGCACAATATAATTTGCTGATAGCCAATGATATGGTTGCAAAAAACTTTATAGAGCCTGTTTTTGAAAATCAGCTGATTGTAATACTTAAAAACAACAACCCAGGAGATGATTGCATTGAAGAAAGAAGTTTTTGATACTGTAAAAAAAGAACTTAGGTTTATTGGTATTTTGTTTTTACTAGCTCTTGTTATATTCAAAATTGCCTTTTTTAAAGAAGATTTAATAATTTTATTTAGGACTGTTCTGTCATTGTTCTGGCTCTTTGCCCTGCCGGGCTATTTNATNATGCTCTACTGGAGGGAAAATCTTNAGTTTACAGAAAGGTTCGTTGTTGGGATAGCCTTATCTGCAGCAATTATAGGAATATTCAGCTATTATCTTGGTTTATTGGGCTTAAACATCAAATACCATATNTTTGTATTGCCTTTGGTGCTGATTGTTTCCGGTATTATGATAAATATGAGGAAATAAGCTTATTTCTTATAGGAACATTAAATATAAAGAAACCTTTAAAATAGGATATAGATTATTTTAGCCCATGAACGTACTTATAATAAAACTTGGAGCAATGGGAGATGTTATTAGGACTACTGCTATTCTTCCTGGTTTGAAGGAAAAGTACAATAATTGCAGTATAGACTGGATAACCAAAAAAGCATCTTTTGATATTCTGAAAAATAATGATCTTATAGAAAATGTCCATTTAATTGGAAAAAATACAGAAAATTCGCTGAACAAGGAATATGACTTAATAATAAAT
>NZEC01000011.1 GCA_002688925.1 archaeon
TGCGCGCGTGTAGCCCAGAAGATTCGGAGCATACAGACCTACCGTAGCCTACACCTTCCTCCCCTTTTCAAGGGCAGTTCTCACAATGTGCCCAATCGCTAAGCTTGATGGCAATTGTAAGTATAGGTCTCGCTCGTTGCCTGACTTAACAGGACACCTTACGGCACGAGCTGACGACGGCCATGCACTACCTCTTGGCCTGTTAGGTAAGGCCTTTAACCTGACCTTCATCCTGCCATCGCTTCTGGTGAGATTCTCTGTGTTGAATTAGATTAAACCGCACGCTGCACCCCTTGTAGTGCTCCCCCGCCAATTCCTTTAAGTTTCAGTCTTGCAACCATACTTCCCAGGCGGCGAACTTAGCACCTTCGCTTCGATACTGCACATTCCCGAAGAATATGCAACACCTAGTTCGCAGTGTTTACAGCTAGGACTACTCGGGTATCTAATCCGGTTCGCTCCCCTAGCTTTCGTCCCTCACCGTTGGATCCGTTCTCGTCAGACGCCTTCGCCACAGGGGGTCCTTCTGAGATTATAGCATTTTACCGCTCCCTCAGAAATACCTCTGACGCCTCCCGGTCCCAAGTCTAGTAGTCTCTCCTGCATACCGTTAAGTTAAGCCTAACGATTTCACAGGAAATTTACTAGACCGGCTACGGACGCTTTAGGCCCAATAAAAGTGATTGCCACTTGTGGCGCTGGTGTTACCGCGGCGGCTGGCACAAGTCTTACCCACCACTTATTCGCCAAAATATTTACTCTTGGCAAAAGCCTTGCTAAAAGCAAAGCACTTTGGATTCCCTTATCACACTTTCGTGCATTGTAAAGGTTCCGCGCCTGCTGCACCCCGTAGGGCTAGGGCCAGTATCTCAGTGCCCTTCTCGGGGTTACCTCTCTCAAGGCCCCTATCGATCATAGGCTTGGTGAGCCGTTGCCTCACCAACAACCTAATCGACCGCCAACTCATCCTTAGGCATTGCTTTTAAGAGAAAACACCTTCCAGTAGAATTCCCATATCAGGTTTTAGCCTCAGTTTCCAGAGGTTATTCCTGACCTAAGGGCAGATTATCGACGTGTTACTGAGCAGTTTGCCGGTATTCCGAAGAACCCTTGACTTGCATGGCTTAGTCGAATCCAAATAGCAGCAACCTCCCGCAGGATCAACGGGATTTTATTTATTGGTCGCAAGTATCACAAAAATTACACATACTTGATAGTAATATCAAGCACAAGTTAAGTTCAATGTCAAATTTTAGAATTTGGATATCTAAAACATAGACGGAGGCGATAGAGTACTAGCAAATTATTAGTGTATTTAAATGTTTCGTTGATGTTGAATCCTATATAATAATCCATAAAATTTAAATAAAATGCCCTAATTGCCTGTTTACATGAATTCTACAGAAAAACCCACAGCAATGCTTTCTGAGGAGCACCAAAGCATACTCAAGGTAATAAATGCACTAATAAAAGAATGCGATGCTCTTGAACAGAAAAAAGAGCTGGATAAAGATTTTTTTGAAAAAGCTATAGATTTTATACGAAACTTTGCCGATAAATTCCACCATGCAAAGGAAGAAGATATCTTATTCATAGAGTTATGCAAAGATGAAGTACAGATGCATTGCAATCCTATACCGCAGATGCTGCATGAACATGACCTGGGAAGGAATTTCGTGAAAGGCATGGAACAGGGATTAAATGAAAACAATAAAGCCAAAGTGATAGAAAATGCACGAGGTTATATACAATTGCTTCAGGAGCATATCGACAAGGAAGATAATATCTTATATCCTATGGCTGATGAAGCCCTAAATCCAGAAATCCAAAAAACAATTCTTGAAAAATTTAAGCAGGCAGAACACAAAAGATTCACCGAAGGGACAAAAGAAAAATACATTGCCCTTGCTGATGAATTTGAAAAAAGAAATTAAAAAATGACCGAAAGCTGGAAAAATTTAAGCAAGATTATTGAATATTCTAAGGATGGTGTATTAAGCAAGGTATTGGCTAAAACCGAAAAGAATAATATAACCTTATTCAGCATGGCAGGCGGAACAGAAATATCCGATCACACATCCACAAAAGAAGGATTTATTTTTGTCATAGAAGGCAAAGGCATCTTCAACCTAAAAGGAGAAAATATTCCAATGCTCCCCGGAACATTCATTTTCATGGAAAAAAACGATGTCCATTCGCTAAAAGCCGAGGAAAACACTTCTTTCTTGCTTTCATTGTGTAATTAGAGCTAATTATTCTAAGTTAAACCCCTAACATTTTTATACATTAAAACATTCATTATCTAAAATGGATGATATTTACAACAAAATAACAGAACTGGTAAAAAATAATATCCTGGATGTTGATGATAATTTTGTCAAGTTTTCTGATTCGGGCTATGATGCAGTTAAATTCGATAAAAATAATTTTAGTAATATTGAAAACATAAAATCTGACAATAAAATAGCCTTTATTGATGGGGGAAGCTCGGAAATATTAAAGTCATCAAATTTCTCATTAAATCTGATAAGGATTTATTATGCAGTTTACTTCAAAAACAAGAGAATAAAATCCGGAAAGAATGACTTCTATTCATTTACCTGCGCAAAAAATGTCAATAATGAGATATATTTTGATACTGAGATAATAGGAATAAAAAATAATATTATCAGCAAGGAAGGTTTGTTATTGAGTTCTTTAGATGAAACTATTAAACAAGGCATAACAAGAGCAAATATCTCAAATATGGCAAATTTAGTAAGGAGATTCTCAGAGATTAAAACCGCTGCTAAAGTTGTAGAAAGCCTGGATGAGAATGACATTATTGTTTTAGACGGCTCACTACAGTGCACTTTTACAAATGAGAAAAAGTACCTGGAAGAATTATATGAAAATGCATTAAGAAATAAAGTTATTGTGTGTGGCTTAAGCAAGACAACAGCATTGATGACAGATAAAGGAAATTCAATAACTAGTGCGTTAAACAAATTCAATTTTGATGGGAAATGGGCTTATCATCCTGTTGCAGATATAAAAAATGAAAATCATCAGGCAGATATTGCTTTTGTAAAGTTTCATGAAAAATCAAAGTATATGTTTAGGTTTGAGATATTTAGAAAGCAAAAAGAGCGCATTAAAGATGCCATAAATTTAATTTCCGGAAATTGCAAAGACCCTGTTTTTATTGGGTATCCTTATGGCCTTGTAGAAGCGGACAGGAGCGCAAGAATATCAAACAGTGAGAAGGAAATGATGCTGACATTTTTTAGCATAAAATTCGGAAAAGAGTGGGAAAAAATAAAAGATTCGTTAAGCAGTGTTGATGCCCATGAGATTTTAGATAGTATTGGGTAAAAAAATCAAACCCCATAAACACTCTGCCTTGCGTCATTAAGATAAGCCTGCCTTGTTATCAGCCTTTTTCCCAATAAGAGCTCTAATGCATGCCTTACAGTTCTCTCAGGCAAATAAGTCATGTTAATTATTTCTTTCTGCGTCAGATTTCCCTCATAAGAAAGAATCTTGTAGACTAATTTTGCGCTCGGAGGCAGATTCATTGTCTTTTCCTCGCTTAAGGAAACCGTTCTTTTCTTGAGCTTGTTCTCAATTGCATAATCCCTTGAAAACTCTATAAACTGGGCATCATATTTTGATTTTTCTATCTTCACGCTATCACTCTTCAAATTTATCCTTACATCCCCATCCATGATTACAATTGGAGAAATAGCATCTATATCAGTAATGTTAATTTTTGATTTATTTGAAACAATGGCAGTAGTCTTTTTTTCAATTGAAGATATTGGGGTTATGGATAATATCTCTGGCTCATCCAGGATTATCGGACCATAGGCAGAAAAGCTGTAGCCTGTGCTGCCTGTAGGCGTTGCAACTATAAGGCCATCTGCATTGTCTTTCCATAATTTTTCATTATTGAGATTTAATGAATATCTTATCAAAGAAGCGCTTTTTGAAGAAAAAATACCTATGTCATTTAATGCAGCATACTTGCTATTGTCATTAAACTTTGCAACTATCCTTGACCTTTTAAAAATCTTAAATTTATCTTTTTCTATCAAATCTATATATCCCAAAAGATTTGCAGCATCTGACTGTGCAAGAAAGCTCTGCATTGAGCCTACTCCCAATAAGGGAATCTGCCTTTTTCCAAGATCCCTGAAAGTTTTCAATATTAAATTATCATCCCCAAAAGCCAAAATCGCATCTGGAGTTATTTCATCAATATTCTTTTTATTCCCTATAATTTTTAAATTTTTATCAACAGCATAATCGGCATTTATCTTCCTGAGGTAAGATACTGCACGTTTTGCAAGCTCCAGGGAATTTTTATCTAATTTGCTTGTTACAAAATACATACAAAAAAGTAAAAAAACCTTATTTAAATAATTTGCTATTTATAGGCAAATATTGCCTCTTTTTTTACAAAACCAGTTAAAATTGCCTGATTGCATAACTATTTTAAAAATACCTTGTCATTGGTAGGAATGCAGCTTCAACAAACCATATTAGAGGAGAAAAATCCGGATGAAAAGCTAATACAGCTAATTCTAGAGCTGAAAAAACAATTAAACGCAGTTATTCTGGTGCATAACTACCAACGGCCGGAGATGTACAAAATTGCCGACTTTATAGGCGATTCTTTAGGCCTCTCCGAGGAAGCAGCTAAAACAGATGCTGATATCATCTTATTCTGCGGCGTGAAATTCATGGCAGAAACAGCAAAAATTCTAAGCCCGAAAAAAACAGTTTTATTGCCCAGTTTAGATGCAGGATGCGCTCTTGCTGATATGGCAACCCTTGAGCAGCTAAAAAAAGTAAAAGAAAAACATCCGGATGCTGCAGTTGTAAGCTATGTGAACGCAAATGCAGACATAAAGGCTGAATCTGATGTCTGCTGCACTTCCATGAACGCTGTTAAAATTGTCAATTCCCTTCCAAACAAGGAAATAATTTTTTTGCCTGACAAAAATCTTGGAAGGTATGTCGCTTCAAAAACAGACAAAAAAATAATTTTGTGGGATGGCTATTGTTTTGTGCATGACAAGCTTAATGCTGAAATGCTTGATGACTTGAAAAAAGATATGCCCGGAGCAAAGATAATTGCGCATCCAGAATGCAAAACTGATATCCTACAGGAAGCAGACCATATTAGCGGCACAGGCGGCATGGCAAAATTTGCAAATTCAAGCAATGCAAAGGATTTCATTGTTGTCACAGAATGCGGCATGACAGAAAAATTAAAGGAAGATGTTCCGGATAAAAATTTTTACTCGTTCTGCAACATCTGCCCTTACATGAAATACACAACCCTGCCTTTAGTCGTAAGCTCATTGACCCAAAAGCAGCATGAAATAACTCTTCCTGAAGAAACAATAAAAAAGGCAAGGAAGGCTTTAGATAAGATGCTTGAATATAGCTAAGATGAAAAATGGTATTATTTATGAATTCTGGGGTAGAAGCAAACTTTTAAACTTGGGAAATAAGCGATATTCTGATTATGTCAAAAATTTTTTTGAGGATAAATTAAAAAATGATATGATCAATAAAGACATTACAACAAAAATTCTTATAAAAAATAATAGTGCAAGAGCAAGTATTGTAGCAAAAGAAGATGGAATTCTCTCCGGCATGGAAGAATGTTCTATTTTATTCAAAGGACTTAAGGTTAAAAATAAAAAAAAGGATGGAGAAAAAATAAAGAAAGGCCAGGTAATAACAGAATTAAGCGGAAATATAAACAAGTTCCTTGGAGTTGAAAGAACAATTCTTAATGTTTTGCAGAGAATGAGCGGCATCGCAACAATAATCTATAATCTGAATAAAAAAATAAAAAATAACTGTAAAATAGCAGCAACAAGAAAAACTTTATGGGGTTTATTGGATAAAAAAGCAGTTTCTATAGGAAAAGGCCTTACTCACCGGTTGAACCTTTCAGACGGAATATTAATCAAAGATAATCATATAAAAGCATTGAATAATGATATTAAAACAGCTTTAATTCTTGCAGATAATAATAAAAAAACAAAGTTTGTTGAAATAGAAGTAGCTAATAAAAGACAGGCATTGAAAGCAGCATTAACGATAAGCTCATTAAAGAATAAAAAATCAAAAAAAATATTTGCAATAATGCTCGATAATATGAGCCCAAAAGAAATAAAAAAAACAATTGATGAGATAAAGAGCAAAAAACTGCAGAATAATGTATTGTTTGAAGCATCCGGGAACATTAATGAAAAAAACATAGCAGAATATTCAAAAACAGGGATTGATATAATCTCATTGGGATTTATAACCCACTCTGCAAAAGCTTTGGATATAGCATTAGAAATAAAATGATAACAGGTATTATTGGCTGCGGAAATATTGGAACAGAGCTCGCATTATTCATGGATAAAAGAAAGGATTTTGAATTGAAATATTTGTTTGATATTGATAAAGATAATTCAGATAATTTAACTAAAAAATTAAAAAACAGCAATCCAAAATTTGCATCATTTGATTCACTGATAAAAAATTCTGAATTGACAATTGAGTCAGCAGACAAAGAAGCAGTTAAAAAAATACTGAAAAACAAGGATCTAGATAAAAAAAACAAAAAACTGCTTGTAATGAGCACTTCCGGATTGTTTGAAAATATTTCTTCACTAAAAAAAACAAAAAACTGCGATATTTACCTTCCTTCCGGTGCAATTGCGGGCTTGGATGCAATAAAATCAGTATCTGGAAAAATAAGCTCATTGACTTTAACAACAACAAAAAATCCAAAAGGGATTGCAAACGCTCCATTTATATTAAAAAATAACATTAATCTTAAAAAAATAAAAAACAAAAAAATAATTTTTCAAGGCAAACTAAAAGAAGCAGTTGTTGGCTTTCCAAAAAACATCAATGTCGCAGCAACATTATTCCTGGCATCGAAATTCAATAATATAAAAATTAAAATAATTGCCGACCCAAAAACAAAAACAAACATCCATGAGATAGTATGCAAAGGGAATTTTGGAAACTTAACTTTAATTGCTGAAAACCTGCCAAGCAAAAACCCAAAAACAAGCTATCTAGCGATATTGAGCGCAATTCAGGTATTGAAGAATATAAACAATAAGGTAAAAATTGGGTCATAATTTGTTTTTTTACAAAGTTTTTTAAATTTATAAGATTTTACTTTAATTATTATGTATGAACTGATAATTTGCGAGAAGCCATCAGCAGCAAAAAAAATATCTGATGCCCTTGCTGATGGAAAGGCAATAAAGGAAAACATCAACGGAGCCCCAATCTACAAAGTCACTCATGGAAAAAAAGACATTGTTGTGGCATGCGCAGTTGGCCATCTCTACGGCCTTGCTGAAAAAGGGAAAAAAACATGGAACTTTCCTGTTTTTGACATAGAATGGAAGCCTGCATCAGAATTAAACAAAAAATCAGATTTTTCAAAAAAATACCTGAATACAATTAAAAAATTATCTAAGGAAGCTGATTCTTTTACTATAGCAACAGATTATGATGTTGAAGGAGAAGTTATTGGGTTAAATGTAATAAAATATGCCTGCAACCAAAAAGACGCAAATAGGATGAAATTCTCCACTTTGACAAAGCCGGACTTAATAGAAGCATACGAAAACAAGAAAAAAACCCTTGACTGGGGACAGGCAAATGCTGGGGAAACAAGGCACTTTCTGGACTTCTACAATGGAATTTCATATTCTCGCGCTTTAACTTCTTCAATTAAAACAGCTGGCAGCTTTAAATTAATGTCTACAGGCCGTGTCCAAGGCCCTGCATTAAAGATAATTGTTGACAGAGAAAAGGAAATAAAAAAATTCAAGCCAGTTCCTTTCTGGCAGATAGAATTGCAGGGTGCTGTTAACAAAGGAAACATAATTGCATGGCACAAAGAAGACAAATTCTGGGAAAAAGAAAAAGCAGACAAAGTTATGGATTTAGTTAAAAAAGAAAAAAAAGCTTCAGTAAAAAAAACTCAAAAAAGGCAGTTTCAGCAATCACCCCCAGTGCCTTTCGATCTAACAACAATGCAGGTAGAGGCTTATAGGTGCCATAAGATAAGCCCTAAAGATACACTGAGCATTGCCCAGGAGCTTTACACATCCGGATTCATCTCTTATCCAAGAACATCTTCCCAGCAGCTTTCTGATAAGCTTGGATTCAAAAAAATATTTACCCAGCTTTCTAAGCAAAAAAAATATTCTGAATTGATAAAAAAAATTCTTAAAACGAGTTTAAAGCCAAATAACGGGAAAAAAACAGATCCTGCACATCCTGCTATTTACCCAACCGGAATTAATGCTGAAGGCATAAACGAAAGAGAGCAAAAAATCTATGATATGATAGTAAAAAGGTTCATGGCAACATTTGCAGAGCCTGCAGTAAGAGAGACTATGACAATAGACATAGACTGCAAACAAGAGATATTTATTGCAAAAGGTACAAGGACTGTTGAAAAAGGATGGCATATTTTTTATGAGCCATATGTTAAGCTTGAGGAGGAAGAGCTGCCTCAGGTAAAGGAAAAGGATATTGTTGATGTCAAAAAAATAATAATGCACAGCAAGGAAACACAGCCGCCAAAGCGCTACACTCCTGCCTCTATTATCAAGATGCTTGAATCAAAAAATTTAGGGACAAAAAGCACAAGAGCATCCATAATAGATACTTTATTTCAAAGGGGCTATGTAGATGGAAAAGCAATTGAAGCCACAAATCTGGGAATAAGGACTATAGAAACTTTAGAAAAGCACTGCCCTAAGATTATCGATGAAGAATTAACCAAGCATTTTGAAGAGGGGATGGAAGAAATAAGAGAAGGCAAGATAAAAAGCAAGAATGTTTTGGATGAAGCCAAGGGAGAAATAAAAAACATAATGGAAGACTTTAAGAAACATGAAAAAGAAATTGGAAAATCGCTTTTAGATGCAACCATTGAGACAAGGGACGCTTTAAGCACTTTGGGAAAATGCCCTGTTTGCAAATCAGGAGACTTGCAGATAAGAAGCGGCAAGTATGGGAGGTTTTGTGCCTGCAACCAATACCCCAAATGCAAAACAACTTTTTCTTTGCCCTCAAATGCATTGATCAAGCCCGCAGGAAAAATATGCGAAACATGCGGCTATCCAAAAGTTCTGGCAATTAAAAAAGGAAAAAAGCCAATGGATTTCTGCATAAACAAACAATGCACCTCAAAACATGTTGAAGGAAATATTGGAAAGGAAGCAAAGGAAATTGCAAAAGGCATAGTAGAAAAGGAATGCCCAAAATGCAAAAAAGGAAAAATTGTTTTAAGAGGATCAATTTATGGCAAGTTTTACGGCTGCTCAAATTATCCAAAATGCAAATACACTGAAAAGCTCGGTGAAGGCCCGTTAAAAGAAGATTTTGATAAAAAGAAAGCTGAATAATTCTATTCATATAAATTTAAATAATTAAACTTATAACTTACTGGTTAAATATGATATAAATTTTTGGAATTCTTATAATCAATATTTATGCAAAAAACAACAAACATTAAAAAATAGATGCCATTACCATAGTCCATGAAAAAAATAATAATCTTCCTGATATTGCTGTTACTGATTCCTACAGTTAATGCCCAAAGGGGTAATATGAAGCTGCTTGCAGTTTCTGAAACAAATAACGGCTATAAAGGTGGAGTTGCAGACTTGTTCCTTGAAATCAAGCCGGGCTCCGGCCGTGTTTTTTTAGAAACTTTTCCTTTGACAAAAGTAGACACTCAAATCTCAACAAGGTTTGCAAAGGAAATAGCATGCGATTTTGCAGAAGCTGATTGTGAAAAATTTGATTTCTTTTATACAATAACAGCAGGCTCATCAATCATTGCAGGCCCATCTGCAGGAGCAGCAATCTCAGTTTTGACATTCTCCTTGATTAAAGGTGTTGATTACGATAAAAACATAGCAATAACCGGTACAATAAATTCTGGCGGCTTAATCGGACCTGTAGGAGGAATAAAAGCAAAGATAGAAGCTGCAGACAGGATTGGATTAAAAAAAGTTCTCATACCTCTTGGAGAACTAATTGCAGCGGAAACCATAACAGGAAATGATGCTGCAAATAAAAGCACAAACCCAAGTATAAACGAAAGTTTTGACCTGGAAGAGATGAGAAAAGAGCTTGACATGGATATCATTGAAGTTTCGACTTTAGATGAGGCAATATTTGAATTTACAGGCAAAAGATTCAGGCAAAAAAAAGCGGATTTGACCATAAGCCCAGATTATAAAGATACGATGAAGATGCTTGCAATACAATTATGTTCAAGAAGCACAAAACTAAAAAACAAAATCTCAGATTTTCCGGCTACAGGAAACAGGACAGAACAAATACAAAAAAACGCATTCAATCTGTCTGAAAAAGGCAAGGACTCGTTTAATGATGGAACTTACTATTCCGCAGCATCCTATTGCTTTGGAGCTAATGTCGAGTTTAATTACCTGGATTTATTAGCTCAAAATTTGACAGAAAAAGAGATAACAGAAAAAGTTCAAGAGCTAAAAGAAGAAATAAAAAATTTTGACACGGAAATAGGAAACAGGGGAATAAAAACTATTACAGACCTGGAATCATACATGGTTGTAAAGGAACGATTGATAGAAGCAAATGATTTCCTGAACCTTGCACTGGAAACTATTACAAATAAAAATACAAGCCTGCATAACCTAGCATATTCAATCGAAAGAATAAACTCAGCAGAATCTTGGTCTAAATTTTTATCAAATACAGGGAAAAAATTTGACCTCAACAGTGAGGTAATAAAAAATACATGCAAGACTAAGCTTTCAGAAGTGGAAGAACGACTTCAATATGTCCAGCTTTATTTTCCGCAAAACCTCGCAAATACAAGAAAAGAGCTTGAATACGCTTACCTAGATTTAGAGGAAAATAACTATGAGCTGTGCCTTTTCAAGGCAAGCAAGGCAAAGGCAAATGTTGATACTATCTTAAGCGTTTTCGGAGTAAGCACTGATAATATCAACAGCGTAATTGACCAAAAGCTCAATATTGTTGAAAGGAATCTTGTAGAAGAAACTGAAAAAGGCATTTTTCCTATCCTGGGTTATAGCTACTTTGAGTATGCAAATTCCCTGAAAAACTCAGATCCTTTCTCTGCATTGCTTTATTCCGGTTACGCATTGGAATTAAGCAATCTTGACATATACTTTAAGAGCTATAATGGGAATATTAATTTTCCAGAAATTGACAAAAAGCTTTTTGTCGTTTTAATATTCGGAATTATACTTGGAATAATAATTGCGAATATTCCAAGGATAAGCAAAAAAACAACTAAAAGAAAACCAAAAAGAATCAATAAATGATTATTAAACCCCGGCAAAGCCGAAACCTTGCCAGGGAAAAAGAGGTGATAGATTATTGTTAATTACTTAACAATAGTCTTATCGTATTGTTACTGTATCATAGTACTACTATTTAAATGTTTCGCATTTTTTTTGGCCTATAACTGAAAAATAACATAAATAATCAGTATGGAAACAAAAATTAAAAGGTGCAATATCTTAATTTTATTTCTCTTCTTATTTTTAATAAGCAGCTGCAGCAATATTTTAAATAAAAACAGTGTTAATTCTAAGGATATTTATGAGCCAAATATAAACTTAAATGCTTATTTCTGCCCCAGGGATAATTGTGCTGCTATAATAAAAAATTTAGTGGATAATGCAGAAAGTTCTGTTCACTGCGCCCTTTACGATCTCGATCTGAAAGAACTAATCACTGCAATTGCAAAAAAAAGCAAAAAGGCCGATGTAAAAATAGTGATTGACCACAATAACTATGATGAGCAGATTAAAGGGCCGGGAATAAAAGTAGCAAAATCAAAGCAGTACATGCACAATAAGTTCTGCATAGTCGATAATAAAAAAGTATTAACAGGAAGTTTTAACCCGACAACAAACGGCGCTATTTATAACAACAACAATGTCATAACAATAGATTCAGAATATATTGCTGTTAATTATGAAGACGAATTCAATGAATTATGGAACGGCATCTATGTAGCAGGAGATAAGGTAAAATATGAAAAAATAAGTTCTGATAACCTGGTTATAGAAAATTATTTCTGCCCAGAAGATGGCTGCAAACAGCATACAATAGATGCTTTAAGCGATGCACAAGAAAGCATTTACTTCATGACATTCTCCTTTACAGATGAGGACATTGCAGATGCAATCTTATTCAAAAATGTAGATATAAAAGGAATTTTTGAAACAACGCAGGCCGGAAGCAAGTACTCCCAATATCAAAGATTAAAAGATTTTGGCCTGGATGTAAAAAAAGACAAAAACAAAAGAAACATGCACCACAAGGCATTCATAATAGACAGGAAAATTGTATTAACAGGAAGCTTTAACCCAACAGGAAGCGGAAACTTCAGGAATGATGAAAATATAATAATAATCCACAATAAAGCTATTGCAGATAAATTCTTAGGGGAATTTAATATTGTCTGGAATCTGGAATAAAAATTCACTTCTTTTTGCTGATAGTCTCAAGCTCTTCTGATTTCTCCAGCTCCAAAAATGCGTTTGCAAGCTGCTTTCCTCCCACAACTTGGGCAATATTTTAAATAAAAACAGTGTTAATTCTAAGGATATTTATGAGCCAAATATAAACTTAAATGCTTATTTCTGATTAAATAATTATAAAAAAGAAATATATAAACTAATAACGATAATGCTCCGACTTGTAGGGGCCCTCAACCTTTACATTGATATAATCAGCCTGTTCTTTAGTCAGCTTAGTTAATTTAACTCCCAGCTTATCAAGATGTAATCTTGCAACTTCCTCATCCAATTCTTTTGGCAGGATATAAACACCAATTTCAAGGCTTTCTGCCCATAATTTAATCTGAGCTAGTGCCTGGTTTGTGAAAGAGTTTGACATAACAAAGCTTGGATGCCCGGTTGCGCATGATAAGTTTATCAAACGTCCTGCTGCAAGAACATAAATGCTGTGCCCATCTTCAAAAGTATACCTGTCTACAGGGCATTCATTGCCTTTAATCTGCTCTTTTTTAATTCCTGGCAGTTTATCAAGTTCTGCTACCTGTATTTCATTATCAAAATGGCCTATGTTGCAGACTATTGCCTGGTCTTTCATTTTTTTCATGTGCTCTACTGTTATTATATCGCGGTTGCCTGTTGCTGTAACATAGATATCAGCGTGAGGCAGGGCATCTTCTACAGTTGTGACTTTATATCCGGTCATGCTTGCCTGCAAGGCGCAGATTGGATCAATCTCAGAAATCATCACCTTGGCTTTTTCATTGCTCAATGATTCTGCTGAACCTTTTCCAACATCACCATAGCCGCAAATCATTGCTGTCTTTCCAGATATCAAGACATCCATTGCCCTTTTTATTCCATCGACTAAAGAATGCCTACAGCCATAGATATTGTCAAATTTTGATTTTGTAACTGAATCGTTTACATTAATTGCAGGGAACAAAAGCTTTTTGTTTTTCATCATTTCATAAAGCCTATGCACTCCGGTTGTTGTCTCTTCTGAAACTCCTTTTATTTCCTTTGATACATTTGTCCATACATCTTTCTTTTTTTCATAAAGTTTTTTTAAAACGTTGATTAGTTCTTTAAAATCTTCACCTTCACTGCTGTAATCTTTTTCTAAAATTTCCGGATTTTTTTCTATTTCTACTCCTTTGTGAATCATTAAGGTTGCGTCTCCTCCGTCATCCACAATCAAATTAGGGCCTTTCCAGTCTCCAAAATCAAGGGCTTTTTCTGTACACTCCCAATATTCTTTTAGTTTTTCTCCTTTCCACGCAAAAACAGGAATTCCTGCTTTTGCAATTGCTGCTGCAGCATGATCCTGAGTTGAGAAAATATTGCAGGAAGCCCATCTTACTTCTGCTCCCAATGCTGTTAAAGTTTCTATTAAAACTGCTGTCTGGACTGTCATGTGCAAGCTGCCCATAATCCTTGCTCCTTTTAATGGACTTTTGCTGGCATACTTTTCCCTTGTTGCCATCAATCCGGGCATCTCTTTTTCCGCTATCTCAATTTCTTTTCTTCCAAATTCTGCCAATTTTATATCTTTAATCCAGTAATTTTCTGTTTTTTCCATTAGAATCACCTATTTAGTTTTATTTTTTTGAATTACTTAAGTCAAGGTAATGAGTTCAAATTTATATAGATTTCCAATTAAAACCTAAATTTTGTCCGTAAAAATTAATAAAAGCTGGACAAATAACGAAATATTTATATATAACTTGGACATTATAATTGTATGGAGTTTAGATTAGATAAAAAAGACCTGCGAATTGTTTCAGTCCTGAAAGAGGACGCAAGGCTTCCTATAAGGGATATTGCAAAAAAAACCGGGATTAGGCCAAGCACAGTGCATCAAAGAATTAAAGCGTTAAGGAAACAAGGGGTCATTGAAAAGTTTACTCTGAAATTAGACAATAAAGCCATTGGGGAGAATTTTATTGTTATTATGTGGATCAAGACAAAGCCTGCTACAATTCTTGGAGATAATATAATCAACAATAAGCATGTCAGAGAGGTATTTGGAATTACAGGAGAATATGACCTGATGCTCAAATTAAAATTCAAAAATGTTGAGGAGTTTAATGATTATATCATAAAGTTCAGGAAAGACAGGCAGATTCAGTCTACATTAACTATGATTGTTACTGCCAATATCAAGGAAGAGGTTTGATGACACAATTAAAAAATGTTCAATAATAAAATAAAAATTAATTAAATTAGGAATAAAAATTAGATAAAAAAAATACTAGAAATCCCTCAATTCCTTAAACTCATTGTATCTTTTTTCTATGTCTTTGATATTGATTTTCTTTAGGTTTTCTATTGAAAATCCTTCTGCGTTTAATGATGCGACAACGCTGCCGTAGATTACGGCTTTTCTCATGTTTTCTTCACTAACATCATTAGTTTTTGTCAGGAATCCTGTAAATGCGCCTCCAAAGCAGTCGCCGCAGCCGGTTGGGTCTTTTATGTTTTCTAATGGGTAGCCTGGAGCATTGAAGTGTTTGCTGTCTGTAAACAATAATGCGCCATGCTCGCCTTTTTTTATAATGACTGCTTTTGAGACCAGTTTTAATGCTATTCTTGCTGCTTTAACAAGATTAGGAGTGCCGAATAGCTGCCTTGCTTCTCCGTCATTTAAAATAAGGATGTGGGCTTTTTTTATTGTTTCCAATAATTGCTCTTTTTTTATGTCAATCCAGAAATTCATTGTGTCCATTACAATAAGTTCCGGGTTGTTTAATGTGTTGATTACTTTAAGCTGCTGTTCAGGATCAATGTTTGCAAGGAAAACGTATTTTGCATCTTTATAGCTTTCCGGAACTGCAACAGAATAGGATTCAAGTGAATTAAGCTCTGTCTTCAGTGTTTTGGCTTCATTCATGTCAAACTCATAAAAGCCCTGCCACTTGAATGTTTTTTCTCCGGTGGTTATTCCATCAATATTTATTTGCCTGCTTTTCAGGAATTCAATATGCTCATTGGGAAAATCCTTTCCTATTATTGACATTATTCCTGGTTTTGAAAAGAATGATGCTGCAATTGATGCATAACAGGCGCTTCCACCCAATGCATTTTCGACTTTGCCAAAAGGCGTCTCTATGAAATCTAGGGCAACTGTTCCGATTATAATTGGTTCCGGCATAATATTTTGGAAAAAATGATTGTTTAAAAAGTTTTAGTTTATGATTTTGGAACATTGGCAAATTACGCATAAGCACTAACTTTGGCAATAATCTCAGATTCAACAAAACCTTAGTAATAAACAAAAAACTTTAATAATAACTATATAATAAATCATTTAAAAAAGAGGTAGTTAATGGCAGATGCTAATATAAAGAATCTTGTATTCGGGATGCTTCTTCTTGTAATCCTTATCTTTGGAGGGGCATACTTGTTCAGCTTCATAGAGGGAGTAAACTTATTTGATTCATTATATTCTATTTTTTTGGTTGTGACAACTGTAGAAAGCCCTGAAAATCCCCTCACATTTAATGGAAGAGTCCTGATAATGGTGGTATTGGCTTTTGGCATGGGGCTGATGTTTTATATTGCAATATCTATAGCAAGCGCCGTTATAGAGGGAAACACAACATTATTATTAGGCGGAATTAAAGGAGGTCTGGTCAGAATGAAAAAAGAAAAAAATCATACTATTGTATGCGGTTATGGAAAATTGGGGAAATATGTTTGCAGCATATTAAAGGAGAAAAAGCAAAAGTATATTGTTATAGATAAAGACAGTGATAAATGCACAAACTTGGTTTCTAGCGGAGAATCTGTTTTGCAAGGTGATGCTTTAGATCCTCGTGTCTTAAAAAAGGCAGGAGTAGAAAAGGCCAGAGGCCTTATAGGGACTTTAGGAGAAGATTCTGAAAATATATATCTTATAATGACAGCAACTGATCTTAATCCAAACCTTGATTTAGCAGCAAAGGCAGAGGAGGAGCATGCAGTTGAAAGGCTGCATAAAGTAGGGGCAAAAATAGTTGTATTGCCGCAGGTTGTTGGTGGGAAACAGCTTGCAAATGCATTCCTGGAGCTGGAGAAATCAGAAGATCTTGAGACTATCAGCAAAAAGAAGTGAATTTTTATTCCAGATTCCAGACAATATTAAATTCCCCTAAGAATTTATCTGCAATAGGCATACTTCGGGTTTATCATCGCATCATACAGGATTTCAAAAATAAGCGAGGAATTCGGCTTTAAGGAAGACGGAAAAGCGATACAAAAGCTTGTTAAAAAGAGGAAATAGCCTAATATGGGAAAAAGAAAAAAAGAGGCCCAGCTAAGTGTAGAATACATGGTGATCATAGGATTTGTTACAGTAATAACCATACCCCTGGTAGTGATCTATCATTCTTTCACCCAGCAATCCAGCGAGGAAATAAACTCTGCGCAGATACTTCAGATCGCGAAGAAGGTAGTTGACGCATCAGAATCAGTATATTATCTTGGCGAGCCTTCCCAGACAACACTAGCAGTAAATATACCCGGTAATATTATCTTGGCAAACCTATCCGGCAATGAAGTCGTCTTTAAGATGAAGACAAGGTCTGGAAGAGCAGATATAGTCCAAAGCTCTTCTGTAAACATAACAGGATCTTTGCCGATAAATGAAGGCGCTTACACAGTAACAATTAAGGCCATATCTAACCATGTTGAAGTTTCTTACAAGTAAAATGAACTATATTAAATCCCAGTCATCTACGGAATTTCTTATCCTAACAGGCTTGGGTTTTCTGATCGTGATGGTGTTTATAGCGCTCTCAGCCAATGAAGTAAAAGAATTTAGGGACCAAAAAGAATTTTTTTTGTTAAAAGACCTTGCATTAAAACTGCAGAAAGAAGCAAGCATAGCGGCATCTGTCGAAGACGGCTATGAAAGAACATTTACCCTCCCGGACAAGCTTGAAAATACAGTAGACTATTCAATAATAACACAGAACAGCATCATAACAGTAAACTCATCAAAAACAGTTTTTTCTGTTAGAATACCGGACATCACAGGAAACTTCACAAAAGGCAGCAATAAGATAGAAAGAAAAGCCGGTAAAATATACATAAACAGGCAATAGAAGATGAAAAAAAATAAGCTAAAAGCACAGATATGGTTTACGGATTTTGTTATTGGCACGCTTATATTTTCATTTATGCTCATTGCATATTATACTTATACAACAAACATATCTAAGCAGAATTCTTTTATAATGGATGATTTGATTTCTGACGGAAAATCAATTTCTTCTTCGGTTTTGCTTTCTGGATTTCCGGACAATTGGAATAATGCCACAGTGCAAAGCATTGGCATCACAAACAACAATCAAAAAATAAATAACACAAAAATAGTGGATTTTAACAGAATTTCCTATGATACGACTAAAAAGCTTTTTGGCACAGCACATGATTATCTTATATTTTTTACAGATGAAAACGGCACTGTGCTCAATGTAGAGGGAGTTTGCGGCATAGGCAAGCCGGAAATAAATCTGACTTTCAACACAAGATCCGCATATTATAATAGTGATGACACTGATTCATTCCTAAAAGATTTTATGATTGAAACATTAGTTGCGGATATTTATAATGAAGATGACCCTATAAATGATTTCGATGCTTTTATAGTTAATATCAATGATTACGGCTTTGTTGCGATAGAGCATCCTGACCTCTCAACCGCTATTTTTGATAACAATAAGAAAGCAATTGAGGATTACACTTCAAACAGGGGATTTTTGATGATGTCTGGACAAATTACCAGCGGCCAGGAAAAAGAGATGGCTGGAGTAAAATACTATAAAAAATCCGGGCAGTCAATAAGCAACAGGAACTCTACAATAGTTTCTGAGGATGAATTTTTATCATTCACAGTAGGGAAAAACATCATATTCAGCCAGGCTTATTACGTTGAAAATCAATCAGAATCACAAAACTTTACCGAGATTGTAAAATTCAACGATGACAATAAAATAGCAGTTTCAAGATGGTCTTATGGCAATGGCAGCGTTTTTTACTTCAGCGACTTTGATGTTAGCTTCTTCAGCGGAAATTTTGTGGAAGAGATAACAGAAGCAATAAAAAAATGGGGCAATTTTAAGTGCAACCCTATAGATTTAGGCAACACCCAATATAAAAATTTCATAAAGCTTGAGCGTTTTTTGATATACAATTCAAAGCCAATAAAAATGGTGTTTTACTTATGGAGCAATATTTAGCTTATAACTTAGTAAATAACTAAGGTCGGTATAAAACTCAGTGCTTGCGCGTAAATTGCCAAGTCGAGAAGCCATCTAAGGTCCAGCACAAGCACTGGGTTTTGAATGAGCTTTGTTGCGAACTCGCACAATCCACTTAGACTCACACAACCCTAAAAACTAAAACTTTTAACATAAAACAAAATGAACAAAAAAGGAGTTTTTTTTACATTTGCTGCAATTGCCCTGTCTGTTATAATAATAATGTCATTCAATACATACAAGTCATATGATATGAAAGAAAAAACAGATGTTGTTGCAGTGAGAATAAACACTGTGAACAATTTCATAAAAGATATTGAGCAGGATCTGGAAAAAGGGTTGTTTATAGCAGGTTTCAGGGCTTTTTTAAGCATGGGAGAGAGTATTGCAAACAAGGGCACTTTTATCACAAATTTAGAGGGAAGCTTTGAAGAATTAGTATTGCAGGGAACATTAAATAATGAGGAATTGAGTCTTATGAAAGACAGCACTTTTACTGACTGGTCTGAGAAAATAGAAGCACAGGCCAATAAGGTAGGCATCACTGTAAATTTTACAATACTCAGCGTCAGTATAACCCAGGAAGATGCATGGTCTGTTCTAGTAAATGCTAACTTAAGCCTTGAAGTGAGAGACGAAAAAAACACATCCTCATGGAAAAGAAACAAGAGCATGGCAGCAGAAATAAGCACAGAAAGTTTTGAAGATCCTCTTTATACATTAAACAGCCAGGGAAGGGTGATAAGCGCAATAACTAAAAGCCCGATAACAGATTTTACTGATGAAGGGGATGTAAGCAATCTGTTGGAATTTATCAACAACTCATATTACATAGAATCAAACACCTCTCCTAATTTTTTGATGAGGCTGCAGGGAATATTATCAAATTCATCCACCGGAATAGAAAGCCTTGTTAATCTTGAAGAATTCCAAGAACAAGGCCTTGCAATAAAGGACAGAAGTGCAGTTGATTATATTTATTTTGGCACTCAAAGCACATCAAACTACAGGATTAATAACACACCAGAATGGTTTAAGCTTGATAATGGCCATTTAGAAATTTACAAAGTTCAGAATATAACTATATAAAAAAATGCATAAAAAAAGAGGAATATTTTTCACAATAGATTCAATTTTAGCTGCTGGTATATTCTTTATTATTTTAATTCTAGTATCAACATCTTATATATCTCAGTCTCCTAAAGTCCATGTAAGCTTTATGTCTCAAGATATAGTAAGGGTTTTTACAAACATCAAAGTAAGTGAGCTGGATAACGATTATGTAAAAACCTTAATTCAAGAAGGAAAAATAACTAGGCTAAACAGCACAATCTTGGAGCAAATTGGAGAATTTTGGGCAGAAGATCAAATTGATTTGGCAAAAAACTTTACTAAGAGCATAACCAATTCTTTAATACCTGGACGCTTTGGGCTTGGAGTGTATGTAGATGGAGATGAGATATATTCAAGAAATAAAAGTATAACAAGGAATCTTATATCCTCCAGAAAGATAATAAGCGGAATAGAAAAGGACAAACCAATTGAAGGGTTTGCATCCAAGGCTGGATTGACTGGAATAAAAAGCAAAACGACAAATGCATATACTTATTTTGGAGGATTTGAGGGAGAAGGCAATTTAATAAAAAGGATTGTCCTTCCAAATGATGTAATTGATATAATCAACGCCACTTTAGAGGCTGAACCGGGAGGGAATTTTGATTTATATATTAACGGTTTCGATTCTGGAAGCTATACAAAGGGCTCTGCTGGTGGCGGCGCTATGCTCGCAGATAAGTTTTCAATTGATGAAGATTATTATGAAAATTTCAAAAATGGGATAAACTTTTTTACAATAAATTTTACTGGACTGAATCCGTTTATTGCAGGAGGTTTTTTAAAGGTGAGATACACAACTTCTGAAATTAATGATACGCTAGAGAATGATAATAAAAGATATTGGTTACCTGGTATAAATGGTTTTATCAATTATTATGGTTCGGTATATTCTGCAGGAAATCTGGAAAATATGGAAATCTATTTGGATTTCTTTAGCAACTATACAACATTTATGAAAATTGGAAATACAACTGTTTACAATAATAATACTAATGGCTCAACTACTGCTTTTCTTGACAACTCAACTTTAGCTGATATATTTGCAGCAGACGGTATTTCTTATTCTGATTTAAGTAAAAAAGCACTTCCAGTAAGACTTGGAATTGTAAATGTAAGTTCAAAGGGGAATGCTGATGTAATGCTTGTTACTGATGTTAGCGGAAGTATGCAATTCTGTACTAGTGGTGATGCAGGTTCGTATCTTAATTGTACAGATTGGTGGGATGACACATTACATCTTAGAGGTGAAAGATGGGTTGATACAATAACATGTGAGAGAAAAGTTGATGTGTATAAAGATGCTAGCAATATTTTTGCAGACATAATATTGAATATAAGTGGAAATAAAATTGGTTTAGTAGATTATACAAATTATTATGGGGGTTGTCATTGGTTTTGGAGTTGTTATGTTTGTGAATATCCTAATAATTGTGGTTGGAATTGGGCCAATCCAAATTGCATTGTTCCTTTTCCTGATAGCATTGCCAGAACTAATGATTTAACAATAGATTTAATTACAATGAAAAATGTGATAGACACTACAGAAACATGGTGGGGTACTTGTACTTGTTGTGGCATAAATAAGGCAGTAGAGATATTAAACGAGCAGAGTAGTGTTGCAAGAAACAAAAGTTTAGTTGTAATGAGTGATGGAGAAGCAAATCACATATGCGCAGAGCAAGGAACTGGAAATGCAAAACAAGATGCAATTCAGGCAGCACAAGATGCATGTGGCCAGGGAATAAGTGTTTTTACTATAGGTTTTGGAGCTGATGTTGATGCAGCAGCATTGCAAGCTATGGCATGCGGAGGTGGAACTTATAATGATGCTACAGACACATCTGAACTTGAAGAAGTTTACAAAGAAATTGCTGGGGAGATTATTGAATTAACTTATGAAACACAACAACCTTCTGTAACTCTTACATCGCATCTTAACCCTACTTCATATATACAACTCAATTATTCTGAAGTCTCTAGTTTAGTATTCGGCAAAATACCATTAAGTTTTGAGACAGATAGATTTGGAAATAATATTACTACAGGAATATTAACTATTCCAGAAAAAACCACTATATTTGATGCAAAAGTAACTTCTTATTCTGGAGATAAATGGACAGATAACTTTGTTGTTAATAATGATCAAGTTTATAAGTTGACTGACTATAATGATGATTATAGTGTTTTGGGAGATCCTTATATTGTTAATATTCCAGTTGAAAATTTAAATACTGGGACTAATAACTTAATAATAAGTACTGGAATTTCTCCAACTAACAATACTGGAGGCTCTTTAGACGACAGGGCAATTTACACTTTACTGATAAATGCATTTTCAGACTTTTCTGCAGTTGTTGCAAAGTCAGAAGGATGCAACTGGAATGTAAGATATGAAGATAGCACTACCGATTCAATAACAATACCAACTACTTACAGTAAAAATGATATTTGTTATTATGAAAATGCAACTTATGAGCAAGACGATGCGATGGATATAGTAATTTATAATTTATTTGAGAATCTTGATGTTGATAAAGACGGGCTTTTAGATTTAAAAATAAGCGAGGGAAACTTCAATATAGAGACTTTAACAATATCAAAGGTTCCCAGCTTATGGGGCCCTGCTATTGTAGAGGTTAGAGTTTGGGAGTAAAAAATTGCAGAATGAACTTTGATAGATACACACATTTTGATAGAAACATTTTTAAATCAATTATCTAATAAATTATTAAAATGGGATTAAAGAACTCCGTTATAGAAACTGGTGTTGATAAGCTGGTTAGTTTAATCAACGCAAAAGGAAAAATTGCTTCTTACGATGCTGCGAAGGAGCTTGGTGTAAGCTCGACAGTCGTCATGGAATGGGCGGATTTTCTTGAAGAAGAGGGCATCATAAATATTGAATACAAGTTTACAAAGCCGTTTTTAATCGCAAGAAAGCTCGCAAAAAAAGATGTGCAGGAAAAGGCAAAGGAATTTTCCGGCAAAAAAGACATTTTTGTAAGAAAAGCAGAGATTTCACTAATCTTTCTTGATAAGGAAGCTGAAAAGCTGAAAAAAATAAAGGATGAGTTTGACAAAATCAAAAAAGAGCTTGGATTTGATATGGGAAGCGTTAAGAATGAACTTGAAGAGCTCGATAAGTATGAGCAATTGAAAATAGGCATGGATAAGCAGATTGAGAATCAAAGAACCAGTGCAATGTATAAAATTGAAGAGATGACAAGACGGGTTTTAAGGGAGAGAAAAAAATACCAGTATATACTGTCAGAAATCAAAAAAGAAGAGCATGATTTGAATAGCGAAAAGAATGAAGTGCATTCACTTGAAGAAAGCGAGAAAATTATCAAAAGCAGGATTAATAAGCTTAAGGCCATTATAGAGCAAGTGGAATCCAGAGTCAAGCAAGAAGAGGAAAATGTCCAAATCTCTGAAAGCCATATCCAAAAGCTCGATATTATGGCAAAAACCATGAAAATAAGGGTTGAGAGTGAAAAAGGAGTAATAGAGCATTTGATAGCAGAGAGCAAAGAGCAGACAAAAAAGATAAAGGAATTGCAGAATAGAGTGATAGAGAAGATAGCAGAGAAAGAAAAAAAGCTGAAAGGCGTAAAAAAAGCATCTAAGAAAATAAAGGAGCTTTTCAAAAAAAGGATGGGTATCATGAACCTTATTGAAAGGATGAACAAGGACAGGAATGTGCTGCAAAAGGAATTAATCGCTTTGATAAGAAAAGCAAAATCATTTGAGCTAAGCTCAAAAAACGCAAACATAGGGGACCAGATAGTCAATATAGAAAAAAAATTCAAGGAAGTTGACACCAAAAAGAAATTTTTTGAAAAAGAAGTAAAGAAATTAAATACATTTTTTAAATAAAAATAAAATAATATTAAGCAACTACAGCGAAATAGATAGCCGCTGATGTGGGCGGGTAAAATTGTTGCTAACAAGGAAAATAAAAAATAACAATAAAAAATAACAATAAAAAATATTAATTTCAAAATCAAACCAATTATATTTAAATTATTGTCACATAAATCAAAAAAAGAGGTGGTATCTTGAAAAGAAAATCAAGGCATAAAATAAGTAGTAAAAAGCATCATACTTCGCATTCACATAAATCCAAATCAACTAATAAGAAAACTCCTCATGGCATCAAAATCATTTCTACTTATAATTTCGATTCCGGAAATATACCAATAACAATAAAGATATACGTAAAAAAAGGGGAATTTGTCCCGATATATGATGTTTCTATAGCAGGCATAAGCAAAAACACAGAGATTGTTCTGGAGAAAATAAGGGAAGAACTCACTGCACAGGTAAGTTTGGGAATGGTAGACATATTAAGCATGAAAGATACAGGAATCATAGAAAAAAAATTCGGCCAGGCTATAGGGACCCTGCTCAATAAGCATTTTCCCGACGCAAATGAAAAGGTGATTAATTTCCTAAAGTCATATTTAATACAGAAAAGCCTGGGCATGGGCTCAATTGAGATTCTTATGGATGATAATGAACTTGAGGAGATTGCAATAAACTGTGCCCAGGACCCGGTCTGGGTTTATCATATAAAGCATGGATGGCTGAAAACATCCATAACTCTGCCCAATGAAGAGCAGATCAGGCATTACGCTGCCATGATAGGAAGAAGGGTTGGAAGGCAGATAACAGTGCTTGAGCCTTTAATGGATGCTCACCTTGCAAGGGGAGACAGGGTGAATGCTACTTTAGAGCCGATATCTGTAAGAGGCAATACAATCACCCTAAGAAAGTTTGCCGCAAAGCCATGGACAATAACAGATTTCATAAAATCAGAGACAATATCCACAGGATCAGCAGCCTTGATATGGCTAGGCGTCCAGTATGAATTGGCTGCATTGATAGCAGGAGGAACAGCTACCGGGAAAACCTCTATGCTGAATGTTGTCGCAAATTTCTTTCCCCCGAACCAAAGAATAATAAGCATAGAAGATACCCGAGAGATTCAACTTCCTAAATTTCTGCACTGGATCCCTATGATAACAAGGCTTCCAAACCCCGAAGGCAAGGGAGAAATTTCAATGCTTGATTTGCTTGTAAACTCATTAAGAATGAGGCCTGACCGCATAATATTTGGTGAGATAAGAAGAAAAAGAGAGGCAGAAGTTCTTTTTGAAGCAATTCATACAGGCCATTCCGTATATGCCACTCTGCACGCTAATGACACTAATGAAACAATAACCAGGCTTACAAACCCCCCAATCGAGATACCAAAAACAATGCTGCCAGCTATCTCTATGATCATCGTCCAGTACCGTAACAGGCGAAGTGGAATTAGAAAGACATTCCAGATATCTGAAATTTTGCCTAATTCCGAAACAAACACTTTGATACAATTAGACATAAAGTCAGGAAAATTAAATAAGATAAACAGGTCAAAATCTTTGTTTAATACAATTGAGACCTTTACAGGATTTTCAAAAAAGGAAATGGTAAAGTCATTAAAAGAAAAAGAATCGGTTCTTAAGTGGCTGGTCAAGCAAAACATAAACACAGTGGATACTGTAGGAAAAGTAATGGCAGAATACTACACGCAGCCCGATTACCTAATGGGTTTTGTCAAAAAAAATAAGCCTTTAATTAGAAAATGACAAATATCTTATTCCAAATAATAGCAAGAAACTTTCCAAAGCTGAAGTTTAAGCTCAAGAAAGCAGGCATGAATTACAGGTCTGAAGAGTTTATCAAGAGAACTTTTTTGTCTGCTTTTTATATGACAACAGGGATTGCATTTTTTTTTGTATTGATACTTGCAAAATTTGATGTGCTTAAGGGCATAATGGTCATATTCATTCCAATCATCTTTTTTATGCTTTTTAGCTATCTGCTGAGATTTCCCGACGTTAAAATATCAAAAAAAGAGAAAGAGATAAGCAGGGAAATTGTATTTGCAGGCAGATATCTGGTAATAGAGCTTGAATCAGGAGTCCCATTATACAATGCCTTTGCCAACATATCCAAAAATTATGAGGTCATTGGCCAGTATTTCAAGGAAATAAACAACAAAGTGGATTTAGGCACAAGCATGCAGGATGCATTGACAGAAGCAGTAGAGTATATTCCTTCAGATAATTTCAGGAGGATATTATGGCAGATCCTTAACTCTATAAGAACAGGCTCCGATGTTGCTCAATCTCTTATATCAGTTCTTGAGCAGATTGCAAGGGAACAGACAATAGAAGTAGACAAGTACAGCAAAAAATTAAACCCATTGGCAATGTTTTACATGATAATAGCTGTTATCCTGCCGTCTTTAGGTGTAACGATGATAGTTGTCTTCTCCTCATTTGTACAATTTGAGCTTGGCCTGACCGCACTTATATTTATAGCATTCTTACTGGGTTTTGTTCAGTTTATGTTTCTTTCCGTAATAAAATTCTCACGACCAGCAATTGAATTTTGAAAATGCCTAAACTACATATGCCTAACCTTAAGGAATTTCTGAAGAAAAAACAGGAAGAAACTGCAAATCAGGAAGAAACTGCAAATCAGGCAGATAAACCCAAGCCTAAATTTAATATTTTTCCTTTTTTCAAAAAGAAGCATAAAAAAGAAGGAAAAATTGAGCACTTCAAGAAGGAAATAAAAAAACAGGAAAAAAAAAGAGCAAGTGTGCAGAAAAGAAGGCATAACTTAATGCTTTATGTTGAAAAGGCAGGTTTAAGCATTGCTCCGGAATTAGTGTCAAAAAAACTTTTCAACATATGTGTTTTCATAAATTTAATTATCTCAGCTTTCCTGATATATCATTTTTCTACTACCTTTGGGATTACATGGCCGACAATATTACTATCTATAGCCACCTTATGGATTTTTGTTTTCATTATGCTGCTTTTTGTATTATGGGTTCTGTTTTATCTTGTTATTGATTTAAAGATTTTCAAAAGAAAAATTGGCATTGAAGATGTCCTTCCAGATTTCCTGCAGTTAACAGCATCCAATATCAAGGCAGGCATGACAATAGACCGTGCATTATGGTATGCTGTTAGACCTAGATTTGGAGTTTTAGCAAAAGAAATAGAGATAGTGGCAAAGGAAACAATGGGAGGAGAAGACTTAGAGGAGGCATTACAAAAGTTTGCTGACAAATACGGTTCTGCTTTGTTGAAAAGGTCCATTAGCTTGCTAATAGAAGGAATAGAAGCAGGAGGTGAAATTGGAGACTTGTTGAATAAAATTGCGCTAAACATACAGGAAACCAAGATAATGAAGCGCGAAATGGCAGCAAATGTAACAACTTATGTTATATTCATAACCTTTGCAGCAATACTTGCAGCCCCTGTTCTCTTTGCGCTTTCAGGCACTTTAATACAGGTTATAGGCAGTTTTGGATCAGTGTTGGATAATGGTGCTTCAGGCGCTGGATTTGGATTGTCTTTTTCAGGCAGCGGTATAGAATATAGTGATTTCAAAATATTTGCAATGGTATCTTTAATAGTTACCTCATTTTTCTCAGCAGTAATCATTGCCACAATAAAAAAAGGCAATGCAAAATCTGGATTAAAGTACATACCAATATTCATAATAACATCAGTAACACTATTTTTGATTGCAGATGTGGTTTTGGGAAAATTATTAGGAAACTTTTTTTAATTATCAAGAGTTACACTATCATTTAATTGCCCAAAAATTACTACTAAGTATGGACTATAATATATATATTACACTATAACTGTATATCAGTATACAAAAACATAACATTTAAATACTAGCTATTGTATTAATTTCCATTGATTAATAGAATCAGAACTAAAATACTAGATTATAATAAAAATAAGAGGTGTGAATAATGAAACTTAACCCAATCAGGCATAAAAAATCTCAAGCAGCCATGGAATTCTTAATGACCTATGGTTGGGCTATTCTAGTCGTTCTCGCTGCAATTGCAGCATTAGCATATTTCGGTGTTTTAAGCCCTGAAAAATTTCTGCCTGAGAAATGTCTAATTGAGACAGGCTTCACATGCATAAGCAGTAAAGTTGAATCTACTCAATCAACAATAGTATTTTCAAATGGATATGGGAAGAGTATAGTTATAGACACCATCCAGATAGGTGGCTGTCAAGCTAGTTTCAATACATCCATGACAAGTGAAGACGAAGACCTTTTTGTTATAACCGGATGCAATAATGGAGATGTAAAAGATACATTTAAGGGTGATGTTACTATAAAATACATGGAAAAGCGTACTGGTCTTAATAAAACCGCATACGGTGTAATAAATACAAAGATAGAATAAAAATTAAAATTATTAAAAAAGCGATATGAGTAAAATGTTTAAAAAATCTCAAGCAGCCATGGAATTCTTAATGACCTATGGTTGGGCAATTTTAGTAGTTTTAGTTGCTATTGGCGCATTAGCATATTTCGGTGTTTTAAGCCCGGATAAGTTTCTGCCAAGCAAATGTACATTACCTGCAGGAATTGCGTGTATGGATTTTAAAGTAGGAACAGGTGCAGTAGATGTAGTGTTGAGGAATGGCCTTGGATTTGATGCAACTTCAGTTACTGTTGCAGTAACCGGTTGTGGAACATCTGCAAGCGCAGGCTTATCAAACGGCGCGCAATCAACATTCACATCTGGATCTTGCACCAATACAGCAGGCTCAAAATTCAGCGCCGACGTTAATGTATCCTACACAAATGCAGACTCAGGATTATCGCATAAAGTGCAAGGTTCAATAACAGGAAGAGTTGAATAAAACTCTTTTATTTTTTCTATAGTTCTTATTTTGGAAATTATCATAAACTATCAATTATATACGATAATCATGGCTTATTCGGCTTTTATTGGGCCAGAAACAGTGAATAATAAAGCAATTTAAACATCAAGTTCCATAATTATTCTAAATTTTTATTTTACTAGTTCAGTAAGAAATTCATTTGAATCTTTAATTGTCTATATCCCTATTTAAGATAAATAAAAAAATAAACCTAAAGAAAAGAAAAATTTAAACCTGCTGTTTCTTCTTCTGATACATCACTATCAGCGCAATTCCTATTATCACAACTATTGCTGCTATAATCCATGCTGTTGGAGATTTTCCTGGCGCTTCTACTGGTTTTGGCTCTTCTACTGGTGTTGGTGCAGGAGCTTCTGCTCTTGGACAATCAGCTTCACAATTATCGCTATTCTCATTTTCTTCACAGATGCCATCTCCGCAGGTTACTGTCCTGACATTTAAAGTTGCAGAACTTTTACTAAAGCCTTCGCTAGTAATCCACCTTGTTTCAAATTCATGGCTTCCTTCAGCACTAGGCGCATCAATCTTATAGGTTATGCTTGGTGATCCTGAACTTGCAGTAAATGCCCAGCTATGCCTGTCAAAGCCCTCTTTTTGGCTTGCCTTAGTTGCATAGCTTACATCATCTTTTGCTTCTTCAGAGCCAGAGATTTCCCATGATTTTAGGCTGATTGTATTTGGAATGGTATCTTCAATAGCTACACCTTCTCCTGCTGGTGCGCCATTAAGGGTCAATGTTATGCTGACCTCTGCACCTGGATCAACTCTTGCAGGCATATCTCTACCAACACTTGCTGCAAAAACTGCGCTTAAAGCCAATAATGACATAACTAACAATACAATTAATTTTTTCATTTTTATGCACCACCTGCTGAATAATAAGCGTCTATTGCATCGAGTATTTCAATCAATGACGGGCTTCCTGTTGCATAGAAGCTGTCAATCATATCAAGTATGGCCTGTAATTCTGCACTTGCAGCAGTCTTACTTCCAATTGCAAAGTAGCTGAATCCAGGTGTCTCTGCTTCGTAATTGACATATGTATCGTCAGTTCCAGTGACCTTTACAGCAAGCCTGTTCCACTTGTTATCATTATACCTGTATAAAGAGATATCATTGGATGCAAGATTACTGTCATCAAGCCATGATTTTGTAACTCTGAAGCTTATTTTTAAGGTTTCTGCATCACTATCCACAATATTCTTCTTATTGATTCTTAAATACTGGAATACTTTTGCAGCTGCAGCTGCTGAAACCGGCTTTTTAGTTAAGGCTTGAACCTCGATTTCTACATCGCTCAACTCGGATTTAATATTATCAACAGTAACTTTGGTTATTCCTACTGTTGACTTATCAACATCTAAGCTGAAAGATGAGCCAGCAGGTACTGAATTCCAGACCTGTGCTTTTGAATCTGAAACCGTGCTTACTGCTGCAGCTCCTCCGCCACCTGTACCAGTTCCTGCTGCTGATTCTTCTTCTTCTTCATCTTCATCAGCTGCAGGGCTTGTTGTGAATTGGAATGTACCATTCTTAGCAAGATTACCATTAAAGTCATATAAACTAATATTGTAATAATATGTTGTGCCGGAACTTAAACCAGTTAAAGTCACAGACTGCGATTGGCTGAAGTCTGTTTGCATCCCATTTGTAAATGAACTTCCATTAGTTGGAATTACAGTTGCATTCACTGATTCATTAACATTGCTTACAGTAATAGTTGCTCCGCTTGAGCTTACACTGCTTGCAGTTGGTCCAGGAGTGTTTGATGCTGTGCCATCTGACATTTCAAAAGTCATGTTTGTTTCATTAATATTGCCTGATGCATCTGTTACATTATAAGTTATATTATAAGCACCATCCTTAAACCTAACCTCGTCCCAAGTACAAACCTTATCATTTCCTAATGTAATAGGAGTTGCTGCACTTGATACATTGCTTGTAGCTGAGCTTTTAGTTGTATCTGTCAAGTTCAGTATGTATTTACAACTTGTAGCATCAGAGCTTACAGTCACATTCGGAACAAACCCGCTTACTCCTTGTGGTGTTGCAGGAGTATTTATTGCTACAGTTGGCGCTCTTGAATCATTACCACCGCCAGCAGCAGAGAAGTGAGGCACGAATAGTAATGTTTTGCCACCACCAGTATTATTCCAGCATGGAGTTGTTGTTGTTCGACTAAAGTCAGCAGTACATTTACTTACATTAGTCCTATCAGTTAAGTCATCTGAATTTGAGAACCACCATATTTCTTGTGCTAGGCGATTAGCTCCAGATATGTTAAATGGCAATAGAACCTTGCCGAAATAACTATTTGTATCATTAATAAATTCATCTAAGCTTGAATTAAAGTATACAAAATCAAAGAGGTCAGCTGTAATGTTATTCTCAATTCCTGCAATAATCCCAGCATCATCTATTAAAATAGAGAAGTTTATCTTATCCCAATTAGCAGCAGAGCCATTCAGTTCTGTTATTGTTACATTAATGCTGTCTAAATCAGTAGATGAATTTAGATTTATAAATATTTCAAAAGTATTGTCAATATCTGTTGTATTTGCTAGTCCGTAACCTCCTCCAACATCCTTTTTTCTAATAGTAACATTTACTGGAACACTATTCAGTGTCCTTAAATAACTAGCAATGCTATTATTTATTTCGCCAGCTTTTATTGGCCCAGTCTGAACAAATGTTATTACACTGCTGTTTCTTTCATTTCCTAATGTATCATTAGCCCATATTTTAATTGTATGGGTTCCAGGAGTAAAGTTGGCATTCACACTTATAAAAGAGACATTTTCTCCTTGGTATGTTGCTAAAAATGCACCAATTGCAGTTCCATTTAGACTACTGTTTAGAGTATTGCTGCCATCCAAGTAAAACCCAGCACTATCAATTCTGCTCATACTATCAAATGCAGAAATATTTATCTGTGTAAGGTCTGAATACCTTGCTCCATCAACAGGGCTATGAACAGTTAAGGTTGGCGCATAATCATCGACTGCAAACTGGAAACTTGCTGTTTGAGTATTTCCTGCATCATCAGACACTTCTATTGTTACTGTTCGATTTTTCTCTTCATCAGCAGGACAAAGTGTAGTATCCGAAACATTCTCATGGAAAGGATATATGAAACTTAGATTTGCTACAGGGAAATTTCCACTTGAACTTGCAATTACATGATTTGTTGTATTACATGTTGATGTCCATGTAAAATTTTTCATCTTGCCTGTTGCGCCATTTGTTGCAGTAAAGTTAAGACCAGTTCTAATCGTTACATTGGATTGATTTACAGCTGATAAGCCATTTTCTAAACTACTTAAAGTAATTGTTGGAGTAACTCCGCTTTCTATGGTAAAGTTATGGAATTCTCTCTCTAAATTGTTCCATGAATCAATTGCAGTTACTACAATATAATGTGAGCCATTTCCTAATGAACAGCCAGCTGTTGACTCGATTTGGAATGATCCGTTTCTCCATCCTCTTCCACTATCTCCTGTTTCTACATGGTATGCTTGAAGACTTGCTGAAGAACTGAAGAATGCAGATTTTTTACAGATATCATATCCTCCGGTAGAAGCAGGAGCTAAAGTGCCATCAACACTTATGTTTATACTAGTCAATGCACTCCCTTCATTTACAGCCCAACTTATTAATGGCCTTGTATCCGATATATTACTTCCATTAACTGAAATTGTTCCATTAATGGTTATAGTTGGCACTGTAGTATCATTAATCTGGATTGTAATGTTTTGAATTGTTAAAGTAGTATTTATATTGCCTACTGTATCATTAGCCACAACCCTAAACGACACATTATCACCTTCATATATATTATGCCCAATTGGTGGAGTAAAAGATAGGTTAATCCAGCTTGAATTGCGAGATGCTCTATAATTTGAAGGAGATTGACTTACAGTTACCCAACTTGAACTGCTCTCATTATAAGCCTGCAATGCTCCCTGCAATACCTGCGTCAAATTATCAGTAAAGTTAGCGAATGCATATAATGTTACACCTTGTGCCCTTGACACACCTTCTCCTGTACCTAATTCTATGGCGCTATTGCCCCCTCCGGTTACATTAAATGTTGATGNGTTAGTAATATTAAANTAGNNGACAACAGGCGGTAACTGGTCAACTGTAAATTGCCTTGTCGCAGAAACATTTTCGTTAAGTGGGCTATCTACACAAGTTACATTCCAACTATATAAGCCGTTTGATAATGATGTGCTATTAGTTTGAGGAGTATTATTTGCTGCTTCAATATTTGAAATATTTTTGATTATCGCTCCTCCTGAATCATAAATGCTAACGTTGCATATAAGGCTTGTATCATTATTATCATACGCTGTAAAGTTAAATTCTACAGTCGCACTTGACTGGTTAAACAAGTCTATAGGTGTGTTTAGGTTTATAGGTCCTGGAACAGTATTGTCTTCTGTAACTGCAAATACTAAAACCTGGGAATGATTTATATTGCCTACAGAATCATTAACTGTCAGGTTAAAGCTCAAAACAGAGCCAATTGTATAATCAGGTATTACAAAAGATAAGTTTACTAATGTATTGTTTCCTGGTACCACTCCACTTGTACCGCCAGTGATATTAACTTGAGTGTTTGAACCAGTATGATTTACAAAAAGCCCTACTGTATTGATGTTAGTATATTTGTCTGTAGAGTTTACTGCTATATAAATTACATCGCTGGTACCATGTTTATTGTCTAAAGTAGTAGTGGCATTAGCAACATTAGTTGTAAAAGTTGGAGGAGTTTTATCAATTATAAATGATCTGTTATTAGTTGTGTTATAGGCTATAGTACTTTCATTGGTTTCAGCCTCACAGAACCAGTAATAAATTCCTTCTGCTAAAGCAGGCGTTACGTTAAAAATAATAACTTCTGGATTTGGACCAACCACAGTTGTATTTAGTGTTTGATTTCTAATAGCTGAATCACTTGCTAAAGGCTCCCCGCTTATAAACAAAGAAACATTTGTTATATTATTAGCAACACTTCCATTGGCTTGAACAGTACAATGAAATTGAGGAGCTGTTCCATTAAAAGAAACATTTAAGCCGCTTGGGCTGTGTCCAAAAGTCGCGCTTGCATTTGTTTCATTCTCAGGGAATGTTGCGTCTATACCATCTGCACCAATAACAAACACAGCATAGACGATAAAAATAACTATAGAAGCAATTAAAACAGATAATAACTCAATCTTACCCTCTTTTTGCATTTAGTGCACTCCTCTTTTGAATAATTAAACAATTTAATGTTTACCGCATATATTTAAATGTTTTGTTTATTATATTTAAGTTGTTAATGATTTATTTTATAAATAAAAATATTATTATCGTAAATAAATTATTTTGTTAGAATTGTCTTGCTTTACACCCCCAAATTTTCACTAAAATTTAGAATATACGAAATCATATTTAAAGCTTTCGCTTAAATTATATTTTCCAGCATATATATTGCTTAAAAACAATCAATTTTTATTGTTTAAAACTTTTTTATTGAAAATGCAAATAAAAAACAAGACAAAAAAAACAGTTATAGCAAAAAATGCAAAAGCATGCAAAAACATTATCTCCCAGACTATTGGTTTGATGTTTTCAAAAACCAGGCCATTGATTTTCATTTTCAAAAAAGAAAAAATAATTCAACTGCATATGTTTTTTGTTTTCTATCCGATAGATGTTTTATTCCTGGATAAAAAAAATACTGTCGTGGAAATAAAAGAAAACTTCAGGCCATTCACTTTCTACACCCCAAAAAACAGGTCAATGTACATCATAGAACTGCCAAAAAATACAGCTAAAAAAAGCAAAACAGGAATAGGGGATAAGATTGAATTTTTATAAATCAGATTGAGTTTTTTAAATTATTAAAATAAAAAAAATGATATTGCCAATATATCAAATAAAATTCTAAACATAAAATAAAACAAAAATCTTTAAATAACGACAAGAAATTCTTTTACATAATGGGAACGTAGTACAAAGGACTAAGTCCGTACAATCTGGCCAGTATGCGAGCCTCCAGTGATTGGAGAAACGAGTCGAAAGACGATGAGTTAATTTGTCGCAGATAGCTTGAGATCGGGGTTCAAATCCCTGCGTTCCCACTTTTATTCTTTCAAAAACTTAAAAATCTTCTTATAGAACCTTAGCGCTAAAATTACAATAATAAGAATTACTATCCCAACACCAAAATAATATGAATACAAAACAAAAAAATCCCTCACACTATCTAAAAAATACGGCAAAGCATAAATTAAAACAACTATCAAAGCCAAAATAAAAATCTTAAAGTAAACAGCTTTATGCCATTTCTTCACTGTTTTTTTGGATATTATCTTGTCTACAGTGCTTTTCTTACCTTTTTTACTGATAAAATTATACAACAAGGTCAGCAAAAACAAAACTATAACTGCTCCTACACCTATTAATATATAGAACAAATAACCGTAAAATATATTCCTTAGGTAAATGTCAGTATATTTCAAATTGTATAGTTTAAAATACTGCCCTAGAAATACCAAAACAACTATTAAAGCAATGAACGAATAAACTCTTGATTTGTATTTTTCCAAAAATCCTTTCCCTTTCTTCTGCTTTTTCTTCCTCTCTCTTCTCTGCTCTTTTTTACTTTCCCTTTTTTCTTCCTCTCTCTTCTCTTCATCTTTTCCTGCTTTTTCTTCCCTTTTGACCTTCCTCACAGACTTTAATGCCAGCAGCCTCTGCCTTTTGACCTTATATTTCTCATAATTTTTTTTAATCCTGTTTTTTGTTTTAAGAATCGGCTTTAAAAAAATCAGGATAATTATTACAATCGCTAAAAGCAAATAGATATAATATTGATAGGCTCTTATGCCTTCTTTTATTTTCTTTATGAATTTATTCTCCTTTCTCAGCTGAATATCAATATTTTTTGAATATACTTCATCATTGCTTTCCAGGTTTATCTTAATGCCGTAAGTTCCTGCTTCAATATCTGAATTAGGATTAATCTCTAGATTCAAATTTCCGCTCTGCCCCGGATTTAAAGCTAAACTATCAGGACTTACCTTTACCCACGACACTCCTTCCAAACCAACCTCATATTCAGCTCTTTTAATGCCCTCATTTTTAACATTAGCAAAAAAGAAATCCCTTGCGTAAAAATTAGTAATTGTGTTTTTTGCACCTATGGCAGCTTTATAGCATGAATTTTTAGGCGCTACTTCAACAATTATCGCATCAGAAAATTTAAGCCCTGTTTTGTTCTCAATTTCAGCTATTGCATTGACTTCAAAATTTCCAGAAACACTCTTCCCAGGATTTACAATCAATTCTGCAGTTTTTTCTTCTCCGGATACTATATGTATAGTATCATTCTCAAACCCTGCCCACTTTGCACCATCAACACTTAATTTTACATCCTGCCCTAAAGCTCCTAAGTTCTTAATAGAAACATCATAGGTATTATCTTCCTCAGTGCAGACAACATCCTTTTCTTTTTCAATTTCAACATCCAGCTCATAACATTCTTCAACTTTAGCTTCAATTTTGCTCTCTCTTTGAACCTTTCCAAGCTCGCTTACTGCATTTAAGTTAAGGTTAAATTTTCCCTCTTCTTTTACATCCAGATTAATAAGAAAGATACCTGTTTTTTCTGCTCCAAGCTGCGCATTATTAACGCTTAATTCAGCCCATTCAGGAGCATCCAGAAATATGCTGTACCTGTTTTCAAATTTTTCCTTGTTTGCTATCAGGATTGGTATAGCTTTTTTCTCATCTTTGCATAAAAAATAAGAGCCAGAATGCTGTTCAAACTTTACATTTTCAGCATCAACAACCTCTCCAGTATCAAAAGAATAATCATAGCACTCAGAAAATTTAATCTCCTGCCTGACAACCTTTGTCAAGCCATTACTAGTTGTAATAAAAATATCCAAATCATAATTTCCTTCAATATTGCATAAAGAATTTACAAAAACAAAAAAGCTTCCTTTCTGGCCGACATTTAAAACAAATTTTCCGGGATTAAAAGTAACCCACCCAGCCGCGTCTCCATCCGCAAGGACAGTATAAGAGCTGCCTATATTTCCGGTATTCTTTACAGTGACATGGTATGCCTGGTTTGAGCATGGGCACATCTCAACAGAAGGCCTTGAACTCGCAGTAAAATCTTCCTGCGCATATACTATATTTATTGATATAAAAAATAATAGAATCAAAAATAAATTCAAAAAAATTTTATTGACCTTCATTTTCAAAATATATTTTGTATATTATTAAATACCTATCCTAGTAAAAAACCAAAATAAAATACAAAAAAATAGAAATAATAAAAAAGAAAAAACTAATAATAAGTTTTTTCGTCTCCTTCCTTTTCGTCTTCGCTTTCGTCTCTAAGCTTGCTGAAGCCGATTATCAGGCCTATAATAACAAGCAGTATCACTAAGACAACAGCTCCCACTTCAAGTCCTTTCTTTAGCTTGGCAGTTCCTGTTGCCTTGCCTTCCTGGACATTAATTCCTAAAGGCAATTGCTTCAGTACTTTGTCTCCGCTGTTAACAGTTACTGTGAATGTTCCCTCTCCTGTTGGAGCGGTTTCTCTTGCTGATACAAAAACAGTAAATGCCTTGCTGTCTCCAGCTCCGATTACCATAACATTTGATGGACTTACTCTAAAGTTTGCCCATACAGCTCCCTCAGCGCTTACTGTGTAAGTCTTTGAGCTTGAGCCTGCATTTGTAATTGTTATCGGATATGAAACCTCGCTTCCACCCTTAGCAGCATTCTGCTTGTCAGCAGCAACTGCAATGATTGTCTTTTCCTCAACTTTTGGCTTTACTGCAGCTTTTTCCTGCCCTAAAACATGTATTGTTGCTTCCTGTGTGGTTCTCTTGTCGTTATCATCAAAAAATACCTCGATTCTTACGGTATATTCGCCTGTTTCTGCGTTGTCAGGAATCCTTAGGAACATTTCCTCGGTTGTTGCTGTATCGTCATCATCATCTTCTTTTTCAAGCTCATCAATAAAGTCAGTAGCTGAAACTCCAAGTTCTGGTATGCTCATCACAACCTTAACACCGTCTTCGTCTTTTTCTCCCCTGTTCCTTACAAATACGGTTCCAAGCAATGCTCTTCCAGCCTTAACTTCAGTGCTTGGTGACAATACGATATCCCTTATCTCAACATCATGTCTTTTTGTGTCAACTTCCAGCTCATAAGTTTTTTCAACTGTTGCTGAATCACGGTCAGATACCCTTACTCTTAATTTATATCTGTCCTGATCTAATTTCTCCCTTAAAGGAAGTGTTAATTTTTTAATATAAGTAACATTTGTTTTTACATCAAAAGTATCTGTGATGTCTTCAATCTTATCGCTTGAATCAAAGCCCCTTAATACAGCTTCTATCTCAACATCGTCTTTGTCTGCAGAAGAATCTCCTGTAATCTTTACTTTAATGTTTATTTCATCTCCTCTTTCAACATCAAGCACAAAATTAGTAGAACTCTCTGTCACAATGTCTCCATCAACCTTGACCTGGTCAATTGTTATGGCTGCAAATGCCATGCTGCTCATTAAAACACCTATCAGAAACACTGTTAAAAGGCTAAATATCTTTTTCATCATTTTTGAAATACCCCCATTGTTTTTATTTTAATTGAATTTATTATACGCATAACATCCAACTTATATTTAAACTTTTCGTTATTTTAGCATACTTGAGTAGATACATTAAAACACTATTATAAAGTTATAACAACTTATATATAAGCATTTTGGTTTTGATTAAATGATATTAAATGATATTAATCGGCCTATACTTTATCCTTCTTTCACCGTCGAGGTCTATAACAATCTCCACATAATAAGTTCCCGGCATGGCATAATAAGGAATATACAGGCTTAAAAATTTTGAAGATTGTTCATCATCATCAACCATAGCTTTTATCGTCCTGCTCCGTATCCCAAGCTCCCTTATGATAGCCTTTACCCTGATATTATTCAGATCAATGTCTCCATGATTTTCAAAGTTGAGGAAGATATATAGTTTATCATCCGGCTTCACATCTTCCTGGTCAAAGCCTATTGAGTTGATGTGAATGTTTTTTTTCCTTGACTTGTCTGGAATTTTTTTAGCGGAAGTTTTTGGCTTTCCTGCCGTTTGGATATTTTTGATTTCAAACTGGCTTACAAAATCCACACCAGTCCCGTTAACATCATTTGTTGCAGTAACCCTAAGCTCATAATTATTCCCGTCAGTAACTGAAGTAGTATCCCATGTAAAAGTTCCGTCATTATTATCAGTTCCGTTCTCCAAAACCACCCAGCTGGATGCGCTGTTAAACCTATACTCAATCAGCATATCTAAAGTGCTGTCAGCCTGAACTGAATCGCTCGCACTCCACAAAATGCTCCTTGTTCCATCCCATATATTCCCGACTTGCGGGCTTGTAATATTAACAACAGGACTGTTAGGCCCGATAGTAAATTGATTAACAGTATCTGTAGCTTCAACACCCTCATTATCCTTGACTGTAATTCTCAGCATATAGTCATTAGCATTTGGCACAGTCCTTGTATCCCATGTAAAAATTCCGTCATTGTTATTTACACCATCTTCCAGAACTGTCCACGTATTTCCATTAAATTTATACTCTATTTTTATATCAAGATTTGAATCAGTCTGGTCAGCATCTGACGCATCCCATGTAACAGTTTCAATTCCTTTTAATGTTGCTCCCACTGTTGGATTGGTTATGCTGACAACAGGGGCATTATTTGCAGATCCTGACGGTGTTACAGTAAAAAATAGTGTTTCATTCTCTGCATTATTTGTTGCAAATTGGCAGTTTAATGCAACAGCACCCATATCAACAGTATAGTTTCCTGCCTGAAGGGTTAATGTATTGTATGAAAATTCCTGGAAATTAATAGTGTCTGAATTGGCATTGATTGTCTTGCTTGAATCAAACACCAATGTAGTTTGTTTGTATATCTTTAATGTTGTATCTGTAGCCAACGCATTCAAATTGCCATTATTATCCACTTCATTGCTGATCTTTACCGCGCTTACACTTAAAAAATCCCCTGCCTTTGGATTTGCATTGTTTATTGTCAGGTTATTAAGCAAAGTATAGCAATAATCAGTATCACTTTCCAGCACAACTGTAAATATTTTTGATGCGCTTTGCTTTGATGTGCTGCTGCACTGGCAGTCAATAACTTTAGTGGAAACCTCTGCAGTATACTCTCCGACTATAGTGGGAATCCATTCGAAATGAACATGCTCAAGAGAATTCATGTAAATATTTACAATTTTTGAATTCTGATGCACCACTTGCCCATTTGAATCATAAATTCTTAATGTAACCTCTGTTTCTGCAGAGTAATAGTCAACACTGCCCGGAAAAAAACCAACTACATTGTTTATCTGATTAAAAGCGCTGTAGGTGTTTGCATCCAAATTTGCATTTATATCCACCATAACAGGCATATTGGGCTTAACCGAATTAGTGACAGAAAACGTGTCTATCAATGACTTGCAATTATTAACTTTATTGAAAACATTATCATAGGTTGTTGTTAAGCCAGTCCCTTTATCCCTTACATTAAACGCTTTTGGAATATAGCAGGATGCAAGCATAAATTCAGCATAATGCTGTTCATTAGCAGTTCCGGGATACTCTATTGTTTCTGTATTTGAAGAGCCAGAACTTTGATTAAACCACGCACCTCCGCTTGGAGCACTACATGAATCATCTGCGCAGGTATAAACTAAAGTTCTCACATCAGTTAAAGGAGTGCTCAATGATCCTGCATAAAAATTGTCTATTTCTATATTTCCAGCTAATGCAGCTGCTGAAAGACCAGCAAGAAATATCAATGAAAATATGATTGCGCTAAATACCTTTTTCATTCTGTCCCCAAAAAGCAAAGAAGGTATTATCGATTTATAAACCTTTTTATATTTTACTACCAAATGATAAAGAATTATATTTTTTATTAAGAAGTGGTCAATAATGTAAAAAAAACAATAAAAAAAGCCCAATAATAAAAACACCCAATAAATATAAATTAGAACAAATATTCTCTATATTATATGATAACAATTATCGGAGCAGGACCTGCCGGAAGCTATCTTGCATATCTTTTGGCAAAAAAAGGAAAAGATGTTGCATTAATTGAAGAACATTCTAAAATCGGAAATCCCGTCCAGTGCACCGGCATTGTAACAGGCTCAATTGAAAAATTTGTTAAGCTAAAAAACAGTGTAGTTGCAAATAAATTAAATAAAGTCATCATAACAAGCAAAAACAATAAAACAGATGCAAAAGTTGATGAAATCGTATTATTCCGGGATAAGTTTGACCAATACATATCAGATTTGGCAAAAAATCAGGGAGTTAAAATCTTAACAACACATAAATTTATGGACATTAAAAATAAAAACACAATAAGGGTTAAAGACAAAAAAAACAATAAAATAAAAACAATAAAATCTGATTCAATCATAGGTGCAGACGGCCCATCATCCTCAGTTGCAAGATATATTTCTAAAAATCAAAAATCAAGGTTCTATATAGGAATGCAGGCAAAAGTAAAATTAAAAGCCAATCAAAATGAATTTGAAACTTATTTTGGAAATTCCTTTCCAAACTTTTTCGGATGGGCTGTTCCAGAATCCCAAGATACTGTAAGGCTCGGCCTGGCATCTTTAACAAATACTAAGCACTATTTTTATGATTTCCTAAAAAAAAGAACAGGAAAAACTAAAATCCTAAAATGGGAATCCGGAATCATTCCGATTTACAACCCAAAAAAAATAATCCAGAGAAACAACATCTACCTGATTGGCGATGCCGCAGCCCAAGTAAAAGCCACGACGGGAGGGGGCATAATACCGTCATTTAAAGCTGCAAATACTTTATGCGATTCTATCATCAATAAAAAAAACTACAATAAAGAATTCCAAAAACAATCCGGAAAAGAATTATTATTGCATCTGAGAATCAGAAGCATCCTGAATAATTTCTCAGACAAAAATTATGATCATCTGCTCAAGCTGATGAACCAAAAAAAGGTAAAAAAAACCCTGGAAAAATATGATAGAGACACTCCAATCCAGTTGATTCTTAATTTATTGATGAAAGAGCCGAGATTTTTATTATTTGCTAAAAAATTCAAGGGATTTTTTTGAAACGGGGTTGTTGCAAAAGTTTGTGCTTGTGTGTAAATTGCCAATTCAGAGATATCCATGAGATTGTGCTAAGCGACCTGAGCAAAACTTTGTTTTGCGAAGTTGAGAAGCCATCTAAGGCCCCGCATAAGCACAAACTGAACTTTGGCACCAGCATCAATCAAATCAAAACCTTTTTAAAAAAAATGCCTTTCCATATTGAAGAGTTTTATGGAAGAGAAAAAGAATTCTTTGGAAAAGCAAAATCAGGATTCAAACAAGGAAATAAAAGAATCTGATGATAATATTTCTATTGACTTAAGCAAGATAACAGGATTTTTCAAAAGAAAAAAGGAAAATGCAGGAATGGAAAGCAAAAGCCCAGATACAACTTCAGAAAAACCCGCTGAAACTCATGAAATAAAGGAAGAAAAAAAAGATGACGAGGAAATCTCAATTGACTTTTCCAAAATAAAAAATATGTTTAAGAAAAAAGAAAGCGATGCTAAGGATAAAATTGCTCTAAAAGAAGATATCAACAAAGGACAAAAAGAAGAAGACAAAGACGATGAAATTAATTTCGACTTGTCAAAATTAAAAAAAATAAAAAACATTTTCAAAAAAGATACAAACGAAAGTGCAGATGAAGACCTGTCCATAGATTTCAAAAAGTTTTCAAATTTCTTTGTAAAGCACAGAGTTCTTTTATTCCTCATAATCCCGATATTCCTCTCTATTTTTTTGAGGGTACAGCCGGCCTATTTGCCTATAACAGATGAATGGGCAACAAACTCAGTGATTGACAATTTAAGGTCGCAGATAAGAGGCCAGATAAACCAGCAATACCCAAACCTTCCGGAACAAAACAGGAATACTTTAGTGGAAACCGAGCTGCAAAAAGTATTAAGGGAGCAAAAATCACAGATATCCCAACAAATCACAGCTACATCGAATTTCTTCAAATCAAAGCTGCAGGACGATACCGGCCAGACCTATTTGCTTGCAATAGACCCTTATTTCTGGATGAGGCATTCCAAAAATATTCTTGAGAATGGGCATGCAGGCGATGAAATAAAGAATGGAGTTCCATGGAATAACCACATGGTTGCGCCAAGGGGAAGGGCTGTTATTTATGACATGTTCCATGCCAATTTTGAGGCATTTCTTTTCAAATTCTTCAGCTTTTTTAATAAAAACATTAACTTGATGGCAGTCGTATTCTATGTTCCTGTTCTGATCTCTGCTTTAGCCGTAATACCGACTTTTTTCATAACAAGGAAGCTTGTTGGAAATATAGGGGGGATTATAGCGGCAATAGTTGTTGCGATACACCCTTCTTTCCTGACCAGGACTGTAGGCGGCTTTGCCGACACAGATGCCTACAATGTGATGTTTCCTCTTTTCATAGCATGGCTCTTCCTGGAAGCATTGGACTCAAAAAACACAAAAAACACCATAATCTTGAGCTCGATAGGCGGATTATTAATAGGATTTTACAGCTTCACCTGGGGGGGCTGGTGGTATATTTTTGACTTCATATTAATGTCTACTTTTTTATACCTGGCATATTATTCCTTTGTGCATAAAAAAGAATTGTTGAGAGGCATAAATTTCTTAAAGCAGACTGCAGTGAAAAACAGCCTGATATTTATTTTGACTTTTTTTATCATGTCTGCGTTGTTTGTAAGCCTATTTTCAAATTTGGATGTATTTCAGCAGTTCTATAATAATCCCGCGGGATTTGCAAAATTAAAAGAAGTGGGCATAACTACAATCTGGCCAAATGTCTTTACAACAGTTGCAGAACAGAATCCTGCCTCCCTTAACAATGTGATAAACCAGGTAGGCCTTGGAAAATTCTACTTTTTCCTAATTGCTTTAATGGGAATAACTTTAACATTAACAAAAAAGGCGCATAAAAAATTATGGTTTGTTGCCGGCACATTGGCATGGTACATAATCATATTTTTATTAAAGGTCCAGAACCTGAACACATTTCTGGTGTTGATAAGCATCCCCATAATAATAAGGATCATAATCGCATTATGGGAATCTGACACTGAGATAGACATAAAATACTCTATCTTCCTCATCCTGTGGTTTATAGCAACAGTTTACGCAAGCACTAAGGGCATAAGATTCACTTTGCTTTTGGTCCCGGCATTTGCAATAGGCTTTGGAATTGCTCTTGGAGAGCTTTACAGGCATGCAAGTGTATGGCTCTCAAAAGGCCTGCATGTAAACAAATTGATATCCAAGGTAACAGTCATTGTAGTCATAGGCTTATTGCTCGTTCCAACATATTCCTCAGCAAAAAGGACAGCAGAGCAGGAGATACCAAGCTTCAATGATGCCTGGAAAATTTCATTGGATAAAATAAAAGCAGATTCAAAGCCCGATGCTATAATAAACTCATGGTGGGACTTTGGACACTGGTTTAAGTTCTGGGCAGACCGCGCAGTTACATTTGACGGCACTACACAAAATACGCCTATGGCACATTGGGTAGGAAAAGCGCTATTAACAGACAATGAAGAGCTGGCAATAGGACTTTTAAGAATGCTTGACTGCGGCAGCACAGATGGATTTGATGCTATAGCCAACCAGATTGGGGACGGGGCAAAGGCCATAGACATTATGTATGAGATAATGCCCCTTAATAGAGAAGGTGCAAAAAAAATATTAACCGGCCTTTTCAATGAGGAAAGTGCTGAAGACATACTTGAATCCACGCACTGCCAGCCGCCTGAAAATTATTTTATAACTTCCGAGGATATGATTGGAAAAAGCGGCGTATGGGCGCATTTCGGAAGCTGGGATTTTAACCGCGGTTTAATATACAACACCCTGAAAAAGAAAGAATACTCTGAAGACATGGAAAAAGGTGTTGGATTTTTACAGGATAGGTTTGGTTATTCAGAAACTGATGCAGAAAACCTGTTTTATGAAGTCCAGTCAATAACAACAAGCGACCAGGCAAACAGCTGGATTGCTCCATGGCCAGGATATGCCGGAACAGTCGGCTGCAACAAAGAAGAGAATATATTGCAGTGCAGCAGTTTCATTATTAATCTGACAACAAACGATGCATATGCCCCATCAAACCAGGGTAACATGCATTCAAAGTCATTATCAATCCCAACAAATGAAGGCATAATATTCAAAGAATATAATGAGTCTATTATAAATTTACAGAATGGAAGAAGCCTGGGAATAGCATTGATTAAGAACGGCGACAGCTACAGGATGCTTCAGATGGACTCAGACCTTACAGGCTCAATGTTCACTAGGCTGTTTTACCAGGATGGAATCGGCTTAAGATATTTCAAAAAGTTCAGCGATGAAAGCAGCGTATTCGGAGGCCGAATTATAGTCTGGAAAGTCGACTGGGAAGGGAAAGAAAAAAACATTATTGAAGTTCCTGAGCCGGAAGTTGAAGAAGAAATTGTCGAAGAAGAAACAACAGAAGAATCACCAACAGAAAGCACAGAAGAAAATACAACAGCAGAAAGTGAGGAAACCAATACAACATAACTAAACATTTCTCAAAATACACATTAATTTTTAAATATAACAATATTACTATACTATAAATGAAATCAAAAACCTTCGCAATAGTGCCTGCATACAATGAGGAGAAGCACATCAACAAGATAGTCAAAGAAATAAGAAAATATGTTGATGAAGTGGTTGTTGTTGATGACGGCAGCAATGACAGGACAAAAGAGATAGCTGAAAAATCCAAAGCAGTTGTATTAAAACACATAATAAATCTCGGCAAGGGAGCCACACTAAAAACTGGCTGCGACTATGCTGTAAAAAACAATGCAAAAGTAATGATTGCAATTGATGCTGATGCGCAGCATGATACAAAAGAAATCCCGAAATTTCTGGAAAGCATAAAAAGCTCTGATATTGTGCTTGGATACAGAAAGCCAAGCAAGCACATGCCGTTAATATTAAAGTTAGGGAATGGGTTTATCAACAAAACAATAAAGTTTTTATATGGCGTCTCAATCAGGGATAGCCAGTGCGGCTACCGCGCTTTTACTGCAAAAGCCTATAGGAAATTAAGGTGGAAAGCGTCTGATTACAGCATGGAAAGTGAGATGATAGCAAAGATAGGCAGGCATAAATTAAAATACAAAGAAATTCCAATAGAAACAATATATTCAGACAAGTACAAGGGAACAACAATCCTTGACGGGTTTAAGATTGTCTTTAACCTGTTGTTTTGGAAATTAAACAAAAACTAGTTTAGGAGATAATAAAATGGCAGATTTACTCGGAATTCAGATCCTGGGATTATTATTTGGCTTCTTTATGATGTATTACTCTTTTCTGCATTACAAAAGAAAAGAATTCACAATAAAAGAATACAGCTTCTGGTTCCTATTCTGGGCTGCTTTTATCATCATAACATTATTTCCAAGAATCCTTAATCCAGTACTGATCAAGTTAAATATTTCCAGGACACTGGACTTTTTCATAGTCACTGGATTTCTTTTTATGATATTTGTAGTTGTCTACACATACATAATAGTCAGAAAAAACCAGAAAAAGCTGGAAGATGTAGTAAGGAAGATGGCTTTAAAGAAGAAGTGAATTAAGAGTAAAGTAATTTTTTTCTTAGTTGGATTAGATTATTAGAAAGTATAGCTAATGCATCAACCCCCGAATAAACCACAACATTTAAATATCAATTAACAATCGTTAAGTATATGCAAGGACAGATGCCCCAGGAGATTGAAGTTTGGTATATAATGCCAGCTTTAAGGAGAGAAATAGCTAAAAGTCTGATTAAGGATTTTAACTTCACACAGAAGCAGGTTGCAGAATATATGGGCCTTACAGAAGCAGCTGTTTCCCAGTATCTGAGCTCTAAAAGAGGTAAGGATGTTGTTTTTAGCGATGCCGTATCTTCAGAAATAAAGAAATCTGCAAAAAGAATCAAAGATGACAAAAATGTAATCATTTCTGAGATGATGAGGCTGTGCAACCTTATGGCTGTAAAAAAAGTCATGTGTGATATCCACAAAAAGCAAGACCAGGCATTGCCAAAAAAATGCGGCATCTGTTTAAATAAAATCTAAATTGTATTAATAAATAATATATGTTAAATTTGAATAAGATGGCAGAACAGATTCTGAAAATCAACAAGGAGATATACACTCATCATGATAAAGTTAAATACGCCTACAAGACAAAGCCCGGTTTGACAAAAGAAATAGTAATGGAAATTTCAAGGCAAAAAAACGAGCCGGAATGGATGCTGAAAAAAAGGCTTGAAGCTTTTGAAATATTTAAAAAACTGCCAATGCCGAAATGGGGCCCGGACTTAAAAGATCTGGATTTAAGCAAAATTATTTACTATCAAAAGGCTGATGCAAAAAAAGCAAGCTCATGGGACGATCTTCCTAAAGAAATAAAAAACACTTTTGAAAAGCTAGGGATTCCAGAAGCAGAAAGAAATGTTCTGGCAGGAACCGGAGCCCAGTACGAATCAGAAATTGTTTACCATAGCCTCAAGAAGCAATGGGAAGACAAAGGGGTAATATTCCTTGACTGCGATGTCGCTTTAAAAAAACACGAAGCTTTGTTCAAAAAATATTTCATGACTTCCTGCATTTCTCCAAGCCTACATAAATTCTCAGCCCTGCATGCTGCTGTCTGGTCAGGAGGCACTTTTATTTATGTCCCAAAAAACGTAAAATTAACAATGCCCCTTCAGGCATATTTTAGGATGAATGCTAAAGCTGCCGGCCAGTTCGAGCATACTTTAATTATCATCGACAAAGGCGCAGAAGTCCATTATATTGAAGGATGCTCAGCCCCCCAGTACAATGCAAATTCCTTGCATGCAGGCTGCGTAGAAATCCATGTTATGGAAAATGCCAAGGCCCGTTACTCTAGTATAGAAAACTGGAGCAAAAACACATACAATTTAAACACAAAAAGGGCAATAGTTGAAAAAAACGGAACCATAGAATGGGTAAATGGAAACATGGGAAGCAGAAATACCATGCTCTACCCAACCTCAATCTTAAAGGGTGAAAATGCCAAATCAGATTTCATAGGGATTGCTTTTGCTGGAAAAGGCCAAAACCAGGACACCGGAACAAAAGTCTATCATCTAGCTAAAAACACAACCTCAACAGTAAAATCAAAGAGCATAAGTAAGGACGGCGGCATAACAAGCTATCGCGGCTTACTGCACATAAAAAAAGGAGCTTTAGATTCAAAATCCCATGTAAGGTGCGATGCCCTGATGATGGACAGTATTTCTGAAAGCAATACTTTCCCTTACATGGATGTCCAGGAAAAAGAATCTGACCTGGGCCATGAAGCAAGTGTAGGAAAAATAAATGCCGAGCAGATCTTTTATTTAATGAGCCGCGGCCTAAGCCAGGAAGATGCCACAAGAATGATAGTCTCAGGCTTCATCGAGCCGGTTGTCAAAAAACTGCCCTTAGAGTATGCAGTCGAACTAAATAGATTGATTGAGATAGAGATGGAAAGTTCATTAAGTTAAAATGCTGAAAACAAAAACACTAAATTATGAAAAAATTGTAAAAGATTTGTCTAAGCAAAACAATGAGCCATCTTGGTTATTAGATAAAAGACTCAAAGCCTTAAAAATTTTCTTAAATTCAATTATGCCTAGATTTGTTTATGGCATAAATATGGACTTAAACATTGACCTGGACTTAGATAAAATTAACATAGAAAATACTGCAAAACAAAAATCAAAAATAGAAATAAAAAACAGCAGCAAAGATATTAAGATTTTTAACCTTCAAGATATGTTAAAAAATCACGAAAACATTGTAAAAGAAAAATTCATGAGCAGCATTGATGCAAATAAATTCACTTCCTTCCATAATGCTTTTTTGAAAGACATAATTTTCATATACGCTCCAAAAAATATAAACGTAAAGGAGCCGATAGAAATAACAGCTGTAAATTCAGGTGTTGATTTTGAGCATATCATAATTATCGCGGAAAATAACGCAAGCCTTTCTGTAATAAGCAAATCAGGATCAAGCGATAAAGCATCTTACAGAAGCAAAATAGTGGAAATTTTTGCAGCAGATAACACTACAGTAAATTACAATGACATACAGCTTCTAAGCCAGGAAACATCCAACTTCACAATCAAAAGGGCAATTGCAAAAGAAAATTCCAGCATAAACTGGCTTGATTTGTGTTTTGGAAGCAAAACCACATTATCTGGCACAATAACAGCTCTTGATGGGGAAAATTCAAATTCAGACTACAATGGATTATTTTTTAGCGATAATATCCAGAAATTCGATATAGGTGCACATTCAATCCATACTGCTCTAAACACAACATCAAAAATGAACTCTAAAGGAATTGTAGAAGATTCATCAAAAACTGTAAGCCATGGCTCAATTGTGATTAAGGATAATGCAAATGGGTCTGATGCAAAACAAAAACATGATGTATTAGTCCTTGGAAAAAATGCAGTTGCTGATACCATTCCAAATCTGGAAATCAACAATCATGATGTTAAATGCGCCCATGGAGCATCAATCGGAAGGATAGACAAAGAAAAGCTCTTTTATATGGAGAGCAGGGGATTATGCAAAGAGCTTGCAATAAGGGAGTATGCAAAAGGCTTTTTCAACCCAATACTCAATAAGATTCAATATCAAAAGCTGAAGGATAATATTCGTGAAATTATTAATAAAAAAATCAAGGTTGAGCTAAAATGCTGCACACAAAAAAAATAAGAAAAGATTTTCCTATCTTGAATGTAAAAGTTCATGGAAAAAATCTGGTTTATCTAGATAATGCTGCAACAACACAAAAGCCAAAGCAGGTTATAGGTACTGTTAAGGATTTTTATGAAAAATATAATGCAAATATACATAGAAGTATACACGAGCTCGGAGAAAAATCAACAGCAGCTTATGAAGAAGCCCATAAAAAAGTAGCTGACTTTATCAATACGGATTTCGAGGAAATTATTTTTACAAAAGGAACTACCGAATCATTAAACCTGCTGGCATATTCTCTTTCAGATAAGATAAAGCCAGGGGATGAAATTGTTTTAACACAGATGGAGCACCATTCCAATTTAGTTCCATGGCAGCAGATTGCTATAAAAAACAAGGCAAAACTAAAGTTTATTGAAATAGATAAAAATGGCTTGCTAAAAAAAGAAAGCATAAAAAAGAATATAACAAAAAAAACAAAAATAGTTTCTGTAACTCATATTTCCAATGTTCTGGGAACAGTAAACGATGTTGATGAAATTTGCAGGATTGCGCACGAAAATGATGCATTGTTTATAGTTGATGCAGCCCAATCTATCCAGCATATTCCAGTTGATGTTAAAAAAATAAACTGCGATTTCCTTGCCTTTTCAGGGCATAAGATGTTAGGCCCTACAGGAATTGGAGTTTTATATGGAAAAAAAGAATTGCTTCAAAACCTCAATCCGTTCAATTACGGCGGGGAAATGATAAAGGAAGTTACATTTGAAAATTCAAAATGGAATGACCTGCCGTGGAAATTCGAGGCAGGCACCCCAAATATTGCAGGGGGTATTGGATTAGGGGCTGCAATTGATTATATAAACAAGGTTGGAATGAAAAATATCATGGCTCATGATAAAATATTAACAGAATATGCAATAGAAACACTGTCTAAAATAAAAGAAGTGGAAATTTACGGCCCAAAGGCAGAAAAAAGAACATCAGTAATTGCATTTAATGTAAAAGGAGTGCATGCCCACGATACTGCATCAATTTTAGATACAGAAGGAGTTGCAGTAAGGGCAGGGCACCATTGCGCCATGCCATTATCAAATATTTTGGGAATAACATCAAGCGCAAGGGCAAGCTTTTACTTATATAATACAAAACAAGAGATAGACAAATTAGCTGAAGGGATTAAAAAAGTGATAAAGGTGTTTGGCTGATGGAAAATATAGATCCAAGCTATATTGGAGATGGAATCTACAAGGAAAATATTTTAGACCACTATAAACATCCCCATAATAAGGGAACAATAGAAGATGCAAATATTAAACACACTGAAAACAACCCATTATGCGGAGATATTATTTCAGTTAATCTAAAAGTCAATGGCAGCAAGGTAAAAGACATAAAATTTACCGGCACAGGCTGCGCAATATCGCAGGCAGCAGCTTCAATGCTTACTGAAGAAATAAAAGGAAAAACCCTTGAAGAGATTAAAAATTTAAAAACAGAAGACATTGTCAATATGCTGGGAATTGAAATAGGCCCTGTAAGGACAAAATGCGCTGTTTTAAGCCTGGTTGCAGTAAAACAAGGCATCAAAGAGTTTGAAAGCAAAAAGCAATAAAATACCCAACAAAAAAATTCCAATAAAAATAAAATAATATCAAGCAACAACAGCGGAATAAATAGCTGTCCAATGCGGGACAGCGTAAATTTGTTGCAATCCATGAAAAGAATAATATAAAAAACAGTCCCAATTAAAAATTTTCAAAATTATAAATAAAATTTAAAAAATACAAATAAAAAACAAAAAAACATCTAAAAATGTCTTTAGAAATAAAAAACCTTAAGGTGGAAGTGGAAGGAAAGCAGATAGTCAAAGGAATAGACCTCAAAGTAGGCAAGGGAAAAGTAGTGGCTTTGATGGGGCCAAATGGCTCTGGAAAATCCACTTTATCATTTGCCTTGATGGGTCATCCAAGGTATAAGATAACTTCCGGGAAAATTTTACTGGATGGAAAGGACATAACAAACGCAAAGCCTGATGAAAAATCAAGAGCAGGCCTTTTCTTGTCATTCCAATACCCAAAAGAAATTTCAGGCGTTACTGCCTCTAATTTTTTAAGGACAGCATTAAACACAAGAAACAAAAAACAGATTTCTGTCCTGGATTTCCATAAGCTGCTGCAGGAAAAGATGAATCTTCTGAAGATTGATAAGAGCTTCACAACCCGCTATTTGAATGAGGGCTTTTCCGGAGGCGAGAAAAAAAGAATGGAAATACTGCAGATGTCCATACTTGAGCCAAAAATAGGGATTCTTGATGAGACTGATTCTGGGCTTGATGTTGACTCACTAAAAATTGTTTCCGAAGGCATCAATAAGTTAAAGAAAGACATGGGAATTTTATTGATAACCCATTATCAAAGAATTCTTGATTATATAACTCCAGATGAAGTCCACATTATCAAAGAAGGCAAAATAGTCAAAAGTGGGGGAAAAGAGCTTGCATTGGAAGTTGAGAAAAAAGGATTCCAATAAACTTAATTATTGTTCAATATAAAAAATAAATAATAATAAAAAATCAGCTTGTCCACAATCCATGCAGGTTGCAGTAAGCTCTTGCTTTTATATTATCTGCACTTTCTACTGTAAATGTAGCTTCCGGAGCATCTCCTGGCTTTAATCTTTTCCCTGCAATTACACTTCCATCCTGGACAAGATGTATAAACATAATATAATGTTTTTCTTCCATTGGGTGTTCAACAGATCCGACTTTTACAGTAACCTTATTGCCGTCAACACTTACAACTGGAACATGCTTTTCTTCTGCAGCATCCACTGTGTTTGCTACTTGTAGCTGCATTTCCTTCTCGCAACAGACTAATACTCCTCTGCCATTATGTATTATATTAACTACATTCCCACATACTTCACATTTGTAAATTCCATTATCTTCTGCCATTTCCATTGCCTCCTCATTTCATTGCCAATAATCTTTTCAATTCTTCAACATGCTCTTGCTCGTCCTGAATCAAATGGTAGATTGCATGATACAACGTTTCATTATCCTTAAGCTGCTTTACCAATTCCAGTATGTTTTGGTACAATTTCACCGCTATTAATTCTTCTTTCAACTCTTCCTCCAGCATCTCCTTGATATCATCAGATTGGGAAATTTTTAAATCACTCAGATTTGTTGAAGGAATGCCACCTAAAACAACAATTCTTTCCCTTATCATATCCCTGTGCTTTTCTTCATCACTAGCTATCTCCTTAAGTCTTTCTATTATTGGCTCTGCATTCAATCCTGTAACAAATTCTGCATGGTGCAGGTACATTATGATTGCGCTATACTCCACTTCCAAAGCCTTGTTTAATTCATTTATTATTTGTTCTTTTAATTTCTCTTTTGGCATTTTTTACCTCCTCATATTTTTCCGACTAAATCCAAACCCGGTTTTAGAGTTTTATCCCCAGGCTCCCAGTTGACAGGACATACTTGATCACCATGCTTTTCCACGAATTGGGCTGCCTGCAGCTTTCTTATAAGCTCATGCACATTTCTTCCAATGCTGTTATCATGGAATTCAAACGCCTTTATAATTCCCTTTGGGTCAATAATGAAAGTTGCCCTTAATGACAATCCTTCCTCTCCGATTAATGTCCAGTAGCTTTTACAAACCCTTCGTGCAGGGTCCGCAAGCATAGGGAACTTTATTTTTTTTATTGTATTAGATGTATCGTGCCATGCCTTATGCACAAACCCGGTATCTGTGCTTACTGAAATTACTTCTGCTCCCAGCTTTTTAATCTCTTTGTAATTATCTGCTAACTCCCCTAATTCTGTAGGGCAGATAAAAGTAAAGTCAGCGGGATAAAAGAATAACACCAGCCATTTGCCTTTATAGTCTTCCAGGCTTATCTTTTTCACTTTTCCATTAACATACGCATCTTCCTTAAATTCCGGCGCTTTTTCATTTATATTTACCATTTTCATTACCTCCAGTTATTTGCATTTATTGCATAACCCTGAGAAATTTATTGTCATGCTTTCGACTTTTAGGCTATGATCTTTATTTTTGATTTGCTTTAGAACTCTATTATCCATATCAGAAAAAAACACATCAATCATCTTATTGCATTTCCTGCAGATAAAATGGTCATGGCTTTGCATTCCGCTTTTAACCCCAAGCTCAAATTTTTTTGTCCCTGCAGCATTCACTTCCTTCACAAAGCCCTTTTGCGATAAAACCTCAAGGTTCCTGTATACTGTGCCCCTGCTTATCCTGGGCAGTTTTTTCCTCACTTCAAAATATATCCTGTCAGCAGTAGGATGCACTTTATTATTGTCAAGGTAATCTAAAATTTCATGGCGCTGGTTTGTCAGCTTTAATCCTGTTATTGTTTCCATTCTAAGTTTAATTAGGACAATTTACTAAGTAATACAAAGTACTATTTAAATGTTTTGTTTTGAAATTTTTATAAGGAAATAACTGTTATTCAATTAACATCACGAAATAATTTATCAGAAAAGCCGGAGTATCAGCAAAGAATTAAAGGCCAAGCCATTCATCTTTAATCCCAATACTCTTTAAAATTTCAGAATTTTCATTGATAACACTCAAATAATCCTCATCAGGATAAAATTCATCTGAAAAGACCTCTAGAATATTATTAATTATTTCCATTTTTTCAATTTCATCTTCCATATTTTTTCTTTCCCTATAAATATCATAGCATTGCTTTTCAGATACGATGGGGGTAAGATTTGTATTTTTAACCTTATAACTAAATTCCCCATTATTTTTTTCTAAAATGTATGGAGGACCATTGTCAGGAACTTTAACTTCTATATGCTTCAAAGGCACTTTTACTTTGACTTTTTTCCTCGAAAAGAATTTTAAGGCATAATAGCCAAATTCTATTTCAATCATTTTATTCCCTATCTCAGAAATAAAGTTCTCTTCATCCTTTATTGCATTTTCAAGAGTTTCTTTAAACTGGTTAATCTTACGATAGGTATATTTTTGGCTTGGTTCTGCATCTTTTATTGGAATACCAAAATCATTTACAGGATTAATTACTTCAGAAAATGATAGTCCACCCCAAAAACTACTAAACCTGCCTAGGTTTTGAACATATTTAGGTAATGATGACCTACCTCATATGGCTGATAATTCCAATTAGATTCATTAATCATTTTATCAATAAATTCACTCAATGAACAGTATGCATTATTTAAACTTTGCGCAGTAAACCTTTATAAACACCTCAAATCTCCTTCTTTTCATGAAACTAAATGTTTTTTATGACAGAGAAAATACTGAAAAAACAATAGAACTAGCTGATAATTCATCAGTAAAGGACCTTCTTAAAAAGATGAAAATAAACCCGGTCACTGTAATAGTGGGAATTAAAGACCAAATTGTCCTTGAGGATGAAAAGCTCAAAGACAAAGGCAATATTAAGATAATATCTGTTATTTCTGGCGGCTGATTATAATATTTATATAATTTAAACTAAAATGAAAAAAAACAACTGCTGCAGCAAAAACCCAGTGATAAAATTACCTGCCGGAGAAAGATTATGCAAGAGCCATTTTACAAAATATTTTGAGGGCAAGGTATTCAGGACTATAAGGCAGTTCAATTTAATCGGAAAAAAAGAGCGCATAGTAGCAGCTTTATCCGGAGGAAAAGACTCTCTGACTTTATTGCATATCTTAAATAAATTATCAAAGCAAAACCCAAGGATAAAAGTAGAGGCAATAACAATAGATGAAGGCATTAAAGGTTATAGGGAAAAGACGCTCAAAACAGCAAAGAAATTCTGCAAAAAAAATAAGATAAAATTAAATTTATTTTCATTCAAAAAAGAATTTGGGCTTAAGCTGGACAACATGATTGATGTTTTGAATGAAAAGCCATGCACAGTCTGCGGAATCTTAAGAAGATACTTGTTGAATAAAAAATCAAAAGAGCTTGGTTTTACAAAACTTGCCACAGGGCACAATTTGGATGATGAGTGCCAGAGCATCATGATGAACCAATTCAAGAACAATATGCAGGCTTCTGCACGATTAGGTCCAATATCCGGAGTAAATAAAAACAAAAAATTTGTTCCTAGAATAAAGCCATTGTATTTATGCACAGAAAAGGAAACAGCAATTTACGCCTATTCCAACAATCTGCTCGATAATTTTACTGAATGCCCGAACATTACAGAAAGCTACAGGGCAGAAATAAGGAATATGCTCAACGACTTTGAGCAAAAGTTCCCCGGAACAAAGCATTCAATAATAAACTCATTTTTGCAGATACTTCCGGAATTAAAGTCAGGATTCAAAGAGCAGGGATTAAATTACTGCAATATATGCCAGGAACCGGCTTCAAAAGGCAAATGCAATGCATGCAGGCTTTTGGATAAAATTAAAAAAGTAAAATAGATGTTTAATTAGAATCTTAATGCATTATATTTTAATAAATTTTATATATTAACGACAATAATTTTGTTATAGGTCAAGAATTTGGGTGGTTATCCATGGTTGATTGTGATATAACATTGTATTTGTATAATAAGCAAGCTAATCCTCCGCCAATCATAAGAACTGTAGAAAAGACTATTGGAAATAATCCATTAGAGTCTTTGATTGTTCAGGACCAAATAACAAAAGAATTTTCTAAAGGGGATTATCTTTATAATGCATATAATTCCCTTTTACATAAACATTTAGATAATACTGTTAAGGTTTCTACAGTCCAGAAAAACATAGCTCATCGATTTGAGAATAGGGAAACGAATAATCAACCAAATAATGATATCATCACAATTATTGAAGATTGGTATTTCACAAAAATAGAAGGTAATAAACAATCAAAATATGGGATTGTTGAAGTTTATGAAAGGATTGAAAATACTGAAGAAACATATAAAACACCAACTTGGATTATAATTCCGGGAATTAAATCAATTAACCTTCCCACGATCATATACAATTTTTGTTCCAGACAAAATGGCCCTGATACGATTATTGAGGATTTTTCTGGACATTATGATATTTTAGCTGATGAAATTTTTAATGGTGATCTAAAACAATATACTGATGATTTTATTAAGCCTCAAGACAAGCCTCCCGGAAAACAAAAAAACCAAAAAAGAAAAAAGAACAGAGGAGGAGGCTACGCCTATTCAAAGATGCAGATTTAGCTATGCATCAAAAAAGAAAACAACAATTCAAATCCTAATAACCACCCAGTGCATACTATACTAAAAATATTTATAAATGTTGTTGTTTTTAATCAAAAAATGTTAGATGCTCTTATTCAAAATAGTGTTCCATTAACCATTTCCATCCCATTTGCTGTCGGGTTTATTGCCCTTTTGATAGGCTCTTATACGGATTTTAAGACAAGGGAAGTTCCGGACTGGATTAATCTCGGCTTGATAGGCTTTGGTTTTGGGATAAATCTTCTTTTTTCTGCTATTTACTGGAAACTGAATTTCATAATAAACAGCATTATTGGATTTGCTGCTCTTTTTGCAATAGCATGGGTGATGTTTTATACAGGCCAGTGGGGCGGCGGAGACAGCAAGATTTTGATGGGTTTAGGAGCATTAATAGGAATAGATATTTTTTCCAAAAACTTTCCCTTTTTAGCAAGTTTCTTAATTAATGCAATGCTTATTGGAGCTTTATACGGCATTTTGTGGAGCTTTTATCTAATTTTTAAAAACAGGAAAAAATTCCTTAAAGCCTTTAAAAAAAATCTAGGCAATAAAAAAACAGTTAAGATAAAAAAAATAATCCTGGCCATATTCGCAATATTGGTCTTAATTGCAATTCTTGCACCTGACAAGTTTTTAAGGCTGACATTCTTTTACTTATCTATAATATCCATCCTGACATTTTACCTCTGGATTTCAATCAAGGCTGTAGAAAAATCATGCATGCTTAAGCATGTCAGGCCAACAGAGCTGACTGAAGGGGACTGGATTGCAAAAGAAATTAAGGTTGATGGAAAGTACGTTACCGGGCCAAAAGACCTGGGAATTGAAAAAAAGCAGATCAAAAAGCTTATTGCTCTATACAAAAAAAGAAAAGTCAATAAAATACTCATTAAAGAAGGAATACCGTTTGTCCCGAGCTTTTTTATTGCTTTTATCGTAACTTTAGCTTACGGAAATTTGATATTTGTGATCCTCTAAACTAAAACCCAAATTAATAAATTTATTTATCTTAAAAAATTTACATTTCTAAATTGAATAAGAATTATAAAAATATTGAAAACTACTTTAAGGTATTCTTCTCAACTGATTTGCAATATAATCATCTTCATCATCTGCAAATGAGCTTGTTTCTGTTTTTTCATGCAATGGTCCTGGTTTATTTGTAGGTTCAACACTGCCCATCTCCACATTTTTTATCTGCTCTTTTAATTTAAGTTCCACAGTGGATATTTCCTCCTCGCTAAGCTGCTTTGGCTTCCATTGCAGGTTTATATTGTCATTTTCCTTCCTTGGTATCACATTAATCATAAAATGCGCAGCAGTCTGCCCTGCAGGAATACCATTCGCTACAAATATATTAGTTCCTTCAGCCTTTAAATTCTCGAATATTGAGCTTGAAATTTTATTGGCTATTGAAAAAAGATTTCCCAGCTCTAAATCAGGGACATGCTCTATTATAGGATAATGGTTTTTAGGAATCACAAAGCAGTGCCCGGGATTTGCTCCATTTACATCAAGAACTGCCAAAGCCATATCATCCTCATAAATCTTATAGGAAGGTATCTTATTGCTTACGATTTGGCAGATAAGGCAGCTATCTTTTGATTCAGTCATTTTGCACCCAAAACTTTTGCTATATCATCAAGGTCAATTTCCTCTTTGGATTTTTCCCCTTTGCTCTCTGTAACTTTATTTTCAGTTTTCGGTTTCACTATTTTCTTCTTTGTGTCTTTTTTAATCCTTTTTTTAGTTGGCTTTTCCACTTCATCAATTTCATTATTTTCGCTAAATTCCGCCTCAACAACCTCTTTTTTAGGTGCAGGAAGGATCCTGGGAACAGGTTCTGTAACTTCTTCAGTTTTTGCTCCAAGGCTTTCAGATAATATTTTTTTAATTTCCAGAAGGTCTTTATCCGGAATAGTTTTTTGGGGAACTTGAAAATCAACTCCATCATTCTCCTTCCTTGGTATTAGATGGGCCATGAAATGCTGGGCTCTCTGCCCTGCTGCAACTCCATTCGCAACAATAATATTTGAGCCCTGGACTTCTAAAGCCCTCAAAGAAGCATTAGAAAGTGATTTTGTAATTGCAAAAATATGCTTGATATCATCTTCAGGAATCTGAGGCATGATAGAATAATGTTCCTTTGGCATGATTAGTATATGCCCCGGATTAGCAGGATTAATATCCAGAATTGCAAGCACATTCTCATCCTCGTAAACTTTCCTGGACTGGACTTTTCCCGATACAATCTGGCAGAATATGCACTGCTTCTTCTGGAACTCCTTTAATTCTTCAGGAGACATATTCTTGATCTTCTCCTGCAGTTCCGCTACCTGCTCCTCGCTCATCTGCTGCTGTTCTGCCATTTTACTGGAAATTATTTATCTTAGCTTATTTATTCGATTAATTGTTTTTAATAGTTTCTAAAAAGAATTGGTAAATTAGAATTGAGCAAAAAGAAATAAGCCGATAGATTATTCTTAATTTTTTTCTAGGGATTTGTGCAGGACAAGGTATTTATAACACTTCCAGCGCCGCAGCTTGGATTTTGCTCGCAGGAAGTTTCCCATTCATCATAACATTTGCATTTTCTGCCAAGCCAGCAAAATCCACCTGACTCTCCTTTACTAAACCCATCTGATATGCATTCATTGTTGCAGGAATTTCCTAAAACCCACTTGCACGAGCTATCCTTCTCTTCTTTACATCTTAATCGAGTATAGCTCGAAGATACTGAAGAGGGATTTACATTCACTTCAAATGTAGCTTCTCCAACAATATTTCCATCCTCTGCCTGCACTGTAATAAAAGAAAAAGATTTTATATTCTCCTTAACTTTGCATTTTATCTCTTTCTTATTCTCTATGAAGCAGTCAATCTTGCCCTCATTTGTCTGCTTTGTTATCCTGTATTTAATGTTCTGTTTCCTGCCTGAATATTCAGTATAAGTCCATAGGTTGGGTATTGCTATCTGTTCTTTATCTGATAATCCATTAAGGCTTATTGCCGGGATATCTTTCATTTCTATAACTTCTATTTTTTCAGGACCAGGAATATCAACTTTAACTTCTTCCTCTATTGTATTTGCAATACCCAGCCCTTCAATGATTTCCTTGCAATTTTCAGTAAGTGTCTTGTCTAAAGTGTATGTAAGCCTTTCCTCTTCTTTTATTTCATCCAAGGTCCATATTATCAATGGGTCATCTTTTATAGATACTTCATGCTCTTTTGACCAATTTAACAGGTAGATTTTCAGGTCATCGACACATGCTTTTGGAATAGACTCGTAAAATCGGAATTCTTTTAATGTGACTCCACCTTTAGGTTTAATAACAATTTCCACATTTGTCTTTCCTTCTTCGATGCAGTACTCATATTTTCTGAAAATCTGCACATTATCCCTGGTTTCAACAAAATCAAAAAATTCTTCGTCCTTATCTTCTGGGCAATTTGTGCATTTATCGGTCTTGCCATATTCCTCAGCTTCATCAAGAATTTCAGCAGCTTCATCCTCCTCCGGCTTTATGGGTATGTATGTACATTCCGGCTGAAAGCAGCCAGGGAATACTGTAGCCTTTGTTCCCCTCCCTTCAAGAAAAAAGTTTATCTTATCAAATTTCGGAATAAAGCAACGGTAATTTGGAAAATCCATATCGAGGTTTCCTGCATAAAACGAGTCTATGATCTTGTCATCTTTCACTATAAAAACGTTTTTTTCAGCCTTGCTTTGCACGCTATCTTTTAATAATGGAAGATGATCAAGAAAATCAAGCTTAATATCTTTATTTAAATCAAAAAAGTATATCTCATCAGCATTGCATGGCACCTGCTCTATAATTTCCCTAACACTTCCATATTTTACCGTCTTGTCAATATCCCTTAAATCAATCTCAAATTTTGCAATTTCTGTTTTGCACGCTTTATTCTTAAATTTTGCAAATGCAGAGTAGCCAAAAAAAGTTACAGATACTATTATAAATGCGATTATAACATATTTTATAACATCTCCTAGCTGCCCTCTTTTTTTCATTAGATTACTTCTTTTTTTATATTATTTATATATCTTTTTGTTAATCTAGGGTTGGTGCGGGAATTAGTGCTTATGCGTAAATTGCCAATTCAGAGATTTCCAAAAGGTTGGACAATACGACCTGAGCATACGCAGTATGCGAAGTTGAGAAGCTCTCTAAGGCCCCGCATAAGCACAAATTATAAATTCACATCAACCTACAATTTTATAGAAAACTTAAAATAGCTGTGTTAGATTAATGCCTGTAATGGAAAAAAAGAGGATGATACACAGGATAGAGGAAGTTATACTTATCCTGCTTATCCTGCTTAATGCTCTTGATTTTTTTGAGATTCTTCCTGCAGATATGGATTATGCGAAAAAGGTAATCTCATGGACGGCATTAGGATATTTATTGTATAAGACAAGCCTCACAACAATATTCTTCAACAACCGGCACAGGCATGTGGACATATTATTGATAATATCCTATTTCATGCTGATATTCAAAAACATTATTTTATTCTCTTCAGGAGTTATAGAGGAGTTTGTTATATTTTATGATTTCCAGAATTTTATTTTGGATAATGCCCTTATGCTTGAGCTTTATTTTTTTATTACCGGAGGAATAATAATAATATTGCTTGCAGTTTATTCTTCTTTTTTTATAGATGTGAGAGAGCCAAGCTTAATGAATATTATTCATGAGGAAGGAAGGCCAGACAGCATTTATAAATTTTTAACAAGAATAGTAACTGTTTATCTTGTTTATACTGCTTTTTTTGTTGCCGTATTTAACCTTATTATGGAATGGCTGGCTATAGCAATAGACGCTCCTTTAATCATGCTTGGGCTGCTATTTTACCTTTTTATAATCATGAGGCATTACAGGAAATACAATGTGGAAAGCCTCATTTACAGAATAGGGAAATTTGGCGAGATATTTTATGAAAAATTTATCTCATTATTCCATTATAAAAAAACAATTCTTTTGGGAATTTCAGGAATGTTAGTGTTGCACTTGCTTACAGATGCATTAAGCTTCATATTGCCATATATCTTAACATTTAGGGATTCGCTTTATTTCAGTCAATTGGGAGCGGGCCACGACTCATTAATACCCTTATTTTTAGGCCAAATTGAAAATCAGCCTTTTCTTGAGCAGTTTTCATTATTTTTTGTCTATCTGTTAAACGCAATAGGGATTTTATTTTTGCTGATATTGCCGTCTTTTTTTTGGTACAGTGCTTTTACAGGCAGGATTTATCATGCCAGCAAATTAAGGCTGGCATTGTTTTTCAGCTCAGTATCTGTTTTGCTGATAGCCCCTGTTTTTAGCATCAGCAGATTAAAAGACAAGGCCATTTTAGGAGTGGACATCCAGACCGGATTTGCAAATAATATATTTTTCAGCAGTTTTTTTCAGGTGTTATTTTTTGTAGCTGTTGTTTTTTTACTATTATACCTCCTGATGAAGTATTTCAAGATGCCCATAATTTATTTTGCAGTTATAACAACACTTTTATTTTTTACCTATTACATTTACCTCTTCTTTACCAGCCTTATTTTTTATTACATTGACATTATTCCTGCTTTATTTGCCGCATCAAGGCTTTTCCTTTCCTTCCATTTCTTGGTATTTTTTGCTATCAACATATTGTTCTATGTGGCAGGCTTCATAATGCTTATAGATGAAATCATAAAGGAAAAGGTTTATAAAAACTTTTTATAATTCTGTTGTCATGGCAAGGTTGATTCTCAACTTAAAAAAATCAATAGAGGAAAATGCATCTGATTATTTTGAAAAGGCAAAGAAAATAAAAAAGAAGATGAAAGGCGCCCAGGATGCCTTGAAAAAAAGCCTTAAAAAACTGAAGGAATTAGAGGCAAAAAAAGAAAAATACGATAAAGAAGAAGAAAAAGGAAAAAAGCTAAGGGAAAGGAAAAAAGAGTGGTACGAAAAGTTTAGATGGTTTTTAAGCTCAGATGGATTTTTAGTTATAGGTGGACGAGATGCAACCTCAAACGAGATTGTTATCAAGAAGCACACAGAAAAAAATGACCTGGTATTCCATACAGATATGGCAGGAAGCCCTTTCTTTGTTATCATATCAAAAAATAAAAAAATTTCACAATCAACTATAAAAGAAACTGCAGATGCAACCTGTACATTTTCAAGAGCATTCAAGCTCGGCATGCAGACAACAGATGTTTTCTATGTTTCTCCAGAGCAAGTAAGCAAAAAGGCAAAATCAGGAGAATTTCTTGTAAAAGGGGCTTTTATGATCTATGGAAAAACCAATTATATTGAAAATAAAGTAAATTTAGCAGTTGGCATTACAAAAGAAAATGCAGTAATGTCAGGCCCCAAAGAAGCAGTAAAAAAGAACTGTAAAAAATTTATTGCTCTAAAACAGGGAGATGAAAAAGCAAGCAGCATTGCAAAGAAAATAAAACACAAATTAGATGCCGATTTAGATGATATCATCAGGTCATTGCCTGCAGGAAATTTTGAGATTGCTAGTTCTTAATCGAGGTTAGTGTTAAAGTTGTGAATTGCGAGCAAGCTCGCTTACATCTCACAGCTTATGCGTAAATCTGACGACAAAACATTAAAATTTATAAACAAATCAATAAATAAAGAATAAAATGATATCAACTCAGGAAATGAAACAATTAGAGGACAATTGCGGCATTTCAAAAGGCGTTCTTATGGAAAATGCAGGCAGGGGAATTGCAAAAGCCCTGCAGGATAAATTTGACATCAAAAACAAAAAAATCCTCATCGTTTCCTATCATGGGAATAACGGCGGTGATGGCTTTGCCGCTGCAGGGAATTTATGCGATGATGCAGAAGTAGATGTTCTGTTTGTTGGGGATGATTCAAAGCTCAAGGAAGAGGCATTGACTAATTTCAAAAAAATAGAAAACAACGACAAAGTTCAGATTTTAACATTGGAAGCAGTGGATTTTTCTGATTATGACATAATCTTGGATGCTATTTTTGGCATTGGAATCAACGGAGAAATAAAAGACCCCTTGGCAACGTTAATAAAAAATCTTGGAAAATCAAAAGCAATTAAAGTTTCAATAGATGTACCTTCCGGAATAAACCCTGATACAGGGGAAAAGGCGAATGTGTTTTTTGATCCTGATTTAATAATAACAATGCACGACATAAAAAAAGGCCTTGAGGGCTATAAAGACAAAACAGTAATTGTTGACATCGGGATTAAAAATTAGAATCCTATAAGAAAATTTATAAATAATATTCACTTTCTATTCATTATGCCGTTTTCAAAATCATTTCCAAGGCAAAGTAAAACTAGTACTTACCCTCAATGGGAAGAGGTAACCTTGACAGATGCAGAGGAAAGGCTGGAAGAAAACAAGTCAAAGACAGAAAACATAAAATTAATGAAAGAGTGCATTGATGATGCCAAATCTTTAATGCAGGAAAAAGGCCTTAAAGATTACCAGACAGATTTAATCAACCTTGCAGTCGCATTATTTGAAAAAAGGGCATCTCATGTAATTTATTGGAAGGAAAGCAAGGCAAAGGAAAAGTTTGACGAGATGTTCAACAAGTGATTTTTATTGAATTATTATTTTTATATTATTTCTCAAATTAATAAAATTTACATAAAAGATAAATAACTATTTTTTCTTATGCCCTGCATGTAGCATAGCCTCATCAGGTCCGTAAGTCATCGATATTAGGGAAGCAACAAACATCAGCACAAAAAAGATAGAGAATGTAAATCCCCATGTCCTGCTTCTTGGAAAAACATATATTGCAGAGATAAGAAACCCTACCATGCTTGTAACCATAAATCCCCCTGTCAAAGGAGCAATGCCTGTTTGTTTCATAATACACACCTCTTTTTAACTATCTTGATGTTATATTTATTTAAATTTAACGAATTTTAAGCTGCCAACTTGCTTCTTTGCTTTTTCAATGCCTTTAACAAGGTTATTCATGAAATCTTCCATTCTTGCGCATGCAATTTCTTTTAACTCCCCGCTTGTCATTTTGCCGGATTTATACTTCTTGTAAATCTTATTAAGCTCCTTATCATCTTCTACTAAATGTTGTTTCATTAATTCAAAAACCATATCTTTTTCTATTACAGCTCCTAATTTTCTGTGCTCTTCCAATGTATCCCTGCCGCCGCTCAAAGCCCTTTTTATTTTTTTGCAGACAGATTTTGGGTCTTCAGGCAGCTCAATACAGGATTCTGGCTTTGATTTTGACATCTTGATAGAGCCGTCTAATGACGGAGTATATTTATGGAAAACAGCGCTTGGAGCAAAAAACTTTTCAGTTTTCATCTTGGAAACAATATCCCTTGCAAGCAATATGTGCGGCAATTGGTCAGGGCCAACAGGAATTATTCCCGGCATTCTTTCTTTGAACTGAGGGTAAAGAATATCAGCAACTTGTGTTAATGCGCCAAGTATTCTGCTTGGCTCAGCATTTCCATAAAGGGCTAAAAATTGGTTCAATGTAACTTTTCTGGAAAAAAGCGAAGTTGCTTTCATCACATCAGAATTTTCAGATTGAAAATAAAATTTAGTTTTTTTTGGGTCCAGTCCAAGGGCAATATAAGCAGGAATGTGGAAGTCAAAGGCTCTTTTTCTTGCCTGTTCTAAAGAAACCCCCCTTGTAGCTTCTGCCTCCAGATCAGCAATTAAAATATAAGTCTCTGCGCCCAATTTCTGAAAATAAGCAATATTCTCAACAACCATCTTATTCCCGAAATGGATCTTATCGGCTGTAGGCATTATCCCGCTAAGAACATAAAACCTTTTTTTCAGTTTAATGGCATCAGAAATAGCCTTCTGCCCAATCCCGGAAAAGACAACGCCTCTTTTCATTATCCTGTTGGGCTTTGGAAACAAAGAAGCATCAAATTTCTCAAGATGAAAATCAGTGCTGAATTTACCATAATCCTTTACAAGTTCGCTTCCATATGGGTCTATTTTTTTCATTTTTTTAAATAATGAATTAAGTGCTTATTAAATATTCTGTTTTTAAAACAGTATTATCAAACCAGCCCCAACCAGCATTATCACAGCCCCAACCAGCCTTTCCTTGATATATTCTTCCTTAAATATAAAATAGCCGTACAAAACACCAAAAATAGAGCTTGTTCTTTTAATGGATATAATATAAGGGACTATGGCAAGAGGTAATGCCAAGGCAGTGGTCATCATCATCAGGCCAAAAAACAGCCCGGTAAAAAAGAAATTATTAAAGTTAGATTTAAGCTGCCCAAAACTTTTCCTGGATGTAAAAATTACTATTATCAGCAAAGGTACAACTACTGAAGGCAGATAAATTGCACTAATAAACAAAGGAGAGGATTTCAAAACAAGAATTTTGCCAATAGCAGAAGTTATGCTGAACAAAAAAGCGGCAGTTATCATATGCAAACATCCTTTTTCATTGAATATAAACCTAACTGGCCCTAATACACCTTTGCTTTTTTCCCTTAAATTTAAAGTATAGGTTCCAATAACAACAAGCAGGATTCCAAAAAACCCGATAATTGTTGGCAGCTCATTCAAAATAACAAAGCTTGTAAAAATTAAAAATACTGGCGTTAAGGTCAAAAAAGGCGCAACTAAAGATAAATGAGAATTTCTTATCGCCTTTATGTAAAATATCCATGCTGCTACTTCAAATGGTATCGCAATGATTAATACAAGCCAAAAATTAATATCAAGATCTGGTATAGGAATGAAAAACAGCAGCAATAAAACCATTGGCGCAGCAAATAAAAACCTTGACAATATCAAAATGTGGTTATCTGCATCATGAATCTTCTTTGTAAAAACATCAGCAGTAGCCCAGAAAAATCCGCTCAACAGCGCATATAGAGCCCAAAGCATTTTATTTTACACTTTCCAATAAATCTTTTATCGCTTTAACCTTATCTTCGCTTTTGAATATATACGAGCTTGCAACCAATACATTTGCTCCGGCACTGACAGCCAGGTGAGCAGTCTTAAGATTTATTCCTCCATCAACCTGTATATCCAGTTCTGGCTTTAATTCCCTCAGTTTTTCAATTTTCGGCAATACTTCTTCCATAAATCCCTGCCCTGAAAAGCCAGGCTCAACAGTCATGATCAAAACCATCTCCACTTTGTCCAAAACATCAGTTATTGCATCCAAGGGAGTTTTTGGATTTATTGCAACAGCAGCCTTGACATTTTTACTTTTGATAAAATCCAGTGTCTTTCCCAAATACTCGCACGCTTCCTGATGCACAGTAATGTTATTTATCTTTAAGTTTGGATTAGCATCAATAAAGCCCATAAGGTATTCTTCACTCGGCTCCTTAACCATCAAATGAATATCTAAAGGAACTTTTGTATTGAATTTTTTCAGTAATTCAGCCTGCGGAGTTATATTCGGAACAAAAACATTGTCCATAACATCAACCTGCAGCAAGTCAGAATAATCCTCAATCTCATCTATTTCTTCCTGCAATTTATCCATTTTAGCGGATAGTATTGATGGCACTATTTTTATTTTCGGCATTTTTTAATAAAAATTCATTTATTTTATAAATATTTAGTTAATTAGCCTTTGCTAAGGAATATTATTTTTCCTAAAACATCCTCAACCTTGATATTCTTCATGCACTTCTGATAATCTGTAGAGTTTTTCGAAAACAAGCAGTCAGGAACCTGCCCTTTATGCACATTAATGCACGGGGAAAAATCGCAATTATCGCCCTTGTAAACAGCAATATTTCCTTTCCCATAAGGCCAGAATCTTTCAGGCAGGTTAGGCCCGAACAATCCAACTGTTTTAACCTTTTGCGCAGCAGCAATATGCATCGGCCCTGAATCATTCCCAACAAACAAATTGCATTTCTCAATTAAGTAAAAAAGCTCATTCAGGTTAAATAGCCCGGCAGTATTAATTATCCTATTATTAATACCCTTGACATCTTTTACATTATCTTTAATTTTCTCTGTAATCTCATTCTCTTTTTCATTGCCGATCGATATTATCTTGTTTTTTTTATTTTTCAATAAATTCTCAGATAGCAAAGAATAATTTTTCAACGGCCACATCCTGCATTTGGAGGATTCAGCAGCCCCCGGAGCAATACCGATAATAAAGTCTTTTTTGGATAATTTTTTTGCTTTAAAGAATTTATCAACCTTCTCCTTATCTTTTTTTGAATAGCTCAATTTCTCAAGCTTTTTTAATTTATAATTGATATTCAATTTTCTCACTAAATCAAGAAACGTTTCAGATGTATGCTGCCTGTCATTATAAATTACTTTCCCATCATACAACCCTGCCCTTATCCCATGAGAATACCCTAATCTTGATTTTCCTGTAAAAAATGATATTATTGAAGATATGTTAAGATACTCTTCCATATCCATCACAAGATCATATTTTTTGTAGTTTTTTAATATAAAAGACAGGATAGATAATGGATTTAATTTTAATTCAATAATCTTATCAGCATTTTTATTCCCATAGAAAACACTGCTGTTTCTTTTAGTTGTCAAGACATCAATTTCAGATTTTTTAAATCCGCTTCTTAAGGCTTTTAGGGAAGGCAGCATAAGAATTGTCTCTCCAATGCCCCATAGCTGTATAACTAAAATTTTTTTTGCCTTCAGGTTCAAGCTTTTTTTAGAACTGAAAATACTCAAAAAGCCACATACAGCCTTACCTATATACTTATCCAGGAATTTTATAAACTCTACTGCCATATATATCAAAGTCAAGATATAACTCATTATTTAAAAATTCATTGATTATAATTCACTTAACCAAATTCCCAGCTTTGCCTTTCAGGGACTTCTTAATATTCTCAACAGTTGTATCCAGAATTCTTTGTAAAGCTTCTATAGAATTAAAGGCATTATGTGGTGTTACAATAACATTTTCTTTCTTTGCAAGGATATGGTTTTCCAATATTATCCTCAAATCGCATTTTTTTGGGAAATGCTTTGACATAACTTCCTTATCTTCCCTAACATAGCATTCATCCTCAAGCACATCCAGGCCAGCACCACTTAAAATACCCTTATCCAGAGCATTAACCAAAGCATCTGTCTCTATCAAGCCGCCTCTTGATGTATTGATTAGTATTGAACCTTTCTTTATTTTCCCAATATTGCTCTTATTAATCATGTGATGAGTTTTTTTATTATAAGGGCAGTGCAAAGTTACTATATCAGAATTTTTAAGCAGATAATCAAAACCAACGTACTTGAATTTTAACTCTTTCTCCAGCTTTTTGCTTTTAAAAACATCAAAAGCAATTACATTCATCTCAAAGCCATTAGCCATCCTGACAACATGCTTTCCAATACTCCCAACTCCAATAACTCCTAGAGTTCTAGCCCTTAAATCTATACCCCTTAAGCCCTCAATAGAAAAATCTAATCTTCTAGTTCGTTCCCAAGCTTTATGTATTTTCCTTGTCAAATTAAGGACAAGGGCAAAAGTATGCTCTGCAACTGTATTCTCACCGTAATAAGGCACATTACTAATAGTTATTTTCCTTTTTTTGCATTCATTTACATCAATATGGTCAAATCCAGTGCTTCTCGTTGTTATTAATTTCAAATTTTTTAATTTACCAAGAACTTTCTTATTCACCTTAGAATATATAAACACAGAAATAATATCAGCATCTTTTATTTTCCCTGCATTTTTCTCATCCAGTGCATCCTCAAAGAAATGCAGTTTATACTGCTTTAATTCTTTCTTCAAGTAAGGTATTTCCCAGTTTTCAATTTCAAAGAAAGCAATTTTTTGTTTTTTAGGCATTTATTTTTTATAACATTAACTCTTTTTAAATTTTTTGCAAGAGAATTCCAATATTTTTACAACTCACTCTGATTAACCTTGATATGGGTTAATTCTATGCCTAATTTCTTGGCAACATCAAAAATCCTTTCATCCTTGTAGAATTCTCCGTAATATATCTTCTTTATTCCTGAATTAACAGCCATCTTAAAGCAGTTCCAGCAGGGGCTTGCAGTAATGTAAACCTCAGAATTGTCTATCATAACACCATTTTTAGCAGCCTGCAGAATAGCATTAGCTTCTGCATGTATCGTAGCAACACAATGCTCATTCTCCATCAAATGCCCTGCTTCATCACAATGCGGCATCCCTCTTATGCTTCCATTATATCCTGTAGAAAGTATTGTCTTGTCCCTGACAATAACAGCCCCAACATGCTTCCTGTCGCAAGTACTCCTGGTAGCCACTTGTTTTGCAATATTCATGAAATAATCTTCCCACTTCACTCTTGCCATATTATTGGAGAATTAGGAGCCATTATTATAGTTTACTATTATTTTTTAATATGTTTAATTGCTTTTTAACGAATCCAAGTAAGAATCAAGATCATTATTAGCTTCTTCAATTGTACCATTGCTTTCTATTATCTTATCCACCATTCCCATACACTTATCAAGCTGCTGCCCGGCACCTTCATCGTTGTTCTCTTTATTTTCATGCTCAACAAATTCTTCAAATGTCTGCGCATCTCCTGTTCTATTTCTCTTTAAAATCCTTTTGTACCTTATTTTCTCATCTGTATCTACTCCAATAAATATAAAGCCGTCATTTTTCCTTAGCTCTTCAATTTCTCCGGGATTCCTGATACTGTCCACAACAACATCTTTGCCTTGTAATTTGCTAATCTTCTCATTAATCCTTGTAGCAAGAACACCATTGCCGAACTTTTTCCTCATTTCTGTTCCAAGTTTGATCAAAACATCTCTTGAATGGCCAAGGCCTTGTTTTGCAGCTTCATCCCTAAGAGCATCACTCAAAGAAAAATAAACAAATCCTTTGGATTTAAGATGTTCTGCTAATTCTCCTTTTCCAGCTGCATTTTTACCTGTTAAGCCAATTATCATATAAAAGTAGAAATAACCTTGATTTAATAAATTTTATCCCTTAAATATCACTTCTTCTGCAATTTATCAAGCTCTTCCTCAAACCTATCCAAATCCTCAAATTCCATATAAACAGAAGCGAACCTTATGTAAGCAACCTTATCCAGCTTCCTGAGCTTCTTTACTGTTATTTTTCCGATAATCTTGCTGTCAACCTCAACAGAGTCCCTTTTCCTTAAGTCAGATTCGACCTCATCCGCAAGCTTCTCGATTTTATCAATACTGATAGGCCTTTTTTCGCACGCCTTTAGTATTCCATTTATCAGCTTCTGCCTTTCAAACCTCTCCCTCTTCCCGTCTTTTTTAACAACAACAATATCAGCTTCCTCTATCCTTTCATAAGTTGTAAACCTTTTATGGCACTTTAAGCACTCTCTCCTTCTTCTTGTAGCCTCTAAATTCTCAGTTTCCCTTGTATCAATTACCTGGGTTTCCTTAAAATCACAGTATTGGCATTTCATTTTTCCATCAATAATTCAATCAATAATGCAGCAGTCCATGAAAATTATTGCTTCCCAAGCCTTTCCCGGTTATCTTTTTTACTGCTTTATATTTATTATTTTGTTTATATTACTATTGTTTTTAAATCAGTATTGGCTTAAATATATATTTTTTAATGTTTAAATCCTTATTTTAAGTGTTTTTCCGAGAAACCCTGTAAATAAAAACAACTCCAACCAAAAACATAATTATGCTCAAGATCTGCCCCATACTTAAAAAACCAATAATAAAGCCCAATTGCTCATCCGGCTGCCTGAAGAACTCAACCGTAAACCTAAAAGCAGAATACATGACAACAAAGAGCCAGAATATAAAGCCCTTGGGCATTTTTTTATCTTTAATTACCCATAAAGTAAAGAATATCACTAAGTCCTTGAATGATGCATATAACTGGCTTGGATGCCTGAAGCCCTCTGCATCCTGAAATTTCATTGCCCATGGCACATTTGTAATCCTGCCATACAACTCCCCATTCGTAAAGTTTCCTAACCTGCCTAAAGCAAGGCCTAAAGCAAGAGGAACAACCGCAATATCCGCAAGCTCGTAAAAATGAATCTTCTTTTTTTTGCAGAATATTAAAGCAACAATAACAGCACCTATCAATCCACCATGGAAGGACAAACCGCCATTCCAAATTGCTATTATCTGAGAAGGATTATTTAGGTAAAATGGCAGGTTATAGACAAAAACATAAAAAATTCTTGCACCTAAAACAACCCCGACAATCACATACAGGATAAGATCCGCAATATCATCCTTGCTTAAAGGCAGCTCTTTTCTCTTTGCGAGATAATTGATTATAAAATAAGCAAGAACAAAGCCCAGGACAAAAAAAAGTCCATAATAGCGAATCTCAAAAGGCCCTACACTTAACAAAACAGGATCTATATTATGGATGAACATTTCATTTCAAAAACTTCTTTTTAACAATATTATAAAAATAAAACCTATTGAAGAGGATTGCAATATAAAATATTATTCCAACAGAATGCACAAAGATAATTGTATAAATATCCCCATACCTCAGCAAAGAATTATAGTCTTGGAACAATGTATTTTTCAGAACTGCCCCGAAAGTGCCAAAAAATAGTGCAATTACAGCTAAAGCAGACAAAATAATCAAAAAAACCCCATAATACTTGTTTACTTTCCCCAGGTTTTTTGCAGCCATCTGCAAACTATTTCCTAAACTTTTACCTTCATAAAACAACACCTGGCTTATATTTACACAGGCATAAGAGAATACAAAGAAAGCCAGCAATATAACTATTGCTATGAACGGCGCAATTCCCTCTTTAACGCTTGCAGCCAATAAGCTCAAAATAAAAAATGAAAAAAACAATATCAGGAAATTAACCAAATTCAAAAGAAAAAACTTCCCAAGCCTGCCAAAATCCAATTTATTTTTGCTAAAAACAGATTTAATAAAGGATAAAATAATATACTTAAAGAATGAATAAATAAAAAGCAGGCCAAGATAGTAAATTATAACAAGAGCCAGCAGATAATAAACCTGACCCACAGATGCAGGCGTTAAAATAAAGGAATTAAAAATAAGCCCAAATATCCAGAGCCCCACAAAAAATAGCACATCAATAAGAATAACATATGACAGTATCTTTTTATCCGTCTTTATTGAGTTAAAGGTATCAAAAAAAATACTTTCTTTAAATTTATTTTTCAATTTCATTTGCACAGATAATAATAATTAATCCAAAAAGAAAGGGTATTTAAACTTTACTTTTTAACTCCCAATAACACAGCCAGTTATAACTGATAATTTATCCAAAGACTGCACATTCTCATACTTCTCATCATTAATAAACCATGTTGGAGTAATTTTAACTTCATTATTTTCGGTAAAATCCCTGTAATCAATAAATTTAAAGGATTTTCCAAACATGCCTTTTTGGGCAGCAGAGAACTTGCAAAAAGACGCCCCATACATCACAGCCCCTTTATCAGACAAGCATTGTGCAAACCCATTCAAATATCCTGATTTATTTGAACTTACAAAGCTATAGCCAATTCCTGCTCCAATCAAAAGAACAGCAATTAATCCCACAGAAAAAAAAAGAACTTTCTTATTTTTTTTAGGCTCATTTATAGGTTTATGTGTATTATGCTCTGTTTTTTGAGTTTCATTCCTAATGTTTCCAATTTCTTCTTTGCTTAAGGCCATTTTAATTAAGCAGCAGAACTTGAATCAGGAATTAGTGCTCCTGAATCTCCAGCATCCGTACCCGCAACTCCGCAGCCACCGCCTACATAGCCTTGGTTTGGATTTTGCTGGCCGCCAGCTGTTGCATATCCGGTTGGATAATCGCTTTTAGTACATCCAAGAACCATCAATGAAACTAAAGCCAAAACAGCTATTATTAATAAAAATTTTCTCATTTTAATATAGTATAATTCAACCGCTTTTATATTTTGCTATTTTGCCCAAAAGCAATATAAAAAAAATTCTGTTTTAATCATTAAAAAATCGCCTGTATTAATCCTGCAAACACTTTGCTTCCATCAAATCCGGGAATAGGGATCATGTTGAATATAAAGAAAAACATATTTAGTTTTGCCATCATACCTATTGTTGTAAAATATTTTCTCTTTACAAGATTATGTTTTATCAAATACATGCCTCCAAGCCATAATATTAAATTGATCAATGGCCCTGAAAACGCAACTATTGATGATGCCAAAGCAGGTAATGCACTATGGCTCACATAACCTCCTACAAAGAATAGAATCGGAAAATTAAGATGTATGAGCAGTATAACTAAAAGATACATTCCGTATGGAATTCCAAAAAAAGATGGTGCATGCAATGTTGCACTAGCGCCAAACCCCATTGCTGTAAATTTATGAGCCATCTCATGCAAAACAACAGCAGGAGCAGCAATCATTGCCCCGTATTTTATATCCTCCCATAACACATTTTTCCTGTAATAAGTCAAAGGATCATAACCCTCTTGTGGTGTTCTTCTGAAAAACTTAGAGAAAATATAGCCTATTGCAATTGTCATAACTATGATATCTACTATCTCTGGTAAGGTAATTATTGCCATAAAATAAGCTGTGTTATTTTTATTTATATACTTATTGAAAAGAATCTAAAAAAAAGTGTTAATATTTAAATTGAAACTTTTTATTGTTTTTTATTATCACTCAGTCAGCCTATCAGAAATTCTCTTTATTGGAGGAAATATAACTAAAGCAATAGGCAAAGCAACAATAAAGCCAACAATAAAACTTTTTAGCCATGCATTAAAGAAACCAGGGACAAAGCCTACATTCATCCAGGTGAGAATCAAAGATATAAAAAAGGACATGGCTAGAGACATTAATATGCCCAATACAACATTATAGTATTTTCTGCTTATTTTCAAATTATTGCTCCATCATCCCATACAGATTATAAAGGATCCTGTCAACGCCTTTTACTAATTCAAATCCATTCCCTTCAACAACCATGCAATTATCATCATAATAAACCCTTGTTTTATTTGCTTCCTTTATATACAGGACAATATCATCAGTGTTGTCACAGTTTATTACTGGTCTGCCTTCACATGCAAAAGTCTCATTTTTATCGCATGCAGCTATTGGAGCCTTAAAGAAAACATTAGTCATGTGCTGATTAAAGTCTGCAACAGCCAAAGTCACATGTGAAAAATCATTTCCTGTAGGGTCAAATGTCACATAATAATTGGTTGCATCGTTAAAAAGCTCTCTATCTAGAAAGCCTTCTATCTCTATTGGCTCAACTTCCCTAGGGCCGAACCTGAACTGGATATTGTAAAAACGAGAGCCTTTAGGGCTGACAAGCTGTGTATACCACAAATCATCGAATTTGACAAAAGAATATGCGTTATTATGCATGTATCCCTGCTCTTCTTCCAACTCGCCTTTCAGGTTCAGTTCATGCAATTGATCCAGTGTTTTTGGCTGCTCTTTTGTAAGTATTATCCAGCTGAATGCAGCAGCAAAAGCCGATATAAGCAAAATTACCCCAATTATCAATGTCCTGTCAGACTTTAATTTGCTCTCTTTTACTTCTTCCTCCTCAGCCTTTCTGGCTTTTTCCGGTATATTTTTTATCTCTTTCTTCTTTTTTTCATACTCCTTCTTATTTATTGCTCCGGATTCAAAGCTTTCTTCCAGGTCTTTTAGTTTTTTCCCTTTCATTGTATTATCCCCAAAATACCATACAATAACCTGTCCTTAATTGCCACAAAATCCTCGTTTCTGGAGGATTCTGCTACAATACAGTTATCTTCCATATAAACATTTGTTTCATTTCCACTTTTAAAATAAACAACAGGAATAAAGTTTGTTGAGTCATTGCACGTTATTATTGGAATATTATTCTCATTTTCAGATGAAAGGCCCTGCCTTACAAAAACATCAAAATTATTCAGCACAATTCCCATCTGGTATTGGGCAAGTGCAATTTCCTCGACATTTGTTTCATTAAAATCAGATGTTACATCAATCTCAATTGTATTTTTCAACCTGGAGATAATGATATCATCAACTTTTATCTGCTCAACATCGGCAGGAAAGTACGTAAACCTAGCTTCTTTCCCATCAACATTCGCTGACCAGTAGCTTCCCTTATTCAAAAACTTAAAGTCGTTATATTTCAGTTTTCCAGAGCCACTCGTAAAGCCAAAAAAAATCACCCCAAAAACGCTGCTTACCATCACTATGCCCATGAAATATACCATAAGCTTCTTTTTTCTTTCCACTCTCTCAACATGTTTTCTCATAAAGAAAAGCAAATTCTGTTTATTTTTAAAGGTTTTTATGATAGTTATTATTTTTTAGTTCTTATTATTTAAATTTTAAATTTTATTGATTTTTTTATTATTGAAACTTTTTATTGGCTTTCATGAATATATTTTTAATCACACCCTTATAAAAACCAAACATTTAAATTAAAACAATCTGAGAAATAAAACATAATATGAAATCAACCATTATAAAGCTGGACAATGTATGGAAAACCTATAAGATGGGAGATATTGAAGTTCACGCTTTACAAGGGCTTAGCCTCGAAGTTAAAGCAGGCGAGTTTTTAGCAATACAGGGAGCAAGCGGCTCTGGAAAAAGCACAGCCATGAACATGATTGGCTGCCTTGACATTCCCACAAAGGGAAGAGTATACCTTGAAAGCCAGGACATTTCAAGGCTTTCAGAATCTAACCTAGCCCAGATACGGGGCAAAAAAATCGGATTTATCTTCCAGCAGTTTAATCTTGTAAATACATTGTCTGCAATGGAAAATATTTTGCTGCCTATGATATTCCAGAATATCAGCAGGGAAGAAAGGGAAAACAAGGCAAAAGAGCTCCTGAATATAGTTGAATTAGGAGATAGGATGGACCATAAGCCAACAGAGCTTTCAGGAGGCCAGCAGCAGAGAGTTGCAATAGCAAGGTCATTATCAAACGATCCTGACGTAATCCTGGCAGATGAGCCAACCGGAAATCTGGACTCAAAAACAGGAGAGAACGTGATGCATTTCCTGCAGAAGATGCACAAGGAAAAAAAGACAACAATCGTGATGGTAACCCATGATGCGCATCTTGCAAAGTTCGCCCAAAGGATAGTGCAATTAAAGGACGGAAAACTTATTAGAGGAAGAAAATAAAAAGCTTTAAAAACTTTGATTAAGTATTATTAAGTAATAAGCATAAAATTGTAAAAAAAGAGTTGAATCATGAAAAAAACATATCTAATTTCACTAATTGCAGTTTTTATTCTAATACTTTCAAGCTATAGCATATTTGCCCAGAGTAGCGATAAGATCTTACTTACAGAAAATATAAAGGTCAGCTTTGTCAGCCAGGAACCCGATCCTGCAGAGCCAGGGACTTTTGTCGATGTAAGGTTTAAATTCGAGAACATAGGCTTAGAAACATCCGATGAAATAACTATTGAGCTTCTTCCAGAATTTCCTTTCTCTTTATTGCCGGGAAAAAGCGCTGTAACTAAATTAGGCACTTTGCATGCAAGGCAGCTTGGAGAAGACGGAGTAATTGTAAAATACAAGCTTATTGTGGACAAAGATGCAGTGGAAGGCATAAATGACCTAAAATTAAGGTACAGGATTGGAAATAATGTATGGATTGAGCCGGATGAATACGAAATCCAGGTACAAACTCATGATGCAATTTTAAGCATTGATTCAATTAAAATATCCCCTGAAAGAGTAAAGCCAGGAGACAAGGCATCATTAAGTGTTTCCATAAACAACCTGGCAGATTCATTGTTAAAAGACATAAGGATAAAATTAAATCTGGATAATTCACCTTTAGCAGCCTTTGGCTCAAGCAACAGGAAAACAATAAAAGATATCAGCTCCGGGAAAGAAATAGAAGTGAAGTTTGATATAATTTCAGAGCCGGACGCAGAATCTGACCTATACACAATTCCAATAGGAATTGAATACAGCGATGAGCTGGGAAAAGCCTACAATATCACCGGCTCTTTCGGCATTGTTGTCGGCTCTGAGCCGGAACTCTATCCTGTCATTGACAGCACTGAAATCTATAATTCGGAAAAAACAGGGGATATTACTGTAAAGTTTGTAAATATGGGACTTACAGATATTAAATTTCTTAATGTTAATTTAAAAAGCAGCGATAAATACAAAATAATCTCAGCAGATGAAGTCTACATCGGCAATATTGATTCTGACGATTATGAAACAGCGGAATTCAAGCTGTTTGTGAAAAAAACAAAAGAAGAGAATATAATATTGCCAATAACCTATGAGTACAGGGACGCAAACAATATTGAATACAAAAAGCAGATAAGTCTTAAGCTTCCATTGTACAGCACAGCAGAGGCAAAAAAGCTCGGTATTGTTGAAGGAAACGGCAAAGTCGGAATATTTCTTGTAATAATAATCGTAGTTGTCGGCCTTTACATATACAGAAGATGGAAAAAAGGCAAAAAGCTGATAAGTTTTGGTTTTCGCAAAAAGAGCAGATAAAAAGACTTTACATTTACCAGGAAGAATCTAATCTTCATCTATTTTTTAGTCAAAAGAAAAAATAATTTTTGAAAAATGCTCAAAGACTATTTCATGTTTTCTATCAAGAATCTAGCAAAGAGAAAGCTAAGGTCATGGCTGACCATGATCGGGATTTTCATCGGTATTGCAGCTGTTGTATCCCTTATAGGGTTGGGAGAAGGGCTTAGGATTGCAGTCACATCTCAATTTAACTTTCTCGGAAGCGATGTGCTTAGTGTTCAAGCTTCTGGATTGAATCTTGCCGGACCTCCAGGCACAGCTGTTGCAACTCCATTAACTGATGACCTTAAAGACAAGATATTAAAAATAAACGGCGTTGATGCTGCAATTAATAGGTACATAGAATCAGGCACCTTGGAATTTAATGATAGGCAGACAATAGGCATGGCAATGTCCATTCCAGAAGGCAGCGAAAGAAAGATTTTAGAAGATATGCTGAACTTAAAAGCAGAGCAGGGCAGATTATTAAAAGACGGAGATAATAAAAAGGTTCTTTTAGGTAATAGTTTCAAGGAAGATGATATTTTTGGAAAAGGCATAAAGCCTAACGATAGAGTCTTGATAAATGATATTTCTTTTGAAGTTATAGGAATTTTAGAAAAAAAAGGCAGCTTTCTCTTTGATAGTGCTATTGCTGTAAATGAGCAGACAATGCTGAACTTGATAAGGGAAGCAGATGATACAGACGTAAATGTAATCGGAGTAAAAGTAAAAAATGTTGATAATATTGATAATGTCAAGGAAAACATCGAAAAGCTAATGAGAAAAGAAAGGAACGTAAAAAAAGGAGAAGAGGATTTTGTAGTGGAAAGCCCCCAGAATTTATTAGCAACATTAAATTCAACATTGTTTGCAGTCCAGCTTTTTATTTACATTATAGCCTCAATCTCTATAGTTGTAGGCGGCATAGGAATCATGAACACAATGTACACTGCAGTCCTGGAAAGGACAAAAGAAATTGGAATCATGAAAGCCATTGGCGCGAAAAACTCAGTAATATTTTTCCTTTTTTCAGTAGAATCCGGATTTTTAGGAATGGTAGGGGGAATTATCGGAATAATTTTTGGATTGCTCTTGGCATATGGCCTGGCTTTCATCGGGCAAATTACCCTTGGCTCTGATTTAATTCAGGCGCACATTACATCTGGTTTAATTATAGGAGCATTGCTATTTTCCTTTATCCTGGGAATCATTTCCGGAATAGTGCCTGCATATCAAGCTTCTAAAATGCAGCCAGTAGAGGCTTTGAGTTTTATAAAATGAAAACAGATGAGATAAAATATTCATTGCAGAACCTTGCGCATAGAAAAACAAGGAGCCTGCTTACTATGCTTTCCATCCTTATAGGAGTCATGGCAATATTTGCTTTGATAAGCTTTGGGCTTGGAATAAGAAATTATATGGATACACTGGCAGAAGAAGCCGGAGCAGATAAATTATTTATCCAGGCAAGGAGTGTTGGGGTTCCGGGCACAGACGCGAATTTTTTTGTTTCTGCAGATGATATCAATTTTGTAAGCAAGATAAACGGAGTTGATGAAATAAGTGGAATGTACATTAGAGCCGGAGAAGTAAAATTCAAGAAAGAAAAAAAATTTGTCTTTATTGCAGGCACAGATATTGATAAAAAGGAATTTGTTGAAAAAGCATTTACAGTAGGCGTGGAAAAAGGAAGACAGCTTAAGAAAAACGAGCTTGGCAAAGTAGTTTTAGGCTACAATTACCAGTTTGAAGATAAAATATTTAGCAAAGCAATAAAATTAGGCAACAAAATTGAGATTAACGGCAATAGCTATGAAGTAGTTGGATTTTACGGGCTTATAGGAAATCCACAGGATGATTCAAATGCCTATCTGAATTACAGGTCAATGGAATTATTGTTCGAGGATATCAAAGATGAGTTTGGCTGGGCCATGATAGGGGCAGATAAAAATACCGATCCTGAAGTGCTTGCAGAAAAGATTGAGGAAAAATTAAGAAAATTCAAGGACCAGGAAGAAGGCAAAGAAGATTTTTTTGTCCAGACATTTGCAGATGTCTTAGCAACATTCGGCACAATAATAAATGTCCTGAACGGGATTCTTATTCTTATTGCTTTAATATCGATAATAGTTGCTTCTGTAAACATCATGAACACAATGTATACTGCAGTTCTTGAAAGAACAAAAGAGATAGGCATAATGAAAGCCATAGGTGCAAAAAACTCAGATATTTTATTTATTTTTATCTTTGAATCAGGATTGTTGGGAATGGTAGGGGGAATTATCGGAGTGATTTTAGGCTACCTAATATCCAGCGCAGGAGGGCAAATTGCAGCAGCATCAGGATTTGCAATGCTACAGCCTGTCTTTCCCCTCTACTTAATAATCGGCTCTATCCTCTTTGCCTTTTTAGTAGGCGCAGCATCAGGGATAATGCCCTCTATAAAAGCATCTAAATTAAATCCAGTGGACTCATTGAGGTATGAGTGAAATAACTATCGTCAATTTCAATTAAAATTGTTTGTAATTCCAAGAAAAATATCTCCATAGCCGTACTGCCCTTTTCCAGTCTTAAAAAACCCGGAAAGTATTTTTGCCTTTTCAGGATTTTTTAGCTTCAACAAGTCTCTTTTTAATTGGTTAAGCATAAATTACAGAAATAATTAATTGTATATAAAAGATTTGAATAAAATAATTAAAAAAGAACTATTCCTTTTGCTGCTGGATTTTTGGCAATTCTATCGGCGAAGGCAAGCTTATCTGCTCGCTTAAAATCAAAGCCTGCACATTGCATTTGTTCAATACAGTGTTTAATATGCTTGCCATAAGCTCCTTTGGCAGCTTCTTGTCCTTTTTCCACCCATCCATAATCTCTTTTACCTTCTTTGAGTCATTCATATACAGGACATTGCCAATAAGCTTTATCATTCCAACATTAGGGTCATATTTTGATACAAATTCAAAAGAACATCTCAAAATCTTCTGCTTGTCAGTTCCCACAGATATATTTTTCTCCCCAACATCAGTTATTGAAACATTATTGTTAATCTTTATTTTCCCCTTTGTTAACTCCTTCTTCTCAGCCTCTATTTTTGTAAAATTAAATCCAACAATTGTCATTTTTTTACCTCGCTTTATTTTTATTTTATAGTTGTTTTATTTTTAATTTATTTTTTATTAATTTTTCTATTTTTAATCTAATTTGAAATTTTTGTTAATTTTAATTGTATCTTTGTTTTTTATTGGAACTTTTTTTATTGTTTTTCTTTTTTTTATTGCCTTTATCTTTGCTGTTTTCTTCTCCTCTTTTCCTTCTTCATCCTTTTTCTCTGCCACTTCCATCTCATTTGGCCTTTCTTCTTCCATCTTCTTGAGCTTCTCTTCATTTTATTCTTCTTTCTCCTCAGTTTCCCTTCTTATGACTTTTACAGAATCCATTTTTACTGTTATTGGAATCGGCACAGCTGCTTCAAGCAGCTCAACAACAACTTCTTCCTTGGTTTTGTCTATTCTTGTTACCTTTGCATTCTCCCTCTTGAATGGCCCAGATATAATTTCAACAACATCATTCTTTTGTATGTTCATCTCATACTTTACCTGCTCAAGCATATGCTCTATCTCCTTGTATTCTACTGTTTTGGGCAATATGCCTCGTGCATAAGGAACATTAAAAGCAGCCTGCTCAGCATCTGCCCTGTTTCCTGCCTCAACAAAGATATAGCTGCGCATGCCATGCGGCCTTATGACTGAATAAACCTCAAGTTTCTTCCTCTTCGCATTGGATGAGACAAAATCCATAACCTGATCCTCGCGGTTAGCAGTTGTCCTCAACCCATATATCACTGATTTTGTTTCCTGTTCCATTTTAATGTGTTTTTATTGTAATTGTTCTTGTTTTGTATACTTATTGATTATTCTCTTATATTGGGAATAAACCGCCATTTAAAAGCTTTAGGGAAAAAAAATCTGTTTAAACATCGTTACTACAAAACCTATAATCCCTATTATTGCCATTCCCAGGCCGGATACCTTAACTATTGTTTTGAACTCTAAACTATCCGGCTTTCTTGTCACTTTCAGGACTCTTGAGCATTCTCCTATAAAGCTCTTAAACCTTATCCAATAAGAATTGAAATTCATTTTAATCCAGGAATTCGATGCCTAACTCTGTTTCTATCTCCTTTTTCCTCTTGTCTGTTGTCTTAATGCCCGAGCCGAGAATTTGCGAACTTTTAACTCCGGTTACAATCAGCATGGTCCTTATTGTTTTTTCCATATCTTTGCTTATCTGGGCACCCCATATTATCCTTGCATCATCATCAAGCTTCTCTGAAATAGTTTCAACTACTTTTCTTGCTTCATCAAGCGTCATGTCTTGGCCGCCAACAACATTTATTAAAGTCCCGTTTGCCCCTGAAATATCAACATCCAGTAATGGATTGTTAATGGCTTTCTCTACTGCCTCAACTGCCCGGTTTTCACTATCACTTTCACCAACACCTATCAAAGCCACTCCTCCGCCCTTCATAACAGCCTGTATATCGGCAAAATCAAGATTAACCAAGCCTGCTTTAGTCACTAATTCTGCAATTCCCTTAACAGCGCTTGTCAATATCTCATCCGCTACCTTAAATGCAGTATGTAATGGCAAGTCAGGAGCAAGCTCCAGTAATTTCTCATTTGGAATAACTATCAAAGTATCAACTATCTGCTCCATTTTTTCAAGGCCCATAACAGCATTTTCATACCTTCTGTGGCCTTCCATTGAAAAAGGCAAAGTAACAACTCCAACAGACAATGCCCCTACTTTTTTTGCAATCTCAGCAACTACCGGTGCAGAACCAGTGCCAGTGCCCCCTCCTAATCCGCACGTAACAAAGACCATATCAGCGCCCTGCAGTGTTTTTTTAATCTCGGGCTCTGATTCTCTTGCAGCCTCTTCTCCTAATCTGGGATCAGAACCAGCTCCATGGCCCCTTGTAAGTTCCCTTCCTATCAGTATCTTTTTTGCAGCAGTAGTATACAGTAAATCCTGCGCATCAGTATTGACAGCAATTGTCTCAGCTCCAATAATACCCACTTCAGATATCCTCTGTATAGTATTATTGCCGCCTCCGCCTGCCCCAACAACCTTTATTGTTGCCTTTTGCTTTGCAAGCAGCTGCTCAAGTTCAGCATCAATATTTGTATCAGCACTAGGTTGAGAAGCTTCTCCGGCATTTGTTATTTCAGGTTCCATTTAATTACCCCTTTAAAATTAATAATATTAAAAAATCAAATACTATAAAAATATTACTTATATATAAACTATTTGTTTTTCCGCTAAGAATTTGCAATTAAACATCTAACTTTTTTTAGCTTCTTCTTTTACAAAAGAAAGCTCAACCTTCTTTATTGATGGTATAAGCCCTGTTATTTTTTCCCTAAGCTTTTCCTCAGCCTCTTTTGGTATCTCTATCTTTAGGCCTATTTTTGCATTGTTTTCATTAATTTCCAGATTAAAATCCTTTATGCCAAGGCTTAATTTGATATAAGAAGAAAGCTTTTCCTTGTCATCTGTTATTTTTTTATTGATTTTGACTTTGTAAAAAAGATCCTTGCCTGCAAGAGGATGGTTAAAATCCACTAAAGTCCTTCCTCCGCTTACTGTCTTTACTATTCCTATTGTATTGTCGATATTTATCTGCATCCCGGGCATTGGCTGGATTTTTTGCTGCTTGAATTTGCTTGTAGGTATTAACTGTATCAGTTTTGCATCTTTGCTTCCAAATGCGTCCTCTGGCTTTATCTCGACATCATACTCTTTTCCAATCTCTTTTCCATCTAACCCCTTATCAATGCCCCTTAATACTTGATTTTCCCCAACACAAACAACAACAGGCCCGTAATCAGAATGGCTGTGCAGGTTATTCTTTTTAGCAACATCTGCATCAGTAGTGTCAAATATTACATCTTCCTCTTTAAGTTTTCCTGTATATTCGATTTCTATGAAGTCGTGCTTTTTTATTACATCCATTTTAATAATTGAGATAAACCGTCAATTTATAAAGATTTCTAAGAAATTAAAAAAAACATCTCAACATTCTTTTACTATTCTCCCAACAACCTCTTCTATATCTAATTTAGTAGTGTCAATCACCAGATTATATAATTTTTTATCATAATAATCAGCATTATAGTATTTTTTATATCTGACTCTTTCGCTTTCTTCCCTCTCGCTAATTTTTTTTATTATTTCCTTAATATCTCCGCTTTTTTCATCCTTTCTCTCATCTTTAAGGATTCTTTCTGCCCTTACCTTGTCATCACAGTCTAAAAAAACCTTCACATTTGCATTATTAATAAAAAAAGCCGTCAATCTTCCATCTATCACAAAATCATCCCTATCCTTTAACGCAATCTGCTTTTTATCCAGCTCTTTGTCTATTGACTCATCTTTCTCAGCTAGTTTACTCAGCTCGCTTAAGGAAATATTTCTTTCCTTGGCAATTTCTCTCATCAGATCCCCAATAGAATAATGCCTAAGCTTGAGCTTTTCAGCAAGTATCTTTGCTATAGTGCTCTTCCCAGAGCCCGCTTTGCCTGAAATTGTTATTATCATGTTTATTAGGGTAATCAAGTAGTATAAATAAGTTGTTGAAATTTGCAATTAAAATAATCGTTGCAATTAATATAAAGAAATAATGGAAAAACAGACCCAACAAAAATTTTAATATTATTATTTAAAAAACCCAGAATAATTATAATTTATATTAAAAAATAATTTCTAAAGTAAAATTTCCCAAATCTCAAATAGAAACCTTTTTAAAAAAATTAAAAACAACTTCTAGAATGAAAAACATTCTTATTGAAAAGATAGGAACATTCCTTCTTAAGGAAAGCTTTACTGCAAAAAGGCTGACAAGAAGCTGCTTTGATTTATTGGCAAGAAAACAGGAAAAAATACTTCTGATAAAAGTTCTTGAAGACGTTAATTCAATAAGCAAGCAGTATGTTGATGAGATGAATATGGTTTCAGCCTATATAGGCGCAGTGCCTTTGATAATTGCAGATAAGGCAGGCCAGAATTTAGAGGATAATGTCCTTTATACAAGATTTAACTTATACACTTTAAATTTCCCAACATTTGTTAATTCCATTAAAAACAAATTTCCGTTCATAAAGAGAACACAGGCAGGCCTGACAGCATCAATAGTTGGCAATAAGCTCAGGAAGAAAAGAGAAGAGCTTGGCTATTCATTAAATTCTCTCTCAAAAAAAGTTGGAGTAACAAATAGGATGATAGCAAAATATGAGAATGAAAATTCTGAAATCACAATAAACAAGGCCATGAAAATTCATGAAATTTTTGGAAATGAAGTCTTTTATGAGATGAACATCTTTTCCAGGAACAACAGGATAGAAAGCAAATATCATTCAGATTTCTCAAAAAAGTACATAGACCTTGGCTTTGAGGCTGCAGATACAAATAAAAGCCCTTTCGATATAATAGCAAGGAAAGACAATGAGCTTATACTTACAGAAGTGGGTGATAAAACAAGGCCCGACTTTTCATCATTATCTAAATTATTGGACGCAGACAATTTAGTTATTTTCAAAAACAAAAAGCCAAAAAACATTCCTGCTGTAACAAAAGAAGAATTCTTGGAGTTCGAGAAAGCAAATCAATTAATTAAGTTTTTAAAAGAGTTTTAACACAATAGAATACTTTAATGGATAAATCACTCCCAGCAATGCGGGTCAAACTTCTCAAACCATTCTCTTTTCTCGACATGCGTCAATATAGATGAAAAGCCCAAAGTAGCAGCTTCATCATGCAGATCTATCTTTTTATTGTTCCCATTTTTTAATGCATAAAAAGCAGCTATCTGGAATTCCGCGCTTTGTTTATTTTCAATTTCATTCAGGTCATAAACAAGTGCCACTTTTTTTTCTTTTTTATCATAATTAAAAAAGACATTGCTGTTCCCTGTCTGGGCATTGTAATATGTAATATACAATTTGTCTTTTGCATTTTCCAGTTCACCTGCAAATTTCTCCTGGTTTGATACCAAAGCTGCCCCGAACTTATTCCTGCCGATTGACTGCACCCCGATAATTTTAGATGCCGAGTTTTCAAAAGCTTCTTTCACATTTTTTTCATTAAGCAATAATTTAGTCTCTATGCCTGTAATCTTTTTCACAATAGCTATCTTGATGTTCTTGTATTTCCTATTGAACTTATCAATCAGGCACTTGAACTTTTTCAGGTAAACATCAACATCAGAATTAGATTCCGAATAATACCTGTCCATCCACTTCCCAACCCTGAGCATCTGCCTTAAGTCTTTCTCAAAGTCATTGACATGCTTTCCATTAACCGAACTCAATAATGAATTGTTGACCATAAAAAAGAATATTGGATTATTGTATTTAAATATGTCGGAAAAACAGTTCATTTATTTTTTCAAATTATTTATTATGATTTTAGTATCTTTATTTAACCCTAAAAGAAAAACTTTATTAAGAAATAAACTAATCTAATTAAAATGGAAATGTATGATACAGTAATAATAGGCGCAGGTGTTGTAGGCCTTGCAGCAGGCATGTATGCAGGAAGGTTAAACTTAAAGACAGTTGTATTCGGGACAACATCCGGAACCGAGCTTCCTATAGGGGGAGTTATAACCTTGACAGATACTGTGGAAAACTATCCAGGTTTTAAAAAATTAACAGGAGCAGAGCTTGCTGCTAAACTGGAAGAGCACGCTAAAGATTACAATATAGAGATCAAGGAAGAGAAAGTGACAGATTTAAGCAAACACAAAGAATTGGATTGTTTCATAATTAAAACAGAAAAATCTTCTTATCATTCAAAAACCATAATTTTTGCAACAGGCGCTAAATGGAGAGAGTTACCGATGAAAGGCGCTGAAGAATTCAAGAGTAAAGGCGTCCATTATTGCAGTTTATGCGATGGAGCATTATACAAAGACAAGATAATTACTATTATTGGGGGAAGTGATACAGCTGCCAAGGAAGCAATATTATTAGCTCAACATGGAAAAAAAGTCTATATAATCTACAGAAAGGATAAAGTCAGGGCAGAGCCTATAAACTTAAAGCTGATAGAAAAAAACAAAAAAATAGAGATCATAAACAACACAAATGTCCTTGAAATTCTTGGAGATAAGTTTGTAAACAAGGTCATCCTTGATAATGAGTTTAATGGGAGCAAAGAGCTGAAGGTTGATGCTGTTTTCGGCGCAATAGGCCACATCCCCTTGTCTGATTTAGCCGTTAAACTGGATGTTAAAATCAACAAAAAAAACGAAATAATGGTTGACAGGCAAAGCAAGACAAATGTAAAAGGAATCTTTGCTGCAGGAGATGTAATAGATTCAGGCTTCAAGCAGGCAATAACAGGAGTCGGAGAAGGAGTAGTCGCAGCACATTCCGCATATACTTATGTAATGGAAAACAATCCTGTCTGTTTCTTTGATGATTAGTCAATAATATAGGCTAAAAAATATTTCTAAGTATCATTTTATTTAATTAATTTTAGAATTACATCCATTCATTATTCTAACTTTTTTTAACCCCAATCTTAGCCATCACATTCTTATGCATCCTCTTCAAGAACTCAATCCTGTCCTCTATCTTCAGGATATCAACCATGCCCTGTGCAATCAGGTTAAATGCAAAAGGGCTTGGAATTGTAGTATTTATTTCCTTAATCTTTATTTTCTTTTCTTCTATGCCTTTTATCACTTTCTGTGCATTCTCCATGTCCATTAAGTCCTTTAAGACTTCTCTTCTTGCCTCTTTCAATATAGAAAAATCAGGGCTTATTCTTTTTACTGCATTTATCAAAATTTGCGACGAAACCTGCTGCCTTCCTACTCTCTTTGTGCGGCCTTTGTAAGTTCTTAAAATCATCAAAGCCCTCATTGCACAATGTCTAAATCTTCTTTTCAATATTTCAGATTTTTCTATTGCCAATGCGCATACTTTCTCAAAATCCTTGGATTTTATCAGCTTAAAAGCATGCATTACATTGATTGCCTTGCCAGAAGCAATGTAAAAGCCATTGTCATTTATCCCAATCTCAACATCCTTGTGCTGCGACCTTGAAATTGCAAATGCCAATGCTCTGCTTAAGCAGTCATTTACTCGTCTTCCATACAAAGAATGAAATATAACATGCTTGACATTCCTGTCATTTGTGTAATGCTCAACTATTATTCTGCTGTTGCTTGGAATCTCTGCATAATTGAACTGCTCGTAAAAATAATTATAGATTGAAAGAGCTGCATTCTTGTCAACATAAACATAATCATTGATAAAATCAACAATTTCCTCTTTGCTTTTCCCTGCGCAAAACTTTTCATTTAACAGCTTTCTAAATCTTCCAATCTCCAAAGCCAGTTCAAAGCTTAAAGGAAGCATTTCTGAAAACCATGACGGCACAGTAGGAGGCCTGTTGACAGATGCCTCAACCTGCGCAGTCATTCCCCTGCTGAATTTAAAGCTGTAAGTATTTCCTCCAAGCACAAAAACATCTCCTGGCCTTAGCTTTTCCAAAAAAGACTCATCAATAGTTCCAACCACTTGCTCCCTTACCTTAACAATAACAGAAGTTTCATCAGGAATTGTGCCAATATTTGTCATGTACAAAACCCTTGCCAGTTTTCCTCTCTTCCCAATCATCCCAGTATCTTCATCATGCCATATCTTTGCATAGATATGCCTGTCTTCCAGGGAAATATATTTTCCACTTAAATATTCCATCACTTCCATAAAATCCTTTTTTTCCAGTTTATGGTAGCAGTAAGAATTTTTTATTAATTTAAACATATCATTGATATGGGTCCTTTCCTGGATTGCAATCCCGTAAATTTGCTGCGCTAAAACATCAAGAGCATTAGTAGGGATATGAATATTATCCATCTTCTTCTCAATTGCGCTTTTCAACAGAACAGCGCATTCAACCAAATCATCCCTGTCCAGAACAATAATTCTTCCTTTAGTGATGTCATGCAATCTGTGGCCAGACCTTCCGATCCTCTGCAGAGCCCTTGCAACTGATTTTGGGCTGCTTAAGCATATTACCAAATCAATAAACCCAATATCCAGCCCTAACTCCAGGCTTGTGCTGCACACAACAACCTTAACCTTACCTGCCCTTAGCCTGTTTTCTAAATTAAGCCTGTGCTCTTTGCTCAAGCTGCCATGATGCGCCCCAATACCTTTGACCTGTTTTGACTTTAAACCCCCTATAGCACTTTTTGAACCATCATTTTCTGTTTCATCACCATCTTCTATGTAATTCCTGGGAAATTTATCCTTTAGATGATGCACAACCCTTTCAGTTGCAGACCTTGTATTTGTAAATATTAAAGTTGTCTTGTGGCTCTGCACTAAAGAATCTATTAAAGAATACATTGAATTATGCATGGTTCCATGCTCCATATTGATTAGATCAGGAACAGGGCTTAATACCTTTAAGTCAAGCTTTTTTATGAATTGCACATCAACAATCTTGCATGCTCTTTCATTATTCCCATCATAGCCAACTAAATAACGAGCTATCTCATCCAAAGGCGCAATAGTAGCGCTTAATCCAACTCTTGTTAAAGCTGTGCTTAGATTTTGCAGCCTTTCCACGCTTAATGACAGATGCGTTCCTCTCTTATTTTCAGCAAGCGCGTGTATCTCATCAACAATGCACCACTGCACATCCCTCAAATGGTCAATAAATTTAAATGATGACAATACAATTGCCAAAGATTCCGGTGTTGTAATTAAAATATGGGGTGGTTTTTTCAGCATCTTTGATTTTTCCGATGCAGGTGTATCTCCTGTCCTTACTCCAACCCTTATTCCAAATTTCTTTCCTGCAATCTCTTCCATCTCTTTTAACGGTTCCAGTAAATTAATCTTAATGTCAGAACTCAAAGCCCTTAATGGAGAAATATAAACACAATAAATTTTGTTTTCTAAAATACCCTTTTCAGCATTATCAATCAGCTCATTTAATATAGATAAAAATGCAGTTAAAGTCTTGCCGCTTCCAGTAGGAGAAGAAATCAAAACATTTTCCCTGCTATGTATTGGCATTACCCCATACTGCTGCGGCACACAAAAAGTCTTAAATTTTCCTTCAAACCATTTCTTAACAATAGGATTCAAAATATTAAAAATATCTTTCTCATTATTCGGCTTTTCAATAAATTCTACCATTTTAATCAAGTCTATTTAATTATTTTCTATATAGCAAATATATCACCATAAGTTAATTGATAACTAAGAGAAGATAGCTTATCTTATAAAATTTGTGAAACGGGAAATTGTTGTAGGAGGATGTAATACAAGCAGACGAGTTAGTGATTAGTTCTTAAAAATTGAATATAACATCACTCTGTTTAACGCACCAACCCTCATCTTTTTCAAGCCTTTGGAACAATTTTCAATCTTTTGAATCAAATCAACAACTTTATAAATCTCTAAAATGTCCAAACCAGTATGGCAACCCAGTTAAGTTATGCAAGAAATGGAATAATAACAAAAGAGATGGAATATGCTGCTTCTATTGAAAATATTAATTCGGAAATATTAAGAAAAGGAATAGAAGAAGGAACAATTATAATTCCTGCAAACATCAAGCATGAAAACCTTAAGCCAATAGCAATAGGCAAAGGCATTACAACAAAGATAAATGCAAACATTGGCTCATCAAAAGTCAGGGCATGCATGGATGAAGAGCTGGAAAAAACAAGGCTCTGCATGAAACATGGCGCAGATACAGTAATGGATTTAAGCACATCAGGAAATTTAAATGAAATAAGAGAAGCAATAATAAGGGAATCAACAATACCAATCGGAACAGTTCCAACTTATCAAGTTGTAAAAGAAAACAATACAATTGACGATTTAAAAGAAGAAGATTTTTTAGATATAATTGAGCTGCAGGCAAAGCAGGGCATTGATTTTATGACAATACATGCAGGAGTCCTGCAAAAAACACTTCCACTCCTAAAAACAAGGCTTACCGGAGTTGTAAGCCGAGGTGGTGCAATCCTAGTCAAATGGATGAAGGCAAACAACAAAGAAAATCCCCTCTATACGCAATTTGACCAAATTTGTGAAATTTTTGAAAAGTATGATGTCGCGTTCTCATTAGGAGATTCCTTAAGGCCGGGAAGTTTGCATGATGCAACAGACAAAGCCCAAATAGCTGAACTAAAAATATTAGGACAATTGACAAAAAGGGCATGGGAAAAAAACTGCCAGGTTATGATAGAAGGCCCTGGCCATATCCCCTTAAATGAAATTAAGCTTAATGTTGAATTAGCCAAAAAATACTGCCATAATGCCCCATTTTATGTTCTAGGCCCATTGGTAACAGATATTGCACCAGGTTACGACCATATTACAAGCGCTATTGGAGCAGCAACAGCAGGCATGCATGGAGCAGATTTTTTGTGTTATGTGACTCCTGCAGAGCATTTAGGTCTTCCCACTCCAGAAATGGTTAAGCAAGGCATAATAACCTATAAGATAGCTGCGCATGCAGCAGATATTGCAAAACACATTCCAAACGCAAGAAAAAGGGATGATGAATTAAGCAAAGCAAGATGTAACTTTGATTGGGAAAAACAATTTGCATTATCATTAGACCCGGAAACAGCAAAAAAAATGAGAAGCGATTTAAGCCTTGATGATAATTTTTGCTCTATGTGCGGCCCTGATTTCTGCTCTATGAGGCTCTATTCAAAAATTAATGGAATGAAAAAATAATAACAAAAATATTTAAAAACAATTTGATTTTCTTCTATTTATAATGAACCAAAAGCCATTGCCAATAAAAGAAAATAAGCTCAAAATAAAAGAAATTATAGACGAAGCTCCAAACGTAAAAACTTTCAGATTAGAAATTCCAGAAGATTTAACTTATTATGCCGGCCAGTTCTTCATGGTGTGGTTTGAAGACAATCCTAAACTGCACAGGGCGTACTCAGTCTCTTCCAGCCCCACAAGAAAAGGGGAAATGGAAATAACAGTTATTCTGGTAAAAGAATTCACAAGCAAGCTGTTCAAGTGCAAACCCGGAGATTACCTAATCTTCAAGGGCCCTTATGGAAGGTTTTTATTTACAGATGACATGAAAAATCATATTGTGCTGATGGGCGGAGGCCTAGGTATAACTCCTTTAATGAGCATAGTAAGGTACTGCCATGATAAAAAATTAGATAACAAGATAAACCTCATCTATAGCGCAAGGACACCTGATGATATTGTATACAAAGAAGAATTAGACAAAATAAAAAAAGAAAACCCACACTTCCATTATCATATTACTATAACAAGACCAGAACCTCATCACAAATGGGATGGCAGTACAGGAAGGATTGACAGGGACTTAGTAGATATGAACATCCGCGATATAGAAAACAGCTACTATTATATCTCCGGTCCGATTGAATTTGTGAACAACAAGCTAAAAATCCTCAATCAACTAGGTGCAAAAAAAGAGCACATACATAAAGAAGCTTGGTAAAAAACCCAATTAAAAATAATATCTAAAATGCAATGCCGTTTTATTGATACTGGATTTAACGATGCATATACAAATATGGCAGTAGATGAGGCTTTATTGAACTGTTGTGAGATTCCAACTTTAAGGATTTATGGATGGAAACCAGCTATCTCTATTGGATACAGCCAAAATATTCAAAAAGAAATTAATTTGGAGGAATGCAAAAGATTGAATATTGGTATAGTCAGAAGAATCACCGGAGGAAAAGCAGTTTATCATGACAAGGAATTAACATACAGCTTTATTCTTCCGGAAAACACAAATTTACTGCCAAAAGATATCACAGAATCATATAGGCTCATAGCAAATGCATTAGTTTTAGCTATAAAAAAAATTGGAATTAAAGCAGAAATAAAAAACCAGGTAGAGAAATTTTTAACACCCATCTGCTTCAATAGCTCTAATTGGTACGAGCTTGCTGTAAACAACAAAAAAATATCAGGCTCTGCCCAAAGAAGATTTAATGGAAAAATTCTCCAGCACGGCCCCATCTTAATGGATTTTGACCACGAGAAAAATGCCTTATTATTTAATTCCAACAACGAAATGGATAATTCAAATAATTTAAAAAAAAGAATCACATCATTAAAAGATGAATTAAGAAAAAATATCAGTTATGGTGAGCTTGCAGAAGCACTAAAATACGGATTCAAAGAAAATTTCAATTTCAATATTTTTGAAGATTCCTTAACAGAGGAAGAAAAAACATTCGCAGAAAGATTAAGGAAAGAAAAATATTCAACAGAGGAATGGAATTATAGATTGTTAACAAAAACTATATAAACAAACATTATTCTCAAATTATTAGGTGGTTCCATGAACAATATGATGGCTTCTATTGAAAAAAATGATCCTAATATTCTTAGAGCTATAAAAAATGAGCACAAAAGGCTGAATGATGGCATTGAGCTGATTCCCAGTGAGAATGTTGTCAGTAAAGCTGTACTGCAGGCAATGGCCTCTATTTTTACAAATAAATATTCTGAAGGCTATCCCCATAAAAGATACTATGGCGGCAATGAATTTGTTGATGATGCGGAGGATTTGGCTATAGAAAGGGCTAAAAAATTATTTAAAGCACAACATGTTAATGTGCAGCCTTATTCAGGAAGCCCTGCCAACCAGGCTGTTTTCTTTGCTTTGCTGAATTTAGGAGACACATTTATGGGTTTTGATTTAAGCGCTGGTGGTCATCTGACTCATGGCTCAAAAGTAAATTTCTCAGGAAAGCAGTATAACTGCATACCTTACACTGTTGACAAGAAAACTGAGCTTTTAGATTATGATGAAATAAAAAAACAGGCATTGAAATCAAAGCCAAAGCTAATCCTTTCTGGGTTGACTGCCTACCCGAGAAAACTGGATTTTAAGGCTTTCCAGGAAATTTGTGACAAAGTCAATGCTTACCATATGGCAGATATTGCCCATATAGCCGGTTTGTGCGCTACCGGTGTTCATGAAAATCCTGTTCCTATATGTGATGTTGCAACAACCACTACCCATAAAATCTTAAGGGGCCCAAGAGGAGGAATGATAATGTGCAAAATTTTAGATAAATTTGATAAAGATGGCAAGAAAAATCTTGCTCAAAAAATTGATTCTGCAGTTTTTCCAGGCCTCCAAGGTGGTCCTCACGACCATGTAAATGCAGCAAAAGCAGTTACTTTTGCAGAAGCGTTAAAGCCGGATTACAAGAATTATTGCATACAGATTGTTAAAAACGCCAAGGCATTATCTAATGCATTAATGGACAAGGGTCTTGAGTTGGTGACAGGAGGCACAGATAATCATCTAATGGTCATTAAATTAATTAACAAAGGTTTGACTGGAAAAGGAAAAGAGGTGCAGAATGCTTTGGATGCTGCAGGAATAACAGTAAACAAAAATACCATCCCTTATGAGCCAAGCACTCCATTTAACCCATCGGGCATTAGGCTTGGAACACCAGCAGTCACTACAAGAGGCTTTAAGGAATCTGAGATGGAATTGATTGGGGAAAGCATAGCAAAAGTGATTGATAATTTAAATGATAAATCTGTTATAGCAAAAGTAAAAAAAGATATACTGGAGTTATGCAAAAACTATCCATTGTATCCTGATTTTGATATTTTAAAATGACAGCCCAAATAATAGACGGAAAAAAAGTAGCATCTAAAATCCTGGAAGATGTGGAAAAAAGAGTAAAAACCATAAAAGAAACGCCTGGACTTGCAATAGTTTTAGTAGGAGATAATCCTGCATCTCAAATTTATGTGGGCTTTAAGGAAAAAAGGTCAAAGGCAATCGGCTTCTATTGTGAAAGATATAATTTGGATAAAAATACAAGCCAGGATGATGTATTAAAGCTTGTTAACGAATTAAATCAAAATAATAAGATTCATGGAATGATTGTGCAGCTCCCATTACCAGAACATATAGATGAAAATTTAATCATAGATTCTATCCTGCCGCACAAGGATGCTGATGGTTTTACCCCTGTTAATTTAGGGAATCTGGTAAATGACAATAACATGCTATTGCCTGCAACTGCCCGTGCTTGCCTGGGATTAATAAAATCAACAGGCATGGAAATCAAGGGAAAGAATGCAGTCATTGTCGGAAGAAGCAATATTGTTGGAAAGCCAACAGCATTGATGCTATTGCAGGAAAACGCAACATCCACAATATGCCACTCAAAGACAAAAAAACTAAAAGAACATACTAAAAATGCAGACATCTTAGTTGTAGCAACCGGAAAAGCAAACTTAATCACAAAAGACATGGTAAAAAAAGGAGCGGTTGTAATTGATGTAGGAATCAATAAAGTAAATGGAAAAGTTGTTGGAGATGTAGATTATGAAAATGTTAAGGAAGTAGCAGGCTTCATAACTCCGGTACCTGGCGGAGTAGGTCCGATGACAATTGCTATGCTATTGGATAATACTTTGAAGGCTATGGAATTGTTTAAGAGGGTTTGAGTTCTATAAACTAAATTTCTTAAAAAACAAAGATTTATAAACAAAATTCATTTCTGTTTTTTACCGGTGGTTTTATGATTAACATCGGCATTTTAGCATCTACAAAAGCAACTGATATGCAGGCTATAATCGATGCTATAGAAGCCAAAAAATTAAACGCTAAGATTTCTGTTGTCATAAGCAATAAGGAAGATTCTTATGCTTTAGTAAGAGCTAAAAATCATAATATTGATGCAGTATTCATTGATTCTAAAAACAAGGAAAGGGAAGAATTTGACAAAGAAATTAATTCTGTCCTAAAAAAGAATAATGTTGATTTAATCATTTTAATTGGCTACATGCGCTGGCTTAGCGAATGGTTTGTAAAAGAATGGAAAAATAAAATTATTAATATCCATCCTTCTTTGCTTCCTGATTTTGCAGGTGGCATGGACAAAGATGTGCATGAAGAAGTCTTAAAAAGCAATGTAAAAACTACAGGCTGCACACTTCATTTTGTGGATGAAAGCAAAGATAACGGTCCTATTATACTCCAAAAAGAAGTTAATATTGATGAAAACGAAACAATAGAAACATTAAAAGAAAAAGTCCAGAAAGCAGAGCAGGAGATAATATTAAGGGGCATTAAACTGTTTGATGAAGGAAAAATTAAGGTTGATGGTGGAAAAGTAAGGATTTTGGAGTAAAAAATGAAAACAGCAGTAATATCAGTCTATAACAAGGAAGGCATTGTTGATTTTGCCAGGCAGCTTTCTAAATCAGGATATAGAATTCTTTCAACAGGAGGAACAGCCTCATTATTGAAGAAAAACAACATCAAAGTCACAGAAATATCGAAATTTACAGGCCAGGATGAGATTTTAGATGGAAGAGTTAAGTCACTACATCCTAAAATCTTTGGAGGAATTCTTGCTGATAAAACCAATAAAGGCCATTTGCAGCAGATAAAAGAGCATGGCATGGAATCAATATCTTTAGTTTGTGTTAATCTATACCCTTTCCTCGAAACAATGTTGGAAAAATCCTCATTAAAGGAAATACTCGAAAACATAGACATTGGAGGCCCTTCCTTGATAAGGGCAGCTGCTAAAAACTATAGTTCAGTAGCTGTTATAACAGACCCCTCGGATTATAACAAAGTTATTGATGCAATAAAAAGCAACAAGCTTGACATTAAGCTAAAAGAATACCTTGCTTCAAAAGCATTTTCCCACACAGCAAAGTATGATGTCATAATAAACAGGTTTTTCTTTGAGCGATTTGAAAAAAATACCTTTCCTGATGTTTATAATTTCACTTTTGAAAAAGTGCAGGACTTGAGGTATGGTGAAAACCCGCACCAGCAGGCAGCTTTATACAAGCCATATCTGATAAATGAAACAGGAATCACAAATTCCAAACAGATCCATGGAAAGCAATTATCCTATAATAACATTTTAGATGGAGATGAAGCCTTAAGCATCATAAAGGATTTTGAAAAGCCAACCGCAGCAGTCATTAAGCACACAAACCCAAGTGGTGTGGCATCTGCAGAAAATATACACGAAGCATTTCAAAAAGCCCATGCAGCTGACCCAAAATCAGCCTTTGGCGGCATAGTTGCGTTAAACAAGACATGCGATAAAAAAACTGCAGAGCTATTAAAGCCATTATTCCTGGAAATTGTTATCTGCCCTAAATTCGAAAAAGATGCCTTAGAAATATTGCAGAATAAAAAAAACCTCAGGCTTATGGAAACAGGAAAAATTAACGTTAATTATTCACAGCCTGAAATGAGAAGAGTTTCATCAGGTCTTTTAGTCCAGACAAGGCAGTTCCCTTCAATATCAGAAAAAGACCTTAAAATAGTTACTAAAAGAAAGCCAACCAAGGAAGAGATAAATGATTTATTGTTTGCTTGGAAAATAAACAAGCACGTAAAGTCAAATTCCGTTGTTTTTGCAAAAGAAGAAGTTACTGTTGGAATAGGCGCAGGCCAGATGTCAAGAGTTGACGCAATAAGCCTCATCTCTATAAAGCCTGAAAGCAATACAAAAGATTCTGTTATGAGCTCAGATGCATTTTTCCCATTCAGGGATGGAGTGGATCAAGCAGTTAAAATAGGAGTAACCGCAATAATCCAGCCTGGAGGTTCTATAAGAGATCAGGAAGTAATTGACGCTGCCAACGAACACGGAATTGCAATGGTTTTTTCAGGCATAAGATTGTTTAAGCACTAAGAATAATTAGGTGCTTGGCGTAATTTGAGAGGCCATCTAAGGCCCCGCCCAAGCACATGATTGATACAATTTTAAACACAACATTCAGCCATAGTAACCGGGTTTTTTTAATCCTTCATATAGTTTATAGCCAAAATAGAGGTTTATGTCCAATGTCGGGGTTTATAGCCAAAGCCTCCATTCAGAAACATTTAAAAACAGCATAAAATCCCATCACAATATGGCAAGATTAAGAAAATCTGTATCATATAGGAGAATAGAAAGGCCCTACACAAGAATCTCTAAATACAAAGAGCAGTCTTTTGTGCGAGCCAATCCCAACTCTAGGATAGTAGGATTCGAGACCGGAACTCCGCAAAAAACCTATAAATACACTCTAAAGTTGGTAAGTAAAACTGACCTGCAGATAAGGGATAACGCTTTAGAAAGCGCAAAGCAGACATCCAACAAGCTTCTTGAAACTACATTAGGAACTACAAACTATCATATGAAATTAAAGCCATATCCCCATCATATCTTAAGGGAAAACCCAATTGCAGCAGGCGCAGGCGCAGATAGATTTTCCACAGGAATGCAGAAGTCTTTTGGAAAGCCGCATGGTAATGCTGCCCAGGTAAGGAAAGGTTCCATTGTATTTCAGGTTTCTGTCAACAAAGAAAACATAGATACTGCAAAAACAGCGCTTACAAGAGCATCAAAAAAGCTGCCAAATTCATATTTAATCCAAATAACAGAAAATAAGTCAAAATAAATTTATTGTCTTATTTTTATATCATTCTTTTAAGCAATCAAAGAGCTAAAATGAAACTAATAATCAATAGCAAAGAAAAAGACATAAATTGCAACACAGTCTCAGATTTATTAAAAGAGCTTAATTTAAACAATGACATAGTTGCAGTTGAATTAAACAAAAACATTGTGCACAGGGAAAATTTTGAAAAAACCAAATTAAAAAACCAGGACAAAATAGAAATTGTAACAGTTGTGGGTGGGGGTTAATGGAAAAACTAAAAATAGGAAATTTTGAATTCAATTCAAGATTATTCATCGGAACAGGTAAGTACGAAAATTTAGATATAATGAAAAAAGCCCATGAAGCTTCAGGAACAGAAGCTGTTACAGTAGCATTAAGAAGAGTGAATTTAGAAAATGAAAAAGAAAATCTGTTAAATTACATCGACCAAAATAAATACAAGATTCTACCAAACACTGCTGGCTGCTATACTGCAGAAGAAGCCATAAGGACAGCAAGGCTTGCTAGAGAACTAAAACTTCCTGACTGGGTAAAATTAGAAGTTATTGGAGATAAAAAAACTCTGATGCCTGATAATGAGGAAACGCTAAAAGCAACAAAAATACTGGTAAAAGAAGGATTTACAGTTCTCGCATACACAAATGATGATATTGTTTCATGCAAAAAGCTAGAAGAAGCCGGAGCCTCATCTGTCATGCCTCTAGGCGCTCCAATCGGCTCAGGCCAGGGAATTCTAAACCAAAACAACATAAAAATCATCCTGGAACAGGCTAAAGTTCCGATAATTGTGGATGCAGGAGTTGGAACAGCATCAGACGCAGCAATAGCCATGGAAATAGGTGCAGATGGTGTTTTACTAAACACAGGAGTTGCCTTGGCAAAAGACTCTATAAAGATGGCAAGAGCCATGAAACTCGCAATTGAAGCAGGCCGAGATGCTTATCTAGCAGGAAGAATCCCAAAAAAGCTCTATGCTTCGGCTTCCAGCCCGACTGAAGGGATTTCAAAGTAACAATAATATACTCAATGAATAAATATATTCTATCAATGTCAAGAAACAAATAATAAAATAATACTTTTTACTATGGAAAATTTTAATTTTGAAAATAGATTGTATGTAATAACCGAAAGCGCAATATCAAAAAATAGAACCAATGAATTTATAGTCAATGAAGCAATAAAAGGAGGCGCAGGCATAATCCAGTTAAGGGAGAAAAGCTGGAGCAAAGAAAAAGTAAAAGAAGAAGCAATAAAACTATTAAAAATCTGCAAAAAAAACAACGTTTTATTCATTGTAAACGATTACATCGACATTGCCCTGGAAATAGGAGCTCATGGTGTTCATCTGGGCCAGTCAGACATACCAATCAAAGAAGCAAGAAAACTTTGTCATAACAAGCTAATAATCGGATTATCAACCCATTCTATAGAACAAGCAACAAAAGCAGACAAAGAAGATGTTGATTATATAACAATAGGCCCAATATTTAATACAAGGGCAAAAGACTATACTGTTGGAATCAACATTATCAAAAAAGTCCTGGAAAAAGTAAAAAAGCCCGTAATTGCCATAGGCGGCATAAAAAAAAACAACATCAACGATGTTTTAGCTCAGGGTATTAAAAGCATTGCAGTAATAAGTGCAGTTGTTTCTGCAGATGATGTTAAAGAAGCTGCATTGGAATTAGTTAATAGAATAATTTTATAAAACAAATAACATTTCTCATAACCATGTTCAGCAAAACCTTCAAAGAAGAATATTATCCGCAAATCCAGAGCTTATTAGAACAGAAAACAAGAGTAGATTCAAGTTCAATAAAAAAAATCTTAAAAAAAGATAATCTCAATCTAAATGATATTAACAATCTAATCCAATCCTACCCAAATCAAGAATCAAGAAACTTAATTATCAAAACCGCAGCACAAAAAAGAGAAAAATTATGGAAAAACCGGTTATTTCTTGTTCCTCCGTTGTATGTAACAGACAAATGCGCAAATGACTGCCTTTACTGCCCCTGGAGAAAAAGCAACAAAACACAGAGAAGGTCTTTAACAACACAAGAACTAAAAAAAGAGATGAATTTTTTAATAGATACAGGCTATAATACCATTCAGCTTGTAGGAGCCTCTGACCCGTCTTTTTCTGCAGATAAAATAGCTGAATACATAAAAATAGCAAAAGAAAAGCTAAAAGATAAAAAAGGCCACATAGGCATAAATTTTGAATCTACAGATGAAAAAGATTACAAATTATTCATCAATTCAGGCCTTGATTTTGCAAGCCTTTGGCAGGAAACCTATCACCCTAAAACATTCAAAAAAATGCACCCAAAATCCAGGAAAAGCAATTTTGATTACAGGCTTGATGCATTCGACCGTGCTTTTAGATCAGGATTAAAAAAAGTTGGAATTGCCTTTCTTGGCAGGCTTTATGACTGGAAATTTGAGCTTCTTTCATTAATTGCCCATGGAACATACCTTAAGCAAAAATACAAAATTGATCCATTTATTATTGGCACTCCAAGATTGATCAACACAGATAAAATTAAAATTAACAATCCCAGTAATTTTTCAGATGACGAATGGCTCTTTGCTGTTTCCATCCTAAAGCTTGCTTTCCCAAGATCATTGCCGTGGTTCAGCACAAGGGCAAGCTTTAATCTAAACAAAAAAGCAGCCCAAGGAGGAGGAGCTTTATTTACATTAGACTGCAGCACAGCAGTAGGCGGCTATACAATAAAAAAAGATTTTCCCCAATTTCCAGTCTACTCAAAATCCCTGGATAAAGGCATAAAATGGCTGAAACAGCAGGGCTATAAGCCGGAATTCCATTTACCGTATTAGGAATTAATCATAAAAGTTTATTAAAAATACAAAAGAAATAACCAAAAACCCAATTTTATATAAAAAATAAAGAAAAATTTAAATATAAGTTAGTAAATAATGCTTTATTATGACTATGCATACTAGTAAATGGGGACTAAGGAAGATGTTCTTTATTACATATCCCCTTACACTGGTGTGTTAAGTCTTCTCACATTTTCTCTTTTTGCTTAACGCGCTTTTTATGTTCTAAATCTGTGAGGTGATAAAAATGAGACAAGAAATAAAACCAAAAAAAGAAGATTTTATGGAAACGTTGATGTTGTTTGACGTTAACGACATAAACGAGGAATTAAGTAACAAGTAGAATGGAAACTAAAACAATTAAAAACAAAATGCATTGGAATTATAGGTTTTTTACAGTTAGTTTGAGGAATATTGTTTCTTGGCATAAGCTCATTTCATATACTGGGAAGTGTTGCTGATTTTTCTATATATTGTCTTACAATTTAATCCCTAATAGTTACTTTTTTATATACTCAAAAATTACTTGTTTATATGCGAGGGTAGCCAAGCGGCCAAGGCGAGCGTCTCAAAATGAGCTCGAAGCTGCAACCCGCTTATTCCTGGGTTCGAGTCCCAGCCCTCGCTTTTATTTTCATAACAAAAAGCTTTTAAAAACAATAACATTACTAATAAAAATGAGAAATATCACAATTAATTTTCAAAATAATTTATTTCTGTTAGATAATACTATGTGCTGTTGTTAGTTCTGTTTCATTGTTCAAAATATAATGCCTTAGTTCATATTTTTTAAATTTCTATAAAGTGTTTAGGAGGTAATAAATGGCTATTTATTTCAATAAAGACAATAAAATTAAGCTTGAAAATCAAATAGGAGAATTGTATGATAGGTATGATAATCAGCCTTTGGGAGTTGATGAAGCTATTTTAGAGAATATGGAATCATGCAATAATTGTACTTTATATATAAATCAAATGTCCAAAAATAAAAAAAAATACTCTGCAAAAATCATTGAAAGAAAATCCAATGGAAAAGAGCATACAATCAAAGATGGTTCAAAATATATGCCCCATAGAACTGAAATTGGCAATTATATTGGGAATGGGTATTGCATATGTCGTTAAAATTTAGAATATAAAATACAAACTTTTATTAAATACAATCAGATAAGCAGTAAAATGCCAATAAAATTATTCAACACATTAACCAGGAAAAAAGAAGCATTAAAGCCAATTAAAGACAAAAATATAAAATTATTCGTCTGCGGCATAACACCTTATGATTATGCCCATATCGGCCATGCAAAAACTTATGTGCAGTTCGATGTCATAGTAAAATACCTAAGATACAGAGGATATTCTGTTTATTACCTGCAAAACGTGACTGATATCGATGACAAAATAATCAACAGGGCAAAAGAAAAAAATATCAAGCCGCTTGATTTGGCAAGGAATTTTGAAAAAGAATACCATAAAGATATGCAGGCATTGGGCGTTGATTCTATAACTAAATATGCGCGTGCAACAAAGCACATTAAGGAGATAATAAACCAGGTAAATGCTTTAATCAAGCACGGATATGCATATAACATAGAAAATGACGGGATTTACTTCAATCTTAGCAAATTTAAGGAATATGGCAAATTATCAGGCAGAAAATCAATGCAGGCAGAAGACGCTGTAACAAGAATAGATGACAGCAAAAAGAAGATCAACAAAGGCGATTTTTGCCTGTGGAAAAAATCAAAAAAAGACGAGCCTTCATGGGACGACCCATGGTTTCATAATGGAAGGCCAGGCTGGCATATTGAAGATACAGCAATAAGCGAGAAATATCTTGGCCAGCAATATGATATCCACGGCGGCGCCCGAGACTTGATATTCCCCCATCATGAGGCAGAAATAGCCCAGATGGAATCTGCCTCAGGAAAAAAGCCCTTTGTTAAATATTGGCTGCATACTGGCTTTCTTAACGTAAAAGGCCAGAAAATGGCCAAATCGCTGGGAAATTTCATCACAATAAGGGAGGCTTTAAAGAAATATGACCCTAAAGTATTAAGGTTTTTTTACCTCTCAGCCCACTACAAAAGCCCGATAGATTTCTCAGAAGAATTATTGAAGCAGGCAAAAAATTCATTGGAAAGATTAAATGATTTTCTAAAAAAAGTAAAATACAGCAAAGAAAAAGACAACAGCAAATTAATAGAAAAAACAAAAAAGGAATTTTTTAAGAATATGGATGATGATTTTGACACTCCAAAAGCACTTGCAGTTATTTTTGATTTTGTAAAAGAGGTAAACAAGACTGGAGGAGGGAAAAAAAGCTGCAACTTAATAATAGAGTTTGATAAAATCTTCAGTGTTTTGACAATAGAAGACCTTAAGTTAAGCCAGGAAATCAAAAAATTGATAGAAGAAAGAGAAAAAGCAAGAAAAGAAAAAGACTATGAAAAAGCAGATAAAATAAGGGATAAAATAAGGGATAAAGGCTATATTCTTGAAGATTCAGATGAAGGTCCAAGAGTCAAAAAAATATAACTTAGTCTTGGTTTTTTCAAGATAATTTTTAATATAAGTAAGATATTTTAACTTTTAATTTTCAGTTAATTTTATATAACATCCATGTTTATTCTATATACTCTATTATAATATAATCTAAACATTAAACAAAATGACATCAGAAAGCAATTCAAAAGGAAAAAAGATAAAGGAAGACATAGAGAGGATTCTAAAGGATATAAGGGAGTTAAGCAAGGACGTAGATGAAACAGGAGAAGAAATTGAAGAGACAGGAGAAGATGTAGATAAAATCAAGGAAAATGTGGATGACATTAAAAAAGAGGTCGGAGAGACAGGAGAAGATGTTGAGGAAATCAAGGAAGATATTGAGGAAATCAAAGAGGACATAGGAACATTAACCAAAACAATGTCCAGAGGGAAAAAAATATTCTCAAAAGTCGCAACCTCTGTTTTGCCTAATAAATTCGCATTTAAGGACATAGCCCAGCAGATTGTAGGTGCAACAATACTTTCAGCTCCTTTTGCAGTAACCGAAGAAGTCTGGAATCTCGCAAGAAACCTTGATCAATTGCATATAATAGCTTTAATTTCAATAACTATACTATTTGACGTTCTTTTGTTTTACTACACAAAATACCAGGGAACAGAGAGCAAAAAAACCCTGTTCTTTCCATTAAGGATAATTTCATTAATTACAGTAACTTACGTAACAAGTGCAGTTGTATTATCAATATTCGGCGTAATTGGAGGCCAGATACAAGACCCATTCTGGGCCATGAAGCTTATAGTAATGGTAGGATTATTCGCAAATATAGGCGCAGGAACAGCTGATTTGATAAAGTAACTGACTAAATAGTAATTTTAAAAAGAGATTAAAAAAGAAGAAAAATTATTATTTTGTTGAAGCATATACCTGGACTTTTGAATCCGAATATACTCTTGATACATCATTATTTAAAATAGAATTTCTAATTCCTTTTAGAGTGTCTAAATAACTGGGTGCTAATAATAAAACTCCATTACCTCTTTTTGTTGCTTCATATATTTCCAAATAGTCTTCTATACTTTTAACTTTTTCTAATACAGCTCTTGTAGGTTTCTCGCCCGCCTTAGACACCATCTCGGGCAAATGACTTAATAACTTATGAATATAATTTGTTTTAATATCTTCTATTGGTTTTTCTTTTAGATGTTCATAAATCAATTTTTTTGTTGTTGAAATTATATCTGTATCATACCCTAGAGAAAGATCTGATTTTTGAGTTTCATCATCAACTATTTTATGAAGTTTATCCTCATCCAATTCATTGTTTACTTCTGTAATAATTCCAACTACATATGTATTGGTATTGTTAAAGAATCTCCTACTATAAAAAATTCCTTTATTTCCCCTACGCTTATGTCTTTTAGGAATTGTAATTTGAATAGCCCCTTTATTCCAACTAATCATTATATTTTATAAGTATTATATAAATTTTTCGGATTTTTAAAAATAGCTAGTATTAAAACATATCGGAAAACATCTATAAAAACTCAAAAATAAAAGAAAAAATAAAGGAATTATTCTTCCCTTTTCCTTCTGACAACCATAACAATGATTACTACTGCTATAATTACCAGCAATATTTCTCCTACTATCAATGTTGCCAAAAATCCTGTTGACCGGAACACTGATTTTTCTTCAGTTGTTGGCAGGGTTGGAGTTGTTACTGACTCAGCAACTACATCTGTTGGAGTTGTTGGAACTGTTACAACAGGAGGTGCTACAACTACTACATCTTCCTCCTCCTCAGCTTCTTTCAAAGCTTCACAATCAGTAACTACAAGGTCTGCTGTTTCTTCCTCTGTATCAGATCCGTCATTAAATATTACCTCGGATATAATAGAGTATATTCCTGGTGAAACATCAGTTGGCACTGAAAATGTGAATGTTTTTCGAAATTTGCTGTCATCGTCAAAAGCATCATTGCTTAAGTCAAATGTTTCCTTAAAACTGACGCCTAAAGCGGAATTAAGCACTTCAAGCACAACTCCATCTTCATCATCAGCTCCTGTATTAAGAACCGCAGTTGAAAGCTGGACTGTCCTGCTGCACTTGATTTCTGATGGTGTTATTGTATTTCTTGTGAATTGAACTTCATTGTCTTCTTTCTCTACTTCAAGATCAAGAGCATACTCAACTTTATGGGTTGTTCCGTTTTCATCATCACCTTCAACCTCGATTAATACGTCAAAAGTGTCTTCATCCACTTCAAGAGGGATTTCAAATTCAATCTTTACTTTATCATCATCATCTGCCTTAACGTCAAATTCTTTAGCATCTTCATCTAGATCATCATCATCATCAATGCCTTCAATTGTTACAGTAAGCTCGATATCCTCAATTTCTAGATCCTGAGCATCAGTAAAATTATTCTTCACTTCTATAGAAAATTCAACCTTGTCACCTGGCTTTGCCTCATTCTTTATTTTATCGCCATAATCAAGATTCTTGTCTGATTTGCTTCCTACCTTTACATCAACATCTGTAATAAGAAGCTTTCCGTTAGTGCTTGTTACTTTGCCATCTTCATTTGCACCTAATGCAAAAGGTGCCATTAATAGAATCAAAATCCCGAATAATATGCTTATATTCCTTATTTTAATCACCCAATATACTGAAAAATACAACTACTATTTAAAGTTTTTGTTATTATACAATAGTAAGAGATTTTCTATATCAGATAATGACGAAAATTTGGATATTTGTTTAAATGACCCATATAATTAATTAATTATTATACCATATCAATAATTCCCTGGATTCATATATAGCAATATATAAATACTATCAAATTTTAGGTTATTTAATGATAATCATAGGCTGCTCGCATGGTAAATTAGCCAAAAATATAGCTAAAAGGCTGAAAAAGCCTTATTCTGAGCTAAATGTCAGGAAATTTCCCGATAGCGAGCTTTACCTAAGATATATGAAGGATGTCAAAGGTAAAATAGTAGTTTTAGTGCAGTCATTCTATGGGCAGATTAGCGATTGTATTATAGAAGTATTATTCGCTGCAAAAACAGCCCGTGATTTAGGCGCAAAAAAAGTATTCCTTATAGCACCCTATTTTCCCTATTTAAGGCAGGATTCCAGGTTCAATCCTGGAGAATGCCTGAGCATAAAAGTGCTCTCAGAAATGATAAGTGATTGCTTTGACAAAGTTTTCATTATTGATCCCCATCTGCATCGGGAAACAGACCTGCACCATCTGTTTTCAATAAGCTCTAAAAAATTGACCTCAAACCATTACACAGCACAGTATATCAAAAAAAACATCAAAAACCCATTAATAGTCGGCCCTGATTGGGAAAGCTATAAATGGGCAAGAAAGGTTGCAGAAGAAATAGGATGTGACCATGTAATTTTAGAAAAAAAAAGAATTTCAGGAAGAAAAGTAAAAATAACACTAAACAAAAAAATCAATATCAGCGGAAAAAACATCATATTTGTTGATGACATTATAAGCACAGGCCACACAATCTTAGAGGCCGCAAAAAACCTGAGAAAACTAGGCGCAAAGAAATTCATCTGCATAGGAGTCCATGGAATCTTTGTGGAAAACGCATTAGAAAAGCTAAAAAAAGCAAACATAAATGTCATAACAACAAATACTATTCCAAATAAAAAAGCTAAGATAGATATTTCTGAGTTGATTGGAAAAGAGTTAGAATGATACTTTAGAAATTACTATCTCATTGATGATATCATATAAATTTCTTTTTCCTTATCATCCTTGCCAAGATATACCGGATGAAAAAGTTCACTTAGGAAGGATCCAGGACAGATAATGCATTTAAATTCATTATATTTTTTCCCCGAAATATCACCATTTCTATCAGTAGGAGTAACATATTTATGGTAATTTCCCCGACAAATTTGAGAGATATCCACATCAGAAGTTGGATCCATAGCTTTGATAGCTTCTCCTAAATTATTTCTTAATATATTTTTAGCGGCAGTCATTGCAGCTTGATCTATTTTAACCCGATACAGTGTATTTACATTTGTCCTTCCAATTACAGGATGTTCAATCTCTTTCATAGTTTTTTCCTCACATAAAATTCAATTGATTTATTTATTCTCATTTTCATTAGTAAGATGTAATACTTTATAGACCTAACCCATATAGTATACAGATATTAAATAGAAATTAAACATTATATATAAACCAACTAATAAGCCCTGGCAAAATAAACCAGAAAATTCCCTTCTTTTCCGCAATGGACGCATTTGCCTTTTTCTTCCTTTATTATTACCCTTGAAGTTGCTCCACCTGTCTTGTCTTTAATTTCCTCCTCACACTTCACTTTATTGCAGAAATTTGCCAAAACTAATTTTTTATCATTAATGCCTTTTTTGAATTCATTAAAGTTCTTAACCTTTATTGTATTGTCATTAAAAAACTTCTTTGATTTCCTGTAAAGATTTTCATGTATGTCTTCCAGCACCTTATCTGTTTTTTTATTGAGTTCGCTTATCTTAACAGGCTCTTTTTTTCCGTTATCCCGCCTGACTAAAATAACCTGACTTTTCTCAATATCTCTAGGCCCTATTTCTAATCTTACAGGAACACCTTTAAGCTCCCACTCATTGAATTTCCATCCCGAGCTGTATCCTTCTCTATCATCAACCTCAACCCTTAAGCCTTTCAATTTACTTTTGATTTCATCTGCTTTTTTCAGCACTTTATCCTTAGTCTTATCAAAAATTATCGGAACCACAACCACTTGCACCGGAGCCATTTTAGGAGGCATTACAAGGCCGTTGTCATCTCCATGCACCCCAATCATAACCCCGAGCATCCTTGTCGTGATAGCGAACGTATTCTGCCACACATAATCCTCTTTTTCATCTTTATCCAAAAATTTTATGTTAAAAGCTTTAGCAAAGTTCTGCCCGTCTGAATGAAAATCAGGCCCTTGTATTGCCTTTCCGCTTGGCAAAAAAAGCTCTATTGAGTAAGTTGCTTCTGCTCCTGGAAACTTTTCCTTTTCTGTTTTTTTACCTATGACTCCGTATAATGCCATATAATCATTAAGAAAATCAGAATAAATGTTCAGAATCTGCTCTTTTTCTTTCTCAGCTTCTTCTTTTGAAGCAAAAACTGTATGCCCTTCATTCCATAAAAATTCCCTTGTTCTTAATAAGGCAATGGGATGCTTAAACTCCCATCTTACTATATTGTTCCATTGGTTCAGCCTTAAAGGTAGATCTCTCCAGCTCCTTATCCACTTTGCAAAGCTTTCATACATTATTGTTTCTGATGTTGGTCTTACTGCAAGCCTTTCATTTAATTTTGTATTTCCAGCATGAGTAACCCACGCAACCTCTGGATTAAAACCTTTTACATGGCTTTCTTCTTTTTTTAATAAGCTTTCAGGAATAAATAATGGAAAATAGCAATTTTTAATTCCAATTTCCTTAAACTTTTTATCAACCTCGCTCTGCACAATCTCCCACATAAAAAAAGAATAGGGTTTAAAGACCATGCACCCTGAAACAGAAGTGTAATCCGCAAGCTCAGCTTTCTGGATTACCTGTGTGTACCATTCAGAAAAATCCTCTGATTTTTTTACTGAGATTCCAAGCTTTTCTTCTTTTTTTGGCATTAGGTTATCTGCCTTTTCATGTATATTTAAATTTTTTGGGTAAAAATAAGGTGCCTTTTGATTTACTTCTTAATAGTTCATTTATAATCATATGCTCCACACCATTTGCTATCACTACTGGAATTCCAGCATTCATAGCAATTTGCGTTGCCTCTAACTTGGATTCCATGCCTCCTGCACCATTTTCTGTTCCAATATTAGGATTAGCGTACCCTTTCACTTCATCCACATCTCTTGCTAAAGGTACCTTCTTTCTTTGATTGTCATATACACCATCAACACTTGTTAGCATAATAAGGAGATCTGCATTGCTATTTACAGCAACTTTAGCAGCCAATGAGTCATTGTCACCAAAAGTAATCTCTTCATTTGATACAGTATCATTCTCATTTATAATTGGTACAACATCATTATACAATAATAATTCTAAAGTATTTTTGAAACTATCCAACCTACCACTTTTTTTATCAAAATCTTCATGTGTTAAAAGTAATTGTCCAGCTGTTATTCCATAAGACCGCAAGTGCATTTCATATTCATGATACATACTGCTTTGGCCAATAGCAGAATAAGACTGCTTTACAACAGTTTCACTATGCTCGCCATCGTTTTTCAAATCAATTATGCCTCTTCCAGTAGCAATTGCTCCTGAAGAAACTATGATAACTTTTTTATCATATTTTTTTATTAACTCAGCAACCTGGTCCGAGATTTCATAAATTTTTGTACTATCGAGCTTTTTATCTTCTCTTGTCAATATATTAGAACCTATTTTTACTACATATATTTCTGCTTGATTCAATAAATATTGTTGGATTTTTCCTAAATTCACTTCATTCATGTTAAACCTCCTGAATAAATGGGGCTGCCCGGATTTGAACCGAGGTTGTGTGGCCCCGAACCACAAGTGATAAGTGATATTACTCCAAAACAACTATTAAATTGCTCCAACCAAGCTACACTACAGCCTCTACCTTGAATGAGAAAAACTAGGTAGTTATTAAACCTTTAGAATAAGTGATTATTAATTAAATTATTAATTGAGTATAACGAAGAAGACATAATTAACCTTAAAAAAATAGCAGAATATTGCGTTGAGAAATTGAAATCAGCTACTAACAACTAGCTCCTTAACATCTTCTTTTGCAGATATCAAAGCAGCCTCTAAAACAACTTCTGCAACCTGCTCTGGCTTAAGCATTTTTTCCCTTTGAGGGTCATCTTTGCTCATGCCGGGGTCGTGTATTGGTGTATTTGTTTTGCCCGGATAAACAGCTACAACACTAATTCCTTTTTCTTTTAAGTCCTCATGCACTGCATTTGACAATCCTGCCTGTCCATACTTGGATGCAGCATACGCAACTCTTCCGGATTTAGTTTTCTTTACAGTGCTTGTTATTATATTTACAATACTTCCTGATTTTTGCTCAATCATGATTGGAGCAATTTCTTTTATTGTGTTAAAGCTCCCGGTTAAATTGAATTTAATCTGCTCATCAAAATCCTCATAAGAAACATCTTCAATAGGGCCCCATCTCGCAATCCCGGCATTATTCACAAGAACATCAATTTTTTTATATTTTTCAATAATTCCCAAAACAGCATTTTTTACCTGCTCTCTGTCAGTCACATCCATCACAATTGAATCTGCCTTTCCATTATTTTTTTTAATTGAATTTTCAACTTCCTTTAACCTATCCAGATTCCTGGATGTCAAAATTACCAAAGCTCCTTCAGAAGCAAATTTCTCTGCAATTGCCTTCCCAATTCCGGAACTTGCCCCTGTTACCAGTGCAATTTTGTTTTTTAGCTGCATTTTAGATTCTACTTTTTTTATTTAATAGATTACACAATCTATCCGCCCTATATGAGCTCCTTACTAAAGGGCCGGTTTCAACATTCTCAAATCCAATTTCATATCCTATTCTTTTAAGCTCTAAAAATTCATCAGGAGTATAATATTTTTCAATTTTCACATGCTTAATTGATGGTCTTAAATATTGCCCTATTGTTAAATAATCCACATTATTATTTTTTAATTCTTTCATTGTTTTTTTAATCTCTTCCAATGTTTCACCAAAACCAACCATCAAGCCGGATTTTGTCTTTATTTTACCATCTATTTTTTTTGAGTTTTCAAGCAATTCCAATGACTTCTTGTAATTCCCTTTTGGCCTGACTTTATTAAACACAGGTTCAACAGCCTCGATATTATGCCCCAGAACATCAGGCTTTGCTTCAATCACTGTTTTCAATGCAGAAAAATCAAAGTCAGGTATCAGCACTTCAACCTTGCAAGATGTTATTTTTTTGATTTCATTGACAGTTTCAGCATAAATTAAAGATCCTCCATCTTCTAAATCATCCCTGGTAACAGAAGTAATAACAGCATACTTTAATTTTAGTTTTTTAACAGCATCAGCAATCTTCTTTGGCTCATTTTTATCAAAATGAATTGGCTTTCCAGTCTTAACATTGCAATATGCACAATACCTAGTGCAAACATCCCCTAAAATAAGAAAAGTTGCCGTGCCATTGCTCCAACAATCAGAAAGGTTTGGACATTTAGCTTCTTCGCAAATAGTATTCAATCTATTTGTCTTTACAAGGCTTTGAATTTTATTGAATTTATCTCCAGAAGGCAACTTTATCTTAAACCAGTCCGGATGCCTTCTTTGAGGTTTTATTTGGCTGTATTGCATCTTATAATCCTTTTCTCAGTAACTATCTTATCAACCGGAACATCATGCTTCTCAATAGGTATTTTATCTGCTATTTGAAAATCATAAGCAAGACCTATCTTTACTGCATTTTTATTTATTTTTTCTAAATTATCTAAAAACCTGTCATAATATCCATGCCCATAGCCAATCCTATGCCCGCTTTTGTCAAACACAACACCCGGAACAATCACTAGATCAATATCCGCTATATCAAACTTTTTTATATGATGCTCCTTATGCTCTAAAATCCCAAAATTTTTCTTCTCCAACTCATTAAAATCTTCCAATTTAGAAATCTGCAGAAGATAATTATCTTTTTCAGTATAAGGCACAACAACAGTCTTTTCCTTTTCCAATAATAATTCTTTAATCATCTCATGAGTATCAGCTTCATTATCAAAAGAAACATAGAACATGATATTTTTTGCTTCTTTGAATTCCGGCAAAGAGTAAAGCATTTCCTTTATTTCTGTACTTTTTTCTATAACATATTCTTCACTAAGAGATTTTCTTTTTTCAAATATTTTTAATTTAAGGGCCTGTTTCATTTAGTCTACAATTCTCTTTATATGTTCAACCTTTTTCCCAATTAGCTCTTTTGTCCCGATATCTTTCCTGTGGAATACTTTTCCTTTAACCTTAGAAACAGCCTCTTCTGCAATCTTCTCCGCTTCCTCTAAATTATCTCCTATGCCTAAAAATGCCACTGCTCTTGAGCCTGTCATGTACAATCCATCTTGTTTTTTATCAACAGAAGCATAGTAGATTTTAGCATTAGAACTTTGAATCTCAATTTTCTCGTTTTTAACAGGATTGTCAGGATAGCCTTCAGGAACAGCATACTTGCAGACAGTTGCCTTTTTCTTAAACTCAATTTTTAATTTTCCAAGATCCTGCACAATTATTGCCTGGCATATTCCAGCAAGCTCTGTCTTAAGCAGTGGCAAAACATTCATAGCCTCAGGGTCTCCAAACCTTGCATTATACTCGATTAATTTAACCCCATCTTTTGTTAAAATAAATCCGCCATACATAATTCCTTTGTAATAAGTTCCTGTCTCAGAATAGATTGCATCAACAACCTTTTTTGTAATTTTCAATGCCTCATTAACATGCTCTTTTTTCAAAAACGGCAGCAAAAGATTTTCACATGAATAAGATCCCATGCCTCCTGTATTTGGACCTTTGTCATCTTCATAAGCCCTCTTATGGTCCTGCACAGCTGGAAAACTAAGAACAGTTTTTCCATCAGTCAGGCATTGCAAAGAAAATTCTTCTCCATCCAGCTTTTCCTCAACAACAACAGACTCATGTTTTTCTAAAACTTCTTTGCAGTAAGCAACAGCTTCTTCTTTTGTGTTAAAATGATCACCTTGTACCTTAACACCTTTCCCCCCAGTCAAGCCGTCTGGTTTAACAACAATACCCTCAATTATATTAAGAAAATCATCAATCTCATCAATATTCTCTTTGCCAAAAACCATAAATTTTGGATTTCCCTCAATCTCATGTTTCTGCAGCAGATTCCTTGTAAAAGATTTTGAAGTTTCCAGTTTGGCAAGCATCTTTACAGGGCCTATTGCATCTATACCCTCGCTTTGCAGCACATCAACAACTCCAAAGCTTAAAGAATCTTCCGGCCCGATAAAAGCAAAATCAACATTATTTTTCTTGGCAAAGTCCTTTACTTTATCCATATCAGAATAACTGCCTATTTCAATCTTTTCAGACAAAGCAGCAATCCCCGGATTATTTGATTTCATATAAGAAAAAAGCTTTGCATAGCTGCTTTTTCTAATAGTCTCTGCTATAACATTCTCGCGAGCACCATGACCTAAAAGCAAAATATTCATAATATCCCCCTAAATATAGATTATTAATTTTCTTTATATTATTTTTGTTTCAATTCCTTTAATCCACCCTTCCCCATAATTATATAATTTATATAAACTCAACTAAAAGCAAATGTTTATAAAGCATTACACCATAATATGAATTGGGGGTAGTAGTTAAAATGCTGGATGACGTAAAAGAAGAATGCGGCATTTGCGCCGTTTACATAAAGGGAAGCACTCATACTGCCAATAAAGCCTTGTTCTACCTATACAAATTATTGCTGAACCTGCAAAACAGGGGCCAGTTAAGCGCCGGCATAACCACTTTTAATCCAGACAGGTCACAAATACTTGATACATATAAGCAGTTAGGCCATGTAAATGAAGTTTTTAAGACTAACAGCAGGGAAAAAAGCTTCAGGATATTCAAGAGATATGCAGGCAACAAAGGAATAGGCCATGTAAGGTATGCAACTTCCGGAACCGAAGGCAGGGATTTAGCTCAGCCATTTGAAAGGCATCATGGCAGAAAATGGAAATGGTTTTCATTTGGCTTGAATGGAAATCTTGCAAACTATGCAGAGCTGAAAAAAGACCTTCTTGAAAAAGCAGATTACCATATTGTTTATGATACAGACACTGAAATTCTAATGCACTATATCTCCAGGGAACTAAAAGGAAGCAAAAGCCCGGATCTGCTTAAAGTATTTACAAACCTGGCAAAAAAGTTTGATGGCTGCTACAACATAGCTTATATGAATGCATTTGGCGAGATGGTAATATCTCGTGATCCATATGGCTTCAGACCCTTAGTTTACGGCTTTAGCAAAGATAAAAAAATATTCATGGCTGCATCTGAATCAGTTGCTCTCATAAACTGCGGAATGACCAATATAACTTCTCTTGAGCCGGGACACATGATCCACATAAGCAACGGCAATGTTAAGATAAGAAAATATGCAGAATCCAAAAGAAAAGCTCATTGCATGTTCGAATGGGTATATTTTTCAAATGTAAGCTCGGTTTTAGACAACAAATCGGTTTATACTTCACGTACAAACTTGGGCAAAGAGCTGGCAAAGCTTGAAACAGAAAAAATCAATGATGATTATATTGTTGTTCCGGTTCCTGATACAGCAAAAGCAGCAGGAGACGCTTATGCATTTGAATTAAAACTGCCATCAAAAGAGGGGATTATAAGGAACAGGTATGTCGGAAGGACATTTATTGAAGGAAGCTCACGTTATGATAAGGTCCAGAACAAGTACACAGCATTGAGAAATGTTTTAAAGGGAAAAAAAGTTCTGGTTGTAGATGATAGTGTAGTTAGGGGAAATACAACAAAGCAGCTTGTAAAATACCTGAAAGAAGTCGGCGGCGCAAAGGAAATTCATCTAAGAATAACATGCCCTCCGATCCGTGGCCCTTGTTTTTACGGCATTGACATGTCAACTGTTTCTGAACTTCTTGTTCCAAAATACGAAAAAAAGCCTGTTTCCTCAAACATTACAAAAGAAACATGCGCTAAGATTGCAAAAGACGTAGGAGCAGATTCCCTCATTTATCAAACAGTAGAAGGCCTGGTAAAGTCAATAGGATTTCCAAAAGATAAATTATGTACAGCATGCGTCACAGGAGAATACCCAACACCATGCGGAAAAAAGCTTTTCAAAAAAGCATGGAAAAACCACAGGAAAGGCATAAAAGAAAGGACTTATAGCTGCAGATGAATTAAATTATTGTTTTTATTCTTATTATTTTTAATTATAATTATTCTAAGTATTTATTTTTATAATTTTTTAATTGTTGTTTATTTTTATTATTGGAGTTTTCATTGGCTTTTTTATCATTGAAACTTTTTATTTACCCTATTACCAAAAAGATTATAAGCACAAACAACATAAACACTAATGGTATTAAAATGCACTCAAACACATTATTGGACCAGAAAAACGACCTCATAAAGTATTGGAAAGAAAGATTTAGCTTTGGAGATATAGAAATAAATGCCTTTAAAGCCGTTGACAGGGAAAACTTTATCCATGAAAATCATAAGCATAATGCGTATAATGATGCTCCTTTGCCCTTGCTGAGGGGAAAAACAATCTCGCAGCCAACAACCGTCATGATAATGACAGCCGCACTGGAATTAGAACTTGGAGATAAAGTTTTTGAAGTAGGCACAGGTTCTGGCTACCAAACTGCTATTATTGCAAAGATTGTAGGACCAAAAGGCAAGGTAATAACAACAGAAGTTGTCCCTGAGCTTATAAGCTTTGCAAAAGAAAACCTAAAAAAAGCAAAAATAGATAATGTTGAAATATTCGAAGAAGACGGCTCAAAAGGAATAAAAAGCAAAGGTATGTTTGACAAGATAATAATAACTGCTGCCTGCAGAGAATTCCCAAAACCTTTATTAGACCAATTAAAGCCAAATGGAATTATTGTAGGCCCCATTGGAAGCAGAGATGCGCAGGAAATGGTAAGAGGCATCAAAGACAAAAAAGGAAAACTGCAATTAGAGTTTCTGGGCTCTTTCTTATTCACCCCGATGTACGGCAAGTATGGGTTTGAGGATTGATAACTATTCTAAAGTAGAAAAGATTAAATATTGGTTGGTGATTTTTCAAAAATAAGATGTATAGTGATTTTTTATTTCAGGATATAAATTTTTTGGGTTCTTTTGGCTACACTCATACAAAGAGTGGTTTAGAGAAAGCTGTTGAGGATAAGAGGTTATTTGACACTCTAACAGAAAATTTAAATGAAAAAGTAAAGATATCTCCAAATTTATATTTCTATATTATAGTAAATAAATATATGAAAGAAATTGATATTGAAGATAAGGATATTATTTTTTATGTTGGTGATATTTTGACTAAGTTTGTTGATAACGAAATACTAAGAACAATACCAAAACAAAATGAAAAGATTGAACATGTCTTAGATGCAATAAATTTCGGACACAAATCTATAGATAAAAGGAATAAGTATGCAGCGTTTGATTCTTATAAGCATGCAGGAGAACTAGCATTGTTCATATCAGGTATATTTTACGAATACATCCTTAAAAAGGAGAATAGGAGGGTTTTAATGCCAGAACATTATGTGCCTTTGGGATCTTCATCATTTACAAGAGCAATAAATTTGAATAAATATTTTGAATTAGGTATGCCTATTCCATCAGGAATGATGGCATTGTCCAATCCTGATAATTTCAAAGATTCAAAACTAGTTTTACATAAATTATCTGACTATCATTTGAATTTTGATGATAAAATTACAATATTATGGAAAAGGCTAATGTCCTAATCACTCATACTCAATCGTAGCAGGCGGCTTTTGCGAGATATCATAAACAACCCTATTAACGCCTTTAACCTCGTTTATTATCCTGCTTGAAATCTTTTCTAATAACTCGAAAGGCAGCTTTGCCCAGTCTGCTGTCATTGCATCTACAGAAGTTACAGCCCTTAACGAAATAATATTCTCATAAGTTCTTTTATCCCCCATAACGCCAACTGTTTTTACCGGAAGCAAAGCAGAAAGTGCCTGCCATGTTTTTTGATAATATCCTGAGCTTTTCAATTCTTCAATAAAAATATGGTCTGCTTCCTGCAGTATCTTTATTTTTTCTTTTGTAACTTCCCCTAAAATCCTAATAGCCAAACCAGGCCCTGGAAATGGGTGCCTCAATAAAATCTTGTCATGGATCTTTAACTCTTTGCCTAATTTCCGAACTTCATCCTTGTAAAGCTCCTTTAGCGGCTCAATTACTTTTAGCTTCATTTTTTTTGGCAGAGCAACATTATGGTGGCTTTTTATTTTATCCGCATTTTTGCTTGGCTGCGCAGTTTCAATCCTGTCAGGATAAATAGTTCCCTGCCCTAAAAACCTTATTTTTGGGTTTTTCTTTTCCAATTCAATTACTTTCTTCTCAAAAACCTCAATAAAAGTCTTCCCGATTATTTTCCTCTTTTTTTCAGGATCACTTATTCCCTTTAACTTGTCAAGAAAAATATCGCTTGCATCAACCATAAAGAAATTTTTAAACTTTAATTTTTTAAACATCTTTTTAACTTCTTCAGCTTCATTTTTCCTTATAAGCCCATGGTCTATGAAAACGCAATAGATTTTATCCGAAATAGCTTCATGCATCAAGTCAGCAGCAACCGTGCTATCCACCCCCCCTGAAACTCCCATGATGACATAATCATTCTTTATAGTATCCTTAACTTCTCTGATCAATTCATCCCTCAAGCTTTTAAAATCCCAGTCTTTTTTAGATTCGCAGATATCAAACACAAAATTTTTCAAAACCTTATTCCCATTTACTGTATGAACAACTTCTGGATGGAACTGCACCCCATATAATTTTTTATTTTCATTCCGAATAACAGCTGCCGGGCAAGTCTTTGTCTTTGCAAGAACCTCAAAATCTTTTCCTAGTTTAGTTACTAAATCGCCATGCGACATCCATACCTGCTCTTTTTTAGAAAGCCCTTTCAGCAATTTCCCGTTATTTTTAACAAAAATGTGCTTCTTCCCATACTCTTTCAATTTTCCCGCAAGAACTTTCCCATAGTACCTCCCTATCAGCTGCATGCCATAGCATATACCCAAAACAGGAATTCCTAATTCTAAAATCTTTTTATCAAGAGTTGGAGCATTTTTTTCATAAACAGAATTAGGCCCTCCGGATAGAATTATTCCTGCAGGATTTAATTTTTTTATTTCTTTAGCAGAAATATCGCATGGCTTTATTTCAGAATAAACTCCCAATTCTCTTATTCTTCGCGCAATTAAATGAACTACCTGCGACCCAAAATTTATAATAATTATTTGTGCCATATAATAGAAGAAACCCCGTTATATATAAATGTTTCGCGTTTATTTTTCAATATGGAAAATAAGATATTAAGACTTAAACAAAACCTTTTAATAATATAATTTATTCTATCTCAGTATGAAATATGTGCATGACCCAACGCAGATAATAATTGGGAAAATAAACACATCAGAAAAAGAAATCAAGGATTTGATAAAGGCATGGATAGCTATCTCAATAGCCTTTGCCGTTGTCCTTAGGGGAGCAATACAACTGAGCTTTTACAAAGTATTTATTATTGCTGCTGTTACTGTTGGAACTGGATTTTTGCTTCATGAATTAGGTCATAAAATTGTTGCTCAGAGATATGGCTGCTTTGCAGAATTCAGGTCTTTTGACCAGATGCTTCTTTTAGCAATAATAATGTCAATCTTCCTCAAAGTTATATTTGCAGCTCCGGGAGCAGTCATGATATCCGGACCTGTTGGAATTAGAAGAAACGGCAGGATTTCAGCCGCAGGCCCTGTTGTAAACTTAATTTTAGCATTATTTTTCTACTCGATCTTATTAATATCCGAAGCAGGCTTGCTGAAGATAATAGCATTTTACGGCTTTTTCATAAATTCATGGCTGGCCTTGTTCAACATGCTGCCTTTATGGAACCTCGATGGCGCAAAAGTATTAAGGTGGGACAAAAAAATATATGGAATCATCGTAGCTGTAGCAGTGGTATTTTTATTTTTGCAAAACTTTATAAGCATGTAAACTGATTTTAATCCATTAATAATAGAAAAAGCCAATATCAAAAACAAATAAAAAAAGAGGTATTATAATGCCCAAACTGAATCTTGACAGCAATAAAGTTCTGATTATTTCTATATTAGTTGTTCTGATTGCAACCGGAAGCCTTGTTTTTTATTACAACAATAAGCTGACAAAGATGAATGAGGATTTTAATACAAAGCTTTTGATATTGAATAAGGAGATTGTTGAAAATCTTAACCGCATGGAACGTTCTTTAGAAGAGGAGATATTCTCGCTAAGGAATAATTTGACAATGCAGGTGCTGCTTCTTGACAAAAACCTGAAGAATTTTCGGGAAAAGAATGAGCAGGAGATAGGAGCTTTAAACTCATTGATTGATGAGATAGAAAAACAAAGCGATATACAGCTCAAAGAGATAAAAGATGAATTAAAAACTATTCAAGTAAAGAGCAAGGACTTTTCTGCAATAATTGATGATGTTTTACAGTCAGTTGTCAGCATCGGTACAGATAGGGGCCAGGGCAGCGGAGTAGTAGTGGATGATCGCGGTTTTATTGTAACTAATTTCCATGTTATTGATGACGCAAGCATAATAAGAATCCTGACTTATGAAAATGATGTTTATGATGCCAATTTAATCGATTATAATGAAGTCATGGACCTTGCAGTTATTAAGGTAGAAGCCAGCCTGGAAAACTTAAGGTTCGATGACTCGGATGACGTTAAGGTCGGTGAAAGAGTAATAGCTTTGGGAAATCCTGCAGGATTGTCATTTACAGTAACAGAAGGCATTGTCAGCGCTCTAAACAGGAAAGGCCCTAATAACTTAGATATTTATCTGCAGACAGACGTTCCGATCAACCCGGGAAATTCAGGAGGCCCATTGGTAAATACAAACTCAAGAATCATAGGCATCAACAATTTCAAGATAGGAGGTTTTGAAGGATTAGGATTTGCAATAGAATCCAACTCAGTTAAGGAAGCAGTAGAAGAGATAATAGATACATACATCCAGGAGCAGGAATCACAATAAAAAACCCAATTAAAAAATTCAATAAAATAAAAAATAATAATTATAACAAAAATAATACATTAGCAATGCAAAAACTTAAATAATGCTAAAAAAATAATAATACAATGCCAAAAAAGAGGAAAGTAAAGGAAGTTAAGAAAGTTGCACCTGTAAACGTTAAGGCAACTGAGAAAACAGTTCAACCTAAGCCAATAAAAACAGATTCTCAGCCTAAATCTTCTGCCAAGCCTGTATCTTTCTCAAATTTTTTTGATAAACAGGCAAAAATACAAAAAACAGAGTACAGATCAAAAGAGGAAGAAGAGCTGCAGGACATGGTTGAAGAAGTAAATGCGTTAAATGGAAACAAAAAATCCCCTAAAGCCAAAAGTTCAATACCAGCATGGTTTTATATCGCCTCTATCTTTGCAGCATTTTTATTCACATCCTATATATCAATCTTTGCAGCCCTGCATTTTGAAGACATAGAATTTATGAACATAACAATTGTTTTTTTGTTCATCTCAATTGTTTCTTATTTTCTCATATCCTCAATGTATTTCATCTCAGAAAAAAACAGGATGCATTCCATCCCTCCAATGCTGTTTTTTATAGGTATAACCTCTATTATGATTTATGCATTCAAGGCAGTTGACACATCAAACTTAGTGAGGTTCTCTATAATGTATACTATAGTAGTTGCAGCTGTATCTATGTATTTTCTTACAACAAGAAAAGGAAAACAATAAGTAAAAAATTTCATTCACCAAACTTCTCTACTCTGTAAGTATCTATTTCAATATCACCATTTTTCCAAGAATCCCCGTTTAATCCGGCTTTCATGCACAAATGCTCCAGAAATTCTTCCTTATCATTAATCTGCTCCCATACCTGTGGAAGAAATGTAGCCATCTTCTGTCCTTTTTTAAGAATAACACCTTCCTTTTTATCTAATTTTTTAAGCAGATTATTGGAATCAATAAAATTCAATTTTACCGGTTCAGTCAATATGGAAATTTCAATCTTCAAACTATCAATTTCTTTTTTTGTTACCTCAGTAAATCTGTAATCATTGTAAGCTGCATTGACAGCATTTTCTATAACAGACTTGTAAATTGAATCAGAAGGAAGCAAATTACCTATACATCCCCTTAGCTCATCATTTAAATTCAATGTCACAAAAATACCCTTTTTCTCTTTCAGTTTCTTTGGAATTTTATTTTCATCAATATCAACATTACCAGGATACCTAATTATTGCATTCCTTGCCAGCTCAAGTAAAAACTTCTGTTCTTTTTCAGTTATCATTTTTTCAATAATAATATTTTTTTAGTAATTAAATTTTTTTTATTTTATTGTTTTTTTGTTATTTTTTATTGGAATTTATTTATTCTAAATGTTAATCAAAAACTTATCCATAAAAAACAAAGCTCGAATAGCCCACAACACCATCTTTAGTGTTTGTAACATCCCCTGAATTTTTATAATCAAGCAGTTTGCACTTCCATTTTAGCTTTTTTGCAATATCTATAAGCGCTAAAATTGGAATCTTTCCGCATGCATCCCCTTCTTGCTCAATTTTATCATAATCAAGATTATTAATTCCAATATTAGTATTCTTATCAATCCCAACAGCATCATCATAGCTGTTATAATGGCTCAAATCCGAACTTATAATAAGAACAGTATCCTCATTCAGCAGAGGCTCTATGCATTTGCTTATTTTTTTCGGGTCTGCATCCCCTGCAACCATTGGCAGTATTTCAAAATCCTTTAATATTTTCTGCAGAAAAGGAACCTGCACTTCCAGGCAATGCTCTTTTACATGCGGCTCTTCTAATTTTCTAAGCTTATTTTCCATAACCTTAACTTTCCCAAGTGGACTTTCCCAGTATTCATTTACATCACTTGCTGCATCACTAAAATAAACCTGATGCGAAGGCCCAAGCATTATAACCTTCTTTATTCTATCTCTATATTTTTTCAACAAAGAATATGCATAAGCTGCTACCTGCCCAGAATAAATATATCCTGCATGCGGCACAATAATAGCCTTCAATTCCTTTTCCAACTTAATATCAGGAACATTATCCAAGAACTTGTCAATCATACTATCTAATTCTGCTTTGTCACTTGGATAAAACATTCCTGAAACTGCTGGTTTTCTTGTTGTCATCCCCAAACCCCAGCTATCTTCTCATTGCATTTAGCACACTTCCCATTCTTAAGATTTTCTATCTCAACTAAATATCCTCTCCTCCTTATTAAAACTGCTTTACATGAAGGACAACGAGTGCTTTCATTATCTTCATCAATAATATTGCCCGCATAAACATACTTTAATCCGCTTTTCCTTCCTATTTTTACTGCCTTGTGAAGTGTTGTATGCCTTGTTATTTCTGCATCAGTCATTCTATAGTCTGGATGAAATGCAGACACATGCCAGGGAATATTTTTGTCAATACCTGAAATAAAATCAGCTATCTTTCTAAGTTCACTATCAGAATCATTTTTCCCCGGAATGACTAATGTAGTTATCTCCATCCATATTCCTAACTCATGCACTTTTTTTATTGTTTCCAGCACATGTTTAAGCTCAGCCCTGCATATTTTCCTGTAAAATTCATCAGAAAACGATTTTAAGTCAATGTTTATTCCATTTAAGTAAGGTTTCATCAACTCCAATGCATCATCCGACTCATAGCCATTGCTCACAAACACATTCTTGATATTTTTTTTATGCGCAAGTTTTGAAGTGTCATAGAGATATTCAAAAAATATTATAGGTTCATTGTAAGTATATGCAATGCTAGGAATTTTCCCCTTTACACATATATCCACAATTTTTTCAGGGCTTAGATCATAGCCATACTTGCTTACCTCAACACCCATAAGCTCCGGCTTTTTTTCCTTTAGCAGCTTTAGCTTCAATTCCTTAGAAGCTTGCGAAATATCCCAATTCTGGCAAAAACTACATGCAAAATTACAGCCAACTGTCCCCAATGAAAATACTTTTGTTCCAGGAAGAAAATGATATAATGGTTTTTTTTCAATAGGATCTATATTAAATGAAGCAGCCTTCCCATAAACCAATAAATACAATTTTCCATTTTTATTCTGCCTCACACCACAAATCCCGGTATTATCCGGGCCAATAACACACTTATGCTTGCATGCTGTGCAAACTACCTTATTGCTGTCTAATTTTTTATAGAGTATAGGTTCATGCATATTATTCTTCTAAGCTGTTAAAGTTTAAAAAATTTGCTTAATAAAAACCAAAACAAAACAATAATTAATATAAACAAAAACATAATCCTATTAACCATGATATTTAAACAAATAGAAGTAGGAAATATGCAGAACTTCTGCTATATTGCAGCAGATGAAGAATCTAAAGAAGCAGCAATAATTGATGCTGGCTTTGACCCCGAGCTTTTAGTAGAAGAAGCAAAAAAATTCGGCTTGAAAATAAAATATATTTTACTTACCCATAATCATTACGACCATATGCAATCAACAGAAATTCTGGTTCAATTGACAAATGCAATAGTCTGCATTCATAAAAACGATGCTCAAGCCTTACACAATTTAAAAATAAAGACTCTTGAGGATAATGAGGAACTTAATATTGGCAAAATCAAGATTAAACTTTTGCATACACCCGGGCACACTCCCGGAAGTTCATGCTATCTGATAAATAATAAGCTAATAACAGGAGACACTTTATTTGTAGAGGCCGTTGGCCGTGTAGATCTACCAGGAAGCGATATAAAACAGATGTTCAACAGCCTGCAAAAGCTAAAGAATCTGGATGAAAACATAGAAGTATATCCCGGACATGATTACGGCTCTATCCCTCACTCCACAATATCGCACGAAAAACAAAACAATCCTTACCTTAAATGCAGAACTTTTGAAGAATTCTCAGAGATTAGGTAAAATAATTTAATATTCAAGAAAAAACCAATTAATCATACCCTGTAACTTCACTAACAGCTTCTTTTTTCTCTTCTTTTGCCTTGTGCCTAAAGATATGAGCAAATGATGGTACTGCAGCAATCCAGTTGTCTCCAAATCCTGCTATATCTCCCTCAATAGCATCGCATGTTTTCTTCAATTTATTGATTGCCCTTTTCAATTCAACTATATCTTTGTCTTTTAACGGCTTAATATTAATCAAGGCAACAGTATTCCCTTCCCTTAATGTATCAAGAATTGGCTTGATGCTCTCAAAATCATCAATCACAAAAGGCCTTACAGTTATTTTAGAGCTTTGTGAATTAACATCTGTACCTAATTCAACATAACCTTCTTCTTCAGCCTCGTGAATAATTTCAGAATCACCATTAGACATCTTTTCTTTTAATTTTGAAAAAAAACCTGTCATTTAACCACCATTAACAATTTTAATAAGTCTAATCATTTTGATTCATAGCAAATATATAAATCTTTCTATTAGTATCACTCAAACACCATAGCAACGAAACATTTTTAAAGCGAAATAAAATTCGTTTTAATATGAAGAGAATAGGCGGATTAAAAAGGAAAAGCAGGCATAAGCTGACTAAGCCAAGAAGGCAAAAAGGAAAAGTTAGCATAAGCAGGTTTATGCAGCGCTTTGAAGCAGGCCAAAGAATCCATTTAAGCATGGAGCCTTCTATAAACAAAGGCAGTTATAATCCAAAATTCATGGGCAAGACTGGAATTGTAAAAAGTGCAAGAGGAAAATGCTATGAAGTTTCAATAACTGATAAAGGAAAGGAAAAAATACTTATAATACATCCTGTTCACTTAAAATTAAGCAAATAAAATGACATTAGAAATATTATCTGAAACTCCGGTAAACGTGCATCAGCTAAAAGAGATGCTGGATAAGATAAAGAAAAGAGATAAAGAATTAAACTTTAGAGCCGCAAAAACAGAAGAGCACATTAATCATCTTGACACTTACAAGAACACAGAAGAACTGTTCACTAAAATCGAGAAGCTTAACATTTCAAGGCTGAGAGCGCAGCATATACATAAAATCATAGACGTAATGCCAGCAACAATAAAAGACCTTAAGCTTATTCTACAGGGCTATACCATAAGTTTGAACAATGAAAATATGAAAAAAATTGTTGATGCTGTAAATGCCTTTATAGGAAAGAAGTGATTTCTAAATATTATTTGAAAAATTAAATTAAGGGGTTTTTGTAATAAAGAAATTTTTGCCGGTCATTTTATCTTAATAGTCTAACCCCTTACTCCTGCAACTGCAGTTGGTGTTTGTACAGGAAGAATATAACATTTTGATTTTTCATCTGGTCCTTTGAATTTATTTTTAAAATTGCACCACCACAAGTAGCGAGATGGGTGTTTTTAAATTGATAATATCCATTCTCCCATCAACCCCATCCAAAATTGAAAATCTTTATAAATACAAAAGTTAAATGTATATAAAATGAGGGTGGTTATAGGTAAAAGGCACTTAGCTAGATGTACAAAGCTGGCAAAAGAAGCCAATGCAGCCGTTAAAAAAGCCCTTAAAGTCCAAAACACAAAATATGAAAAGGATTTATTAAAAAAAGACATAAGTGTTGAGGCAAAGAAAAAAGCTCTTGCAAAAAACCTTCATGAATTAATAATCACAACATTTTCCATAAGCCCGGATATTAAAAAAAACAGCATAAAAAACCTGAAAGCAAACATTACAATAATAAGAAAGACAATCCACAAGATAAAATCAATCAACAATTACATTGAAGAAGCGCTTTTAAAAGAATTAAATATAATAAAATCATCATCAGTGATAAAAGCTATTAAAACAAAGAATCCGGAAAAATACCTCGAGAAAACATCCAGGATTATAACAAAAAACCACATAAGCGGGATAGAACACACCATATACAAGCTTATGCAGGAAATTATTTTTTTCGATAAAAAGCTCTTAAAAAATTACAGGCAAAAAAGCATAAAAATCATTGATAAAGAAAAAGTGGATGTAAAAGACATACAAAACATCCTTAAGACAGAAAGCGAGCTTTTGGATGCCCTGGAAGCAAAAATCCCTCCAGCTAAAAATTTAAAGTCAAAGCTGTTCAAAAAGCAAGCATTTAACAAGTGGCTGCCCTTAGTCTTTGCATTGACAGCAGCATTTGACACAGAATACGAAAAAGAGAAGTTCATATTTTCAAAATTCAAAAAAAACACTGTCTTAAGGAAGAAAATTGAAAACAAGATAAACTCAATAATTGTTGAGAAAGAAAAGATACTCAAAATCAAGGAAAAAAGGGCGGTTGAAATGAAAAATTTTGGAAAAATAAGCGATGAGTTGAGGTATAGATTCCATGAATACATATATGCAGCAAGCTTATAGCAAGCCAATGGAAGAGCACAGGATGGAAAGCACAAAAGAAGAAAACGGAATAGTATTGGACTTTTTGCCGAACGGATATCCGATGGATGAAAGGCCAATGTACATGAAGACTCCAATAGCGCAAGCAATAGGCAAGGAGCATTTTGTTTTATTAGAATTAGTTCCAAAAAAAGGAATCCATTTGCAGCCTTATGAAGAAGTTTACATTGGTGAAGGTAAAAGGGACAAGATACATCATATTGTAGGAAAACTTCCAATGTCAAAATTAACAAGGACTGCTCAAAGCGAGATGGAATTCGCTATTAAGGACATAGTTGAAAAGAGTGCAAAGAAATTCATTGATTTTTTTAACAATGCTAAACCTTTAAGCACAAGAATGCACCAGATAGAGCTGCTTCCTGGCGTTGGAAAAAAGCACATGTGGGAAATCATCAATGCACGAGATGAAAAGCCCTTTGATAGCTTTGATGACATCAAGAAACGCGTTAAGTTAATGCCGGACCCTGAAAAGATAATCATCAAGAGAATAGTGGAGGAACTGGAAGGAACAGAGAAGCACATGCTGTTTGTTGATGTATAGTTTAAAAAGATTTAAATACCCATCAAAACTTCTCAGGATACTTTATTTAAAAAGAAAATGAAATACACAAAATACGAACAGGCAAGAATAATAGGCGCAAGAGCCTTACAGCTATCAATGGGAGCTCCATTCAAGGTTAAATTAGGAAAAAAAGACCTTGAAAAATTAAGCTACAACCCTCTGGAAATAGCTAAGCGGGAATTTAAAGAAGGATTAATCCCAATAGCAGTAAAAAAATCATCAGCTGAAAAGCAAGAGAAATAAATATGGGAAGAATAAAAACACTATTGGTAAAGAGGATAACAAAGCAATTATTTAGTAGGCATGCAGATGAGTACAGTGATGATTTTAGCAAGAACAAGGAAGCCTTAAAAAAGCATGCAAGCATAAGCTCTCCAAAAATAACAAATGTCGTTGCAGGTTATGTTACCAGGCTTGTAAAACAATCTAAAGAAGGCAAAGTAAAAAGAAAGATGGTCAAAGAAGATATTTCTAGGTTTTATTAAAAATTCTTAATTTCCTTTATTAGAAAACTTTTCCTTTAATTTTTTCTCAACTATTTCCGGAACCAATCCGTTTATATCTCCATTAAACATGGCCATTTCCTTCACAATGCTCGAATTAAGGTACACATAATGCTCTTTTGTCATGATAAAAATTGTTTCTATCTCATCATCCACCACTCTATTCATCAATGCTCTCTGGAACTCAAAATCAAAATCAGAAACAGCCCTCAAGCCCCTTATGATAATCCTGCTGCCTTTCTTCCTAACATAATCAATCAATAGCCCTGAAAAAGTGTCAATCTCAGCATTGCCCATATCTTTAGTGCATTCCCTCAGCATCTCCAGCCTTTCTTCTATTGAAAAAGCAGACTTTTTACCAGGATTGTCCCCTACAGTAACTATAATTTTATCAAATATCTTCAAAGCCCTTTTAATCACATCAATATGCCCATTAGTAACAGGATCAAAGCTTCCAGGATAGACTGCGGTTTTCATAATTAGAAGTAAACTTAGTTATATATTAAAGGTTATTGTTTTTAATATATTTACTATCTGTTTCTCCGCCTCTTTCATACTCTTGCTATTATCAACCACAAAATCAGCATATTTTAATTTTTCTCTTAAAGGCATCTGGGATTTAACTATATTATCAATCTCTATTTTCGTATATTTTCTCTTCTTCAAAATTCTTTTAATCTGCTCTTTCTTTTCACATTTAACAACAACAATCTTATCAACTAAACCAGTAGCATTAGCTTCTATCAATAATGGAGCATCAATAATTATTTTTATATTATTATTTTCTTTAATTATTGATGTTTTTTTGTTGCTTTTTTTAATTTGGCTTATCTCTTTCTTAATCTCCTTAATAATCACTGGATGAGTTATAGAATTTAATTTTTTCAATCTTTTAGAATCACTAAAAATAATTTTTTTTAATTTTTCCCTGTCAATAAATCTATTTTTTTTAATAACAACATCTCCAAACTCCTTTTTTATCTTATTATATATTGAAGAATTAGGACTGGATAATTTACTATACAGTTTATCAGCATTAATAACCTTAAAGCCGTATCTCTTAAAGATATCTGCAACAGTGCTTTTTCCAGAGCCAAAGCTTCCAGTAATTCCTAATATCATTTTGTTAAATATCTATCTGCAAAAATACCCTTATGATCAACCCAATAATAAATGTCAGTGCAGCTACTCCAAAGCTTAAAAGTGCCATCTCAAAAAACCTTTTTTTAAACGATACTTCCTTGGCAACCGATATGTAGAAAGTAAACAAAAAAATGATGATTATTGCATTAATAAGAGTGAATCCCAAAGCAAAGTAATAATTTTTCAGCAAAAAATAAGGAATAACAAGAGCTATAACTGCAATTATGTATGCTATGCCTGTATATATAGATGCTTTAACAGGAGCTTCCTTGTCTTCTGTTTTTGTGGACAGGTATTCTGAAGCAGACATTGAAAAAGAAGCTGCAATTCCAGTAACTAATGCTGCTGCACCAACAATTTTAGTGTTTTGAAATGCAAAAGTAAAGCCTGCTATGGCTCCGGTTAGCTCAACTAACGCATCATTTAATCCCAAAACAATTGAGCCAACATATTTTATCTTTTCTTCGTTAATCATATTAATGAGATTGTTTTCATGCTCTTTCTCTTCTTTTTCTATTTGACTTACTTTTGGTATTGTTTTAGATAACAAATTGTAAGATTTCTGGGCAAGCTCCTCACCTCGCTCCATCAGCTTTAATCCAAACGTAAGCCCTAATAATCTTGAAATTATATAATAAAACCATATAGTTATTTTTTTTGGATTAGCTTCCTTTTTAGTATATGCTTTCCAGAAATTGTAATGCCTCAGCTCGTCTTCAGCAATCTTGTTAAGAACCTTCTTATTGGAATCCTTAGATGTCTCAGCCAGCTTCCTATAGATATGATATTCTGTAATCTCATTTATCTGAGCCTTTAGCATTAATTTTTTTGTATTATCAGCCATTTTGTTAAAAGCGCGCCAGGGAAGATTCGAACTCCCGACCCCTTCCTAACTCCCTAGGAATAGGAGGGAAGTGCTCTGTCCAAGCTGAGCTACTGGCGCATGAATTATACTAGTCAATAATTGAAGTACATGACATTAGAAACAGGGTTTATTTAAAAATATTGATATTTTATTAAATATAATTTTAATACTCGGGCCTTACATATTTAGAAGTATCCCTTGCCATCACATATTTAAGGTTTTTAGCAATGCTGTTAGCAGTCACTATACCAACAATTTTACCATTTTCAGTAACCACTATTCTTCTTATTTTGTTTTGCTCCATTATCCTGCCTGCTTCCACAGCATCTTCATTCAAATCTATGGTTATTATATCTGGAGTCATTATCCTTCTTATCTTTAACTCATCAGGGTTACTCCCCCTTGCCACAACTTTCCTTAAAATGTCCCTCTCTGTCGCAATGCCAATAACCTCATTATCTTCCTCAATCAAAACAGAGCCAATTGACTTTTCATCCATTATTTCTGCAACTTTAGAAATACTTAAATTAGAAGAAATTTTTGTTACAGTATGCATTATATCTTTTACTATCATATCAAGATGGAAGTTAAGGATATATATATAAATTTTTCTTAGATTTATGAAAATCAAAATATTTAACAATCAACAAAATATAAGATAATCACTAAATTAATCAATATAAATAGCAACTATATATAAACCAAAACTATTATATATACCCACTATATACTTACTATATATGGAAATAAGAAACGTACAAAAAACAGGGGATATGCACTATCTTTACCTTCCAACCGCATGGTGCAAAAAACACAAAATAGGCTCCAAATCAAAAGTCAGCATTGAGCAGAATAGCGATGGAACTATAACAGTTTCTCCTCAGATACCTGAGAGAAAGCCCAAAGACCTTAAGTTCAGCATTAATGAAACAGACCAGGAAGCAATCCACAAGCTGGTTGTTGCATGCTACATAAACCCAATTAGTTCTTTTGAAATAAATTTAGAAAAGGAAATGGACTTTACAAAACTATTAAACCAAAAAAGGCTCATAACTATCGAAGCAGTTGAGATTGATAAAAAACAGATAACATGCCACAGTGCAGCTCCAATAAGCGATCCTGACTCATTGCTTAAAACAATGACAAAAAAAATCAAGAATATGATAACAGTAATGCAAAAAAGCTATCATCATGACTTAATAGAAAGGTATGAGGATGAGATTGACAGGATTAAGATGAGCATTGATAAGGCAATTATAAGCTTTTTAACTTTTGGCAGCCAGATTAAATCAAAAACAATAGACTTATATTACATTTCATTAATTTCCAAGGACCTGGAAAGGATGGTTGACCACTTAATTTGTGTAGACCATAAGGATATATCTTTCTTAAATCTTGTATATGGTATTATTGACAACCTAAATTCATTAATAGAAAACATAGTTCATTTAAACCACAAAACTGCTTTGCAATTCATTAAAAAAGTAAGCAGCATAGCTCCGCTTAAAATAAATAATATCAAAAGCTATGACAAGGAAAGGATAAGATTATCATTAATAACAATAGCGGATGTTATAACTGATTGGGCGATTACAAAGGAAATTGAGAAATAATTACTTGGATTTTGGCTGCATAATGGCAAATTGTATAGCCATGATAAGCCTGCCAACAAAAATACCTAAAACAAAAATTAAAATAAGCCTAATATTTTCAATTAAAAAACTGAAGTTCATATACACTAAATATGCATAGTAATATTTAAAAACGACCTATATTTTACTTGTAGTATATATAGAAAATTCAGCTTACATATACTTCCCATATACTATATGGGATACATTATTAATGCATAAAAACCTCTTATAATCAAGCTAAAATGGGGATGGACGCACTAAGAGACATACTGGCATCTGAAGACAAAATAGATGAAAGTATAGAAAAAGCAAAAATTGAGGCAGAAAAGCTGATAACAAACACAGAAATTTCTTCCAGAAATTTAATTGAAAAAAAGAAAGAAGAGCTTGGGGAAAAACTCAAAGTTAAAATTGGCAAGCTCAAAAAAAACCTCGAAGAAAAAAGAAACAAAAAAATAGAGGGAGCTAAAAAAGAAGCTGTTAAGATAAAAAAGAAAGCGCAAAATGCATCCAAAAAAGCTGTTGATTTTATTTATGATGAATTCCTGAAGGAAATGAGGTAAAATGATTAAGCCGGAAAGGATGTCTAAATTGTTTTTAGTCGGTCCAAAAACAAAGCTAAATAAAGTAGTCGCAAAGCTGCATGACCTTAAAATTGCCCACATAATAGAGCATAAAAAAGATGATAAGTTTGACATCTGTCCTCCTCAGGATTATTTTGAAAAAATCAGCAGCCTTCTTGTCCAGACTCGCTCAATTATGAGCCACCTAAATATCCAAATTACAGAGACAGAAAAAAAGGAAATGAGCCTTTCGATTGTAAAAAAAGAATTAGAAGTAATAAAAGACGAAACAACCGGTATTTTGGATGAGATAAGCAGCGCATCTGATGCAAAATCATCGATAGCTGAACAGAAAAATATTTTGGCTCTTTTATCGCTCTTAAATTTATCTCCTCAGGATTTTAAACAGTCAAAATTTATAAATTCTTATTTTGGATATGTTGCCAATCCAATAAACATAGAACAACTGAAAAATATCACTGAAAATTTTGAAATTTTAACAAAAGAGCACAATAAAAAGATCCTTGTTGCAGTATTTGTGGAATCAAAATTTGCAGCAAAAATAGAAGAAGCCCTTAATGCAGCATCATTTTCAGGAATCAATGTTGATAGTATAAAAGAATTAACAGGAAATCCAAATAATCTTATTGAAGAGCTTTCAAAAAAACAGGAAAAGCTCTCTATAACAATATCAAACAAAAAAGACACCATCAAAAAACTGGCAGGAAAACATGCCCCTTTTCTTCTTTCTGCAGAAAAATATCTTGCTATTGAAACCGAAAAAGCCCAGATTCCTTTGAACTTTGGCTCAACAAAAGAGACTTTCTTTTTGAAATGCTTCCTGCCCACTAAAATAGTCCAAAATACAAAAGACGAGTTAATTAAAGCTGCAGGAAACAAGCTTCATGTTACAGATGAAGAAATTTCAGAAACAGAAGAAATTCCAATAAAGATTGAGAATAAGGGATTAGTAAAGCCATTTGAATTTTTCACTAATCTTTACAGCCTTCCAAAATATGATGAGTTTGACCCGACAATACTGATGGCTTTCACTTTTCCATTGTTTTTTGGCTTTATGCTTGGAGATGTTGGCTATGGCTTGATTACATTTGCTTTATTCTATTATCTAAAGAAAAAATTTCCAAATGGAAAAGATTTTTTCAATATATTGATGATTTCTTCAGTTGGTGCAATGATTTTTGGTTTTATCTATGGAGAATTTTTTGGTTTTGAGCCCTATCACGGCCTGATTGTAAGGACTCATGATATAAACACATTGATGATAATATCAATAATTGCAGGAACAGTTCAGGTAAATTTTGGATTAATTCTTGGATTCATTTTAGAATTTAAGCACCATGGATTTTTAAAAGCAGCTTATGAAAAATTAAGCTGGATTCTGATTCAGATTTCAGCTGCTCTTATCTACATCTCTAGTGTAAATATTGTTAATATACCTGTTTATATAGGGTATATATTGCTTGCCTTTGCGATTTTCATGCTCTATAAAGGGGAAGGTTTTATGGGAGTTATTGAAATACCAAGCATAGTAAGCCAGATAGTTTCATATGCAAGATTAATGGCAGTTGGATTGGCATCTGTTTTTATTGCTATAATGGTAAATGATTTCACAACATTTTTATTTCATAAGGGAATTTTATTTATTCCGCTGGCAGTTATTGCCTTAATTGTAGGGCATACATTTAATATTGCCCTTGGAATATTAAGCCCATCTCTTCATTCAATAAGGCTCCATTATGTTGAGTTTTTCACAAAGTTTTACACTGGAGGGGGAACAGAATATGCTCCTTTTGGGGCAGAAAAGCAAAAAAGTATAATTTAGATGAATAAATGGAGGTATTGAAATGGTAATAGAAATAGGAACCGGATTAATTGCTGTTGGCGCTGGCCTTGCAATTGGATTAGGCGCTGTCGGAACTGGTGTTGCGCAACAGCAGGCTATTGCAGCAGTTGTTGGAGCAATCGCAGAAGACCCAAAGATGTTTGGTAAAGGCTTGTTTTTTATTGTGCTGCCTGAAACATTGGTAATCTTTGGATTGGTAATTGCAATAATGCTGATGGGCAGGATGTAATTAGGTATTTTTTTATTTTATTGAATTGCCTGCCATAATTATTGCATAATAATAATTATGCAAAAATAGAAAGGTATTGATAATGGGATTAGAAAAAATAAAGGAAGAGATACTGCAGAAAGCTGCTGCAGGGGAAAAAAAGATTTTAGCAGATGCAGCCATAAAGGCCGGGGAAATAAAGAAAAAAACAGCAGAAAAAATAAAGCAGCTTGAAAATGATGTAGAAAAAAAGTTTGATGAAGAAAAAACATCATTGGAAAACAAGGAAAATTCACTGGCAAATATAGAATCAAACAAGATAATTTTTGAAACAAAAAAAGACATCATTGAAAATACTTACAAAGAGGCTTTCCAGAAAATAAAAACTATGACAAAAAAGGAAAGAGAGCAGATAATACATGCATTGCTTGAGAAAGCAAAAAAGGAAATTACAGTTAAGGTTGTTTATGCAAATGACACTGATGCAGCTCTTATTGGTAACAGCCTTGAAATAAAAAAGGCAGAAATTGACGGCGGAATTATCTGCGAGACAGAAGACGGCAGAGTAAGGGTCAATCATACATTTTCAGAAATTTTTGAAAATTTAAAGGAAAAAATAATGCAAAAAACATCAAAAATATCGTTTGGCTAAAATGGTAATATCAATTAGGCTGGGAAAGTTTCCATACACTTATCTGCGCACTATAATGATGAAGAAAAACCTTCTTTCAAGGCAGGATTATGATAAAATCCTGAAAATGACTCCAAATGAAATAGGAAAATACCTTGAAGAATTTGAATATAAAAAAGAGGTTGATGAACTGGCTATGGATTACAAGGGAATAGAGTTGGTTGAACGGACTTTGCAGTTAAACCTCGGCAATAATCTTGGAAAATTATTGAGGATATCTTCCCATAATCTTAAATTTTTAATTAAAATATACCAAAAAAGGTACGACATCTATAATATAAAGGCAATATTAAGGTCAAAGTTCAATAACATGCCCGTGGAAGATGCAAAAAAGCACTTAAGCCCAATATCAGTTGAAAAAAAAGATTTTTTCGATAAGCTGATAGCGCAAAAAACCGTTGAGGAAGTAATATCCGGCTTAGGCTTTTTAGGTGAAAACCAGCTGCGGTCTGCTGCAGAGCATTTTAAAAATAATAAATCATTGATGTACATAGAAAATACCCTTGACAGGTATTATTTTAGGTTTGTCATATCCCAGCTTGCCTTTTTAAGCTCTGAAGGTAAGCTTTACAAGAAATTTTTGCTCAATGAAATTGACATAATGAACATCAAATTGATTTTGCGCTTAAAGAGAGAAGGCATGCCGGAACAAAGCATAAAAGAGCTGATTTTCGGATTTGGAAACATAACTAAACAAGATATTGATAAGATGCTTAAGGGAGATGCTGCCGCAGTTATCAAAGAATTAGGTAATACCCAATTTAAGGAAGTTGCGGAAAAATACTCTAAAACCGAGAATATTAATTTCACAGAGCTGGAAATGGACCTCGATAAATTTTTGCTTCAGCAGTCAAAAAAGCTTACAAGACAGCACCCATTAAGCGTGGACATTATCATGGGTTATATGTTCCTAAAGGATATTGAAGTCAAGAATCTGACAAGAATCATCAAGGCAAAACAGCTTGGCCTAACAGAAGATTTTATTGAAAAAACAATTGTTGTATAATAAACATATTCAAAAATTAAAATGGTAAACATTGTAGTTTTGGGTGGAAATGAATTCACAGTTGGCTTTCAGCTGGCAGGAATCAGGGAGACAATTGACGTAAGCGATAATCCTGAAAAAGATATCAATGAATTAAAAAACAGAAAAGACATCAGCGTTGTAGTGGTTGATGAAACAGTTTTGGAAAATTTCGATATGGAAAAAAGGCTGGAGCTTGAAGATTCAGTAGATCCGGTTTTCATCCCAGTCTCAACAAAAGCAGAGCAGGGCAGCCTGAAAAGACTAATCAAAAAATCAATTGGAATTGAATTATGGTAAAAAAACCCATTAAAAAAATTCCATTAAAAAAAACATAAAACAACAATAAAAACAATTGTAAAAAAGAAAAATCAAATATCAAATATCAAATATCAAATATCAAATATCAAATATCAAATATCAAATATCAAATATCAAATATCAAATATCAAATATCAAAT
>NZEC01000012.1 GCA_002688925.1 archaeon
ATCTGGAAGATGCATTTTATACAAAGAAATCCTGGATCTGGTAAACCCAAATGCAGAAATATGCCAATAACAAGAAGTAAATAAAATGCCATCAATAAAAAACCTATTCGGATTTAGAAAAAACAAAGGGTTGGCAGAGAAGAAAATCAGGTATATTTCGCGATCCCGTCATCATTGCCTTCAACAGTATCTTTTTGTAATTTGAGCAATCCCACAAATAACACTCTAATGAGTTAGATTATAATTATTATCTCTTGTTATTTTATAGAATTGTTTTCTATATTTCTGGAATCTATATCCCCACTTACTTAATGCTGAGAAATATCCTTCAACAACATTAGGTTCAACTTCGCCTTTTTGATATTTATTCAGCATATCAATCACAAACTCTTTACTTCTTTCCTCAGTAGGTTTATATATGCTAATTATTGATTCCAAATTATCTTTTGTCATTTTTGGCTTATCACTCATATTAACCACCCTCAATTAACTCTGTTCTACCTTTTACTTCATTATTATCCATCAGAAAATTATTGTAATTGTCTAACCCTTATGTAGGTTTTATGGTATTTTATTGATATTCCATTATAATGCCCATTGTTTTTACTCTTTATGTTATATTCTCCACCATTCCAACTTGTTTCAATATCCCCTTGGGTTCCCCTCAAATAATTTTCAATATCCGTGCAAGTTTTTTTAAATGGAACCCCTTTTATTGGTGTAGCTATAATGTTCCCATTTTGATTTGAAATATGCCCTCTTCCTTGTTTTAAAGAAGTGAGATATTCAAAAACATCATCTATCATTTTATAGTCAATGAATTATAGAACTATATAAAAACTTTACTGTAAATAATCACCTAATCGTTTATTTATATAGAAAAAGGTTAATCATACATTTCACATAAAATTCAATTAATGTTTAGAAAAATAAAATTTAAACATCAATTTTCATTTTTTGCCATCTAAAAATATCTTATCAGAATTTAAAATTGATTTCAGCTGAGGGTGATAGCGGCCATTTAAGGAGTATATATCTTTAACTTTAGCATGAATAAATGCTTCATATATGCTGACTCTGCCGTCAGAATTACTGTCTCCTATTCTGATCTCTGAAGATAATTTTTTCTTGAAAGAAGTGAAAAAAGCTATGGGAAAACCATTATCTTGGCTTGATTCATCTTTTTTGCATGCTGATATTGCAACATAATTTTCCCCGCCTATTAATTCTGCAAAGCCCCCACTATGGCATTGGTCAAACAAGCAAATGCCCACTTCAGGCTGGATATTTGCCAAATATTCTTTAAGTTCAGTTGAGTATAGATACTCTCCAAATTTCATCTCTATGTAGCTAATCCTATCCTCTATTTTGTTGTTTGATAATAAATTATCATCATTATTTGGCTCAATATAGCCATGGCCCGTAACATAAAGAAAGAATATGTCATTCGAATCTATTTCTTTTGACAGATTATTCAACAATTTCAATATGTTTTTTTTTGTTGTTAAGGCATATCTGATGAATATATTGCTATTTGCGCTGCTGTCATCAAAAACATACATATTCTTATCAAAATACCCGAGCTCTGATAATGTTTGATATGCCCAATTTAAATTATACACATGCCTTGGCTCAGATTCTGCGCTTATTAACACAGCATATTTCTCCCTTGGCGTTTGGTTTATTTTTTTCTCTAAAGAAGACGGTCTTTGCAGAGTTGATGCGCAATTAACATTAAAAAACACATTGCTGGCTATGGCAATTGATGCAAATCCCCCTGCCACGTATTTCAAAAACCTGTTTTTAGGCATTATACTCGGCTAAGATAGCGATTATTATAAAATTTACTTAAATCCTTATGATTTTTTAACAGAAATCTTTAACTCCTGATAGATATATTAATGCTTCTTTTCTTTAAATTTTGATACTCTTTTTTTTAATGTAATTATCCAAAATACTTCCTTCAGAGTATTGGGTTTCTGCACTATACATAATATCTTCAAGGTTTGCTTCTAAAAGGTTTGCTTGTCTAAGGTCTGCTTCTTTAAGGTTTGCTCCTAAAAGGTCTGCTTCTTCAAGGTATGCTCCATAAAGGTTTGCTCCTTCAAGGTCTGCTTCTTCAAGGTATGCTCCCTTAAGGTTTGCTCCTAAAAGGTTTGCTTCTTTAAGGTCTGCTCCTCTAAGGTCTGCTTCTTTAAGGTTTGCAAAATAAAGGTCTGCTCCTAAAAGGTCTGCTCTTTCAAGGTTTGCTCCTTTAAGGTCTGCTCTTTCAAGGTTTGCTCCTTTAAGGTCTGCTCCAGGTTTTATTTCATATGTCTTTCCATGTTGTTCTATTTCCATTTTAATATCACTTAGAATTGGAATAATTCATCTATTTATAAATCTTTCAATCAAACTTTACTTCTTCCTATACCTCAAAGCAAAACATACTGCTAAGATAAAGGTTTGGAAAAAATTAGGTTATTGTCCACCAAGAACAACTTATTCTCAAAGATTAGAAATATTAAAAGAGGAGTGAAATGTAATCACTCCCCTTATATCCCTGTGGCCGGATTTGAACCAGCAACCTCAACCGGATTTCTCTTTCGGTGTTGGCTGGCTCTCTATCATCCCTTGTTAGTACATAAGGTCATAGAGCGCATCTTTAGCTTTGTTTTTCAACAGAACAGCCGAACGCTCTAGCCATTGAGCTACACAGGGTGTAATAAGAAAGTTATGCCTCATTTAAAAACCTTATGAAAAAAATAAGAATTATAAATCTAAATAATTAAATCAACTACCAATATTCAGCCTGCTTGAAACACTTGTCAGAGTTTTATTGTTGTACTTGAATACTGCAGTAGCTCCTGGAAGGCTGAAGCTTCCAAGTATGGAAAATCTTGATTTTACTTTATAGGACAATACCCTTTCTTCTGAGACATCCAGTGTATCAATAACCCACTTTACAACAGTTCCTTTCTTTTCATGCCCTAAAATTTTTGTAGGCTGCAATGACCCCAGTGAAACTTCCCTTTCAACAGAAACAATGCTTGGAACAGTCTCAGTAATTTCAATCTCCTTCAATTTATTCTGGCCGCGGTTCCTTACATGAATTATAACTGTCATCTCAGAAACTCCGCCTTCTTTCTTTACTAGATTAGCGGATTCTTTCCTTATGACTAATGGCGATCTAAAAATATAGTATGACACAATGATGCCAATCAATAAGATAATCACAACAAACAAAGGTATATAATTTTGAGTGACAGAAACTTCTAACTTATTATTTTCCAGCTTAACATCCCAGACAAAAAATCTTTTATCGTTTTCCTTAACAACTTTGGCTTTTGGGCTGGTTGATGAAAATATTGAGCCTAACATGGTTGTTTCAACCTTAAACATGCCTTCATATCCTGCATTATTTGATACAAAATCATATCTGCTTCTTGTCAACAAAAACTTTTTTTCCTCACTTACAGGCTTAAGTTCTGCATACTCAACAATTTCTATATTCCTTACAATCGGGTTTATGATGCTCCTGTCTTCCTTAAAAACAGCCACTACAAGCTTGTCTTCCTGAACAGGTGTTAAAAGATCAAGGGCAGCTGTTAGTTCAAGTGTTTTCTCTTCTTTTGGGCCCAGCTGCGTATTTATAGTTTCCTTAATCAGGCTGCTTTCCAGCTTTACAATTAGGTCAGGGTAATCTATTATATTCTGGTTGTTAAGCACGATTTTTATTGGCACTTCCTCCCTTGGGTCTATTTTTTCCGGAATTCCCAGGCTTGTGACAACTGTTGGAACATAGCCCCCAATCAGGGATTCTGTTGACAATATAGTGACTTTCAAAGGGACAGAAACAAGCTCATCAGAAAACTTTGACCTGATATTTAGGCTTACAGCATAAATTCCAATATCATTTATAGGATTCAAAGGGTCAACTATAAGCTCAACACTGCCTTCTGATTTCGGCTCTACTTCCAATGTTATTGGATTTACCAACGGCTCTGTCCTGACATCCCAGGTTGGAAAATTTGGATTATAAATCCTGTACTCCTCTTTTTGATTTAAGTTATTGTTCTTTATAACCAGCTCAAACTTTGCAAATTCATCAATTGCAATCCTGCTGTTGACAGGGATAATTTCCACCTCAAAAGAAGCAGCATGCGCAAAAGAAACATAAAGTAGCAGAACAAATACAAAAAAAACAGGCTTTATCTTATAAAACATTTAATTCCACCAAACTCCCTTTTTATCAAACTACCTATTTGCTATACTTATATATAAATCTTTTTGATAAGAGCGTGTATAGTTGGCAGTTTAGAGTATATTTTATTATATTATATGGGGCTGCCCGGATTCGAACCGGGGTTGGAAGCTATCCAAGAGATTAAAGAAAAGCAATTAAGCTCTCCCCGAGCTCCAGTGATAGTTGCTTCAACGCAACCCAGCAAATCTCTGATTTGCGCTGGCCAAGCTACACTACAGCCCCTACCTTGAAGGCTAAAACTATGTAGTTATTAAACCTTTAGAATAAGTGATTATTAATACAAATATTAATAAATATATTAATGTTTTCTGCAAATGGGAAACATGAGGCTATAGCAGAAGAAGACAAGAAACTAATGGAGAGCAATGTCGATTGCGAAGATCTTACTGGTGCAGTAGGGGATGTTGAATTAGCATAATAACCTATTTAAACTGTTTTTAATTGTTTAAACAAATGACAACAGATGTAGAAAAATTCATAAGATTTTGTGAAAGTGATTTTGGAAAGAAAGTTTTAGAGAAAGAAGTAGAATATGTTTACAGAGAACTCAAAGATTATAAAGACATTCTTGATATTGGTTGCGGCATAGGCCAATTTGAGCAAAAGCTACAAGACTTAAATATTACAGGACTAGATAGCTCTGCGGAAATGCTGAAGGAAGCTAGGAAAAGAAGCAATAAAACTTTTGTGCGTGGAGATGGTGAAAATTTAGATTTTAATGATTCTTCTTTTGATGCTGTTTTTTACGTGGCAACATTGGAATTTTTAGCTGATTATCAAAAAGCAATTCAGGAGGCATGCAGAGTAACAAAGCCAAATGGAAAGCTTTTAGTAATGATGTTAAATCCGGAATCAGAATATTTTCATGAGCATATGCAAAGAGATGATTCATATTTTAGGAGAATAAAGCATACTGATTTGAGAGAAATCAAAAATTATATCTCAGGATTTTATGAGATTACAAAAGAGGAATATTTCTTAGGCATAAGAGAACAACAAATTTTTGACCCGGCTGAAAAAAGATTTGCAAGTTTATATGTTATGGTTGGAAAAAAGAAATAAATATTACGCAACTCAAGTATTTCAAGGTTAATTTTTCTTAAATATTTTTGTCTTTATACAATATCCTGATAGTCCAAATAAGATAAAAAATATTACAAGAATAATAAAATTCATAAACCCAAAAACCTTAAAAACATCAAAATTATAGTTCTAAAACAGAGGTGGTTTTAATGGCTGAAACACATAAATGCGATGTTCTTGCTTTAGGGCTTGCAATAGGAATTCTTTTGGCTGCTTATGTCTTTTTGTTAGGAATAACAGCATGGCTGTTTGATTGGGGAACAGTAATTGTAGAGGCTACAAGTTCTGTGTATATTGGCTATAGTGCAACCTTTATTGGCAGCATTATAGGAGCAGTATGGGCGTTTGTTGACGGGTTTATTGGCGGAGTTGTGATTGCATGGGTTTATAATAAGTTTCAAAGATAAATTCCAAACTCCAATGCTATAGAATTAAAAAATTTTCCAGTTAAATCCCAGGCTTCCACAATCTTGCAATCCTGTCTTTTTCCCTCCACTTTCTTATGAAGTTTTTGACCCTTAACGGCAAGACTGTTTCAACAAGCTCGCTTTTTTCAGTTAATTTGTAAAGCTCCTTCCTGAGCTTGTTGCTCAAGTCCTTATAAAGGCTTGGATCTGCATAAATCAAGCTTTCTGTTATCCTGTGGTATGCAGTTGTTCCTTCAGGAGCAAAAACAATATAGCCCCTTTTCCCTTTGATAAGCTCTGAATAAGTGTCCATGCCCTTGTAAATCTTTTCTGTATCAGCAAGGTAAACTCCCCCTTTTTTTCCGCTTGGGTCTAAAATAACAAGCTCATCGCCTTCAACAGCAACGCAAACAGCATAATGGGCTTTCTTAGATTCAGGAAATAGAATATTCTTCTTATAATCGACAATTATCATTGCCCCTTCATTAAGCCACATCCTTATCTCATTTTTTAAGTCAGTTATGTGCTCAAAATCAACCCATGCTCCCCTGACATCATCCTTTGTTATGTCCTGCACAACTTTAATCAAAGTGCTTGGGTGGGTTCCCAAACCTACTTTTGTCTTGCTTAAATCCCCGATTTTTGACTGCACTTCATTATAGCCAAAAATCTTAAGTATCATGGATGCGCAAGCAGGCCCGCAATAACTCGGCTTCTGCTCAACATAATAGCTTTTTATTTTTTCCAAAGTATCTAAATCTGTCTCGATATTTTTAAAAGAAATTTCTTTTTTCACAAATTCCCTGTTTGATATAAAAGTAGAGTATCCAAAATCTGCCTTTATTATAACTCCCTGGTTTGATATTGACTTAATGCTGCCCTCTATATCATCAACCTTCACTTTCTGGCCAATCTTAAATGACCTTGTTGTCCTTAGGTAAATGCTTGCAATAAAGTTCTCAACAAAGGTTCTTGTCCCAAAAAACACATACAGGAAGAGCAGCGCTATAATCCCATAGAAAACCCAGCCGATTGCAGCAGTAATGCCGCTTACATTAATGCCAAATAAATTCAGCAGGAATAATGCAGTAAGCAGATATAAGGAAATTCTTACAAAAACAAGTATACCGTTTAAAAAATGCTCTTTCCTCTGCTCGAGCATAAACTCTGTTATTCCGACAGCATCAAATGTCCTTCTTAAAACAAAAGTTATCAAGTTTACTATTGCTATGGCAAGCACAACCAGCAGTATCACAAGAAGTATATTGGGCAGGATATTATATGCATTTGAAATAAAGTTTCCCAATACAGTAATATCTTTTATCAGATCGACCCTGAGATAAATTAATATAGCTAAAATTGTAAAGATCATGACTAAGTACCTGAAAACCTTAACAAACTGCAGATGCTTTGCATTGATTATATCCTTTTTCTTAGAAAATGCTTTTATCAGGCCGCTTCCAATCCTGGCTAGAAAGTATCCCACTATGATTATCAAAATAGTTATTATCAGCTTTATTGTTGTTGCGCTTAGTTGCATTTTACAAAAATTTACTCTTTTTTTAAGTTACATTAATATTATTTAGCAGCCTGAATAAATACTTTGTTGTTTTTAAATAACAGACAGCATAAGAATTAGATGATATTTCTCTTTTTCAAATATTTTTAATAATTAAAATTATTCAAGTTAATGAAAATAAAAGAAAACTTTATATATCATATTACCAATACCTAATTAAAATGATTATAAACAAGTCTATCTTAATAGCGCTTGGCGTTGTCATTGGAATTTATTTTATGTACAAGTTTCTGTTTAGCAGAAGCCAAGTCGATGAAGATTACAATGAGAAGTATAATAAAGTTCTGACTTCTGAAGAGTACAAGGTTAAAGGGCAGTATGATAAATAGGTTCAATTTTTTCTATTTCCAAAAATAAGGCAGTATAAAAAACAAAACAGCAGCCATTATTGCAAGCAAGACCCAGAGCATTCTTTTATCATTGGCAAAACCGAACGGAATAAAACCAATAAAGCCCCCTACCGCAAATTTAGTATCTCCTTTTGGGATTCCTTTCAAAGCCCCGATAAAAACCAGCGCAAACCCTACAAGAATTACAATAATGCCGATTGAAATCATCTGTTGGTTCATTTTATTTATTATTTTATTTTTATAATTTTTATTTTAAGTTTTTTATTATTGAATTTTTTTTAATTGTTGTCTTTTATTTCATATATTAAGCAGATATATAACTTTATTGTTCTGATTATTGCTTAAATTCCCTACGTTTCTAATATATATTTTCCAGAATATAATCAATACGAAAGCTTTATATATAAGCAGTATACATATTCGTATACTAGTTTAATCAATTGATATAGCAAACGCAACAAATTTTCGAACATAAATATTGCGTTTGCTTATTAGGAAAAGCAAACAAATGTTCAATAATTATTTGCTTTGAGTATATGTCAAAAGAGGCATAAAAGATACATAAATGAGGACAAACTGATTTTATCGTTAGAACCTTCTATTTATGATATCAAGCCTCTTTTGCCGTGATTAAAATGGAACCAGAAGTCAAAAATTTCATTGATAATGTGGATTCATGGATTAAGCAGATAAGAAGAGAATTTACTAGTTTTTCTGACCTGCCCAGCACTGTTACTGAGACCAGTGATAATGTGCAGCATAACTATGAATTAATATACGAGTTGAAGGATGAAATAGAAGAATTAAAGCAGGAGATAAATTCCCTGAAATTAATCCAGATAATAAGCCTTAAGAAAGTCAAGGAACATCCTAAGAAAATCAGCTGATTTCATTTACTATTTTCTTTAAAACGCTGTCAACAGCAACAAACAAATTTCTGTCTACAACCTCAGAAACAAATGGCTTTCCATTGTCCATAAGTTTGGCATGCATTTCATATTTCTCGCTTTTTTCCGTTCCATGCACTGGCTTCATCGTAACACTTAAACTCTCAAATTTGTCAGATATATCAGACATGCGCTTTGCATAGTTGCCTATTATTTTCTTTAGCACAACCATAGAAGAACCATCAACATCCCTGAATCCGGTTAAATTAATGCTTCCGCCTAACTGCATAACATCATCCATATAAGCCACCCAAATATATAAAATATAAATTGTGTTTAAATAATTTTTGTTTTAAAAGGATATACAAAACAAATTCATGCTTGTGCGTAAATTGCCAATGAATTTAACTCCGTAGGATTGTGATATACGACCTGAGCAAAACATAGTTTTGCGAAGTTGAGAAGCTCTCTAAGGCCCCGCATAAGCATGAATTTGTCAAGATTTTATTTAGATTCACATACTGTCCAAAGCCTTCTGCATCATGGGAATTACTGCTTCTACTTCATCCTTAAACATCCTTCCAACCTTTGCAAATTTCCACTCACCGTCCTGGTTTCTTGTTTCCCTGGAAATCTGCAACTTTTTTTCTCCATCATTGTATGAATAAACCCCTACTTTGAGCTTACTTGTCTCAAATTCTTTTGTCTCAGAAAACAATTCCTTGTCTAAATTTTTGTCAAATGCCATATTAAATCACCAAAAAACAGGAATTAATATTGTTTTTTAAGTGTTTGGGTTTGGGATTTTAAAAGTGATTGTTAAAATACATTTATTTCAGCAGATTCTAAAATATTTGAAGAAATATTCTTTAAAATTTATAATTGATATTTATTTAATACTAGGATTTTATTTGAATCAATTGGTATATATTCTAGAATTTTATCCATTATAAAAGTTTTTGTGTCTGGAAAGGTTGTTAAAGCATTGATATACAATTCTTTATCAGTTAAATCAATTGTAATTAAATTTTTTTTTGATTCCATTTCTTCTCTACTCAGTGTTTCATAATATGGAACTATTAATTTTCCTACTTGATGGTATCCATTATCTGAAACAAATTTTTCACCTTCGATATCAACTTCATTTCTTCTCTCAAACGAACATTGTTTTATAGGATGTTCTTTACGCACCCTATACTGTAAACTGGGAATAACATCAAATAAATTTCCTTCATCTTCTAATATTTGTAGCATTTCATCGATATTATCAGAATTAAGAGAAATTCTTTTTATGTTACAGATATCATGAGTAGTATTATATGCAAAATATGGTATTTCTTGAACGTCCATTTATTAACCTCAATATATTAGAAATGTCTTTTTATTTTTAAAACTAACGATTATAATAAAATATCATACTCACTCCAAATCCCCAACCTTCCCAAACCCATACAGTTTATCAGCAACAATAACAGCATTGAAATTTTTTAAATTTTGCCTTAAGAACGGGCTTAATAATTTCTCTTTGGCAACATCAGTTCCTTCTGTAATAAGATTGAATGATGGCTGCACTATTAGGTTTTTTCCTTTCCATTTGCCTATAAGATAAGACTTATATTTCTCAGTTCTTACACTATCCTTGACAGAAACAGCAGGATGCTCATGCCCTATTATTACAGTTGAAACACCTTTAAGGATTTCCTTATCCGGCAGTTTATCGCCGTGAATCACTAGAATTTTGTTTTTTGATGTATTTCTCCTTAACGGATCAATCAAATAATGCTCGCAAACTTTAACCTTCCTTTTTTCCGCTATCGGCCCTAAAATCTTGTCATGATTGCCCTTGACCAGTATCACTTCTTCACATTTCTTCCCAAAATAATCAAGCAAATACAGAGTATGCCTCCATTCCTGCCCGGAAATATTGCCAAACTCATGCTTTATATCCCCGTTTACTATTATCCTTTCAATCTTCTTTTTCTTCAGCTTCAAAAATATCTTATCTAACCGTTTTATTATCTCATTAAATTGAAACCTTGGGACATATATCCCCTGCTTGTTCAAAGATTCTTCATAACCTACATGAAAATCAGAGAATATGAGTGTTTTATTGGTATAAATTGCTAAATCTATCAGCTCAATATTATCAAAAATCTTCATAAGAATAAGAATTTTCTAGAGGTATATATATGTTATTAGAAAGAAAAAAAAGAAAAAAAATAATTATTTACTTATTCAGCAAATAATTTATTGATTCTGTCCTAGTGACCAAACTTCCTTTAATCCAACAACAACTGTTGCAGGGATTACAAAGGCAAGAGCATACTGAAAGATGCCTTGTAGGTATGGTCCTATATACTGCACTCCGCCAAGAGTATTTGATGCACCGCCTACAAATGAAGCAATGATCAATACTGTTCCTACCAGCATAAACTCTTTACTTCCTTTGCCGCTAACATTTAGGAATCCTGCTATCAGACCAAGTACAACTAACAATGAAGCTAGTAATGCTGTGGTTTGGGGTCCTAAAGCTGTGGATGCCAGGCCAAGTACAACTGCGATTATAACTCCGCCAATAAAGGAGTAATGACCAAGTTTTTCTTCCATTAGATTTCACCTCCATGTAGTTTATTACTTATCATTAAATGCCTGATTACAGGCATTGATAATCAATAATAGTGAAGCTTATATTTAAATCTTTCGGTTATTGATAATCAATAATAGTAATCTTTATATATTACCAATACTCACATATTCTTTATTTGCTTTATTTGGGGTAAATTAAGATGTTTAATATTGAAATCGAAAAGAAAATAATCAATTTTATCAAAAAAAGCCCATTAGGAACTACTTCTACTAATATTGCTAAGTCCTTAAACCTAAACAGGGTGACTATGACTAAATACCTTGCCATTATCAAAGAAAAGGCTTTAATAGACTTTAAACAGTTCGGAATGGCTAAATTGTGGTATATTCCGGTAAATCTAAGCAAAGAAAGCTTTTTGAGCAGAATAATGACAGATATAACTGAAAATATTCCTGAAGATAAATTTAAAGAGCTTTTTGATAAGGTTGGAATAAGCCTTGGAGAAGAGATCAACCTGATGTATGTAAATTTTTACGCTGTTGATAATCTGAACTTTGACCGTATACTTGACACTTACAAGGACATAGGTGAAAAGCTTGGTGGAAGTTTTAATGTAAATGCAATACCATCCGAAAAAATCTCTGTTAAGATAATAGAATCCCCTTTTGCCGAAAAAAACAGGAAAGCAATGCATAAGGTACTCTCAGTTATATTCGCAAAAATAGCCGCGATTAATCTTGGCTATGCAAAAGCATTAGTAAAAGAAAAAGAAGACATTGATGTTATTGAGGTTTATTTGAGGAAAGAGGATAGGTAAAAAGAATAATTACCGATAAAAAATAGCATTAACTATAAAATTCAATTATTCTTCAATTAATTCAACAAGTTTCTTATTTCTATAAGTTAAGTACTCGGGAATTGATTGGAATATCTCATCCATCCTATCTTTAATTTTGTCAATTAGTCCATTATCGTCTAGTTGAAAGAAATTTGTCCTTTCTACAGATTTTCTCCATTTTAAATATTTTTCAAATTCTTCAGAAGAAAGTGTATGCTTGGAATATCCTAATTCAACCGATATTGCTTGAAAATGTTTTGCATGCCCGATAATATCAAAGCCTTTCAGAGCAGCATACTCTGCTAATTCATGAATTGCAGCAAAAGGCCTATATTCTTTTGGAGTTTCTTCTGAAATAAAGAACATCCCACCTATAGTTCCAGCGTATTTTTCTCCATCCAAAATTTCAACTAGTCTTCTTTCGCCGACCAACGCCATAGAAACTAGTAGTTTTCTATTTTCTAAGGGAACGCCTACCTTAATTTTTTTGCTATCGCTATATAATCTTAATGCGGTATTATATGGGCTTTCCAAAATCTGTTCCACTCTGGGTTCTAGACCAATATACATTCCCATCATTTTATCTTTACCACCAAACAATAATAAAATATAAACAACTATAAATATCTATGTTGTCTTAAAATAAAACGACAAATTTATATACTTAAGAAGTATCTGATAATGATATGAACAAAGAGCAGATCCTACAGAACTTTGGATTGACAGAGGCAGAAGTTAGTTTATACATAACATTGCTGAAACTTGGAGAAGGCACTGCATCTGAATTATCCGAAAAGACAAATACAAACAGGACTTTTACTTATGATAGATTAAAAAAACTCATGGATTCCGGCCTTGTCAGCTATGTTGTTAAGGACAACAAGAAGTACTTTAAGGCTGCTGAGCCAAGCCAGCTCTTGTCAATAATAAAAGAAAAAGAAGAGCAGGTTAAAGGCATATTGCCGGAGCTTGAAAAATTAAAGGCATTCCAGGAAGAATGCCCAAAAGCAGAGATATTCTCATCAAAAAAAGGGATAAGGACCATACTCAATCTGATCCTTAAGGAGAAAAAAGAAGTCTTAATACATGGCTCAATAATTAAGTTCAAAGAGAGCATGGATTCTTATTATGAAATCTGGAATAATAGAAGGGTAAAAGAAAAAATAAAGGCAAAAGTGCTGACAAACGAGGAAATAGAAATTCCGTTTACAGATATCAGCCTATTAAGCGAGGAGGAAAAGTCATCAATCACAACATTTACTTTTGGAAACAAGGTAATTATAACTTTATGGTCTGATGTTCCTGTAGCTATTTTAATCAAAAGCAAAGAAATTGCGCAGGATAACATTAAATTCTTCTACAATCTCTGGGAAAGGGAAATAAAAATATATTCAGGCGTTGAAGGGATAAGAAGGGCATGGATGGAACTGGTTTTGGAAAAATCAAAAGAGCTTGTTGGTTTTGGATTTTCATGGGATTTAGCCAGGATTTACGGAAGAGATTTCAGCAATAAATGGCATAAACAAAGGTCGAAAAACAATATTCCTGCAAGGCTCATTTCCTATAATGACAAAAACTCAAATAAATACTTTAACATGAGAATGATTGAATGGAAGGATTTTAATATCAGCTTTTTAGACAAAGATATCTGCGGACCTGCCTGCATTACTTTATCTGACAATTTAATTGTTACATTTTTATATACTGAAAAAAAGTTCAGGGTCATTGTAAGCAAGAATAAAGAGATGATATCTGTTTACAGGAAGCATTTCGAAACTTTGTGGAAGAATTCTAAAAAGAGTTGAGAGGTTGTTGCGGAAATCGGTGCTTATGCGTAAATTGCCAAATTGAAAAGCTCCGCAGGATATGCTATACGACCTGAGAAATACGCAGTATTTCGAAGTTGAGAAGCCCTCTAAGGCCTCGCATAAGCACGAATTGGGTTTTCGCAACAACCTCAAAAGCAAACTTTATATACTATCCAATTATTATTCTTATTGTGAACTACAAAACATCGCTTGAAAAGGCAAAAGACTTTGCAGATATATTTGAGATTGTAAAGAAATCTGTGCAAAATTACCTCGGCATGGATCAAGCTGGTCTGCTTCTTGGCTTGAGCGATTTGGGCAGCTACGGCCATGCTTACCTTGGAGCTTTCTATTCTTTGGATGCAAACACTATTGTCATCAATAAAAGGCCGTTAAATATTATAAGGAAAACTAAGCCAAATCTATACAATCCCTACATATTCCATGTATTACTGCATGAATACATGCACAGCCTCGGAATTTTTGAAGAAGACCAGATAAGGATGCTTGTCTATGAAATAACAAAAAAGCATTTCGGAAAAAATCACCTAGCCACTCAAATAGCCTTGGACCTTGAAAAGTTTATCCCGGACCTGACTTTAGGGGATAAGTTTGAAACTTCGCAGGATATGAATATAGAATTTATTTCCGGAATAGACAAGTCTAACACAAATTACATTATGTAATATTTCTTATATCTGATTGAATTCTGAAAAAATTATAGATTGTAGTTATCTTCTTGTAAAAAACTGTTTTTTGGCAATATTTCTGCTTGTAAATAATAATTTCTGGCTTAAATTGAATATGTTCTTTTTTTCATTCAAATTTACCAAAAAGTTTATATATAAGTTCAATAACTTATATAAAAAATAGAATAGATAAAGTAAATAGAATAGATAAAAGGAATAGGAGTAATAGGAGTAATAGGAGTAATAGGAGTAATAGAAGAAATATAAGTTATTTAGCTTATAAAAAAGTGTTAACAAAAAAAGAAAAGCAGATACTTGAACTTAGAAAAAGAGGGTTTAAACAAAGTGAAATAGCTTCTAAGCTAAAAATTTCTCAGCCGGCAGTTTCATCATTTGTAAATAATTCTCTAAATAAGATTCGTAATGCAAAAAAGACAATGGAATTCGTTGAAAAGCTAGGTATAAAATATGAAGAAGAATAAAATAACAGCAGATATTGTAAAGACAGCAATAGTGTTATTAGTCTTTTTTATATTTGCTAATCTTGCATTTGCAGCTCCGAATTCCATCAACATACAGGGCAAGCTTACAAATCCATCCGGCACTATCCTGACAGGAACTTATAATTTCTCCTTTAGCATTTATGATGCTTATACTTCCGGGAATAAGCTGTATGAGGCAAATATAACTTCAACAACAGATGCAAGAGGAGTTTATGATATAATCCTTAATAATGTCAACCTAAGTTTTAGTGACCAGAATTATTTAGGTGTTAAAGTTAATAATGATACTGAAATGTCACCCAGGGTAAATTTGACCTCTGTTCCATATACATTCAGGGCTAACACATCAGATGATCTAAATAAAAATAACAGGTATACGATAACCGGCTTGAATATAACCCAAGGATTGAATGTCACAGGTGGATTAAGG
>NZEC01000013.1 GCA_002688925.1 archaeon
AATCAAATATCAAATATCAAATATCAAATATCAAATATCAAATATCAAATATCAAATATCAAATATCAAATATCAAATATCAAATATCAAATTTAACAATAATTTATGGAGTTGATGGATATGGACAATAAGGAACAAGGAGTTATATTCAGGATTGCAGGTCCTGTTGTAGTAGCTCGCGGGATTAATCCAAGAATGTATGATGTATGCAGGGTTGGAAATGAAAAATTAATGGGGGAAGTTATCCAGATTGAAGGCGATAAGGTAATAATTCAGGTTTATGAAGACACATCCGGCATAAAGCCAGGTGAACCAGTCATTAATACAAAAGAGCCGTTAAAAGTTGAGCTAGGTCCTGGAATGCTTGGAAGCATTTATGACGGCATCCAAAGACCTCTCCCCGTTCTTATTAAACAAATGGGGAATTTTATTAAGAGAGGTGTTGATGCGCCTGGCCTTGACCCGGAAAAGAAATGGGATTTTAAGGCTGCTGTTAAAAAAGGAGATGATGTTAATGAAGGCAGCATTATCGGAGAAGTTGAGGAAGCGCCTGGAATAATCCATAAAATTTTACTTCCTCCAAACCAGAAAGGAAAGCTTACAGAAATAAGTTCAGGAAAGTTCACAGTAAATGATATTATTGGAAAATTAGGCAATGGTTATGAATTAAAATTAAAACAAAACTGGCCTGTTAGGGTTCCAAGGCCTGTTGCTTCTAAATTAAAGCCGGACATGCCGTTAATAACAGGACAGAGAATTTTTGATGCACTATTTCCTTTGGCAAAAGGCGGTGTTGCAGCAATTCCAGGTCCATTTGGAGCCGGCAAAACCGTGGCTCAGCAAGCACTTGCAAAATGGTCTGATGCAGATATAGTTGTGTATGTCGGCTGCGGAGAAAGGGGAAATGAGATGACAGAAGTTCTAACTGAATTTCCAGAATTAAAAGATCCAAAAACAGGAAAGCCGTTGATGAACCGAACCGTGTTAATTGCAAATACATCAAACATGCCTGTAGCAGCAAGAGAAGCTAGCATCTATACCGGAGTCACAATAGCAGAATATTATAGGGATATGGGTTATTCAGTTGCTTTAATGGCAGACTCTACATCCAGATGGGCAGAGGCAATGAGGGAAATTTCCTCAAGATTAGAAGAGATGCCCGGAGAAGAAGGCTATCCTGCTTATTTATCTACAAGACTTGCCCAGTTTTATGAGCGTGCCGGAAGAGCTATTCCGCTGGGAACAAAAAAAGAAGGTAGTGTTAGTATTATTGGTGCAGTAAGCCCGCCAGGTGGTGATTTTTCAGAGCCTGTAACGCAAAGCACTCTGAGGGTTACAAAGTGCTTCTGGGCCTTAGATGCTAAATTAGCGCAGAGAAGGCACTTTCCCTCTATAAACTGGCTGACTTCATATTCTTTGTACCTTGATACACTACAGGAATGGTACTCAAAAAATGTTGCAGATGACTGGCATAAGCTTGTTATGGAAATAATGGGAATTTTGCAGGAAGAGGAAAGGCTTATGGAAATTGTGCAGCTGGTTGGTTCAGATGCTCTGCCTGAAAAGCAGCAGCTGACTTTGCAAGTTGCAAGATTAATCAGAGAAGTTTTATTGCAGCAAAACGCATTCCATGATATAGACACTTTTTGCGAGCTTAAGAAAACATACAAAATAATGCAGTCCATCTTAAATTTCTCAAAGCTGGCAAACAATGCATTGGATAACGGCATGAAAGTAAATCAAATACTTGCCACAAAATCAAAAGACAGACTTGGAGAAGTTAAGTTCATCAAGGACCATGAAAAGCTGCTAGACGAATTAGGCAAAAAAATGGAACAGGAGTTGAAAGCACAATGAAAGAGTACAAAACAATTACAAGAGTTGCAGGACCTTTAATCTTTGTGGAAAAAACAGAGCCGATTAGCTATGCTGATATGGTAAAGATTTCTCTTCCAAATGGAGAAATAAAAAACGGCCAGGTTTTAGATACTAGTGATGATATTGTTGTTGTCCAGGTTTTTGAAGGGACTTCAGGAATTGATGTTGACAGCAGGGTAAAATTTCTAGGGGAGCCGTTAAAGCTTAATGTTTCAAAAGACATGCTTGGCAGAGTTTTGAGCGGAAGCGGGAAGCCAATTGATAATGGCCCGGACATTGTTCCTGAAAAGAAAATGGATATCATGGGAGCCGCTATCAATCCTTTCTCAAGGTCTTCCCCTTCAGATTTTATACAATCAGGAATCTCAACAATAGACGCAATGAATACTTTAGTCAGGGGCCAAAAGCTGCCTATTTTCTCAGGCTCTGGACTTCCTCATAATGAGATTGCATTGCAAATTGCAAGGCAGGCTAAAGTTATTGGCAAGAAGGAAAATTTCATGGTTATATTTGCAGCTATGGGAATTACAAATGAAGAAGCCCAGTACTTTATTGATGATTTCAAGCAAACAGGAGCATTGGAAAGAAGTATTGTATTCCTAAACCTTGCAGACGATCCAGCAGTAGAGCGTTTAGTAACACCAAGAATGGCATTAACAGCAGCAGAATATTTTGCATATGAGCACGATGCCCATGTTCTTGTTATTTTGACAGATATGAGCAACTATTGCGAAAGCTTAAGGGAAATCGGAGCAGCCCGTGAAGAAATTCCCGGAAGAAGAGGCTATCCAGGATACATGTATACTGACCTCGCAATGATCTATGAAAGAGCAGGAGTAATTAAGGGAAAAAAAGGATCTGTTACACAGCTTCCTATTTTAACAATGGTGGGGGATGACATAACACATCCTATTCCCGACCTTACCGGCTATATAACTGAAGGCCAGATTGTTTTATCAAGAGAGTTGCATAGAAAGGGAATTTACCCAAGCATAGATGTTCTTCCATCACTTTCAAGACTGATGAACATGGGAATTGGCGCAGAAAAAACAAGAGAAGACCATAAACAAGTATCTGACCAATTATATGCAGCATATGCTGAAGGCCGTGACTTAAGAGGATTAGTTGCAATAGTTGGAGAGGAAGCATTGAGCGAAAGGGACAAAAAACTCCTTCAGTTTGCAAATGACTTTGAAAATGAATTTGTAAAGCAGAGCAGGGATGATGACAGGAGCATTGCTGACGGCACTTTAGCGCTTGGATGGAAATTATTGAGCATATTGCCGGAAAGCGAACTGACAAGAATAAGCCCTGAACTGAAGAAAAAATATTTGAAACCAGAAGCAAATAATTAACTGTTATGTTTTTTATTTATTGAAAAATATTGTCACTAATTCCTTAAAATGGCCCAGGACATCAAACCAACAAGATCTGAATTATTAAAAGTAAAAAAGCAGATTAAATTAGCCCAAGGAGGCTACAGCTTATTGAAGAAAAAAAGAGACGGCCTTATTCTTGAGTTCTTTGAGATATTAAAGCAGGCTAAAACTTTAAGGGAGGAATTAGTTGAGCAGTATAAGATTGCACTGGAGAAAATTAATATTGCAAGAGTCCTGGAAGGGGATTTAAAAATAAAGTCAATTGCCCTTGCAATCAAAAAAATCCCGGAAATTAACCTTGCAACAAGGAATATCATGGGAGTTAAAGTCCCGAAGATAGAGACTTCAGAGATAAAAAAAGTATTTATGGAGCGGGGTTATGGAGTTTACAGCTCAGCCGCAATAGATGAAGCTTCAGAAGCATATGAAAAAGTTGTAGAGAAAATAATCCTTGCAGCAGAAATAGAAACATCCATGAGAAAATTGTTGAATGAGATTGAAAAGACAAAAAGGCGTGTCAATGCCCTCGAATTTAAGGTCATTCCAAGCCAAAACAAGATAAAATCATTCATCCAGCTGAGATTAGAAGAAATGGAAAGGGAAAACATCTTCAGAATGAAAAGAATAAAGGCAAAAGCTTAAAATGAAAGCTTCTTCTGATATTGAAAAGAAAAGAAAATTCATAAAAAAGCTCGGAAAGTATTTCTTAGTGATTAATATCATCATTGTTGTGGTAATTCTGGTTATTATTTTTTTGAAGTTATGGTATTGATATCAATAATTATTTACAATAATAAATTATTTAAACAACCTCAAACTTATTTCTATTATGAACCCAACAATCAACTCAATAAAAGAAAGAAGGGCAGTAAGAGCCTATAAAGACAAAGCTATAGGGAAGGAAAAAATCAATGAAATAATTGAATGCGGAATATGGGCTCCTTCTGCAAGAAATAATCAGCCATGGAAATTTGTTGCTCTTACAAACAGAAACTTAATTAAAAAAATTGCAAAAAGAATACTGGACAAAATAATCAATAATCCAAGATACCCTTTTGTAAGGGAAAGGGCAAAAACAAAAGAAGATCCAATACTTTACTCAGCACCATTGGTAATTTTTATTTTAGGAGATAAAAATAATAAATGGAATGCAATTGACTGCTCTTTAGCTGCACAAAACATGATGCTTGCATCTTACTCATTGGGCATAAGCTCCTGTCCCATTGGAATGACTCAATTTCTAAAAGAAGAGCAGGATCTTATGAATGAGCTAGGTTTTGACAAAAACTATGAATTAGTTCTTACATTGACATTCGGCTATGGAAATGAAGAGCCCGAAAAAAAAGAAAGAACCAAAGATGTTGTTAAGTTTATTGAATAATACATTCAACCACTAATAAATTTTAATTACCGTCACTAATACTAATTTTAAATAAATAATTTATATCGCTGCTGGCAATTAAAATTTATTTAGTACTCTTATCAGTGAGTTCTTTAATTGTATCTTCTAAAAGTTTTCTATTTTTTAATCCCCACCAAGTATAACTTATTGGGGCTATGATAAGTGTAGGAATAACAGACTCAAAAGAATCTGCTGACTCATGCAATGTATGCAGCATATATGTCAAGCTATATGTTATAGATGATGGCACCACAACTGACATTACCCTAGAAACTGCTCCGCTCTCAAAATAAGTCGAGACATTTTCACAAATCTTCATTAATCCTCCAGCAGCGGCAAAAGCATAACCTGCTTGTTTAGCTGCAGCAATAGATGCTAGCTCAACACCATGTTCAGAATTAATATAATATACAATTCCACCGAACAACAATCCACCGAAACTTCCCATTTTTAGGTCAAAATACTTGTTTTTAAATAACGTATTTTGACTTTTATTTGGTTCATAAGAAAATTCTAATTTTTTAAACATGATTAGTGGATATTCTGCACCATTTATAAATATTATTGTAAAGTGACAACATTCAACTTAAAATTTAATTATTTCAGAAACATTTTTTATTATATTGTAAACATCTGCAAAATGAGGAATAAAATAACCTAAAGCACTTTCTGATTATTTATATTAAATTTTTTATTTTATTTAGAAAGGAAAAAATCACACAATAAATTGCTTGTAAAATCTGATATAAGATAATTTTTATGAAGATTATGGGCAACTCCTTCCAATATTGTAAGGTCTGATTTTACACTATTTTCTTCCATGGATTCCTGAAACCTTAATGAATAATCTAATAAAATTTCATCGTCACCATCTCCATGTAAAATATGGATTTTGTTTGATTTTTTTTTTAACCGTTCAAAAATTTCAGCCAATTCTGTATCTCTCCAAGTGCTGTATGTAGAATAATGGGCTTTTCTCCCATCTTTTTTAATAGTTCTTCTTACCCTCCAATAATATCTATGGAAAGTATTTAAATATTTGTCAGCCATCTCCTGCATATAGATCATTGGGGAGTTTAGAAATAAGTTCATATTTTTATATTCTGATGACGCAATCATTGCCGGAAGCCCGGATAAGCTTGTACCCATTATCCCAATTTTATCAATTCCATAGCCCTCTGTTTTAGATAATTCTATGATATCATGAAACTTTTCAGACATTTTACCAACTGTTTGGATAAAATCTCCATTCTGGATGTCAAAATGAATCATAGAAAGGTTATATTTTTCTAAAGCATTCTCCAATATGGAATTAATAGTCAATTTTCTGGTTGGTCCGCTTCCAGAACCAGAAACTATTATTTTGTTGCTTTTTCCATTCCTATACCAACGATAATCTATCTCTTTATAGCGGTCTTTCATAACATAGTCATTATTCATTTTATCTTTGCATTAGTTTTTGTTATTGATTTTGTAATATTGTTGGCTTGCCTGGTTTTTTTGATAATACGAGGTTTCCATCCATATACAGTTCCCGGTGGAAGTTAATTTGACTAATAATCTCAGGGCAATTCGGAACCAAACTTGGAATTCCTTGGCTGTAATCTCTAATTTGCACATTTTTTGATTTTAGTAGCTTATCCATGAATATATCCATCTCTTCTACAGGTAAATAAATCCATGGTCTATGAGACCTGATTTTATAATAAAGAAATCTGTCTTCTCCCTTCCAATTATTAAAGGAAAAAGTAAGGCAATCATATGGTTCTTTTATTTCCCACTGTGGCCCACCCCATGCCCCAAATTTTTTTTTCATGGGAAATCTTTGATATGATAATAATTCTATAGGGAATTTAATAATTACACCATCTTCACCTTTTTCAACCTCAACAGATTTTTCAGCAGTTAAGATATTTTCATTAAATTTTTCAGGATATAATGCCTTAGTGTGGTACTGGTATTTCCTATATTGAGCCTCCGTAATATCAGGTTTTCCGCAGGAAAGATTAAAGAAAGTTAATGCAACAATTGCTGTTAAGGTTTTTTTTGCTATTTTATTAATTTTTTTCATATAAAAATGAAAAATTTAATTGGATTTTCAAAACTTTATGAATTAATTTTTATACTTCAACCCAACCGTTTCTCCATTGGAATGTACTCCCTGTTGGGAATGCCGTTATAATGAGCTTTTGGAACCCACATAGCTCGCATTGGACCGCTTTCTTCGATTATATGAGCAGAAACTCCTGCAACTCTCCCCATGAAACTAATAGAAGGTGCATCCTGTGCAGGGAACCCTAATGAATCTATTATTGAAGCTAAGTAAATGTTTGGATTAGGATGTATATTTCTTTTTTTCATATCCAAAACTACATCCTGTAACTTTTTATATAACGTTCCTCCAAAATTTTGATAACAAAATTCTGCCATTGGACTTATTTTTTTTACTCTTGGATCATCTCCCTTTTTATAAATCGGATGCCCAAACCCAAATGATGGAATATTTGATTTATTCTTCATATCATAGAATTCAAATGTATCTATTTTATCATCCATTAAAGTAGTCAAGTCTCTAAATGCAAATTCACATGCTGCGCCGTGCCTATACCCTTTCCATGCTAAAATCGAAGAAGCCATGCATGAAAAGAAGTCGCTTCGTGTTGAAGCTGTAACACGCCCTGCAGTTGTGGAAGGAGACAATACCATATCAAGACCCCCCACTAATATTGTATTTAGGATAGCCCCTTTTTTTTTATCTACGGTTCCCAAAGATTCATAGATGAAATTGTTAGCATGATCCAGTTCAGGTTTTTTTATAATTTCTATTTTAGCTCCGTTTCTTTTTCTTATATGCTGCGCTAAAATTACAGGATACAAAGATATTGCATTCATGGCATGGTCAATTTTCCCCTCATGACTATCTTTAAGTTTTTCAGCATACTCTGAAGAAATCGTCGAAAAACAAGCTGCAATAACATTCAAAGGATGCTCACTGCCGTCAAAACTGCCCATAACTTCCTGAACTTTTTTTGGAATAATTTCTCTCTTAGAAACTAATATATCATTAAATTTTTCTAATTCACTTTGATTTGGCAATTCAGAATTAAGCACCAGATATGCTGCCTCTTCAAAATTAGAATATTCTAGTAACTCATTAATGCTGTATCCTCTAATGTTGATATCCCCTTTATTAGAAGATATCTCAGTATCCAAAATCGGGTTTTGTCTCGCTAATCCGTCCCTGATTCGTACCTTTTTTCGCTCTCTTTTTGTTTCCATAAAATTTAAAAAATTTTAAAAATTAAATCTTTAAATACTTTTCGTTCTTAAACTACTCTAAAGTGAAAGCATATTAGTGTGAGCTCATAATATTGCTACTCGTTTAGGGCAAAATAATTTATCATCCTTACAAATTGCAGTAAAAATCTACAAAGTCAACCAATAGAATTAGTTTATGATTATAAAAATTTTTAACAAATGATTAAATAAGCTGAAACACAATTAATCTTTTCCTCCAGATGGACACTTCAAAATATAAATTGTATTTACCCCCTTTGCCACCTTTTCAAAAGTATAATCTGTTCCTTCTTTTTTAAGTGCTTCATTTATCTGGCTAATAGCATTATTAGATAAAATACCCTTGAATTTATCTGACCAAAAAAATTCTTTAAAATATTCATTTTTAGCAAATCTATGGTCTTTTGCTACATCAACACAATATTTAATACATTCATCAATATGTCCCTGGCTTTGAGCTAATACAGAAGAAGAATACATAATAGTCACGACCGCACCTATATTAAACATATTTTTGATTTTCATATTTTTACCCCATATTAAGTTTATTTCAATAAAATAGGTATGTTGAAAATTTTATATGGTGACAGGCCTGTTTCTCCAACACTATAACCTCCCTTTAACAATGCATCTAAGGGATGATTTTTTGCATTTCTACCTGGATTAATGACAAGACGCTCTAAAAGATTATTACTCATGATTAATGGAATACCAATTGTAGTTTTAACTGCCTTTTCTACATTATCATTTGTTTTATCATCATAAATATCTTTGATATCATCAATCGTATCTGTAGATACAGCTTGCCCAGCCTCACAAGGTATTTTTGATGCGTTAGCTACCAATTTAGGTATTACATAACAGATTGCCTTATATACCCTACCGCCTAAAATGCTTTCATCAAATGTTTCTCCATTCCAACTTTCTTCATAGGCTTTTTTTAAGCCCGCATAGGATTCTTTTATGCCCGCATCAGCTTCTGGTCCTTTAGAAATACTATAAGATATGCCTGCTGCTGCAATAAAACTTAGAATATATCCACCTTTTTTTTTCATAAAATACCACTCTATTAGTTTGAATTATTGTACATTGTAACCTTTTGATTCCATGCAAGCCTTATAGGCCCTGTCAAAATCCCCACTATTATCATTTTGGGATCCAATAGCAGCACCAGTTAGGCCACCTCCTAATACTCCAGCTCCTGCGCCAATAGCCGCACCTTCCCAATCGCCTGTAACTCCCCCTATTATAGCTCCAAGAAGTGCTCCACCTAAAGCACCGCCTGCAGCCCCTTCTGCGGTTTTATCTCCAGAACCTCTTAAACCTCCTGTTTGTTGTGATGCCCATTCTTTACAATACATTTGATCCTTAACCATCTGTTCCATAGTTTGGCCACTAAGAGGATATGAATAGACTTTTGGGTTTGATGATGTTGTGTAACAACCATAAGACATTGCAGTAATAGTAATAGCAGAAGCAGTGTACCCTAATTTCTTGAATAAGCTCTTTTTTAAATTATTGAATAATCCGCCATTTTTTTCAACTCCATTTTGCATTGAATTTGTATCAACTACGCTTTCTAAATTTTTTATTTTCATAACTTCTGCTGCCATAATACCACCTCACACTATTTCTTAAATACAATGTTTATAAATATTATGTTTAATTTCTGTTAAATTTATCACTGACAAAAGATTATAATGTTTTTTACAGAATAATTTCCTAATTCATTGTCAAAAGCATCCTCAGAAAGATTTATAAATAAGCCATGTCCTCTTTTTAAAATGGTAATCGCATTCATCTACATAACAATTTTGGTTTCTATAGCTTTTATGTTCTATTTTAATAAAAGGATGATGGAAGAGTCTCCTGGAAATGACAGGATGAAGGAAATTGCAGACTCCATTCAAAAAGGAGCAATACAATTCTTAAAGGTTGAATACAGCTATCTTGCAGTTTTCATAATAGCTGTAAGCATCGCATTATATTATCTGCTTGGCCAGACAAGTACAATATCCTTCATAATTGGAAGCCTTAGCTCTGCTTTAGCAGGATATTTTGGCATGAATAGGTCTGTTAGGGCAAATGTAAGAACTGCAAATGCAGCCAAAAGAGGAATAAATGAAGCATTAAAAATAAGCTTCTCAGCAGGAGCAGTTGTTGGCCTTGGCCTTGTAACAATCGGAATTGTAGGCCTTTTGATAATAATATTTGTTTTTCCAAATGATATTAATGCACTGCTTGGCTATTCATTCGGGGTTGCCTCAATAGCATTATTTGCCAGAGTTGGCGGCGGAATTTTTACAAAAGCAGCAGATGTAGGAGCAGATTTAGTGGGTAAATTAGAAGCTAAAATCCCAGAAGATGACCCAAGAAACGCTGCTGTCATAGCAGATAATGTTGGTGATAATGTAGGAGACACAGCCGGCATGGGCGCTGATTTATTTGATTCAATAATTGTTAATCTTGTTGCAGCAATGGCAATAGGAGCTGCATTAAAATCCACAGATTTAGTTGCAGAATCCCAAATTTTCACCAGCGCAGCATTTATATTCCCGATTTTTGTTGTTTGTGCAGGAATCCTTGCAGCAATTGTAGGAACCTTTTTCTGCAAAACAAATTCAAAAAATCCAAGAAGAGCCCTATCAAATGCATTCTTAATAACTTGCGCTGTTATGGTAGGAATTGTTTTCATACTTAACAGCTTTTTTTTCACAAACCTCAATATATTTTATACGGTTGTAATCGGAGTTTTGGCAGGAATTGGCCTGGGAAAAGCAACTGAATATTATACAAGTTATGATTTTAAGCATGTTAAGGGCATAGCAGAAAGCTCAAAGATTGGAGCTGCAACAAACATAATACATGGCTTAAGCGTTGGCAAAAGATCTACGTTCGGCATAGTCAGCATATTATTAATTGCTATCTTTTTTTCCCATCTTCTTGGCGGACTTTACGGAGTTGCAATGGCAGGAGTTGGCATGCTTGCATTAGCAGCAATAATTATGGCCATCGATGTTTACGGCCCAATTGTAGATAATGCAGGGGGAATTGCAGAGATGGCAGGATTAGATAAAAAAGTAAGGAATATAACAGACAAATTAGATGCTGCAGGAAATACAACAGCTGCTGTTGGAAAAGGCTTTGCAATCGGAAGCGCAGCTTTAGCAGCATTAGCCTTATTAACATTATTCGCAGAAGAAGCTGGCTTAACAGGAGTAAATTTACTTAATTTTAAGGTTATGATTGGCTTGTTTATTGGCGCTTTAGTTCCATATTTATTTTCATCATATGTGCTACTTGCAGTTGGGGATGCTGCCCTTAAGATTGCAGAGGAAGTAAGAAGACAGTTTAAAAAAATAAAAGGATTGATGCAGGGTAAAGTTCAACCGGATTACAAAAGATGCATTGAAATTGCAACAAAATCAGCCATAAAGGAAATGATAGTTCCAGGATTAATTGTAATTTCAACTCCAATTTTAGTTGGCCTGGTTTTAGGTGCAGAAGCATTAGGAGCATCTTTAGCAGGAACCCTGGTTACTGGAATTCTTTTAGGAATTAAACAGTCAAATTCAGGAGGTGCCTGGGACAATGCAAAAAAGCTTGTGGAAAAAGGCATGCACGGCGGAAAGGGAAGCGCAGCCCACATTGCAACTGTCATAGGAGACACAGTAGGAGACCCAAAAAAAGATACATCCGGACCAAGCTTAAATATTGTAATTAAATTAACTATTCTTGTTGCTACAGTTTTTGTTGGATTTTTTTAGAATATTAATTCTTATTTTATCAACTCTTTTATTTTTATTATTTTTTTTAATATTGAAACTTTTTATTGGGTATTTTATTGAATAATAGATAAAAAACAAAAACCATTTAAACTATATCCATAATATAAGCCACTAAAAGGGGCAACAATGGTATCTATAATTTTAACTGCAAGTTTCCTAGTAAGCATCCTTGCAATTCTATTTGCATTATTCTTAATACAGAAGATAAAAAAAGAGCCTGCAGGAAATCAAGAGATGCAGAACATTTCTAACCTCATACATAAGGGCTCGATAACTTTTCTGAATAAAGAATACAAGATAATGATAATATTCATGGTTATAGTCTCATTGATATTATTCTTTACACTTCCTGAAGGAGAAAAACTTACTTTAGCATTTTTAGCAGGATGCATCTTCTCAGCAATAGCAGGAAGGATTGGAATGCATATAGCAACAAAGGCAAATTCAAGGACTGCATGGGCATGCAAAACCAGCATTAATAGCGGCCTAAAAATTGCATTTTCCTCTGGCATTGTAATGGGAATGTTTGTAGTTGGCCTGGCATTATTAGGGATAAGCTCATTTTATCTTTTATTTAAAGACCCACAATTAATTTTCGGATTTGGGTTTGGAGCATCATACATTGCCCTTTTCGCAAGAGTCGGCGGTGGAATATACACAAAAGCTGCTGACGTTGGAGCAGATTTAGTCGGAAAAATAGAAAAAAATATTCCAGAAGATGACCCAAGAAACCCTGCAGTAATTGCAGATAATGTAGGAGATAATGTGGGTGATGTAGCCGGCGTGGGAGCTGATTTGTTTGAGAGCTATGTTGAAAGCATTGTCGCTGCAATGGTAATCGGATTCATCGCATTTTCATTCAGTAATGATGGAAATTATATCCTGCTGCCACTGGCAATTTCAGCTGCCGGAATTTTAGCTTCAATTATCGGGACTTTTTTTGTAAAAACAAGTGGTACTAACCTCACTGCTGCCCTGAATAAAGGAGTATTTATCTCATCAATAATTTTAGCAATATCATCATTTTTTATAATAAAATACTTAATAGGAAATCTAGGGATATTCTGGGCAACTATATCAGGATTGCTTGCTGGCCTTGTTATTGGTCTGTCAACAGAATATTATACTTCAACAAAAAGAAATCCAACAAGGAGTATTTCAGAAGCCGCAAAAACAGGACCTGCAACCACAATTATAGAAGGCCTTTCTGTAGGAATGTGGTCAACAATAATCCCGGTGCTTGCAGTTTCAGCAGGAATTCTTGCAGCATTTTTCCTTGCTGACGGAGCAATTAATTTTACAGCTGGTTTATACGGAGTTGCAATTTCTGCTGTTGGCATGCTTTCAACTTTAGGGATTACTCTGGCAATAGACTCGTATGGTCCAGTAGCTGATAATGCAGCAGGAATTTCCGAAATGGCCAGGTTAGGAAGAAAAACAAGACAGCGGGCAGAAGAATTAGACAAGGTTGGAAATACAACTGCAGCAATTGGAAAAGGATTTGCAATCGGAAGTGCAGCCTTAACTTCATTAGTCCTTTACGTAACCTTTGCAGAAATTATTGGATTAGATGCAATTAATGTCACTGACCCAAAAGTCCTGGTTGGAGTTTTCATTGGCGGACTACTTCCATTTATATTTACATCCTTATTACTTAAAGCAGTTGGCAGAGCTGCAATAAAAATGGTTAATGAGGTAAGAAGGCAGTTCAAGACAATAAAAGGATTAATGCGCGGTTCTTCAAAACCAGACTATCAAAAATGCATTGAAATAAGCACAGAAAGCTCATTAAGAGAAATGGCTTTGCCAGGCTTATTGGCAATAGCCTCTCCAATCATTGTTGGAATTTTTCTCGGAGCAGAAGCTCTTGGAGGATTGTTAGTGGGAAAGACCGTTGTCGGATTTTTAATGGCAGTATTCATGGCAAATGCAGGAGGAGCATGGGATAATGCTAAAAAATACATTGAAGAAGGAAATTTAGGAGGCAAGGGCTCTGATGCCCACAAAGCAGCAGTTGTCGGAGACACAGTAGGAGACCCATTTAAAGACACAGCAGGCCCTTCATTGAATATTTTAATTAAGCTAATGGGAATAGTCGCTTTGGTTTTTGTGCCGCTGTTTATTTAATCTTATTTACTTTACACGCATATAAGATATAACATTATTAAGCTCTAATGGATTTCTTTTTGTTATTCTCTCTTTTTTTAATATGCCATATAAATTTGCTGTAGTACGAAACCCCTTATCAATCTTAAACAGTCCATTATCAACATTTCCTTTAATTCCCTGTATAAGTTCGACTGTCGGGCGTGAATACCTTTTTAAAAATTTCAATAATGTAATTCCACCTTTTTCTTTGTATCCTTCTGGAAAATCATCACTCTTTGTACGTGTTAGTTTTTCTATTCCAAAATTAGGTAAAAGTTCATTAGCCTCATTAACTAAATCAGATAACACTCTTATTTCAAAGTAATCCTGCCCACCATCTTTTGTTAGATGTATAGTCAATCCACTTCTTTTATTTTTATACAAGCTTAAACTTCTATTTTCACTATAAACAAAACAAGTGCCCTTAGTAATTTCATTATTATCCAACGATTCTGGATAAAAATACCATGGCTTGCCATTATTTTTTGTAACTAAGAATGATCTTCGGCTTTTTATATCATCCAAATTTTCAACATGATTAAGCCTACCATCTCTCCCATAATCTTTAATACGACCTAAAGAAGAGATTAAAGCATTTATTTCAGTTTTTGATAATTCATTTTTCAACATTTTTTCCTTATAATTTATAACTTTTATATAAACTTTTTGTTTTAAAAAAATTTAAATATAAGTGCATATTATATGCTCTTAAGAGATATAAATGATCATATTCAACAACCTCCAGGATTTAGGGCTTTTGGCTTTAAGGATTGCAATAGGCATCATATTCATATATCATGGATTACCAAAACTGAAAAAGCCAAAGGCAATGGAGCAGATGTTCGGAAACATTTGGTTTCCTTTTTTAATTGGCCTGGGAGAATTTGTTGGAGGCATAGCTGCTATTCTCGGATTTTACACTGAAATTGCAGGGCTTATTTTTGTTATATTAATGCTTGGCGCGTTATACTTCAAGTTGTTAACATCGAAAGCACCTTTCTCATCCATGAAAAAATTAGGGTGGGAATTTGACTTGATATTATTGGGAGGAGCATTAGCTTTATTGTTCATCGGAGCCGGAAACATATCAATAGATGCTGTAATAGGATTATGGCCGTAATTCTTTTTTTTAACAAGCTCTGTAGAAAATAAAGGTAGCATCAAATTGCGAGCCTTTTTCAACAATAAGATTTAAATATCCTTAATATTGACTAGCTTATAGGTGGTTCAAATCAAATTTTCAACGCTAAAAGACATGGATATAGAAAACAAAAAAGTATTAGTTAGAGTTGACTATAATGTCCCGATAAAAAATGGGATGGTAGAAGACGATACAAGGCTTAAAGCCACAATACCAACCATAAACTATCTTCTGGAAAAAAAATGCAAAATAATCCTTATGTCTCATCTTGGCAGGCCTCAAAAATTATTAAAGAAAGGAAAAGCATTTGAAGAAATAAAGAAAGAATTAACGCTAAAGCCTGTAGCAGAGGATTTAAGCGATATTTTAGGGATAAGTGTGGGTTTTGTCTCGGATTGTATTGATGTTGAAATCCCCCAGGATAATGATGTTCTATTGCTTGAAAATCTAAGGCTCCATAAAGAAGAAGAATCAAATAATGAAGAATTTGCAAAAAAGCTCTCAAAGAATGGGCAAATTTTTATTAACGATGCATTTGGCAACTGCCATAGGAACCATGCTTCTGTTTCTGCAATCACAAAATTCATGCCGAGCTGCGCAGGCTTTTTAGTTGAAAAAGAAATCAACCATTTAAGCAAATTACTAAATCCAGAAAGGCCTTTTGTATCAATAGTTGCAGGAGCCAAAGCCGACAAAATAGGTGCACTAAAAGTCCTGGCTCAAAAGGCAGACAAGATACTAATTGGGGGAGTTCTTGCAAACACTTTCCTGAAGGCAAAAGGCAATGACATTGGCTCTTCAAAATTTGATGAGGAAACATTCAGTTTTGCCGAAGAAATAATCAATACAGCCGGAAAAAAACTGATATTTCCAATAGACACAGTAATAGCAGATAAATTTGACAATAATGCAGACACAAAAATTGCCAACACAACAAAAATAGAAAAAGAATGGATTTCCTTAGACATTGGACCTGAAACTATAAAATTATACAAAGAAGAGCTTAAAGAGGCAAAAACAGTTTTATGGGCAGGCCCTTTAGGAGTATTTGAGATGGAAAAATTCTCAAAAGGCACAAAAGATATTGGAGAGTTTCTAACAACTTTAGATGCAGAAGTTATTGCCGGAGGAGGAGACACTGCAGCTGCAGTCCAGCACTTAAATCTTGGAAATAAAATATCCCATGTCAGCACCGGCGGCGGAGCTTCTTTGGAATTCATAGAAAAAGATGGAAAGCTGCCGGCATTGGTTGCTCTTGAAAAAGCTTACGAAAGGGATGATAAATAATAATCTACCCAAACTCAACCTTAAACCCCAGTTTATTGACATTCTCCTCAACTTCTTTTTTTAATTTCCCAATATCAATCTTCTCAAAATCATTTTTAATGAT
>NZEC01000014.1 GCA_002688925.1 archaeon
TAAAGTTAAAAATGCAGTTTTATTTTTTGATGAAGCTGATGCAATTGCGCTAAGCAGGGCTTCTTTGGAAAAAAGCTGGGAGATGTCTCAGGTAAATACTTTGCTGAAAGAGCTGGAGAGGTTTGAGGGAGTTTGTATTTTTGCAACTAATTTTGCTGGCAAATATGATGAGGCATTTGAGAGAAGGCTTACAATGCATATTGACTTTGAACTCCCGGATAAAAAGCAGCAGTTAAGGATTTTAGATAAGCTATTGCCAAAAAAATCAAGAGACAAGAAGATGTATTTGGAAGGATTTAATCTTGATGGCTTAAGCGGCGGAGATATAAAGAATGTTGCCTTGAATGCAGCAGGCTTTGCTGCAAAGGACAATTCCGACAAAATCAAAATGAAGCATGTTTGTGAAGCTATTGTTACTGTAATGAAAGGAAAAACTAATGCAGAGGATAATTGCGAGCATGCATATTTGGGATAGAATGATAAAAAATAAAGGTTAAAATGACAAAAACGACAATAAGAAAGGAGGAAAAAATGAAAAAAATTAAAGATTTTAAATTTGATAAGGATTATGCAGATGCTTTACAGAGTGAAGATATTGAAGATATAAAAGCAACTGCCGAAATTAAGATAGCCAAGATTGAAGATACCCGATATTTCTGTGAAAGGCTAATCGTGGAAGAGATCAAATGGGTGGAAAATGATTTGATTAAGATTAAAAAGAAGATTCTGGCAATAAAAGAAATATCTAAAGGGCAACATAAGGTGCAATATAATCAAGAGCTGCAAAGTTTGCTGAGGGAGCAAAAAAATAAAGAGTTAAAATATAGAGATTTTCTCAAGATCAGTAATAAAAGAAAATACTTTCTACAGGAAGTTCTTATGGAAAAGAAAAAGGAGCAAGAGGTTATATTACAGAAAGCTAAGGAAATTACCAAAGTGCCGACTAAAAGCAAATCGACTCTGAACCAGGAGAATAAACCAACTTATTTTGGATAGGTGAAACAACATTGAGAAGAAAGAAGAGAAGTTCTCATTAACTATTCAGAAAAATTGATATGAGAAAAATAGGTTTCAATATCCTTAAAATCTTCACATTTTATTTTTTTCTTTTTGACGTAATCACTCACAATTTCTAATAAATTTTTCCCAAGATCAGTAAGATTTTCTTCTTCCCAACTATTTTTCTCTCTATTAAATATTTCGTTCGATAAGGCTTTGCAATAGTTTTCATAACATTCCTACTTCTATCTATTACCTAAAAAAACAATAAGAAATAAAACAAAAAAAATAAAGTATATTATTCTATATCAAAGAAAGGATCCTAAAATCTTCTTCTTTTTCTATAGCAGTCTCTGCAGTAGACAGGCTTGCCTTCTGTTGGCTTGAATGGAACTTCGCATTCATTGCCGCACTCAGAACAGGTTGCTTTGTGCATTTCCCTATCCTGAAAACCGCCACCGCCTTGGTTAAAATCTCCCATTTCTAATTCCTCCGTATATCTAATTAACACAAAAGAAAACACTAAGAATTCTTTAGATGTTATTGAGGGTTATTAACGCACTCGTATTTATAAAGGTTTCTGATTTATAGAGGGAAAAAGACAATTTATCTTAATTTATGATTTAATAATTCAGTTGTTATTTGGACCTCTAAATAGGTCCTTATTGTAAGTCATAAACTCTTCTAAAGAATTAGATTTATGAACTAAATCTTCAACTATATGTTTTGATTTGATTGCAGCTTCATAAATTTGATGTGCCTCTTTTTTATCTCCGTTTGGCATCAAATTATATGAATTAATAACATCACCTTTCTCAACAAAATTCCTATTGTTATTAACAGCAAACTCTGCTGCTTTTTGTGCAATATTCTTTGAATATTCAAATATTTTTTCTGGATTATTTCCTTTGTCATGTTCAGCTGTTTTTATATATTCTCCTTCAGGAAATGACCCATAAATGCTCACAGCATCAATTGCTTCTATTGTAAATTTAATACCCGGCACTAAAGAAAAACCCGCATCAGCCCCAGCATAAGCTGGATTGTCCGATCCAATAAAAACAGCGTTTGGTTTTACATCATTTAACATTCTTTTTTCATTAATTAAACCCATTACTAATCCGTCATTAAATAATACTTTGAATAATCCAGTATCATGATTATTTATATCCATTATTTTCATATGTTTTTCAATCAGCTTATCAATTCCATCATAGTCCAAATTATTTTCTTTTATACAATAATTTAGAATTCTTTGATATTCAGGATCTTTAGATACACTATCAAAAAACTCTGTTAATCTGAATTGATTTTGTTTCACTGCTACTCTTAATTCGGGTACAGGTACTCTTGATAATTCCTCTTCTAAAATACTTCTTCTCTCATCGGATGCTGTATCAATCTTTTCCGAAACAACTTCTTTTCTTTTTTGCAACAGGTCTAATGTGCTTATAGCTTGATCATATTCTCCCATAACGCAATATGCCCCTGCAACGCTCCTGTACGTATGCAAGGATAAACTGGCCATTTCACAAGTTATCTGGTCATCTAATGTTTTATTAGTTTTAAAATTATCTTCCATTAGATCAAAAGCTATTTCTGATTCTAATAATTTATTTTCAATTAACGCTATTAAAGGCATAAACCGATAGAATCCTAGATTTATTTATAAATTTTATTGATTATTTACTACTTTTTAATGAATTTAATAATACCCAATACCCCAAAGGATCAATAAAAGGACTGTAAACAGCAATAGCCCTATTGTAAAGTACAATGGTCTGCCTTGCCTTTCTCTTGGCAATGATTCCCGGACAACAGTATACAATAAAGCTCCGCCAACAATGCCCAGCAAGGCCAAATTAGTGGTTTTCCCAACATCAACAAAAGTTGCTGTGATTGAGCCTAAAAAAGCAGAGCTTGCAAAAACTGCCCTTAAATGATGCTTTTTTGTGGCCCTTCTCGGCAAGGAATCTATCACCACATGAAATAATATTGGTATAAACAATAAAATCCCGCTTAGACTGTTTGATTCTGTTATCTTTACCAAAACAAATCCCACAACAAAAAAATACAGGAATGAGCTTGCCGAATGTATTATCCTGTGCTCTTTCCTGAATTGGCCTCTTGAATAATACTGCCTTATATGCTTCTCCAATAGATGGAAAATCGCAAACCCGGCTAAGGTCGAGAGAAACAATAATTTGTTTAAAGTAACAGCCCCTGTGTATATCTCAGGCAGCAAACTCAAAAATATATAAGCAACAGAGACGCCGGCAGCAAAAGAAATAAACTTTACTTTGGCCGGATTGGCCTTTGAAAAAATTCCCTCTGTAAAGTAATCAGCCAAACTTATTACCAAAGCCAGAATCTGCCCCAATACCATTTTTGGATTTAGATTAATTATATTATATAAATTTTCGCATTTATGGCCTTGGAATTGTTTTCATAGGTATTACTGCGAGGTTGGTGCGAAAATCTAGTTCGTGCTTGTGCGGGGCCTTAGAGGGCTTCTCAGCTTCGCATACTGCGTATGCTCAGGTCGTTTAGCACAATATTTAGAAACTTAATCCATTGGCAATTTACGCACAAGCACTGACTTTCGCACCAACCTCTATTACTGCAAAAGTTTTTATAGAATTAAGTTAATAACAAGTACAAATAAAATGCACAAAAACATAGCAGAATTCATCAAATATACTTGTAAGAGAAATAATAATCGCGTAGCTATAAGAAATAAAGAAGGCTACAGGACAAAGGACATAACATATGCCATGCTTTATGATAAAATAACAAGAACATCAAGGCTTTTTGAAAAATTAAGAATAAAAAAATCAGACAAAATCCTGCTGCTTGGAAAGAATTGCGCTGAATATGCGGCTGTATTTCTTTCAGCTTTTTCTCAGGGTATAATAACAGTTCCTCTCGACATAGGATCTGACCCGGCTTTTATCAGAAAGATAATTGCCCAAACAAGGCCAAAAGCCATTTTTACATCAAAAAAATTGAAATTAAAGATAAAAACCATCTACTTTAATCAATTAGAATCCTGCATTAAGGATTTAATTCCAAAGGAACCTCAAAAAATTAATCAGGAAGATATAGCGGAAATATTATACACATCAGGCACAACATCCGTACCTAAAGGAGTGGTTTTGACAAATAAGAATTTCCTCTCAAGTATAAGTTCAATAACAAAAGCAGTAAAGCTGCCTCATTTAAAATTTATTTCAGTGCTGCCATTAAGCCATATACTTGAGCAGGTTGCTGGTTTGTTAATGCCATCATACTATGGCTGCAGCATACTCTATTCAGAAACTTTAAGACCCGGAAAACTTACAGAGCTAATAAGAAACAAGGGCATAAATGCAATAATATGCGTGCCTGCAATCTTGGAATCGCTAAAGCAGACTAACCTAATAAAGAATTTAGGCTACCAGTTCTTTTTGATAGGGATTGGCGGTGCAAAACTTGACACTAATTTAGAAAAATATTGGAAAAGAAGATGCAAGCTCCTGGTGCAGGGCTATGGACTGACAGAAACAACTGCTCTTGCCACGACAAATACTCTGTTCAGGAAAAAAACAGGCTCTGTCGGAAGAAAGCTTCCCGGGATAGAAATAAAGCTGGAAAACGATGAGATTTTAGTAAAAGGGGAAAATGTATTTAGGGAATACTATAAGGATAAAGAAAAAACAAAGCGTGCTTTCTCAAATAGATGGTTTAGGACAGGGGATATTGGAAGATTCAAAGGCCCTTATCTTTACATAGAAGGCAGAAAAAAAGAGATGATAGTGACAAAAGCAGGAGAGAATGTTTACCCGTATGATATAGAAAATACCCTTAACAATATGAATGAGATAAAGGAAAGCTGTGTCATTGAAGAGGAAGGGAATATAAAAGCAATTGTTATTCCATATAAAAAGATAAATCTTGATTTAACAATAAAAAAGGCAAATTTGCAGCTGATGCCAAAGCAAAGAATAAGCGCCTATGAAATATGGCCTAAAGAAAAATTTCCAAAAACCCCTCTTGGAAAGGTCAAGAGATACATAATAAAGGAAACAGTTAAGAAAAATAAAAAAGTAAAAATTTCCAAATCTAAAATTCCGGTTTACGAAGATAAATTAATATCCTTAATTGCTAAAATCACTAACAAAAAAACCAGCCTTAACTCAGCTCTTGGCCATGACCTGTTCCTTGATTCCTTAAAAAGAATACAGCTTATCACAAAAATAGAAGATGAGTTCAATGTTGAAATAGATGAACAGAACATATCTGATTCAACTACTGTAAAAGACCTGAAAAACATTATTGAGAAAAAGGAAAAAATTCAAAAATTCAGGATGGAAAAATGGTTATTAAACCGTTTTGCAGGCATCATAAGAACTATATTTCAGGAAATAATATTTTTGAGAATTACTCAAATCTTCACCTATTTATCATGCAGGGGCATAGAGAACATTAAAGCAATAAAAGAGCCTGTTATCTTTATGTCAAATCACCAGAGTGCGCTTGATGTCCCTTGCCTGTTGAGATGCCTTCCATTTAAAATAAGAAAAAGAATTGCATTCGCGGCTTCTCCGGAAAGAATTTACAATATCCCAGCTCCAAAAAAATACCGCTTATTGAGAAAGCTTGAAAGCCTGTTTGTAAGAATCTTTTTCAATACATACCCGTTTGGAAATGAGGTAGGTGTGGAAAGAAGCCTTCAGCTGACAGGAGAACTGCTGGACAGAAGATACTCTATATTTGTCTTTCCGGAAGGAAGAAGAGCAACAAGCAGTAATATAAATAAGTTCCAGCAGGGAACAGGATTCCTTGCCCTAAGCATGAACACTAAGATAGTTCCGGTAAAAATAAATGGCATATTTAAGGTGCTACCAACAGGCAAATTCTGGCCAAAGTCCGGAAAGGTATCTGTTTCATTCGGCAAGCCAGTGGAAATTAAAAATGAATCTTATATTGAGGCAACAAAAAAAAATAGAAAAAATGGTGATGTCGCTTGATTAAGATAGGAACTGACATTGTTAAAGTTTCGAGAATTTCAAAATTAGGCATGCAGGAAAAGAAAAAGGTATTCCAGCCGACTGAAATTGACAAAAATGCAAGCAGTTTAGCAGGAATATTTGCGGCAAAGGAAGCAGTGAAAAAAGCGCTTGGGACAGATATAGGCTGGCTTGATATTGAAATCAGGAAAAATAAAAACGGAAAGCCAACAATCAACTTAAAAAATAACAAGAACATCAAAGAAAAAGAACTATCAATAGCGCATGACGGGGATTATGCCATTGCTGTTGCTGTTTTTGTAAAGCCCGATTGAACTAAAATTGTATAGGTTTTTATTATGGAAAAAAAACAGATTTTCGGATGGTCTTTGTATGACCTTGCTAATACGGCCTTTTCAGCATTATTCGTAACATTTTTCTTTCCTTTGCTGATAAAGTCATATCTTGGAGGAAATGAATTCCACATTGGACTTGTTTTTGGCGTCTCATTCATACTAGCAGGATTATTTGTTCCCTTGATTGGAGCAATAGCTGATGCATGGGGAAGAAAAGTGCATATCCTGCTTTTATTTACACTCCTTTGCATATTTACGACATTTTTTGTTGGTTTCTCTAACCTGTACTGGGCAATAATTCTTGGCATTGCGGCTTCTTTTTTTTATCGGGCTGCTTTGGATGTCTATGACGCATTAATTATGGATATATCTACAGAAAAAAATCGAGGTATGGTTTCTGGAATTGGAGTTGCAGTAGGCTATCTTGGTACAATCCTGTCATTAATCATGGCTTATATCATAATGGAAAACATAGGATGGGAAACAAAAGAAGGAGTCCAAGCAATTTTTCCTGCAATTGCAATATTCTTCCTGTTTTTCTCTGTTTTTTCATTTACCCTGATAAAGGAAAAGAGAACAAAGCCAATATTATTTGTTAAAGCGCTGAAGAAAGCCTTTAATGAAATAAAAACCACTATAACAAAAGCATATAAATTTAAAAATCTCTTCCTGTTTCTCATAGCATCGTTTCTTTTTGTAGACGGCATGAACATAGTAATAATATTTTTCTACCTGTTTGCAAGAGAACAATTTGGTCTGGCAATGCAGCCTTTCTTTTTCATTTTCGGCATTATGGCAGTTGCTGCAGCTCTTGGCGCATTAATTTTTGGAAAGCTGACAGACAGGTTCGGCTCAAAAAAAAGCCTTGTTACCACTCAAGTTATCTGGATTGTAGTGATATTGGCACTTATCTTTTCAAATACTTTAAGTGCTTTCATAATTTACAGTATCATAGGCTCAATAGCGCTTGGCGGCGTATGGACAGCAACAAGGCCAATGCTTATTAAACTAGCGCCAAGGCATAAAGTTGCAGAACTATTGGGCTTCCAGGGCTTAACAGAGAAATTTGCCGGTGGCGTAGGCCCGATACTATTTGGGGGAGCAGTTGTGTTATTTGGCTATAAGCTTGCTTTATTAATACCCTTGGTGTTTTTTGTTATTGCATTGCTTATTTTAAGACAGGTAAAAGACTAATTTTAGAAAGAATTAATTGAGAAACTATTTGTTCATTATTTTTACCTACTCCCTGAAATACTCTACTGTTCCCCTTGCATCTATCGCGCTTATTATTTTATTTGATGCATAGACATATGCTGCTGTTCTCATGTTAATTTTTAATTCTGTCATAATCTCATAAATCTCATCAAAAGCCTTGACCATTTTTTCCTTTAATCAATATCCTTTAGTTTATAAGTTTTAGCTTTGAAATTAAATCATATTTAATAAATGAGCCGAAACATATATAAACGAAAATTAAAATCTAAACTTCGGATGCCCTCGTAGCTTAGCAGGTAGAGCGTATGAGTCAAAAACTACGAAGCTGTTAACCTGAAGTTAGACACCATAAATTTAAGAATTTATTTTCTTGATTTGGTAAAGGTCACCAGTTCGAGTCTGGTCGAGGGCGTTTTTTTCGGGCTCATAGTTCAGTCTGGTTAGAATGCTCGAGTCTCCAAAAGAGACAGCAAAACTGATAACCAGATTGTTGGATATCGAGTGAAGCCACAAAATGGCTCTCGAAGTCCCAGGTTCAAATCCTGGTGGGCCCATCATAATTCTTAGAATAACAATAATTTATTAAACAAAAAAATCAAAAACAAGGAAAATGAAAATTTTTCCTTTGTTTTTCGCATTTATCTTGCTTTTTTCTAATTTAACCTATGCCCAGGACAATTGGTTTTACAACAGCCAAAACCTGGTAATCAGCATAAATCTTTCTTCAGAAGCAAAAATAATCCCGACATCTTTGGATTATAATGTAAATTACATTACTGTGAATTTGTCGCACTACCCTTATGATGCAGACAACCAGAAAGTTTTTGATTTTAATATAAAGCCCAATGCGGAAAAAGAAAATAACGCATTGCTGTTTGAATGGCAGAATCCAAAAGACAGGATAAGTTTTGGCTATGAAACCAGGATAAAAACATCCAGCAATATTGTCAAAATAAAGGAAAAAGTGCCATTCCCTATCATAAACTTACCTAACGAATTAAAGCAATTTACAGAGCCAAAAGAGATAATTGACTCTGATAGTGATGATATAATAAGGCTTGCTTCCAAGCTTGCTGAAGGCGAAGATGACTTATACATTGTTGTGCATAAAATTGCGGAATGGACTAAAGACAATATTGAATATAATTTAAGCACATTGACAGCAGATGTAAGCCAGAAAGCTTCTTGGATTCTGGAAAACAGGCAGGGTGTCTGTGATGAATTAACAAGCTTATTTATTGCAATGCTGCGCTCTTTGGGAATTCCTGCAAAATTCATATCAGGAATCGCATATACAAACAGTGAATTGTTTCCTGAAAACTGGGGAAGCCATGGCTGGGCAGAGGTATATTTTCCCGGCTATGGTTGGATACCTTATGATGTGACTTACGGCCAGTTTGGCTATATTGACCCTACTCATGTAAAGATGAAGGAGTCTGTTGACAGCAATGAAGCCTCAGTGCAGTACAAATGGGTTTCAAGAAATATCGAGCTTGAAACAAAAGACCTGGATATAGATGCGTCTTTGGAAGATAAGTCAGGAAGGGCAAAAAACCACATCAGCTTCAATGCAGATGTCTTAAAGAAAAACATCGGATTCAATTCCTATAACCTTGTAGAAGCTGTTTTGGAAAATTTAGAGGATTACTATGTTTCTTTAGAAATTTACCTGTCAAAGCCAATAGAAGTTGAAATAACAGGAGATCCTTCCAAAAATATCCTGTTAAAGCCAAATGAAAGGAAAAGCGTTTTCTGGATAACAAAGCTGACAAAAGAGCTGCAAAATAATTTTATCTATACTTTCCCCCTTACAATACATTCTTTTAGGGATGCTGCTGCAGATACAAGTTTCAAATCAACTAAAGGGGATATTGTTTATTCTTTTGATGAAATTAACTCCGCTTTAAAACAAAAAATAGAGGAAGATGAAAAAACCTATTCCAGGGATATCAAAATCAACTGCAGCATAGATAAAAACGAATTTTATAGCTATGAAAGCGCATTGTTAAGTTGCAAAATCAGGAACATCGGGAATATTTTCCTTGAAAGCCTTGATGTTTGCTTTATAGAAAAATGCAAAGAGATTGACCTGGGGATTACGCAGGAAAAAAGCCTTAACTTTTCTGTTGAAAATCTAAAAGAAGAAAAGAAGGAATTTGTCCTAAGTGCAAAAAATGCCGAGGTTTCAAAAGCAGAATACATAAAGTTTGATGTTCTGGACAGGCCTGAAATCAGGATAAAAAACATAAATGCTCCAAATCAAATTTCCTATGATGACAATTTCAAGGTAGAATTTTTATTAAACAAGGAATCAAGGTCAAATCCCCAAAATATAGAAATTATTTTTATGCAAAACGGCTTTGAAAAGGTGTTTTATTTAGATGAGCTTTTCCAGGACAGGAGCTTTGCAATAAACCTGCTTGGCAAGAATCTAAAAAAAGGCATCAATGAATTCAATATTATCATAAAATATGAGGACAAAAACCAAAAGAAATATGAAACAGCGGAAAACTTCTCAATAGAGCTTATTAACGTTACCTTAATCCAGAATATATACCTAGCAACAAATAATTTCCTGTTAGTATTGGAAAACCTAACACCTCGATCATTATTGCTTGTAGTTATAGGAGCTATTTTTGTCTTTATTGCCATGCTGTGGGTTATATTCAGGAAAAGAAATTGATGGTTTTTATGAGTATAATTTAAACTATAATTAATTTTTCTATATTGAAAATAATTAAATCCATCAATTTTCTAAATATTTTCAATATCGAAATTAAATAAAAACCATAAATTTATAAAGATTCTAATTAATATGCTAAATAAGCAAAAACTAAAAATGACAAATGAAACTAACACAAACATCGAAAGAATTGTCCCGGATACATCTATTATTATAGAAGGATTACTATCTGATAAGATTGGGAAAAGAGAAATCAGCCCGAAAGAAGTAATAATCCATGAGGCTGTTTTAGCCGAGTTAGAGCATCAGGCTAATCTGGGAAAAGCAATAGGATTTTTAGGCCTTGATGAAATCAAGAGAATAAAAGATCTTTCAGATAAGAATAATTTTCAGTTTTCTTTCAAGGGCCAAAGGCCAAGGGCTGCAGAGATAAGGCACGCTTCTTTAGGTGAAATTGATGCATTGATCAGGCAGCTGTCTTATGATGAAGATGCTACTTTAATTACATCAGATAAGGTCCAGTCAGAAGTTGCATTGGCAAGGGGCATGAAAGCAGTTTATTTCAAACCGCCGGAAAAAGGATTAAAAAAATTAAAGCTGGAAAAGTTTTTTGATGAAACCACAATGTCTGTTCATCTAAGGGAAAATGTAATGCCTTATTCTAAGAGAGGAATGCCGGGAAACTGGACTTTTGACGCACTAAGAAAAGCAATTTTAAAGCAGGAAGAGATCCAGGATATAAGCAGGGAAGTGATTGAAGAAGCCAAGCTGAGAAAAGATGGCTTTATAGAGATAGAAAGGGCAGGCAGCACTATTGTGCAGCTTGGAAAATTCCGAATTGTAATTACAAAGCCCCCTTTCTCTGACGGCTGGGAAATAACTGCAGTAAGGCCTGTCAGGAAATTAAACCTGAATGATTACAAGCTAAGTGAAAAATTAATGAAGAGAATTTCAGAGCAGGCAGAAGGGATTTTAGTGGCTGGAAGCCCAGGCATGGGAAAGACAACTTTCAGCCAGGGACTAGCGGAATTTTACGCCTCAAAAAACAAGGTTGTAAAGACTGTCGAAGCGCCTCGAGATCTAGTCTTGCCTGAGAATGTAACTCAATACGCAATAAGCCACGGAGATGCCCAGGAAATTCATGATATCTTATTGTTGTCAAGGCCCGACCATACTATCTTCGATGAGATGAGAAATACTGATGACTTCAAGCTGTTTGCAGATTTAAGGTTAGCTGGCGTCGGCATGGTAGGTGTTGTACACGCTACTAATCCAATTGATGCAATCCAAAGGTTTTTAGGCAGGATTGAGATGGGTGTTATCCCCCAAGTAATAGACACAGTATTTTTCATAAAAGATGGGTATATCAGCAAAGTACTGTCATTAAAAATGACTGTTAAAGTACCAAGCGGCATGACAGAAGCTGATCTTGCAAGGCCTGTTGTTGTGGTAAATGATTTTGAGACAGGAAAACTGGAATACGAGCTTTACAGCTACGGTGAGCAGACTGTTGTTATCCCGGTCCAGGAAAATAAAGGCCAGGAAAAAGGGATACACAAGCTAGCAGCAAGCTCAATAGAAGATTTTTTCAGAAAATATTCAAACAATTCAGAGGTTGAAGTGATTAATGACAATAAATGCACGGTTTTTGTGCCTGAAAGAGACATTGCTAAAATCATAGGAAAGCAAGGCAAGAATATAGCTGAAATCGAAAAAAAGCTGGGCATGAGCGTAGAAGTCAGGGAATTAGGAAATTCAACCCAAAAACAGGAAAACCAAAAAGAAGTGCCTTATAAGTTTGAAATCAAAAAAAACAACATTATTTTTCAATTGGACATCAAGATGCAGAACAAGGACGTTGATGTTTTATTGAATGATGAATTCTTAATGACAGCAAAAGCCGGAAAATCAGGATTAATTAAGGTAAAGAAGAACAATAATGTGGGAAGGATAATTCTCAATGCTGTTAACAAAGGAGAGAAAGTAAGGTTAGTTGTTTGAGGTAATCAAAGTTATTAAGGGTTTATTTTAAATTCTTTCAGTCCTATCACCATATAAATTATATTCCCTCCTTCTGTTTTGTATGGAGTAGTCACAGAATCAACTAGTTTTTTAAATTTTTTATCAGGTTCTAAAAAATACAAGGGGAAACCAACTCTGTAAAGAACAACTCTTGGTTTCTGTTGCTCAGCTATTTCAATTGCATTCTTCCTTCCATTTAAAAAAAGTTCTTGAACATTACAACCAGTCTCAAATACTTCATCACTAATATCATTTAAGGTTTCTTAGATGGTTCTAAATCAAAAAGGTTTAGTGCATATTCTATAGCGTTGTCAAGATGAGTATATGCTCCACCACGTTTATAATGTGCACATTCTATAGCACCCTGAAGGATCTTTTCAATATTGTTAATATGGGCAGCTATCCTTGTGTGTCTTATCCATTCAAAATCTATTTTGCTCAACCCAATAGCCGGGGAATTTGCCATCTCAACTGCAGTGCGAATTTCCTTCTCAAAACCAGAGACAAGTCCAGCCAATGCATAATTTCTAGCTTCATTAAGACAATCTTCAATGCAAGAATCCAAATCCAGATTTTCTTTTTGTGAGTCAGAATACAAGTCTTCCATATTAACTACTCTAAAGTATTGATGGTTTATTTAAATTATTCGTTTTTTGAATTTGATATCAGAAACATTTTTATATTCTTCTTCAAAGCAGTAAATTAAATGCTTACTATCAAATTCATAAGGGAAAATCCGGATATTGTAAAAAAGGATTTGAAGAAAAGGAATGACCTGGAAAAGGTAAAGTGGGTAGATGATTTGCTTAAGAAAGATGAGCAATATAGGAAGCTTCTCCAAAAAGAGCAGGAGCTAAGGCATAAAAGAAATCAAATATCAGACGAAATCAACCAGCTGAAAAAGCAGGGCAAGGATATAAAGCAGAAAATCAAAGAAGCAAAAGAACTGCCTGAAAAGGTCAGGGAATTAACAAATAAGGTTGAAGAATTAAAAGGGGGAATTATAAATTATTTGATGCGCATTCCTAACATCTTGCATGATTCTGTCCTAAAAGGCAAGGATGAGAAAGACAACAAGGTTTTGAGAAAACAGGGAATAATAAAAAAATTTGATTTCAAGCTTAAAACACATGAAGATGTTATTGAAAGCCTAAATTTAGGAAATTTTGAAAGCGCAGCAAATGTATCCGGAAAAGGCTTCTATTATCTTCTTGGTGATTTAGCTTTGATGGAGACAGCACTGCAGAAATTTGCCCTTGACATTCTGGAAAAAAAAGGCTTTATTTCTGTACAGGTTCCATTGATGCTGAGAAGAAAGGCATATGAAGGAGTTACAGACCTAAAAGATTTCGAGACAATGATGTACAAGGTTGATAATGAGGACCTTTATTTAATAGCCACGTCTGAGCATGCAATCGCAGCAATGAACTCCAATAAATTATTTGACGAATCCCAGCTTCCAGTTAAGTATGTTTCTGCCAGCCCCTGCTTCAGGAAGGAGATAGGAAGCCATGGTGTCGATGAAAGGGGCTTGTTCAGAGTGCACCAGTTCAACAAGGTTGAACAGTTTGTTTTCTGCAAAGAGGAAGAAAGCTGGAAATTATTTGAGGAATTAATAAAAAATGCTGAAGAAATCTTTAAAAAATTAAAATTGCCTTATAGAGTTGTCAGCATGTGCACAGCCGATATAGGCGTAGTTGCAGCAAAAAAATATGATCTGGAGGTTTATATGCCGAGGGAAAAAGAGTACAAGGAAGTTGTTTCATGCTCAAACTGCACTGCTTACCAATCAACAAGGCTTAATATAAAATACCAGAAAGATAAAGAAAAGCATTATGCGCATACCATTAACAGCACTGCAATAGCAACTTCAAGAACATTAAGGGCAATATTGGAAAATTACCAGCAGAAAGACGGCACAGTCAAAGTCCCTGATGTTCTAATCCCTTATATGAACGGAGTGAAGGTTTTGGGGAATAAAAAATAAATTAATGATTTGAAAATAATATCAAAATGCCAAAACCAAAAATTGCAGTGATTTACTTCCCTGGAAACAATTGCGAACAGGAAACCAAAGAAAGGTGCATAGAAGCAGGCATGCAGGCAGACATTATCAGGTGGAATTCTAAAGAAAAATTAAATAATTATGACGGCTTTATAATTCCAGGAGGTTTTTCTTATGAGGACAGGGTAAGGGCAGGAATCATTGCAGCTAAAGAAAAAATAATGGAAAGAATAAAGGACGAAACAAAAAATAAAAAGCCCTTGCTTGGCATCTGCAACGGGGCCCAGGTTCTTGTCGAAACAGGACTAATTCCCGGGTTAAACAATAAAATACAGATGGCATTAGCTCCCAATAAAAATCCATTAACTTCAGGATATTATTGCGCATGGATTAATGTGAAAAATATCAACAAAAAAAGCTGCGCATTTAATTACCTTTACGAAAATAATGAAGTAATACAGATGCCTATTGCCAATGCTGAAGGCAGATTTACAACAAAAGACAGTGCATTAATTAAAAATCTGGAAAAGAACAGGCAAATTGCATTCAGATACTGCAATGAAGATGGAAAAATTGAAGATTCCTTCCCAACAAATCCGAATGGCACAAGCTATAATATATCGGCAGTATCAAACAAGGAAGGAAATGTAATGGCCATGATGCCGCATCCTGAAAGGGCCTCCTGGCAGTGGCAAATTCCTAATAAAAAAAAGCAAAATACTAAGGCAGGAGCATTTAAGATCTTTGAGTCAATGAAAAACTACATTGAAGAGAGAGTTATTTGAAAGCCAATTATTTATGAAATTAATCATCTGCTTCTTTTTACGCCTATTCTTGGGCAGTATTTTCTTATAGCGCATTTGCTGCAATAAGGAGAAACAGGAACGCATATATTCTGTCCGTGCGCTACTAACAAATTATTCAAGTCATGCCAGTATTTTTTTGGTATTATTCTTATCAAAGAGAGCTCTGTTTTTTCAGGAGTTTTTGTCCTTACCCATCCAAGCCTATTAGCGATTTTAAAGACATGTGTATCCACAGGTATATGTGAATTTTTGCCAAACCCATAGCACATAGTTATTCCCATGCACTTCCTTCCTATTCCAGGTAATTTCAGCAATTCCTCTTCTTTTTCAGGAACTTTCCCATCATAATCATCAATTAATTTTTTGCATGTCTTTTGGATGTATTTTGCCTTTGTAGGATAAAACCCGACAGGAAAGATTGCCTTTTCAACCTGTTTTTTTGTAAGTTTTAACATGGATTCAGGACTGTCCGCAATATCAAAAAGCCGCTTCGCAGCAGGCCCAGTAGTCGTATCCTTAGTCCTTAAGCTTAGGATGCATGAAATCAGCACAAGAAACGGGTCTTTTTTCCGTTCTCCAATCTCTGTTGCAATAGGGTTTTCAAACTTCTTTGCCTCTTTTTTGAGGAGTTTTATCACAATACCAATATGTTTGGGAGCTTGCATTTTTAAAGTAAGTCTGCTAAGTTTTTTATATCTTTATTTGCAACATGAGTATAGATTTGGGTAGTTTTCAGGTCTTTATGCCCTAATAATTGTTGGATATATCGGATGTCGGCACCAGACTCAAGTAAATGTGTGGCAAAACTATGTCTTAGGGTATGCGGGGTAACGTTCTTTTTTATTCCAACTTTTTTTGATGAAGATTTTATAATTTGCTGAATTGTTCTTTTGTTATATTTTCCTTCTCTTTGAGAAAGAAATATTGGACCTGTTTCTTTTATGCCTATAGTCTCAAGGTTTTCTATTAATTTTTTGTGTAGAAATACTCTTCTTTCCTTATCCCCCTTTGCAGTTTTGAGGTGAATAATCTTTCTATCAAAATCCAAGTCTTTCCAGGTAATATTTCTTACCTCATCTAATCGAAGACCTGCATAGTACAAGAACATTATTAAAAGTCGGTGTTTCAAATTAGTTGTTACTTCAATCATTTTATGGATTTCTTCTCTGCTTAGAACA
>NZEC01000015.1 GCA_002688925.1 archaeon
CTGTGGCTCTAACCCAGAAGTAGATAATGTGCCATGCAGCTATAGATGTTCCACAGGCGAAAGAGTCGATCCTGAAACAAACCGGTGTGGACCATACCCTTGAGGAACGTTATAACTTTGGAGGTAATATTAATGAACAGGAACAAACCTGTGAATGCCCTAATGGAGCACCGCAAAGTTTGAGCTCTGGTTGCCCAAGCTAAACATAGGTTCCGAAAATTTTAAATACTAACAATGAAATGGTTAAATTAAAAATATAAAGAGGTTGATTTATGTTGAAAAAAATTTTAATAGCTTTTTCGCTGATAATGGCATTAATGCTCTTTGCCGGATGTAACCAGCAAGAAATGCAGGCTCCAGAGCAGACAACCGAAGAATTAGAGGAAACCGGAGAAGAAGCAGTTGATGAAGTCGGAACAGGAATTTCAAGCATAGACGATGTTGATCAGGAACTGGGTGCAGATGAGCTTGAAGACCTTGATGATGTCCTTTCAGACATTGAACAGATATGATTTAACAATTTTTAAATAATAGTTCTTTTTCTTTTGTTTTTATGATAGAACTGGATGGCAGCTACAAAGAGGGTGGAGGTCAGATCTTAAGGACAGCATTAGCCCTATCAACATTAATGAATGAGCCGTTTGAAATAAGCGACATAAGGAAAAACAGGCCCCAGCCAGGATTAAAAAACCAGCACTTATTTTGCGTCAGGGCACTGGAAAAGTTATGCAGTGCAAAGATCGAAAATGCATTTTTAGGCTCAGATAATTTAAGATATTTTCCGGGAAAAATTAAAGGAAAAAGAATTGATATCGACATACAGACTGCTGGCTCTATTTCCCTGTTTTTGCAGGCTGTTTTGCTGCCGTCAATGTTTGCAGATAAAGCAGTTAGATTCAATATTACTGGAGGTACTGATGTAAAATGGGCAGCTCCGATAAATTTTTTTATGGAAGCTTTTTTGCCGCAAATTAAAAAATATGTGGATATAGAATGCAGGCTCGTAAAAAGAGGATATTATCCGAAAGGTAATGGGAAAGTAGAATTGAAGATAAGTCCAAAATTCAAGATTTTTAGTTATGATAATTTCGATGAATTTTGCAATGATGTTAAAGAAAACACTGAAAGAATTGATTTGACAGGGCAAGGACACTTGATTCAGATAAAAGGAATTTCCCATGCATCCTCTTCTTTGCAAAATGCTGAAGTTGCCGAAAGGCAGGCAAAAGCGGCAGAAATGGCTTTAAAGGAATTTAATTGCCCTGTGAATATACAGGCAGAATACAATGAAGCATTATCAACTGGCTCCGGGATAACTCTCTGGGCTATATTTTCAAAAAATGAAAATGAGATTGATTTCAATAATCCAATAAGAGTTGCAGGAGATGCTTTAGGGGAAAAAGGAAAAAAAGCAGAAGATGTTGGAACTGAGGCAGCTAAAAATCTGGTTAAGAAAATTGAGAGCAGAGCGGCAGTGGATAAGCATCTTGCAGACCAGTTGATTCCTTTTATTGGTTTATTTGGTGGGAAGATTAAGGTATCTGAGATTAGCAATCATACAAGAACCAATATATATGCGACAGAGAAGTTTTTGGGCAATAGCTTTATGATTGATGAGAAAAGGAAAGTTATTTCTAAGGAATGATTTTGTTATATTATCAATTTCCGACATGTCAGAAACCAGCAGACTAATTGATTCGGTTTCTGAGCATGCTCGAAAATCTCCGATTTTCGACAAATTTAAATAAGAAAGGGAAAAACAGGAGTTATGGCAAAAAAACAAGCTGCGAGCAAGGACGAGCAGATAGGGTTCCATAAGGGCTCATTAACAACTCTTGCCAAGGAAAGGGAAGAGATGCTTAAGATACTGCAGATAGTTGAGCAGCTTATGCAGATGCATGTTAAATCATTGAAGGATTTGGGTGTTGACCTTGAACAGCAGGCAAAAAGCATCAAAAGCACAGGCTCTTCGAAGGGCAAGATAGATAAAAAACCTATAGAAGATTTATTGTAATTATTCTTTTTCCTTAAAATGGAGTATTCATTTAACTGCTATGGGCATGAGAATGTTATTTCAAGGCATAAAACTACATTAGAATTCACCAAAGGCAAAAACCTGACTTTGAATGGGGATTGCATTGTCGGGGTTAATGCTGATTTTGATTTGCATAGTATTAAAAAATTCATAGCTTCAGTAAAAAGCAACAAAAAGATAAAAATAACAATCAAAAATAATGAAAAAGGGCTGAAAGAAGAGATTAAGGCTAAGATAAATCCTGATTTTGATTCTGATAGGGAGATGGTGATAAGAAAGAGTGATTTTATTTCTAAAAGAACGCTAGCAATCAATGCTGACAAGAGCGCTTTTGAGCTTAATAAGAAATTAATTGAGTTTTTGAAAGGCAAGGAGAATAAGGTTGTTGTTACTTTAAGAATGGGTTGGATAAAATTGAAATAAAAACTGCTTAGCATTCTTAATTTACACCATAATATTTCTTTAACAAAACCAAACAATTTATATATAAATATAAAACAATGAAATGATATGAAAAAGCTACTTTTAGAAGTCCTGGAAGATATAAAGCCGAGCAAGGATTATGAAAAAGATATTCTGGGCAATGCCAATAATATAATCAGCGCAATAAATAAAGGAATAAAAAATGCCAAGGCTGTTCTTGGAGGATCTGGTGCAAAAGGGACATGGCTAAAGACTTTTGATGTTGATATCTTTGTGAAATTTAATTATAATAAATTTTCGGATAAGAGTGATGAGCTTTCTAGTATCCTGGAAAAATTGCTGAAAAAAAAGTTTAAAATTGTTAAGCTACATGGATCCAGGGAATACTTCCAGATAAGGCAGGGAAAATTTACCTTTGAGATAGTTCCAATACTGGACATTAAAAAGGCAGAACAGGCAAAGAACATAACCGATGTCAGCCCTTTGCATTCGGATTTTGTCAGGAAGCATAAGAAGCTTGCTAATGAGATAAGGCTTGCAAAGCAGTTCTTTAAAGCAGGGAAAGTGTATGGGGCTGAAAGCTATATCAGGGGATTTTCAGGCTATGTTTGCGAGATACTTACTGTTAATTACGGCTCATTTTTGAATTTGATTAAATCAGCTTCAAAATGGAAGGAAAAAACAGTCATTGATGTGATGAAATATTACGAGGGGCAAAATGTTTTTAATGCGATAAACAAGTCAAAATTGTTAAGCCCATTGGTAGTCATTGACCCTGTGCAGAAAGACAGGAATGCTGCGGCTGCCCTTGATCATGAGAAATTCGATATAATAAGGAGAAGGTCAAAAGAGTTTTTGAAAAATCCTGTGAAAGAATTTTTTGAGGAAAAGGTATTATCAGAAAATGACATCAGGAAAAAGGCTGGAAAAAACAAGGCAATGATATTAAAAGCATTTCCTTTAAAAAGAAAAGATGATGTTGCCGGGGCAAAGATGCTCAAGGCATTTCATTTCATTGAAAAAAATTTAATTTCGAGTGAATTTAAAGTCATTGAAAGCGACATGCTGTGGCATGCTAAAACACGCTCTTTATTCTATTATATTGTTGAAAATAAAAATCTTTCAAAAGAAATAAAGATTATGGGTCCTCCGATTAAATCTAAACATCATGCAGCAGCATTCAAAAAAATACACAAAAAAACTTTTGTGAAGAGCAAAAGGCTGTTTGCCATAGAAAAAAGAAAGTTTACTGAACCTAAGGGTTTGGTTAAACACTTGATTAAAAGATCTAATATTAAAGATAACATAAACAAAATTTTAATTTTATAAAATGCAGGCAGTTATATTAGCAGCTGGGAAATCTACAAGAACATATCCTTTGACTATAACGGGGCCGAAGCCATTGCTCAAAGTTGCCAATAAAACATTGCTTGAGCATAATCTTGAAAATTTATTAGGGTTTGTCTCTGAAGTGATTATTGTAGTAGGATATAAAAAAGATATGATAAAAAAATATTTTGGAGATGATTACAAGGAGATAAAAATAACGTATGCAGAGCAGAAGCAGCAGCTTGGAACCGCAAATGCGCTTCTTGTGACAAAAAAGCAGATTAAATCGAGATTTATTCTTTTGATGGGAGATGACATATATTCAAGGGAAGACATAAAAAAGTGCATAAAGCACAGATACTCTATTCTGACAACTCACGTAAAAGACCCTCAAAATTTTGGAGTTGTGGTTGAAAAAAATGGGATATTGGTTGATTTTGTGGAAAAGCCCGAGGTTTTTGTATCGGATAAAATAAGCACTGCATTTTATCTGCTTGATGAAAAAATATTTAGGTACATTGAAAAAATAAAAAAATCAGAAAGAGATGAGCTGGAGCTTCCTGATGCTATAAGACTGTTATCAAAACACGAAAAAATATGCTGCGTTGAAAGCAAAGGATGGCTTCCAATTGCCTATCCATGGGACTTGCTGAAAGCAGACAGGATATTGAGGAAAGGCAAGAATATTATTGGGAAAAATTCAAGAATAAACGGAACAATAAAAAACTCAACAATAGGAAAGAACTGCAAAATATCCGGAATAGTTAAAAACTCGATTATTATGGACAATACATCTATTGAAAAAGATTCTGTGATAGAAGATTCAATAATCGGGGAACATGCAGTCTTTAATGGAAAGATAAAGTCAAAAGACAATGCTTATTCAATTGTAAATGGTAAAAAAATAAAAGTAGGTAGGTTGGGAGCAATAATTGCTGACAATGTGAGGGCAAAGAATGCTGACATAAAGCCAGGATGTAAGATATGGCCAAATAAAAGAATAAAAGGAGAGATAAAAAATGACATTGCTTAATGAGATTCTTTTGATAATTGCAATCACTTTCCTGCCTTTCTTGGAGTTAAGGGCTTCTATCCCTTATGGAATTCTAGTTCTTAATATGCATTGGATTGCTGTTTTTGCCATTGCAGCAATAACAAATATTATTTTAGGGCCCATTGTTTATTTTTTTGTTGATAAAATCATACATATTTTTTTGAGAGTAAAATTTATTGATAAGGTATATCAAAAATATGTGGAAAGGACACAAAAAAAGATACATAAGTACGTGGGAAAATATGGGGAAGCGGCAATCGCTGTTTTTATTGGAATTCCTTTGCCTGGCTCAGGCTCGTATTCAGGCGCATTAGCAGCCTATTTAATCGGCTTGGGCTATAAAAAATTTATTATTGCAAACATTATTGGTGTTTTGATAGCTGGAATTTTGGTGACAGCAATCACCCTAACAGGAGTCAATACATTTAATTTCTTCATAAAATAACCCAGAATGAAAAATAAAAATAAGGCAGCATTTATTGTAGGATTGATATTGTTTTTAATTTCTTTGGCTTTAGATAAATATTCTGCCCATTTTGTTTCCATAATAAAAAATCCTTTTTTTGATTCAATTTTTGGCTGGTTTACCAGTTTTGTTAATGTTTTTGTTATATTGATTTTTGTGACTACAATTTTTTTATGGGAGGAGAAAAAGAGGGAGTGGATATTTCCATTGTGGCTTTCGTTTCTTTTTTCTATAGCTGTATCTTTTATCTTGAAATTAATAATAGCGAGACCCAGGCCAACTGAATTGCTTTATCCTGTGATTAATACATTGAGCTTTTCCTTTCCGAGCATGCATGCTATGGTTTCTTTTGCAGCAGTTCCCATTCTTATTATGGAGTTTCCAAGGCTAAGATGGTTCTGGATTGCATTTGCATTTTTAGTTGCATTCAGCAGGATTTACTTTAACTATCATTTTTTAAGCGATGCTGTATTTGGAGTATTTTTTGGATATTTTATTGGATTATTGATTATATTTATTGAGAAGAAATACAGGCCTTTCAAATTTTTGATGTAAATTTCAATTATAAAAAATAATCATTAATAAATGGGTTGATTTATTATGTCTGTACTAAGCGGCACTGAGATTAAAAGGAAAATCATGCACATGCTATTTGGTATTATAGTGGTTATTCTTCTTTATTTCGGGTTAATTGGAAAAATGCATATATTCTTTTTGATAATAATCGGCATTTTTGTGTCTTTTCTAAGCAAAAAATACAAGATTCCAATTGTGTATTGGATTATGCAGCATATTGAAAGGAATAGTGATATGAAAAGCTTTCCAGGCAGAGGGTGGATTTTTTACCTTATTGGTATTTTTTTGGTGTTGAATTTTTTTCCTTTGGATATTGCAATGGCTGCTATACTTGTCCTTGCTTTTGCAGACTCTGCAAGCCATCTTGTGGGTATAAGGTTTGGAAAGATAAAGCACCCTTTTGTAAGCACAAAGTTCATTGAAGGGTGGTTTGCAGGGCTGATTGCCGGATTTTTAGCAGCTTTGGCTTTTGTCCCTTGGCATGAGGCTCTTGCAGGATCATTTTTCGCAATGCTTGTTGAAGGCATAGAAATTAAATTGGGAGTGGATGAAGTTGATGATAATATTTTGATTCCTGTTGTTGCTGCTATTGCTATTTGGGGTGTTAGGACACTATTCTAAACCCCAACCTTTATAAATTTCCATGGCTTTCTCATATGCTTTTGAGAGGTTAAGATGATAACAAAAGAATTGACTAAAATATTGCTGGATAAAAAAGACCCTTTTAATGATATTATCGGGCAGGAGAAGATTAAGAAGTCTGTTAAATCTGCGCTATTGGCAGACAGGCATATTATTTTTGTTGGAGCGCCCGGAATAGGAAAGACTACTTTGGCCAGGAATATCAAAGAATTAATGGGAAAAGATGCTCCTTTTGTAAGAGTGCAAGGCAGTCCTGACTTAACAGTTGAGGATTTATTAGGAGATATTGACCCTATTAAGGCATTGAAGTACGGGCCTTTGAGCATAGAGGCTTTTACAAAAGGGAAGATATTCAAGGCTCACAAAGGAATATTGTTTTTTGATGAATTAAACAGGTGCCCGGAAAAAGTACAAAATAGCTTATTGCAGGTTCTTGAGGAAAAAAAGGCAACAATAGGTAGCTATGACGTTGATTTTGATGTTGATTTCATATTTATAGGGACAATGAATCCAGAGGATTCTTCAACAGAAAAGCTTTCTGATGTTCTATTGGACAGGTTTGACTTTGTGTATATGGAGTATCCTGAAACTATTGATTTTGAAAAAGAGATTGTAAAGGCTAAGGGCAAAAATATTGCAGATGTGCCTGAAAACTTTCTTAACTTGATGATCCATTTTATAAGATTGCTGAGGGAAGATAAAAACCTGGAGAAAAAGCCTTCTGTTAGGGCATCTTTAGGGCTGTATGAACGGTCACAGTCTAATGCATTATTGCATGGAAGGAAAAAGATTATTTTTGATGACATAAAGGATGTTATTGTTTCTGTTTTGTCGCATAGGATCAGGCTAAAGCCTTCAGTTAAATATTTGCAGAGCCCTGAAGATTATATCAAGCACCAGTTTGAGAAGAATATTGTGGATAGTGATGTTTTAGAGGAAAAGAAGGGTGATTTACTTTGACAGCGAGCAGAATATTGAAGAACAAGAGAAGATAGAGGAAGCTTCCGGGAAACTTTCCCCCCAGAAAGAGGAAAATAAGCTGATGCGCTCTGTCCTGGAAAATGACAAGGAAACAATAGAGCAGGGGAAATTGATATCTGATTCTATAAACCAGGGTTTGAGTTCTTTTACTCCAGATATGATGTTTGAGCAGCTTGTCAAGAATTATAGTTTAGCTAAGCAGATTTTCGGGCCTTCTTTGCTGAAGCTTGCTTCAGGATATAATCCGGATTATATTAAAAAGAATATCAATATTCCCGAGTTCAGGAAAGAGCTGAAGTTCAGGATAGAAAAAAATGTAGATGCACTTAAGGAAAAAGGCTTATTTGAAAGGGATGGCACAATAAGCGAGAAAGGTGTTGAATTGGCATCATTAGTTATGTATTTTGAGGAATTGGATAAAATAATCCCAAAGGGAATTTTAGGAGAAAGAATACATAAAAAATCATCTATTTATGGCAGTAAGGAGGAATTCCGCAATTACAGGAAAGGAGACAGGTACAGGGACATAGCGATAAAAAAATCAGCAAAGTTGGCATTAAGGAGAGGCCATAAAAGCCTTGAGGCTGATGATTTGATTTCTTTTGAGAGGCAGAGCAAAGGGAAGTGCCATATTGTTTATGCTTTGGATGCTTCAGGGAGCATGAAGGGCAAGAAGATAGATGCCTGCAAAAAGGCAGGAATTGCCTTAGCATATAAGGCAATAGATGAAAAGGATAAAGTTGGGTTGATTGTTTTTGGCTCTGAAATTCAGACAATTGTTGAGCCTACAAGTGATTTTGCTTTTTTGTTGAAAAAGATAACAAGTGCAAGGGCATCAAAGCAGACTGATTTAACAGCAACTTTAAGAAAATCTATTGAGCTCTTTCCTCACCAAGGTATTACAAAGCATTTAATCTTAATTACAGATGCCCTGCCAACCATTGGAGATGATCCGGAAAAATCAACATTGAAAGAAGCATCTTTGGCAAGGAACAAAGGAATCACAATATCATTGATTGGGATTAATCTTGATGAGAAAGGAAAAAAACTGGCTGAGAGAATTGTTGAGATAGGTGATGGAAAGCTTTATGTTGTCAATAATGCAGATAATGTGGATGAGATTGTTCTGGAAGATTATTATGGGGTTGTTTGAAGATAAAAAAATATTAATTTTAGATGCACTAATCCTTCGATTGTAATTTTTTTTGGGATTTGCATATAAGTGTAGTCTTTACCAATGGTCCATACTTTTCTTTAAACGTACTTTCAGTATACATCCTGAAATTATCAATTTTACCTTCCAGGACTACTTTACTTTCTTTATCTATCCCTGTTATTTCCGAAAAACGAGTTGGAATTCCGATCCTTCCTTCATTACTTATTTTTATTCGGTAATAGTCTGCAGAGTTATCCTGGTTGATACTATCAACAAATTCAAAATAGGGTATTTCCAATTTATCCTCTCCAGCCTTAGTTTCATATTTTATAGTGTATAATAATGCAATCTGAGGTTTATTAGGTTTACCTTGGCGATTAGAAAGTGATTGAATATAGTCGGGTGGTAAGTATATTCTATTTCCATCAATATTTCTTTCATACCTCCCGGTGAATTCTGTAATTAGCTTATCTTCAATAGATTCATCCATTAAAAACGTGATAATTTTGCTATTTTATAAACCTTTCCATTTTTTACTATCTTGAAGTAATCACACATACATTTATATTAATCAAAAAAACCAAAGATACCATGAAAATACTGGCATTTACGGACCTGCATTTATCATCTCCTGCTTTTAAGAAGATAAAATCCAAGGTCAAAAAACAGGATCCTGAGCTGATTGTATGCGCAGGGGACATTTCTATACTTGAGCAGAATATGGATTTTATACTGAATAAATTAAGTAAGTTAAAGAAAAAAGTCCTTATTATTCATGGAAATCATGAAACTGCAAGTGTTTTAAATAAACTATGCCAGAAATATGATAACCTTTTCTTTATACATAAAAAATGCTATAAGCATGAAAACTATATTTTACTTGGGTATGGTGGGGGGGGCTTTTCCCTAACAGACCCTGATTTCTACAAGACGGGGGAAAAATTCCATGAAATTATAAAAAAGAATAATGATAAGAAGATAATCTTTGTAACGCATGCGCCACCTTATAATACAAATCTAGACTTAATGGTAGGAAGCCACTATGGCAACAAGACATTAAAGAATTTTATCTTAAAGAATAAGGTAGATTTGTGTGTCTGCGGACACCTACATGAGAATTTCGGAAAAGAAGATAAGGTAAAAGGTACATTAGTGATTAATCCGGGGCCTTATGGGAAGGTTTTGAGGTTGTGAATTTATAGTTTATTACTTTCCATAAGAATCTGTTTATAAATATTATTATTACAATCCGCTAAAATCCATCTTCCTGCCTTTGAAGTCTTTCCTAACTAATAGGGCTACTCTGCTTTCCTTTTTTTCATCTATTACTTTGTAAGATGATTTTTTTTCGATTTTCTTTGCAAATTCCATTATCTCATGATGGGTGGGCATGTTCTCAATCATTAAACGTTCTCTACTATGGCCTACCCAGACATAGCCTTTGCATTCTACAAACATTGGCTTGTATTTGTCTATCAGATTTGCATATAGTTCCGGCTTTATCATATTGATTCCTTTTACTAAAGTAAGCCTTATTGTAGTTCTCTTAAATTTAGGCAGCATTGATAGGCTTTTATGCAGCTTTTCCCATGAATCCCCAGCTATTGGATTTGCGGTTTTTTGATAGATTTCTTTGTTGGGACCGTAAACACTGATATATAACTGGGTTGGCTGGTGCTTGATGAGTTTTTTAACCATACCTGGAATTGTCCCGTTTGTGACTAAAAAAGATGTGAGGCCTTTCTTTTTTAGATAATCAATCATTTCAGGCAGCTTGGGATACATTGTAGGTTCCCCAGTCAGGCTTATTGCAAAATGCAAGGGCTTTTCCATCTCCTTCAGCCTTTTTTCAACTGCGTTTTTGTTGCCTTTGAATCCCTGCAGATATTCTATGTGGGCTTTTATGGACTCGTCTACAATAAGCTTAGGATCATCTACTTGACCTTGCCACTTTGGCCATGTATAATCAATATTGCGCCAGCAGAAGACACATTTATGGTCGCAATAAAATGTTGGAGACATCTGCACGCATCTCCAGCTCTCTATTCCATAAAATGTGTTTTTGTAGCAGACATCTTTTCCTGTCAGGGATTTTTTGCAATACTCGCATATCTTGACAGCAGAATGGTTTCCTACTAAACGATAGCCTTCCTTGTATCTTTTTTTATTCTTAAGGTCTTTCTCTTCTTTGATTTGTTTTGAAGCTTTCATTTTGTAGTGTTTTGTATTTTAGGTTTTGTTGAAAAAATCCAGTTCGTGCTTATGCGGGGCCTTAGCACTCTTCTCAACTTCGCATTGCTTTGCAATGCTCAGGTCGTATAACACATCCTGCGGAGCTATATCCATTGGCAATTTACGCATAAGCACAAACTGTTGCAATAGTCGATTTTAATATAACTTTTTGATAATAACAATACTTGGCTAATATCCAAAGATATTTAAACTTTTATCCCAACAGGAAGAATATGGAATTGAAAGATGCATTGAAAAGATTAGAAAAGAGTGATGAGTTTAAAAATTGGTATAAAAAGAACCCGGATAATTTCTTTTCTTATGCATTTACCCTTCTTGAAGATAAAAAAGAGAATCCTTGGCAGCTGGGATATTATCATGAGTCGACAAATAAAGTGGTTACATTTACGGTTAATGATGATTCCATAGAGACGGAAAAAGAAGAGGAAGTATTTAAAAAACCTGATATGAAGGTAAAAAAAGTGGATATTGAAAAAGTAAAGATTCCATTCAAAGATATATTGAAAATAATAGAAGAATTCAGGAAGAAAGAATATTCTAAAGAGCTTGTGAACAAGACAATGGTAATACTGCAGAATCTTGGAAGCCATGGCATAATCTGGAATATAACCTATGTGACGCATGCCTTCAATACATTAAATATCAAGGTAAATGCAGAAAGCGGTAAGATAATGAAGCATAGCCTGGATTCAATAATGAGTTTTGTTAAAAAATAGGCTTGAGACTGGTAAAAAGCAATATAGCATTTATAATCATCCAAAATTTACTGCATTCACTATAAACCAATAACCCGATTATAAACTATATTTTCCATTCCAACATAATTTATATATAAGCTTCATAATGAAAATATTGTTTCTTATAAAATGGCAATAACAATAAAGATGCAAAAGGTTTCTGATGTTCCAATGCCAAACTATGCTCATAAAGGGGATTCCGGGGTTGACCTTTATTCTGCAGAAGATGTTGTTTTAAAACCAATGGAAAGGAAACTGATTCCTACTGGATTAAAGATGGCCATACCTTATGGCTATGAAGGCCAGGTAAGGCCTAAATCCGGTTTAGCGTTGAATCATGGGATAGGTCATGCCAATTCTGTTGGAACAATAGACAGCGGTTACAGGGGCGAAATAAAAGTTCCTGTGATTAATCTCAGCAGTGAATCTTATAAGATTGAGAAAGGGAAGAAAATTGGGCAGATGATATTTGCAAAAGTGGAAGAAGCAAGTTTTGAAGAAGTTGAAGATTTAGGGCAGACAACAAGGAATGAAAACGGATTTGGGAGTACAGGACTTAATTAACTTAAATAAAAGAGGTGTGTTAAATGAGTAAACCTAGTATAAGCTTTAAGACAATAATGAAGAATAAGACGCTGGATGACTTTAAAGAGGAGGAAAAAGATGTTGAGGAAGAAGAGGGAGAATAGATTTTTACTTTAAAGTAGTGAACCATCGAAAGGTTTAAATACTATATTTTAATTCTTGTATATTGTGGTTTTGAATGCGACTCTTTAATGCTAAGAAAGGGGAAGCTGTTTTAGCTGTAATATTGATAATAATTATCATAGTAATCTTTTTAGGCTGGCTGGTAAATGTTGGCACAAAAGAATGCAGGTCTAATTCTGAGTGCAGAAGCGATAATTACTGCGGTAGTGATTTTACATGCCACCAAATCCCGGTTATTGAGAAAACAATAGTAAAGAATAACCTGATTGTGCCTTCTCTGATCATTGGCCTGGCAATTGTAATAGCGGCTATAGTGTTGAAATCAGGAAAATTCCGATTTGGAAAAAAATCCCAAGAACAAGGTTATGAGCAAAAGCACATCAAAAGCTTCCAAAAAATGCCTTAAAGAAGCTTGATGATTTCTTTTTTTATCTCTTCAAAAACTTCATTTATTTCTTTAGAAGCATCTATTATTTTAATGTTATCCTCTAACAATTTCGGCAGTTCCAAAAACTTTTTTCTCAGGCTGTTCATAAACTCAATTTGCTCAAATTTTTCCTTCTGCCTGTGCTTTATTCTTTCTAATGCAGTTTCCGGATTTAAATCCATTATAAAAACGATATTTGGTTTTAGAAAATTTTTGTTTTTCTGAATAAGCATATTTATATCAAGGCCTTGGGTTGCCTGAAAGGCAATTGTTGAATAATAATAGCGGTCGCATAATACAATATTTATCTCGCTGTTGTTTGATTTTTCCAAAAACGGCATGATAATATTTTTTAGATGATCTTCCCTGTCTTTTATGAACAAGTCGAGAAGCTTATCTGCATTTTGTTTTGGGTCTTTTTCATTGGCTAAAATTTCCCTTATCTCATTTCCATAAGTCCCGTTTGTAGGCTCCCTTGTAGTCAAGATACGGTATTTCTTGTTTTTTGAGAACAGATAATTGTGCAGAAGCTTCACTAATTCGCTCTTTCCAGAGCCATCCATTCCATCCAGAACTATAAAAATTCCATTAGCCATAGAATAAAAGAAAGGTGCGTGATTTATTAAGTTTGTGGAAAGGTGGTCAATTCAGATTAAGTGTAAAAATAGGAAATTCAGATAAAAAAGAAAATTAGGCCTAGCTATTGCTGTTGCGGTCGTTGTTTTTTCGCTTGCTAATTTAGGAACAAATGGTTTGGGGTTATCTTGAATCTTACGCTGACATTCATGCTTTATTCTATAATACTATCAGCTATAGTCTTGAGGTTTAGCAATCGATTCATTAGTGGAGTAAAATAGAATTAAGATATTCTAAAAAATAAAGTTATTAATCAGCCTCCTTGATTATCTTCGCAACACTAACTAATTTATCTAAATCGTTTAATCTCATTAATCTAACTCCCTGTGTTGTTCTTCCTATCACTGATATCTGGGAAGCCTGTATTCTGATTGTTATCCCGTTTTTAGAGATTAGCATAATCTCGTCATCATTGCTTACAGAGTTTATAGAAACTACACTACCGTTTCTTTCAGAGCAGATAATGTTTCTTACTCCTGAACCTCCCCTGCTAATCAGCCTGTATTCCTCTATTTTTGTCCTTTTTCCGTATCCGTTTTCTGTGACAGTAAGCAGGGTTTTGTTGTTTGTTGCCTCAACCATCCCGATAACTTTATCGTTTTCTGAAAGTCTTATCCCTCTTACTCCCCGAGATGACCTTCCCGTTGACCTTACATCTTTTTCATTAAACCTGACTGCTATGCCGTTTTTAGTTGCCAGGATTATTTCCTTGTTTCCATCTGTCTTTCTGACATTAATCAAGCTGTCGTTTTCATCTAGTGTGATTGCAGCAATGCCTCCTTTTCTTGGGTTGCTGTATGCAGAAAGGTCTGTTTTCTTTATTGTTCCGTTCTTTGTTGCCATGATTAAATAGCCGGAATCAAAATTCTTAACAGGAACATATGCAGTTACCTTTTCATCATTCTGCAAGCTTACTAAATTGATTATGGCCTTGCCTCTTGCCTGCCTTGAAGCTTCAGGTATGTTATAGACTTTTTGCCAGTGCACTTTTCCCTTATTTGTGAAAAGCAGTATGTATGAATGAGTGGATGCGATGAATATGTCTCTGACAAAATCCTCTTCTTTTGTTGTTGTTGCAATTAGTCCTTTTCCGCCTCTTTTTTGCTGCTTGTAAGCCTGTAATAGCTGTCTTTTTATGTATCCTGAATGGGTTATTGTAATGACGCAATTGCTTTCTTCAATCATATCCTCCATCTCAAAATTGTTTGCTTCTGATTCCACTATTTCTGTTCTCCTTCCATCTTTGTAGTTTTCATTCAGCTCAATAAACTCTTTTTTTATTATATCAAGTATTTTTTGAGGGGACTGCAGTATTGCTTTTAGGTCTTCTATTAGCTTTAAAAGATTTTTAAGTTCTTGCCTTACTTTCTCCTGCTCTAAGGATGTTAACCTTTGCAATCTCATTTCCAGGATTGCAGTGCTTTGGTCTGCTGTCAGGCTAAAATTTTTTATTAAGCTGTTCTTAGCATCTTCTACTGACTTGCTTTCCTTAACCAGCTTAATTGTTTTATCCAGATTGTTCAATGCTATGATCAATCCTTCAAGAATGTGGGCTCTGCTTTGCGCCTTATGCAGTTCAAATAAAGTTCTTTTCCTTATAATTTCCTTTCTGTGTTCTATATGACTGCCTATCATCTGGCTTAAGTTCAGAAGTTTTGGAACATTATTCACTAATGCTACCATTGCAATTCCAAATGTTACCTGCAGCCTTGAATGCTTGTAGAGCTGGTTTAATATTACATCTGAATTTGCATCTTTTTTTAATTCAATTATTATCCTTATGCCCTTCCTATTAGACTCATCTCTTATGTCGCTAATTCCGTTTATTTTTTTGTCTCTTACTAAATCAGCTATCTGGCTTATCATCTCTGACTTATTTACCATGTAAGGTATTTCAGTGATAATTATTCTTTGCCTGTCCTTTACATTCTCTATTTCTGCTTTTGCCCTTACTATTGCTTTTCCCCTGCCTGTCTTATATGCGCTTATTATGCCTTCCCTGCCGCAGATAGCTGCTCCGGTAGGGAAGTCAGGGCCTTTTATATGCTGCATTAATTCTTCGATAGAAATATTGGGATTGTCAATCTGGCTTATTGTTGCACTTATTACTTCAGCCATGTTATGCGGAGGAATATTAGTTGCCATCCCAACAGCAATTCCTGATGAGCCGTTAACAAGCAGGTTTGGGACTTTTGACGGCAAGACTGAAGGCTCTTGTGATGAACTATCAAAATTAGGATTAAATTTTACTGTTTTTTTCTCTATGTCCTGCAGCATTTCTTCTGCAAGTTTTGTTAGCCTGGCTTCACTATATCGCATAGCAGCTGCATTATCCCCATCTATACTCCCAAAGTTTCCCTGTCCATCAACTAATGGGTATCTTAAAGAGAAGTCTTGCGCCATCCTGACTAATGAGTCATATATAGCGGAATCCCCATGAGGATGGAATTCTGCCATAACACGTCCAACTATAAACGCAGATTTTCTAAATGGCTTATTATGAAATAGCCCTGCATGGTGCATTGCATACAAAATCCTTCTGTGAACAGGCTTTAACCCATCTCTGGCATCAGGCAATGCCCTTCCAACAATAACAGACATAGAATAATCTATGTAGGATTGCTTCATCTCATCTTCAATAACACGCTGAATTACAACAGTTCCAGAGCTAGTTTCCTGCTCTTTTTCTTTCCCTAGATTATTGTCGTTTTTTTCATCCATTTTTTACACAGAAAAAGGCATACTTGCCGTCGATAAATGGTATATTTTCAGGTTTATAAGGGTTGCTATTTTAGAGTATTTTTTTCTATATAGAAATTAAATAGTATTTATTGTGATAATTTAAGATAATTTTGACATGAAAATAATTTAGAAAAGCAAGGTTATAATTTTTTAAGAGTTGATTTTCTTACACTCATGCTAAATCCGCAATAAACGCACCTCTTCTTGTTTTTTTCAGAAATGGGCTTTGAAGTCTGGTATTTCATATTATTTTTGCATTTTGGGCATCTTAAAAGAAACATCATTTTCTTGATTGTTTTATTGTTTTTCTTCCTCTTTTTTCTCATCGCTTTCATTTTCTTCCATTGAAGCCTCTAAAAGGTCTTTTGGCTCTTTTGGATTGTTTTCTGGCTCATCTTTATTTTTATCATTATCTTTATCGCTTTTTTCTTCAGGTTTATTGTCCTCTTCATCCTTTTCGGATTCCGGATGCATTATCTTGTTGACTTTTTCGTCAATTATCTTTTTTGTTTCTTCATCTGTTTCAATGCTTTTGCCTTCGAATTTTGGTTTTTCTGTTTGTTCTTCAGCTGGCTCTTTTTCTTCTTCTTTTATTTCCTCTATCCTTTCCCTGTCTTTTTCCAATTGTTCTTCAGAAGGCTCATTGACAATTTCAAGATTTCCTAACTGTTCTTTTTCCACAACAACTTCCGGGGCTTGTTCTGAATCTTCGCTATTATTCTCTTTTGCTTCAGTGTTTTCATAAGTTTCTAATGCGGTTTCTTTACCTTCACTATCCAGCAGATCTATTTCTTCTTTTATTTTCTCGTCTTTTTGCTTTTCTTCTTCTGCTTTTTCTCTCTGGTCCTGCTTGATTGCCTCTATTTCTGATTCCTTTTCCTTAATTGCATTTGCAATGCTCTCAAAATCCTGGAATTGCTCTTTTAATTTCTCTTCAGGAAGGTTAAAATACTCAAAGAATCTCTGTGTCAGTTTTATTAGATTAGTTCTTCCATGCTTCTGCCTGCTTATATAGCCCATCTCTTCAAGCTCTTTTAGATGGTCATATGCCTTGTTTGTCCTTATCTTTATGAGGTCTGACTGCTTGATTGGATACTTAAATGCAATAACTGCAAGGGTTTCCATCATTGTCTTACTTAGCTCTGTTTCTGTAACTATCTTCTGCACAATCGGAAGGTATTGCTCGCGAACAGTTAATTTCCAAGAACTGCCTTCATTGGCAAGCATCATACTGGAATTTTTCTCATCATACTCTTTTTTTAATTCTACCAAGGTGTTTTGTATTTCCTCTGGTTTTGAATTAGAGAGTTTAGAAAGCTCATCAATACTCATCTTTCTTCCAGAAGAAAACAGCAGGGCCTCTAATTTATTTTTAAGCATATTTCTCCTCTTTTATAGATTTTTATGTTAAAAATTTTATTCTCTTACCAGGGTATAAGTTCCATTATCTTCGCTTATTTTTTTCTCTTTCAATAAATCATCTAAAAACATCTGCAATTCTTCCCCTTTTATTCCTGTAATTTTTGAGATTGTTTCTTTGCCAATATTTCCAGATACAAGGGATATTAGTATGGAGTTCTTTACAGCAGCGCTCATGTTTTTCTTTAAAAAATCATTCTCATTTTTCAGCTTCTTGACTATCATGTCAACATCATGCAGTCTTGCCTGGAGATTATTGATAAAGTCTTCAATTGTGGATTTTTTCATGTTAAGCTCTTCTGGCTTTGAAATTTCTATTGAAGAAGGCATATAATCAAAGCAGAAAGCTATTAGTTTTGGTATTCCTTTTGCAACCAGGTCTATTTCGGCAAATGCTGCCCATAACTTTTCTTTTTCTTCTGCATCTGCAAATTCCGTGTTCATCACTATAAGCTCAGAGTCGGTTTTTATCTTGTCCACATAACCTTTTAATGACTTTTCCACGTGCTCCTTTGGCTTTCCAAGTACCTCTATTATAACTTTGCACCTTATGTGTGTCTTATCTGCTTGTTTTTGTTCCGGCATAACTCTCAAGAATATACTCAAATTTAAAAAGGTTTTTAAAAATTATTTTATTTTCCATTAATAAAGAAAATTTTTTATATAAGCTGTTAATATTTAAAATTATGGCAAATATCGTGCATTGGCTATTGCCCAAAGAGGAGAAGTTCTTTCACATGCTTAAAAAGCAGTCCTTTAATGTTGTCAAGGGTGCAAATGAGTTCAAAGGGTTAGTTGAAAATTACAATAAGCTTTCTTACCCTAAGAAAAAAGCTCTTGTAAAGGAGATAAAGCAGATAGAAAGCAATGGTGACAGCCTTACTCATGAAATAATTAAATCGCTTGACAGGACCTTCATAACTCCCATTGACAAAGAGGATATTCACAGGCTCACTATGTTATTGGATGACGTCATTGACCTTATTTATGCAACTTCTGAGAGACTGATAATTTTTAAAATAAAAAAAATTGATAAATTTATTATAGATTTCACTAAAATTATTTTGGAAATTGTAAAAAGGATAGATAATGGGATTCTTGATGTAAGAAAGCTGAAAAATATGAATAATTTTTATATTCAAGTTCATACACTTGAAAATAAAGGTGATGAAATATATTACAATGCTCTTGAAAAATTATTTGAAAATAAAAATACTATTGAAATTATAAAAATTAAGGAAATTTACGAGTATTTGGAAAACATAATTGACAAGTGCGAAGATATAGCAAATGTAATAGAAAGCATAGTGGTTAAGCATGCCTGAAATTTTTACTTTGGTGGTTATTACTGTAATAGTTGCCTTAATCTTTGATTTTGGCAACGGCCTGAATGATGCTGCAAATGCCATTGCAACAGTAGTTGCAACCAGGGCTCTTCCATTATGGGGTGCTGTTTTATTAGCTGCGGTTGGAAACTTTGCTGGAGTTTTTATTTTTGGAGTTGCCGTTGCAACAACAGTGGCAAAGGGCCTTGTTGACCCTTCAATTGTTAATGTATATGTTATTCTTGGAGGTTTAACCGGTGCAATATTGTGGGTTTATTTTGCAACTTACTATGGAATCCCTGTTTCTGCCTCCCATTCATTGATTGGGGGCTTTGTTGGAGCTGCACTTGTTGCAGCCGGCCTTTCCTCTTTAAAACTTATGGGCATATCAAAGGTCTTGATATTTATTATTGTAGCTCCTTTGCTTGGCATGATTGGCGGATTTTTATTTTTTGCAGTAATAATGTGGATGTTCAGGAAAACTAAACCTCAGAAAGTAAACAAATGGTTCAGGAAACTGCAGTTAATTACAGCTTCAACTTATAGCATAACTCACGGTGCAAATGATGCGCAAAAAACAATGGGGCTTATTGCAATCTTATTGTTCAGTTCTGGTCATTTAAAGGGGGAATTTTTTATTCCGTATTGGGTGGTTATCACTTCTTATACGGTGATTGCTTTAGGAACTTTAGCCGGAGGCTGGAGAGTAATAAAAACCATAGGGATAAAGCTTACAAAAATAAGGCCTGTACATGGATTTTGCGCATCAGGCGCAGGCTCTGTTGTTTTGGCTTTTACAAGCATAGCAGGTATTCCAGTAAGCACAACACATGTTATGGCAGGCTCAATAATGGGTGTAGGATCTGTAAGAAGATTTTCAGCAGTCAGGTGGAAATTAGCCAGGGGCATGGTATGGGCATGGATCTTAACAATACCTGCTGCTGCAATTGTTTCTGGAGCTAGTTATTTTGTGATTAGTTTGGTTATTTAGATGGTTCTTATCTATCTCCTGCAAATTAAGACAATATTAAGCAAAACAGATAATGCTATCAAGAATACCGGAATAAGACTTTTTGCTTTTTCGGTGCTTGATTCATAGACAATGCCGTAATTAAGAATAGTATTTTTGTTCTCTTCCACAATATTTTCTTCTGTAATAGTTTTTTTGATTTCATTATTACTTGAATCCGGATTATTTTTTATTTTATTGTTCACAACAATGTCTTTTGTTATTTCATTGCTTGTTTTCTGGTTATCCTTGTTAATCAATACTTTTAATTTATAGTTTCCCGGATCAGCTTTTTCAACCATGTTGGAAAGCTCAACTATTTCCATTGAATTCCGCTCTAAAACAAATTCTTTCATATTATCTTCCCTTTCTCCGGAATATGATTTTGAGCCCCTATAGGCATAACTCCATAGCTTGATGTTCATATCCTTGTTGTTGTTGTTGTCAAGCATTACTCTTGTATTGAATTCTTTTCCTACCTCAATATTATTGCTAAAGTCCATCAATTCAAATTCAAAATTCTTTAAGGATGATTTTTTTTCTTTTACAATATTAACTTCACATATTGAATCTGTCAAATCAGCAATTTCAATCTCTTCCTGGTCTTCAGAATCCAGCCCGGAAACTTTTATTGTATAATCATCATTGTCGTATTTTTCATTGCAGTTGGGCTTTATTTGTATAGGTAAAGTCAAAGAATAATTTGTGTACTTTAATTCCAGATTTGTTTTTGACTGCTTGCTTAATTTACTGCCTTTATTGTCTTCTATCCATGCAGCTATGCTTTCCTTGTTTGTATTTCCCTTGTATGCATTAAGCCTTATTCTTATTATCTGGCCGAACTTTGCCTCTTTATCATTTCCTAGATCGTACACTTTTGTGATATCAATTGAAGATTTTTCCTGCAATGGCTTTCCTTTTATTGTGATAATCCTGCTGTCAACATCATTGCTCGAATCTGTATCATCGCACCATACTGTTATGTTTGATTCTATGATATATGATTTTCCTTCATCTAGATTTGGAGTATATTCTGATGATGTTCTTTGCCTTGTTATTGATTTGTTTGTAAATGGCTTGTATTCCTTGATGATTTTTCCATTTAAATCTTCGATATCTGCCCTTAAAGTGAAATTTGTTGATGTTCCTTCTGCCTTAGATGCTCTTACCTTAAAATAGAATTCAGATGAATTGTTGAATACTGTTTTTGGCAGGATAAGTTCAGATTGGTAATCACATCCATATTCTAATATAATGCTGCCATTGTTGCTGAATCCCGGAGTCGGATCTGATTTGTGCAATGAGCCATTAACATAAGCCCAGCTTAAATCTTCACTTGTTTTGTTATAGGTTCTTTTATCAACAAGGTTATTGTTGTAAAGGTATATTGTTTCTCCACTGTTACTTAATCCATATCCACCAATTGAGGAATCATCAATATATAACCTTACAGCGTTATTGCTTACATTGAAATTGTTATAGACTCTGGTTGCTTCATCAGTTATTATAGCATATCCAAAAGCAGGAATAATGGTGCCTTCTTCATTGTATAATCCGCCTTCAATTGTATCGTTGTCATTATCATCCCCAATAATCCAGCCGCTTACATTTATTTCTGCTGAATCGTCATTATACAGCTCTATCCATTCGTTGAGGCTCTCATCCGCTATTGTATCTGCCATTATTTCATTGATAATAAGTGCTTCAGAATTCAGAGTTAATATAATAGATATCAATAAAAAGATTAATATTAACAAAACTTTCATTTTTAGCGTATTTCCGGGATTTTAGCTATAAATGCCGATTAATGTTAAAAATACTTAATCACCATTTTGAAATGATGATAAAAGTTTAATAAGTAAATGTTTTTAATTGTTTTGGAAGGGGTGAAGTATTTGGGGTTTTTAAAGTTCTTAAAACGAGATAAGAAAGATAATCTTAGTTCTGAGTTTGAAAATCTTGATATGCCTCCTGCTCCTCCTGATATGGGTGAAGATTTTGGAAAGCTTCCTGAGCTGCCCGAACTTCCTGAATTAGATAGTCCTCCTGATGTGCTGGCAAAGCCTGAAGATGTTCCGGAAAAAGCTCCAATAGAAGAAGAGAAAATGCCTGCAGAGATGCCAAAGCTTCCTGAATTACCGAAAATGAGCGATGATATAGAAGCTCCAAAACCAACATTCAGCGAGCAAATGCCAAAGTCTGAAGTTAAAGTTCCTGAAATTCTAAAGATAAAGCCAGAAATAACGCCCTATGAAAGGTTGGAAAAGGCTGCTGTCCGGGAGGAAAGAGAGGTATTAACGCATAAAGAGGCAAAGGGTCCTGTTTTTATCAGGGTGGAAAGGTTCAGGAATGTTTTGAACGGCATAAGCACGATAAAAAGCAATTTAAAGGCTGCTGACAGGTCATTATTGAATTTGAACGAGATTGACGAGAGCAGGGAAAAAGAATTTGAAAAATGGAAAAATGCGATTGCAGATATGCAGAAAAAATTTATTTTTATTGATAAAACATTATTCAAGGAGGGATAAGAATGGCAGGATATAAATCAGAGGCTCCGGTCTTTGTCAAGATGGAGGATTATAAGGATATTTTAGATATATTGGGATTAATAAAAGACAGGCTGGATGAGGCAAAAAGGACTTTAGATGATATCAACGAACTGAAAAATAATGAAGATTCTGAGATTAAGATGTGGAACTCCACATTAGATGATATAGGGAGAAAGATAGAGGATATTGACAAGACTCTGTTCGAGCCAGAGAGCACATACTAACAATGGCAAAAGAAAGCAAAGATATGTTTTTTGTTGAAGTAAGGGACCCAAATGAGGTCAGGAGGAATATTTTGGAATCCATGAAAGGCATAATTGAAAGCCTGCAGAGATTTGAAAAATTTAAAGTAATGAGAAAAGATAAAATAGATAAGATAAACGGGCTGAGAAAAACTGTTAAAGAGCTCAATAAGCTCACTTCGAATTTAAAAGGTTCATTGCCTGAATCAAACCTAAGGCTGAGAGCGAGCAAATCTCCGGAAAAAAAGAAAACGAGCAAAGATAAGCACAAGGCAGAGGGAAAAAAAGAGTCGGAAACAGAGATTCAGAAACTTGAATCCCAGTTAAGCCAGATAGAAGGTAAATTGACTGGTTTGAGGTAAAAGTCTTATTTCTTTACATTTAGCAATATATTTAAATTAAGTATTAATTCTTTTGTTAATATGCGGAGGTGCCGGAGTGGCCAAACGGGATAGAGTTTACCGTTAAAGGCGCTAAACATCCAAACTCAAATTAGTTGAGTAACGAGGCTTTTTGGCCGATGAAGTACTAGGAGCCATCTATTGGCTTAGTGCCTACCCAGGTTCGAATCCTGGCCTCCGCATTTTTAATAATATATTTAAATAGCACTGTTTCTTAAAGATTAATGATTGATATTTACGCAGTTGGCGGCTATACTGAGGTAGGAAAGAACTGTACAGCGATAAAGATTGATGACGAAGTCATAGTTATAGATTTGGGGCTTGCGCTTGAGAATTACATTAAGCTTACTGAAGACGCTGATATTATAAAGATAAGCCCGGAAAAATTAATGGATGCTGGAGCTGTTCCAGATATTTCTGTTTTGAATAAGATAAAAAATAAGGTAAAGGCAATTGTGATAAGCCATGCTCATCTTGACCATATGGGGGCTGTTCCATATATTGCAAGCCAGTTTAAAGCTCCTGTGATATGTACTCCGTTTACTGCTGAAGTTATAAGAAGCATCTTGAAGGATGATAAGATTAAGCTTGATAATGAAATAAAAGTATTAAATTCAAATTCTTCAATTAAGATTTCTGAAAATATAAAAATTGAGTTTATACATATAACCCATTCTGTGCCTCAAACAGTTTTGATTGCAATTCATACCAAGTATGGGATCATTATGTATGCGAATGACTTCAAGCTTGACTTAAGGCCCACATTAGGAAAAATTCCAAATTTTAAAAGGATTGAGGAGCTTGCAAATGAAGGGATTTATGCGCTAATAGTTGAATCTACCTATGCGAAGGATGCTAAAAAAATGCCTTCTGAAAGTGTGGCAAAAGAAATGTTAAGAGATGTTTTATTGGGAATTGACAATAAAGATAATGTTATAATAGCCACAACTTTTTCATCTCATTTAGCAAGATTAAAATCAATCATAGAGTTTGGCAAAAAGCTGAACAGGAAAATTATTTTTCTTGGAAGATCATTGGCAAAGTATACTCGTGCAGGGGAAAATGTTGGAATAATACACTTTTCTAAAAAAATTGAAATTGTAAAATACAGCAAGCAGATCAGAAAAAGGCTGAATAAGATTGAAGAGGATAGGGGGAAATACCTTTTAGTTGTTACAGGGCATCAAGGAGAGCATAATTCTGTCTTGTATAAGATTGCAAGAGGAGAGTTTAAGTTTAAATTAAAGCCTGAAGATAATATGATATTCTCATGCACAACAATACCTACACCTACAAACATAGCAAACAGGGAAGCATTGGAAAATGAGCTAAAATTATCAGGAATAAGAATTTTTAAGGATATACACCAGTCCGGGCATGCTGCAAAAGAGGACTTGAGGGATTTTATCAACCTTGTAAAGCCAAAAAACATCATTCCTGCACATGGTGATAAGGAAATGAAGAATGCATTAGTGGATTTGACTGTTGAGATGGGATACAAGACAGATAAAAATGTGTTTTTAGTGAAAGATGGGCATAAGATAAGCTTGTAAAAGGATATGTTTCTAATTAGTACAGCTAACTCTTAAATCCTATATAAAAGCCTAAAACACAAAAGATATATAAATAAATAGGCATTTTCTAGCTTTTGGGGGAACCTATGAAACTTACTCTTGCAGAGCCAAAATACCTAAAGGAAAGCATATCAATCATTTCTGAGCTAGTTAATGAAGCAAGGTTTAAAGTGACTAAGGAAGGTATTGAACTGGTTGCAATGGACCCTGCCAATGTTGCTTTGGTCATTTTCAAGCTTCTAAGCAGTTCTTTTACAGAATATGATATCAAAAAAGATGTTGAAATTGCAATAAATTTAAGCAATTTAAAACAGGTAATGAGAAGGGCAAAGCCAAATGATATGCTTACTCTTGAATTAGACCCTGAAAATAAGTTAAGGTTACAATTAAAGGGAGATAATACAAGAACATTTAACCTTCCAATAATAGAGCTTGATGAGAAAGAGCAGAAAATACCTGATTTAAAGTTTCCTATCAATATAAAAACTCAATCTTTGGTATTGAACGAGGCTGTTGAAGATGTTGATGTTGTTGCTGAATCTGTAACTTTTATGGCAGAGGCGAAGAAATTTACGATACTTGCAGAAGGTGACCTAAGCCAGGCTGAAATTGAGATAAAGGAGAATGACAGCACAAAGATAAAAGCTGATGGAGATGGAAAAGTAAAAGCAAAGTACAGCATTGAGTACCTTAAAAAGATGATAAACGGCAGCAAAATTGCAGATGATGTTTCTATATCCTTTAACAATGATTACCCATTGAAGATAGAATACAAGACAGTCGATAAGGTAATGCTGAGCTTTATTCTAGCGCCAAGGGTTGAGAATGATTGAGCATAAATTTTATAAACGATTATTCTAATTTTATCTTATGGCTGATGTTAATTCTTACTTAGTTGGCTGGAGCATAAGGTTTCTGGAGAATAAGGATCACATTAAAAAAGAGATAGTAAAGGTAAAGAAAAATTCCGAAGGGTTTGATTTTGCAGTGCATTACAAAGACAAGGTAAAATATTTTATTGTGGGAACAGTTTTGAAAAGTGATTTATTTGGCAAGATAAAAAATGAATTGAACATTAGCCTGATTACTTTAAACAATATATCAAATATTAAGTTTGTTATAGATAACTGGAAAAAATTAAGTGATTTTAAGCTTTTGAGCATATACTTCATAAATCCATTCTCTAACTCGGATAAGGTCTGGGTAATATGCCCTTACATACACAACATGGTATGCGATAATATAGCTTTAGAACTTGGGCTGAAATCCATGGGTGAGATGGTAGTGGCTATAGATGTGGATGGATTAAACAAAAAAATTAAAATGCTAAAAGAAGAATCTGACCAATAAACCCACTGGCTATTGGCACTACTAAGTTATCATCCAATTCGTCAACTAGAGTTTCTGTAATTGTTGCGACAAAAGCCATGATTATTGGGATGTATATGTTGATTGAAAAGAACAGGCTTATTATTAATGCCACTATAAAATTTGTTATTAATTCCGCTGCAAATCCGACAACTGTTTTGTTCTTGAAAAGTATTGTGTTGCCGTACTTTTTTCCTGCAATTGCGGCTGACATGTCTCCAAAAGTTGTCATTAATAAGGCTGCAAGGGCAATAGCGGTGTCAAAAACCGCAAGGGCCACTATTGCAGATAAAAGGAAAAATATTACTCCATAAACTCGATACTGCTCTTTCGGCCTTATGAACTGGTGGAAAAACGGGAGCTTGAAATTGAGCTCTAATCTGAAGTATTCTAAAATCAGGAATATTAATAATAAAACCACTAAAAAAAGAAGGGCTGCCTGCTGTCCTGCCTGGTTTTTTATTGCAAAAAAAAGCGCAAGAACTATTAAGATTGTGATGTGTATTGTTTTCCTGCTTAGTTCATTAACAAATTCCCAACTCATATGCTATTATTAATAAAACACCATTTATATAGTTTTCTTAAAGTAAGGAGTTAGTATAGAAGTCAGTGCTTATGTGTAAATTGCCAATGGATTAATTCCCAAAAGGTTGTGATAAACGACCTGAGCATACGCAGTATGCGAAGTTGAGAAGAGTGCTAAGGCCCCGCATAAGCACTGACTTATACAATAAACCCCAAAAACCAAAATATATTTAAACCCCAGAAAAAAATATTGGTTTATGCGGAAAGAGGGTATTATAGAGAATTTTATTGTGACGATAATAGCTTCATTAATTCTAGTTGTGATGGGAGTGATTTACTTCATTGCCACACTAGTTATTATAAAATTCAGTTCCGGCCTATTTGGCTATGCTCCGGATGAGAACTGGATTGTATTGGCCTCGGCTATCATTGTGGCAGGAATTATGATTGGTTCTGCGATAAAGAATAACTAATATACGGCAGCCGGGATTTTCAAGCCATAAATTTCTTCTGAATTTAACAGCGTTTGAACCCGGATAGCAAGCTTGGGAAGCTCGAATCATAGCCATTAGATTACTGCCGTATATTAAACCAAGAGTACTTTATGTTTTAATAATTTATTACTAAAATCGCAAACTATTAAAATGTCTGTGTAATTTTAAGATTATGGTTATTATAAGCCAAAATCCTATTGATAATGTCATAATTGGAGTGATAGCTACTTTTTTTCTTGTTTTTGTTGCGGACAAGGTAATTGAAAAAGCGATAAAGCTAAGCAACAATCTGGGGATTTCTCAGATTTTCATAGGACTTACTGTGATTTCCATAGGCACCAGCCTGCCAGAAATAACAACGCATGTTGTTGCAAGCCTCGATATTGTAAGGGGCAATATAGACCCTTTCATAGCATCCGCAACTGTTTTGGGAACTAACATCGGCTCGGATATAGTACAGCAGAATTTAATTATAGGTATTGTTGGCTTATTAGGGGTGATACATGTATCAAAAAGTTTCCTAAGAAGAGATTTCCTTATTATGATACTTTCTGCTGCTCTGCTGCTTTTGTTTGCGCTGGATAAGGAAATAAGCAGGATAGAAGGAGCAGTATTGTTTTTCGGCTATATTCTTTACCTGTGGTTTTTGGGATTGGGAGAGAGAAAGAAGCACAATGTCCGCAAAAAAGCAAATTTAGAAAGAATGGATAAAAAAGATATATGGAAAGACCTTGCTTATATTGGCATAGGGATTGTTATTATTGTTGCCAGCGCGGAATATATTCTGCGTATTGCAGAGTTTTTTGTTGAGAGATATCATATCGGTGGCTCGTTGATAGGAATTTTAACCATTGGAATAGCAACTGCACTTCCGGAATTGACAACTTCAATAACAGCGATACTCAGGGGAGCTTCATCGATTTCAATAGGGACTTTAGTCGGAAGCAACATAACCAATCCGATGTTTGCCCTGGGCTTGGGAGCGATGATTTCTTCTTATGAAGTTCCGAGGCCAATAATTGTTTTTGACCTTCCTGTCAAGATAATAACTGCAATTATCATCATGTGGTTTTTGTGGAAAAACAAGATGCTGACAAAAAAAACAGCTATAGCTATGATTACAATGTATGTAGCTTATATCTTAGTAAGAATGAGATATTTTCCTGTAGATACTTAAAATAAAAATTTATTCCTTTTCATCTTCTTCAGAATAAGAAGGAATAGCAGCCTTGCTTATTATCATTATGTCTCCAATAGACTTTACGAGCTGATGAGGAACAATAACGCCTTTTGCAGAGCCGAGAACCTTGTTAAGGAAAGATGTTTTAGTTGCTCTTACACGCCACCCAAAAACCTTATTTTGAGTAATAATTGATTCTTCAACATCCCCAAAATACTCTCCAGTATCGGTAAAAACCCTCATATCAAAAGTTTCAGATATTTTTTTCATCTTAAGCATAAAGCACCACCTGTATTATTTTTATATTCACTAAAGAGTGCAAGTATTTAAAATCTTCGTTTTCATTTAGGAAGTTTTTTAAAAATTCAGAATATCTCCTGAAGTATGAAGTATGGAAATCTGACTATAATTGGCACGTCCCACATAGCGAAACAGAGCCTGGATGATGTGACAAAAGAGATAGAAGAAGGCAAGCCGGATATAGTAGCTCTAGAATTAGACAAGAGAAGGTTTTATGGGCTGTTTCGCAGACCAGGGAAGATAAGGATTTATGACATTAAAAGGATCGGCATCAAGGGATTTATTTTTTCTTTGATTGGTGCATGGGCTGAAAAGAAATTAGGGAAGATAGTGGGAGTCAGCCCTGGCTCTGAGATGAAAAAAGCTGCTGAGCTTGCAAAAAAGAATAAAATGAAGATAGCATTGGTTGACCAAGATATAGAGATTACATTGAAAAGGTTCTCAAAAGCATTAACATGGAAAGAGAAATGGAACTTTGTTGCTGATATAGCAAAAGCAGTGGTTTTTAGGAAAAAGGTCGTAGAGTTTGACCTGACCAAAGTCCCGAGCAAAAAAGTCATAAAGAAACTTGTTAATAAAGTCAAGGACAGGTATCCTAATATCTATAAAGTCCTGATAGAAGAGAGAAATTATGTTATGGCTCAGAATATAAAGAATGTTATGGCTCAGAATCCTGACAAGAAAATATTGGCCATTATCGGAGCAGGGCATGAAGATGATATTTTAGAACTGATAAAAAGTTCATCCAGATGGAATTATATTTTAAAATAAATCGGTTTTAAACGGCATAATTAAAGTTGAAGAAGAAAAACAATTTAATCCATCAGAAATATCAAAAATCCAACCATATGGTGCGACTATTGATTCTACAGTTAATAGAGAATTATTTCCAAATAATTAAGTAAAATTGGGTTGGATTTCTCCCATTAATTGCAACTGTTGGAAATTTCCGATATGTCAGAAACCAACAGACTAATTGATTCGGTTTCTGAGCATGCTCGAAAATCGGAGATTTTCGACATATTTAAATACAATATTTATTAAAAATTGTATTAATGGGAGAAATAGTTGATTTACTGGATAAATTAAAGAGGTATTTTAAGTTTACGCCATTAGAGTTAAGAGGGTTGTCTATTGCAATCCTGGTAATGGCTTTTATCATTTCTTTCAGGGAGTGGGGTTCAGGAAGTAATTTCAATTTTACGATCGGATTGTTTAATTTCTTTAATGCTGTTTTGATAGTTGCCTTGTCTGTTTTAGTGCACATTTCCATACAAAGGATATGGGCTTTGGCTACCGGCTATAGGCTGGAATGGAGGATGTGGGGCTTCGGATTGGTGTTTGGAGTGATAATTGCTTTTTTGACTAATGGCTTGTTTTGGCTGATACTTCCTGGGGGAATTATGGTGCACCATCTTGCAGGGCACAGGCTTGGATGGGTCAGGTATGGGATAAATTACTGGGCTCTGGGATTGATTGCGCTCGGAGGTCCTTTAGCCAGCATATCGCTTGCTATTTTGTTTAAGGCAGTAAGCGGAGTTGTGTTTAATGCGCTGATTCAGAAAGTCATTATTTTTAATATTGCGTATGCTGTTTTTAGCTTGATACCAATACCCCCATTAGATGGAAGCAGAACCTTATACGGCAGCAGGATGCTTTATGCCTTTTCAACAGCAGGAATTGTAGCTGCTGCAATACTGATAAATTTAAATATTGGAGTGTGGGTAGCTGTAGTAACATCTGTTTTCGTCGGAATACTGCTTTGGCTTTTGTATTATATGTTTTTTGAGCATAAAGCATGGAGTTTGTAAAGATGACTGAGTTTTTTTTCAAGAACTGGGCAGAATTTTTCTTTTTTGTACTTATGATTGTAGGATTTATTGTCTCTATATTTGCGCCGAGCGCTTTTATCAGCTACATAGTTATTTTTTTGAGCGGATTTATTGGGGGAAGATTATTATATGATAGAAAACAAAAGCTTCAATTCCCGTATTATATCATTATTGCAGGATTTTTGGTTGGATATGTTATAGGGGTGTATTACGGCAGCAGGCAGGTTGTTATTATATTGTTTATTCTGGGAGTTTTGTTAAGCTATCACCTGCATAATAAGGAGATTATAAGGGATGTTCTTTATTAAGTTGATTTTTTCCTTATTTTTTATTATTTAATTTTTTTATATTGGAGATTTTTTGTTAATTGTATTTTAAATGGAAACCAATATAAAACCCAAAATATTACTCTATTGAATATGGCTAGTATCCAAAACTTCACTCCAAGGCTGTATCAGGAAACGATAATGGCTTCCTGCGCTAAAAGTAATTGTCTGATTATACTTCCTACTGGCCTTGGAAAGACTAAAACTGCTATTTTAGCTGCTGCCCAGAGATTGAATTCTTACCCAAAATCAAAGATATTGTTTTTGACTGTTACCAAGCCGTTAGCTGAACAGATATGCAATGAAGTTAAAGAGTGCATTGATATTGATGAGGGCAAGATAGTCTTGTTTACCGGAACTGTAAGCCCTAAAAAAAGAGAAGAGTTGTGGAAAAATGCAGTTGTTATAGTGAGCACGCCGCAATGTGTTGAGAATGACATAATAAATAACAGGATTAATCTAGAAGAGGTATCTTTAATCATTGCGGATGAAGCGCATAATGCTGTGAAGAATTATTCTTATACCTGGGTTACAAAGCAGTACCATAAAAAATCTAAATATCCTAGAATAATTGGATTGACAGCGAGTCCTGGCTCTGATCTTGAAAAAATACAGGAAGTCTGCAAGAACCTGTATATTGAAGAGATTGAGATAAGGACTGACAATGACCCTGATGTAAAGCCTTATGTGCATGAGATTGACATTAAGTGGATTGAAGTTGAATTATCTCCAATGTTTCTGGAGATAAAAAAATATCTGCAGGGCTTTTTGAATGACAGGCTTGAAAAATTAAAAAAATGGGGAGTTTTGAGAAGAACTGACTTAAAATATGTCAGCAAAACAGATTTATTAAGGCTGCAGGCAGAGTTAAGAGGAAAGGCTTCAAGCTCTGGAAAGAATTTTGTTATATGGACTGCTATTTCAGTCCTGGCTGAGATCATGAAAGTTTCGCATGGGCTTGAGCTTTTAGAGACACAAGGGGTAATTCCATTGTACAGGTACATGGAAAGGCTGCAGCAGGATTCTGCAAATACAAAAGTCAAGGCAGTCAAAAATATTGTCAAGGACTTAAATTTCAGGTCTGCTTTTATCAAGACTGCAAAATTATATGAGGGAAGTGTGGAGCATCCAAAGCTTATTGAGCTACAGAAAATTATTGAGAAGGAAATAAAAGAAAAAGACAAAAAGATAATTGTATTCAATCAATACAGGGACAGCGCAAATGATATTGTTAGTAAATTAAACAAGATTGAGGATGTCAATGCAAAGCTGTTTGTTGGGCAATTGAAGAAAGGTGAGACTGGATTGAGCCAGAAAGAGCAGAAAGCAGTTTTAGATGATTTTAGGGAAGGTATGTTTAATATTTTGGTTGCAACTTCAATTGCTGAGCAGGGGCTTGATATTCCTGCAGTTGATACTGTTATTTTCTTCGAGCCAATACCTTCAGCAATAAGGCAGATTCAAAGAAGAGGCAGGACAGGCAGGCATGGAGAAGGAAAGGTTATTGTTTTAATGACAAAAAATACTATGGATGAAGGGTATAGATGGTCTGCCCACCATAAAGAAAAAAGAATGTACAGGAATTTAGAGAGTCTAAAAAGCAAGATGGGATTTTTTTTGAATTCCAATAAAGATGAAAAAATAACTAAATTTGTGAAAGAGGATAAGATAAAGATTTTTGCTGATTTTCGTGAAAAAGGATCTGGAGTTATAAAAGAGCTCATAGAACAGGATGTTGAGATAAAATTAGAGGCTCTGCCAAATGCAGATTATATCTTAAGCTCAAGAGTTGGAGTTGAGGTAAAAACAACAGAGGATTTTGTCCAGAGCATAATTGACGGAAGATTATTGCAGCAGATAAAAAATCTGAGGAATAATTTTGAGAAGCCTTTGCTGATTATTGAAGGCACTGAAGATATTTACTCTATAAGGAATGTGCATGCAAATGCTATAAGGGGAATGTTAGCTGCAATTGCTATAAGTTATGGCATCCCATTATTATATACTAAGAATTTCAAAGATACTGCTTTGTTGCTTAATGTAATAGCAAAAAGGGAGCAGGATGGAACCGGAAAAGATTTTTCACTACATCCACAGAAAAAAGCCTTTAGTATAAAGGAGCAGCAGGAATATATTGTAAGTGCATTGCCTGGAGTTGGCATGGCATTGGCACGGCCTTTGCTCAAGCACTTTAAGAGTGTTAAAAACGTGATTAATGCCGAGCAAAAAGAACTAGAGAAAGTGGAGAAAATCGGCAAGAAAAAAGCTGAAAGAATAAAGGAGATTTTGGATAGGGAGTATCAGACATTAGATTAGGGAAAAAATCAAAACTTCATATTTCTTAATTTTTGTATTCTTAGGTTCATTGGAGGATGAGTAGATAATAATTTTAAAAAAGCCCCTCCGCGCAATGGAGAAACTATAAACATATGCGCTGTTGCCTGATTGACATTTCTCATTGGGTGGTTTTTTGCTCCTGCTTCTAATTTTTCCAGTGCACTTGCTAATCCTGATGAGCTTTGCATTATCCTGGCTCCTGTTGCATCTGCAAGATATTCCCTGCTTCTGGAAATTGCTAATTGTATGATTGTTGCTACAAGTGGAGTTATAATTGCCAGAACTAAAAGACTGACTATATTGCCGCTATCCCTGCCTCTGCCGCCAAATATAGCTGCCCATCTAGCCATGAATGCAACATAGGAGATAACTCCTGCTATTGTTGCTGCAATAGATGAGATTAGGATATCCCTATTTCCGACATGAGCGATTTCATGGGCCATTACTCCTTTTAATTCATCATCATTTAAAGCTCTAAGAATTCCTGCAGTGGCTGCTACAGCTGCATGTTTTGGATTTCTTCCAGTTGCAAAGGCATTCAATCCATCACTCGGAAGAATATAAACCTTAGGCATAGGTATCTTGGATTTTTCAGAAACTTCTTTTACAATCTTGTATAGTCTCGGGTTTTCAGATTCATTAATTTGTTTAGCACGATACATCCTCAAAACAATCTTATCAGAAAACCAGTAACTGCCTAAATTCATTATAATTGCAAATATTAATGCGAATGTGAGTCCGGAAGCACCTCCAACTAGTTGGCCTACAAATAATAATACTCCTGTTAATGCTCCCAATAATACTACTGTTTTTAATTGATTTACAACCATAAAACCACCTTAATAATAAGAAAAGTATTGTTTTCTATTATAAAAACTTAATGTTTAAGTTTAATATTGATTTTGAAATTGGTGATTTGATGTTGTTATTGTAGATAATTTATTTCACTACTCTTAAATAATATATTTTTAGTAAAGTTTATAAATCCATAAGTATTTTTGATTAAAATCATGAAATCTGATGCATATGTTAATAAATCTGGTAAAGATAAAATACTAGTGGATATTGTTGGAAAGAGTGATATTAAAAATGAAATTCATAGACAATATGGTGATTTAGTGCATGAATGTAAAATTAAGGGAATGCCAAGATATGAAGACAGAGAAATAAGTTATAGTGATAAAATTCTTCACAGAAAAATTAATGGCACAATTGATTTTATATTTAATGATGAAAAAGTTAGAATTTCTAAAGAAGATTTTGGTTCTCGCGAATTTCATGGCGATATGAATAAACTTACTCACAAAGTTAGATATTTAGTTGAGCCATATGATGAAAAAAATATTAATGGTTATATAAGAGTAAAAACTACAGATAATGATGAAAAAATTACTTTAAAAGTATTTGACATGCTTAGAGGTGATAAATCAAAATTACCAGCTGAGGTTAATGAGATTATAGATAGAATAAATTCTATTAAAGTATAATAAGTTTAGAAAATATGGAGTATTATGATTTTACTTTTTCTCGCAATAATTAAATAGAGTAAATGTTTCCCTCTTTTTATGATTCCGTTAAATGTAACCTTAAGCCATTACAAAAGAAGAGACATCCAGGAAGAGATGATTCTAGCTGCCAAAAACAGGGAAGTTGCAGTTAGGTTCAATGATAGGTTTGGCTCGAGGCCTGATGTGCTAAATAATCCTGCTGATATTCTGGAATTGGCAAAGCAAAAAGCGACTTCTTTTCACGTGTCAGAAGAGATCTGGAGCAATCCCCTGCAATTGAGTCCCAATATGAAGAAGAATGATATAAATTCATTAAGGGTTGGATGGGATTTAGTTCTGGATATAGATTGCAGCTTTTTTGAATATTCCAGGATTGCAGCAGATTTAGTTATAAAAGCATTAAGGTTCAATGACGTTAAGTCTATTTCATGCAAGTTTTCAGGCAACAAGGGCTTTCATATTGGGATTCCTTTTGAGGCTTTTCCTAAAACAATAGGAAATGAGAAAACAAGCAGCATGTTTCCTGATGCTGCAAGAAAGGTTGCATTTTACATAACTGAGCTGATAAAAAGGCAATTAGGGAAGAAAATCATGGAATTAGAAGGGGATTTTTCAAAAGTAGCAGAGAAAACTAAGGTTGATTCAAAAAAAATAATCTATTATGAAAAAAATGAGTTTAATGACAGGATTGCAGCGTTAAATGCAGAGCCGTTCCTCAATATAGACACTATTCTTATCTCATCAAGGCATCTTTTTAGGATGGCGTATTCTCTTCATGAAAAATCCGGATTAGTTTCAGTTCCATTAGACCCTGATAAGGTTATGGACTTTGAAAAAGCTCATGCTGAGCCGAAAAATCTTAAAATTTCAAAATTCAGGTTTTTGGACAGTGAGAATATTGTTAAAGGAAATGCTTCCAAGTTATTAATGCAGGCGCTTGATTTTTCTTCTGTCAAGGAGCAGGAAGTTAGAGTGGAGCCAAGAAAAGATTTTGAGATAAAAGACGCTATGCCTGAAGATTTTTTTCCACCTTGCATTAAATTGATAAGTAATGGTTTGAATGACGGAAGAAAAAGAGCTTTGTTTATTTTGGTTAACTTTTTAACAAGCGTTGGGTGGGATTATGAGCAGATTGAGGTTTACCTCAGAAAATGGAATAAGAAAAATTTAGAGTCATTGAGGGAAAACCTTTTGGTTGGGCAGGTAAGATACCATAAATCCCAAAAAAAGAAGATATTGCCACCTAATTGCAATAATAATATGTATTATGTTGATTTAGGGGTTTGTAAAAAAGACAATCTCTGCCTGAAGATAAAAAATCCTGTAAGCTATGCTATAAGGAAAACATTTTATCTGAATAAAGAGGCTGGGAAGATGCAGAAAAAAGAAGCTAAGGGAAAGAAAAGAGAGTAATAAAGGGGAAAGAAAAGGCTGTTAAGAAATAGGAAAGTTATTCGTTATTCTGGCTGAATTTTAAGGGATTCCATAGCAACCTTTATAAATACCCATTTGTTTCCAGATACTTCCTTCGGGATAAAGACAGCCTGAAAAGATGTCCTTTTCAGTACAGTTCGATAAAAGACTGGTTTCTATAAAAGGACTTCAATAAAAGGCTATTTTTGATTGCTAAAACAAACCAGATATTTGTATCTGTCCGTGTTTGAGGTGATTACCGCAAAAAACAAAGATGCCAACAATAAGAAGACCAAGAAAAGGAAGTTTGCAGTTTTGGCCGAGAAGAAGGTCAAAGAGAGTTTTTGCTAGAGTGCGGTCCTGGACAAAGATAAAAGATGCTAAGCCTTTGGGATTTGCGGGCTATAAGGTTGGCATGACTCATCTGATAATTACCGATGATAGGAAGACTTCAACGACAAAAGGAATGGGGATTTTTTGTCCTGCCACAATCATTGAATGTCCCCCATTAAAAACTGCTTCTATAAAATTTTACAAAAACACAACAAACGGCCTTAAGGTTGCTTCTGAAACGCTTGCTGAAAATCTTGATAAAGAGCTTGGCAAGAAGATAGCAATTCCAAAGAAATCCGATAAAAAGAAAGATGAAAAAGAGAAAGATTTTGATTTTATAAGATTACTTGTTTATACTCAGCCAAAATTAACAGGCATCGGCAAGAAGAAGCCAGAGCTTTTTGAAATTGGGCTAGGAGGAAATAAAGAAGATCAAGTAAAGTATGCAAACGAAAAGCTTGGAAAAGAAATAATAATTTCTGAGGTGTTTAAAGAAGGGCAGCAGCTTGATGTGCATGCTGTTACCAAGGGAAAAGGAATGCAGGGTCCTGTTAAGAGGTTTGGTATCTCTTTGAAGAACCATAAGTCTGAGAAGGGCAGGAGAACTCCCGGAAGCCTGGGTGGATGGATAGCCCAGGGCCATATAATGTGGAGGAATGCAAAGGCCGGAAAGATGGGATACCACCCAAGGACAGAATATAATAAATGGCTTTTGAAAATAGGGGAAGGAAAAGATGTAAATGTAAAAGGAGGATTGAAGCATTATGGTGTTGTTAAAAACACATACATTCTTGTCAAAGGATCTATCATAGGAACTGAAAAAAGGCTGATAAGGATAAATGAGCCTTCAAGGCCAAATAAAATTTTGCCAAATACAGCTCCAACAATACAAAATATAAATTTAGTAAAGGCTGCTTAAAATGAAATTAAATATTTTAGACACTTCAAAAAATAAAGTAGGGGAAATAAACCTGCCTAAACAGTTTGATGAAAGCGTAAGGCCGGATTTAGTTAAGAGGGCAGTGCTTGCAATTCAGAGCGATAAAAGGCAGCCTTATGGCGCGATGAAAAAAGCAGGGATGAGGGCATCTGCAAATCTTTCAAAAAGAAGGAAAAAATATAGGGGAATGTACGGTTTTGGAATATCAAGGACACCAAGAAAAATTTTAAGCAGAAGAGGGACAAGAATGCACTGGGTTGGTGCAATTTCGCCCAATACTGTCAGCGGAAGAAAAGCACATCCTCCAAAAGCAGAAAAAACACTTCATAAAAAAATCAACAAAAAAGAAAGAAGAAAAGCCATTAGAATATGTATAGCGGCTACTGTTATTAATGATTTAGTAAAAGACAGGGGGCATGCAATACCTGAAAGCTATCCTTTTGCCCTGGACAAAAAATTTGAAGACATAAGCAAGACAAAAGATGTAGTGGCAGTTTTAAAGGGATTTGGGCTTGAAAAAGAATTAAACAGAACTAGTAAAAAAACAGTTAGGGCAGGAAAAGGCAAAGCAAGAGGAAGGAAATACAAGGCAAAAAAAGGGCCTTTAATAGTTGTTTCGAAAAAATGCAGCATAGTAAAGGCTGCGGGCAATGTACCTGGAATTGATGTTGCTGACGTTAAATCACTAAATGCTGAGCTGCTTGCTCCGGGAGCAGTTCTGGGAAGATTGACCTTATGGACAAAATCGGCAATTGAAGCGCTGACAGAAAAAAAATTGTTTGAATGAAAATGGACCCATATAAAATTGTTAAATATCCGTTATCAACGGAAAAGTCAATAAGGCTTATGGAGAGCCAGAACAAATTAGTATTCATAGTAGATATAGATGCTGATAAGAAAATGGTAAGAAGCGCAATAGAAAAGATGTTCAAGGTTAAAGTTGAAAATGTAAAGGTGCATGTGCAAAAAGGAAAGAAAAGAGCTTATATTAAATTTTCAGACAATAATCCGGCTATTGATATAGCAACCCAGCTAGGGCTAATGTAGGTGAAAAAATGGGAAAAAACTTGATACAACAGGCAAGAGGAAAAGGAAGCCCAAGATACAGGGCGCCAAGTTTTAGGTACAAAGGACAAAGCAAATACGCAAAATATGAAAAATCAGGCCTTACTGGAAAAATAACTGACTTAATACACTGCCAGGGGCATAGCAGCCCTCTTGCGCAGATAAGATATGATAATGGCAGCACTATATTGATGCATGCGCCTGAAGGAGTAAAAATTGGAGATAATGTGGAGATGGGAGATAATATTGATGCTAAAAAAGGCAATGTAATGCCGTTAAAAAATATACCTGAAGGCATGGCTATCTATAATATTGAGCTGTTTCCTGGAGACGGAGGAAAATTTGTCAGGGCTTCTGGTGGTTTTGCAAAAATAGTCACAAAGATGCAGAATATGATTGTAGTGGAGCTTCCATCCTCAAAAAGAAAGAAATTTTTGCCTGACTGCAGGGCTACAATAGGGGTTATTGCAGGTTCAGGAAGAAAAGAAAAGCCATTTTTAAAAGCCGGGACAAGGTATTATGCTATGAAAGCTAAAAATAAGTTATGGCCTCAGGTTTCCGGAACATCAATGAACTCTGTTGACCATCCTTTTGGAGGTTCAAGTTCAGCAGTAAAAGGTGGCCCAACAGTGGCTTCAAGAAACGCTCCTCCTGGGGCTAAAGTGGGAAAAATTTCCCCTAATAGAACGGGGAGAAAGAAAAGATAATGAAAAATGGCTAAGAAAGAATTTGTTTTTCGCGGTAAAAGTCTAGAAGAGTTGAAAGGCTTAAGCTTAAACGAGCTTGCAAGCTTGCTGCCTGCAAGACAAAGAAGGACATTGAAACGAGAACTTGGTGAGCAGCATAAAATTTTGCTTAAAAAAATAAAAAACAATGAAGCTAATATTGAGACTCACTGCAGAGACATGATAATATTACCGGAGATGGTTGGAAAGACAATAAAAGTGCACAATGGCAAGACATTTTTGCCAGTTTCCATAGTTGGAGATATGATCGGGCATTATCTTGGGGAGTTTGTTTTGACAAGAAACAGAGTCCAGCATTCAGCTCCGGGAATAGGAGCTACAAAATCCAGCGGAGCATTATCAGTCAAATAAACAAAGTAAGGTTAAGATGGGACACAAATATTCATTAAAAGATTACAATAAAGAGAACATGGCCAGGGCTATTGGAGTGTCTTTGCCGATTTCATCTAAACAGAGTATAGAGATATGCAATTTTATAAGGGAGAAAGATGTTAATTTTGCCAAAAAATTTTTGGATGAAGTTATTAAAGATAAAAAAGCCGTGCCATTTAAAAGATTTAATGCTGATGTTGGCCATAAAAAAGGAATGGCAGCTGGAAGGTATCCTAAAAAAGCATCAATGGAGTTTTTGAGCCTGCTAAACCAGGTTGAGGCCAATGCACAATTTAAGGGATTGAATACAGCCAATTTGATTATTGCGCATATAAACTCGAATAAAGCTGCAAAAACTGCACGATATGGAAGGCAAAGAAGCAGGAACGCAAAAAGGACAAATGTGGAAATTGTAGTTTTGGAAAAAGCTGAAAGCAAGCCAGATGCAAAGAAAAAGGCAGTGAAAAAAGAAACTGCTGCAAAAAAAACTAAAGAAAGTGCTAACGAGAAAAGCAAGGGTTCAAACCCTGGCAACGATAAAAAATGATAGAAAGAAAATTCGTATCGCAAAAAATTAAGGAGCATAAGATACAGGAATACATATCTGAAAACCTGAAAAATGTCGGCCATAGCCATACAAGGATGCTAAAGACTCCTCTTGGAGAAAAGATTGTTATTTATGCTTCAAGGCCAGGACTTATTGTGGGAAGAAAAGGCCAGAATATAAAGGACTTGACAAAGACCTTAAAGAGCAGGTTTGAACTTGAAAATCCTCAGATAGAGATAAGTGAGGTTGAGGGCATTAATCTGGATGCGAGCATAGTTGCTGAAAGGATTACCGGATCACTGGAAAGATTTGGCGGTGAAAAATTCAAGGCTGTAGGACATAAGACCATGGAAGCTGTCATGAATTCTGGGGCTTTAGGTGTTGAGATAATAGTGAGCGGCAAAATACCAAGCAGCAGGGCAAAATCATGGAGATTTTACTCAGGCTATCTTAAAAAATGCGGAGACATATCAATAGTTGGCGTTAGCAAAGCGCACGCGCAGGCAAAGCTTAAGACAGGAGTTGTAGGCATTAAGGTAAGCATAATGCCTCCGGGAACAAAGCTGCCGGATAAAGTCGAGCTTAATGAAGAAAAGGAAGAAAATATAGAAGAGATTAAGGAAGAGGAAGCAAAGGATGTTAAGAAAGGCGGTGAAGAAAAAGAAGTTAAAGAAGAGCCAAAAAAAGCTGAGAAAGATCCTAATGAAAAAAGCAAAAAAAAGCGAGTGAAGAAAGATGAAAGCTAGAGAAGTAAGAGGAATGGAAAAGAATATGTTTAACGAGAAAATCCTTGAGCTTAAAAAAGAATTAGTCAAGGTGAACGCTCAGATAGTGATAGGTGCTGCTTTGAAGAATCCAGGCCAAGCCAGAAAAATAAAGAAAACCCTGGCAAAGATACTGACAATAGAAAAAGAAAAAGCCAACAAAAAACCAACTAAAGTTTCAAAAGATTTGAAAAAACCAGAGGTAGGTAAAAAAGCATGAGTGAAATTTGTGTAAAGTGCGGTTTGGTGAAAGAGCTATGCGTCTGTGAAACCATAGCTAAAGAGAGCCAGCTGATAAAAGTCTTCACAGAGGCCAAGAAATTCAGAAAAATATATACGATAATTGAGGGCATAGACCAAAAAGAGATTGATATGAAGGATTTGGCTAAAAAATTGAAAGCCCAATTCGCGTGCGGCGGTACTGTAAAGGAAGGAAAAGTAGAGCTGCAAGGCAACCATAAAAACAAGGTAAAAGATGTATTAGTAAAGCTCGGTTTTTCACCGGATGCTATAGAAGTAAGATAAGATAAAATGACTGCAGAAAAAATAAGCGGGAAAGAGAACAAGGATAAAGGCAAATGTGAAGACAGCAATTGTCCTGTTCATGGCAGATTAAAATGCAGAGGCAGGTCATTTACAGGCACTGTAATCTCTACCAGGATGCAAAAGACTGCAGTAGTGGAATGGGAAAGGAGGAATTATCTAAGAAAATATGAAAGGTTTGAAAAAAGAAGAAGCAAGGTAATGGCGCATAATACTGTATGTATAAATGCGAAGGAGGGGGATATTGTTAAGATTATGGAGTGTAGGCCATTAAGCAAGTCCAAGAATTTTGTGATTGTGGAAGTTTTAGGTAAGGAGAGGCTGTTTAAGGAAAGAATGGAAGCAGAGGAAGAGTCAAAAGTTAAAAAAGATGATAAAAAAAGCGATGATAAAAAAGTTGAGAGTGAAGAGGCAGAATAAAAATGCAGGCATTAAAATCAAAAATAACCAAAGCGCTTCCCATAGGGAGTGAAGTTGAAACGTGCGATAATTCAGGAGCAAAAATAGTCAAGATATTCACAGTTGTCGGAAGCAAGACTACTAAAGGAAGGGTTCCGTCAGCGGGTGTTGCTGACCTGGTTATGGCTTCTGTAAGAAGGGGCAGGCCGGATATGAGAAAGCAGGTTGTTCATGCTATTATTGTTAGGCAAAAAAAAGAATATAAGAGAACTGACGGATCGAGGATAAAGTTTGAGGATAATGCAGTGGTTGTCTTAAAGGATGAAAAGGGAAACCCGAAAGGTACAATGTTCAAGGGCGCCATAGCCAAAGAAGTGTGTGAAAGATGGCCGGCTGTCGCTAAAATAGCCAGCATTGTTGTCTAAAATATTTTCAAAATAAGATTTATAGGATAAAATGAAAACAAAATTTTCAAAATCATGGAATGGAAGCGTGCAGCCAAGGAAGCAGAGAAAATACAGGCATAATGCTCCCCTTCATATCAGGCAAAAATTTGTCAATGTGCATCTATCAAAAGTGCTGCGGGAAAAATACAATAAAAGAAGTGTGAGCCTGAAAAAAGGGGATAGTGTTAAGATACTAAGAGGGCAGTTTAAGAATAAAACCGGGAAGGTTGATGAAGTCAATTTAAAAAAAACCAGGGTGTATGTTAATGGCATAGAAATTGTCAAGAAAGACGGTACAAAAGCAAGATATCCTTTAAACCCGTCAAATTTAATGATTGCTGAAATTAATACAGATGATAAGATGAGACAAAAAAATTTAGAGAGGAAATAGAATGTCAAAGCACCTAAATAGGCATTTTGCCCCTAAAACATGGAAGATAAAGAGAAAGGGAATCAAGTACATTACAAAACCCAGTCCTGGTCCTCATAAAAAAAGTATATCTGTCCCATTAAATGTTGTGTTGAGGGATATCCTTGATTATGCGTCCAATAACAAGGAGTCTAGGCATATTCTGGAAACAAAGAATGTCACTATTGACGGCATAAGAAGAAAAGATTACAGGTTTCCTGTTGGGCTGTTTGATGTCTTATCATTAAATGAGATTGATGAGCACTTTAGGATTATTTTGACTAAAATGGGCAAAATAGACCTGATTAAAGTAAGCAAGGATGAGAGCAGCATTAAGATATGCAAGATAACAGGGAAAAGCGTGGTTAAGGGAAAAATCCAATTAAACCTATATGATGGGAAAAGCAAACTTGTTACAGATAAAAGCTACAAAGTAGGAGATAGTATTTTGCTTTCCCTGGGTAAAGGCAAGAATGAGATAAAAAAACATGTTGGGCTTGGCAAGAATGTGTTAGTATACCTTACAGGCGGAAAGCATATTGGCCAGGTTGGAAAAGTCCAGGATATAAAGGGAAATAGGATTGTGTATAAGAGTGAAAATGGAGATGTAGTTGAGACATTAAAAGAGTATGCATTTCCTGTAGGCGAAGAAAAACCATTAATCACTTTATCAAATTAATAGAGCAAATAAGATGAACGCTATGAAACAGATAAGTGTAGAAAAAGTAACCTTGAACATTGGCGCTGGGAAAGACCAGGCTAGATTAGAGAAGGGAATAAAATTAATCAATAGTATAGCGGGCCATAATCCTGTCAGGACATTTGCAAAAAAAAGAATACAGGAATGGGGGCTAAGGCCTGGTTTGCCAATAGGATGTAAATTAACCTTGAGAAAACAAAAAGCTTTGGAAATGATAAAACGGCTTTTAGAATCCAAAGACAATACTCTGAGGCCAAGTAATTTTGACAATGAGGGAAATATATCATTTGGGATATCTGAGTATATCTATATCCCAGGAGTTAAGTATAATCCTGATATAGGGATCATGGGGCTGCAGGTTTGTGTTACACTGAAAAGAAGCGGATTCAGGGTAAAGTCAAGAGCCTTAAAAAAACATCATATTCCAAGAAGGCACAGGATAAAAAAAGAAGAATCAATAGATTTTATGAAAAATAATTTTGGTTTAAAGACAGGAGAATAAAATGACATACAGCAATCATAAAAAGGCGTTTAAGCAGCTTAAAGCTAAGCCGGTAAAGCTTAAGAAATTTATAAAGCATAATTCATCTAAAAAAAGAAGTTGCGGGTTTTCCCAAAAAAGATGCGGAAGATGTGGAAGGATAAGGGGCCATATTAGCAGTTATGGGCTGCACTTATGCAGGCAGTGTTTCAGGGAAACGGCAGCAAATCTTGGGTTTAAGAAATATGGTTGAGGTTAAAAAATGTCATTAAATGATCCGTTAGCAAATGCCTTATCGACAATTTTGAACGATACAAAGGTAGGAAGGAGTGAGAGTAAGATAAGGCCATCTTCGAAAATTATCAAGAAGGTGCTTGAAGTAATGAAAGACAATAGTTACATTGGCGCTTTTGAGGAGATTGAAGACGGCAAAGGGGGCTTAATAAAAGTAAACTTGCTTGGAAACATAAACAAATGCGGAGTTATTAAGCCGAGGTATAGTATTAAAAAAAATGAATTTGAAAGTTTTGAAGAGAGATATCTGCTTGCCAGGGATATGGGGATTTTGATTTTGTCAACCCCTCAAGGCATTATGATGCATAATGATGCTAAGAAGAAAAATGTTGGGGGCAGATTATTAGCTTATTGTTATTAAAATGGCAGAAGGAAAAACAAAACGCAAAGTATTGAGCAGCAAGATAACTATACCCAAGGGTGTAGAGGCAAAGTTAGATAAGGCTATATTGATTTTAAAGGGAGCTAAAGGAGAAGTAAAAAGAGATTTTTCAGACAAGAAAATAAGCATAAGTTATGCAGAAAATGAAATAATATTAAAAGCTGTTAAGTTTGACAAGGTAAGTAAAAAACTGATAAAATCATATGCTGCGCATATCAAGAATATGATAGGCGGCAGTTTAGGGGGGCATAAATACACTTTGAAGATATGTTCCGGGCATTTTCCTATGAATGTTTCTACAAGCAATAATCAGCTTATTGTGAAAAATTTTTTAGGGGAAAAAATTCCAAGGACCCTTAATTTAAAAGAAGGGGCTGCAGTCAAAGTGGAGGGAGATTTAATTGTTGTGGAAAGTTCAAGCAAGGAAATTGCAGGGCAGGTAAGCGCGGATATAGAACAGCTTACAAAAAGAGCAGGATATGATGGAAGGGTTTTCCAGGATGGCTGCTATATCATTTCCAAAGACGGAAAGGAGATAAAATAATACTATAATAAAATGGCATTGATAAAAGAACTGCTGCAGATCAGGAAGCGGATTAAAAGCAAAAAGCCGGATTTTCTCAGGCAGGACCATCATAAAAAATCCAGGCTCAAGAAAAAATGGAGAAGGCCTAAAGGTCTGCAGTCAAAAGTAAGGCTAAAGCTGCATGGCAGGTTAAGAAAAGTGTCATCCGGATATAGAAGCCCAAGAGAAACAAGGTGCCTGCATAAGAACGGGTTAAATCAAAAAATTGTCAGGTCAGCAGGGGATTTGGAAAGCCTTGATCCCAAAAAAGACGGCATTGTTATTTCATCCGCATTAGGAGATAAAAAAAGAATTGTTATAATAAAAAAGGCAAAAAGTTCTGGATTTGATATCCTCAATATTAGGAATCCTGATGAGTTTGTAAAAAAAATTGAAGATAATATTCAAGCAAAAAAGAAATCCAAGCAAGAGAAGAAGAAAAAAGCCGAAGAAAAAAAGCAAAAACGATTGGCAGATAAGGTGAAGGAAAAAGAGGCTGAGAAAAGTAAGGATGATAAGAGCAAAACAGATGAGAAAGGAGAGAAAGATGCAGAGAAAAAGGAGAAAGAAAAAATATTGACGCAGAGGGAGAGATAAAATGCAACTTAAAATACAAAAAAGGCTTGCTGCTCAGATCTTAAAATCTTCAGAAAAGAGTATCTGGCTTGACTCAAGCAGGCTGGATGAGATAAAAGAAGCTATAACAAAGGTTGACATAAAATCACTGATAAAAGACAAGGCTATCAAAGGCAAACAGAAAAAGGGAATTTCAAAATCAAGGATAAGGAAGAATAAAGAGCAGAAAAGGAAAGGAAGAAGGAGCGGAGCCGGATCAATAAAGGGCGGCAGAAATGCAAGGCTGGCGAAAAAAAGGAGATGGATTAACCGAATAAGAGTGCAAAGAGAATTTTTGCAAAATCTGAAAGGAAAGGATGTGATTAACAGTTCCTCTTACAGATCTCTTTACCTAAAAAGCAAAGGTGGTTTTTTCAGAAGCAAAAGGCACATTAAAGTGTATATGCAAGAACACAATATAATCAAAAAATGAAAAAAAGCAATACTTACACTGTGGAATTCAGGAGAAAACGGGAAGGAAATACAAATTACAGAAAGAGGCTAAAAATACTTTCCTCAAATAAGCCAAGATTAGTTGTAAGAAAATCATTAAAAAATATGCAGGCTGCCATAGTGGATTATGATAAGAAAGGAGATAGAATAATAACATGTTCTCATTCAAGTAATCTGAAAAAGTTTGGATGGGCCCATAATACCGGGAATATGCCTGCAGCTTATCTTGTAGGATTTTTGCTGGGAAAAAGAGCAAAGAATGCGAAAATAGACAATGCTGTACTTGATATTGGGCTTCAGAAGTCTGTAAATGGCTCAAGAATCTATGCTGTGCTTAATGGTGTATTGGATGCCGGCTTGAAGATTCCGCACGATGAGAAAGTTTTGCCGAAAAAAGAGAGGATTGCAGGTGGACATATAACAAAATATGCAGCCCTATTAAAAAAAGATACAGCTGATATTGCTAAGAAATTTGAAGAGGTAAAAAATAATATTGATAAAAACGGGAAATAATAAAATGACAGAAAAAGAAAAAGCTGAAGATGCTGCAGAAGCAAAAACAGCCGAAAAAAAACCTGAAGTGCAAGCTAAAGAAAAGCCGAAGGCAGAAGCTGAAGAGAAAAAGCCAGAAGCTGTGAATAAAGAAGATACTAGTTCAAAGGATATTAAAAAAAATGCCAAAAGTTCCGGAAGGTTCAGAGAATTTGACAAAGAAAGCTGGAAGCCAAAAACAGATTTAGGGGTAAAGGTCAAATCAGGAGAGATTAATAACATCAACCAGGTATTGGACAGCAAATTTAAAATTTTGGAGCAGGGGATAGTTGATGTGCTGCTGCCGAACTTAAGCTCAGATTTATTATTAGTAGGCCAGTCAAAAGGAAAATTTGGAGGCGGCCAAAGAAGAGTATTCAGGCAGACGCAAAAAAAGACGCAAGAAGGAAATAAGCCTAAATTCGGAACTTTTGCTATAGTTGGAAATGAAGATGGGCTTGTTGGCATTGGATATGGCAAGAGTAAAGAGACTGTGCCTGCAAGAGAAAAAGCGATTAGAAATGCAAAACTGAATATTATAAGAGTTTTAAGGGGATGCGGCAGCTGGCAATGTGAGTGCAATAATCCCCATACAATCCCATTTGCTGTTGAAGGGAAATATGGCTCAGTAATAGTAAAGCTAATGCCTGCTCCGAGAGGAACGGGATTATGCATTGAAGGAGAGTGCAGCAAAATACTCAAGATTGCAGGAATAAAAGATGTATGGTCGCAGACTTTTGGCCAGACAAAGACAAAACTAAATTTGATTTATGCCTGTTTTGATGCAGTCAAAAAGCTAACTGAGATAAAAGTGCAGAAAGAAGCTGCTAAAAAATTAAGTATTATTAAAGAAGCTGTAAGTGATTGAAATGGAAACAAATAATGAAAAGATAGCCATTATCAGAGTAAGGGGAATTACTGGCATAAAGCATGATATCAGCAAGACTCTTAAGCAGATGCTGCTCCATAAAAAAAATTTTTGTGTTGTTGTGCCAAAAAATAAGTTCTATCTTGGGATGATTCAAAAAATCAAGGATTATGTCACATGGGGAGAAGTTGATGAGAAAGTGTATAATTCCCTTGTGGAGAAAAAAGGAGAGGTGTATACGAGAAGGCTGTCCGATAGACAGGGAAAAATAAAATATAACAGGTTCATTGAGGTTAGTGGCAGGAAAATAAAAAAATATTTCAGGCTAAACAGCCCAAAAAAGGGATTTGGAAGAAAAGGGATAAAAGTTTCATTTGTTAAAGGCGGCGGCTTAGGATACAGGAAAGATAAGATTAACGAGCTGATTGGAAGGATGAATTATTAAAATGATAAACAAAAGAAAGAAAAATGTAAGGCAGAGAGGCTCTATGACCCATGGCTGGGGCTCCAAGAAAAAGCATAGAGGTGCTGGGAATAGAGGTGGAAAGGGTTTAGCTGGAACTGGCAAAAGGTCTGACAACAAAAAGCCGTCCATATGGAACAATAAGTATTTTGGAAAATATGGATTTAAGAGCAAATCAAGAAAAAATATTGTTGCGACAAACATACTATATTTAGAGCAAAATTTACCTGCTTTGAATTCAGAAAAATTAATAAGCAAAGAAAATGACTTTTATTCTGTTGATCTTGAAAAGATTGGCTTTAACAAGCTTTTAAGCAAAGGGAAAATCAGCAATAAGTACAGGATAAAAGTTCCCTATGCCTCTAAAAAGGCTATAGAAAAAATAAAAAAGGGCGGTGGAGAAGTTATTCTGCCAAAACAGGATAAAGAATAATCAAAATGTCCATCTGGAAAGCTATTTTAAATAACCTTCCTGAAGTAGAAGGGCCATCGCAAAAATTTCTTTCTTTTAAGGAAAAGCTAAAGTGGACTTTTGTCATATTGATGATATATTATTTTCTTGGGCTGCTGCCTTTATTTGGATTAGGTGTTAATGCACTTCAAAGATTTGAAACTTTATCTATTATTTTAGGCGCAGAATTTGGAAGCCTGATAAGCCTGGGCATAGGCCCTATTGTGACAGCATCCATTGTCCTGCAGCTTCTTAACGGCTCAGGTATTTTAAAGCTTGACCTTACAAGGCCGGAAGGCAAGAAAACGTTTCAGGGCCTGCAGAAATTACTTGCAATATTTTTCATAATATTTGAGGCAGCTATATATGTCCTGATGGGAGGCCTTGCACCGGCTACAGAATTTGCCGGGACAGCACTTTATTCGCAGCTGCAGCTGGTCCTTATTTTCCAGCTCTTTTTAGGCGGCGTTATGATTTTGTTCATGGATGAGGTTGTAAGCAAGTGGGGCTTTGGCTCTGGAATTGGGCTGTTTATAGTTGCCGGAGTGAGCAAGAGCATTTTTATACAGGCTTTTAACTGGCTTCCAGGCCCTTCTGGATTAGCCGGAATTACATATTCTTCCGGTGCTGTTCCTGCTTTGTTTCAAAGCCTGACTGCAGGAGACCCAACCACGGCCGCCATCATGTTTGCAACTTTGGTTTCTACAGCTCTTGTTTTTGCAATTGCTGTTTATGCGCAGGCAATGAAAGTTGAGATTCCATTATCATTCGGGATGGTGCGCGGTCATGGTGTAAGGTGGCCTCTGTCATTTTTTTACACAAGCGTTATTCCTGTCATACTTGTTTCTGCCCTTATAGCAAATTTCCAGCTTTTAGGGAGGTTTTTGCAGAATGCAGGAATTCCTTTTTTGGGCAGGTTTAGCGAGCTAAGCGGACAGCCAATTTCGGGTTTTGTTTACTGGCTTCAGGGCCCAAATCTTTTAAGGTCTGTTATCGAGCAGCATACTATTTTTATTGGATTTGCGCCATATTTGCAGTCTCTTGTTTATTTATCGTTCCTTATGCTCGGAGCAATGATATTCAGCATTTTTTGGATGCAGACAGCAGGAATGGATGCTAGAAGCCAGGCAAAGCAGATGATGTCATCAGGGCTGCAAATCCCTGGTTTTAGGAGAGATGAAAGGGTTCTGGAAAGGCTCCTGAACAGGTATATCTGGCCCTTAACAATTATGGGCGGCCTGGCAATTGGCTTTTTGGCAGGCATTGCAGACATAACAGGAACTTTAAGCTCAGGTACAGGTATACTGCTTGCAGTCATGATTGTTTACAAGCTGTATGAAGAAGTTTCAAAACAGCATATGATGGACATGAATCCGATGATGAGAAAGTTTATGGGAGGATAAATGGTTTTTGAAAGTATTTTAAATCCGATATTTGACCCCTTGCTTAGGTTGCCTACTCTTTGGGCTGTTATCATACTTTCTTTTCTTATCTCTGTGATAATAACTTTGGTTTACAAATACACTACTGACCAGAATCTGATGAAAGACCTAAAGGCAGAGATGAAAGAATTTCAAAAGGAAATCAAGGAATTAAAGCAGGACCCTACAAAGGCAATGCAGGTCCAGAAAAAGTCCATGCAGACAAATATGAAGTATATGATGCATTCAATGAGAAGCACATTATACTCGATTATTCCAATAATAATTATTTTTAGCTGGATGACTGCAAATTTTGCATATGACCCGATAATTCCGGGACAGGAATTCACTACAACGGTTTTGTTTGAGGAAAATGCTGATGGAATGATAGAGTTGAGCGTTCCTGAAGGAATGATTGTGGATGGTGGATTGAGTAAAGGAGTTGATAGCAGTGATGTTAAGTGGGTTTTGAGTGGAGTTGAAGGGGAATATCTTCTTGAATATATCTTTGATGGGAAAAAATACACTAAAGATGTTTTGATTTCAACTGCTCATAAATACAAGAATCCAATCAAAAAAATAAAAAACAGCCCAATAAAAATGATTAAAATTGACAATACGCAAAAAAAGCTCCTTAACCTCTTTGGATGGAAATTAGGGTGGTTAGGAACATATATCATATTCTCTATAATATTCAGCATTCTTGTAAGAAAAGTGATTAAGGTTTATTAAAGTCTGGGTTGATTTATTGTTAGCAAATAGCAATTTTATCTGCTTTTACAGAATTTTTGGGGCATATTTCTATGGAATCTTCTATCTTTACTTTTGGTATGAACTGGACATGCTTTATGCTTCCATATTCGTCAAAATCATAACCTACTGACTTTTCTTTAATGTCTAAAAGAGTATTTTTCTTTATGGAAAATTCATTAAAGTCCAGTAGTTTTGTGCCTTTTTCACCTACAATCCATATTCCCATCCCATCAATGTCAATATTCCCTACATTGTCAATGATGGAGTTGATATAAGAATTTTTTCCTGATCCGGAATAGCATACCTGATAATTGGCTGTTTCCCTTATTTTTATGGCAACGCTTGCACATTCATCTCCTGGTTTTGAGATATCCAGATTTCTGCCCCAGTTCATCACTACAGCCCCTAAAGCTATGGCAAAAGAAATTAGCAAAACAGTTGCTATCAATGGACTTACACCTCTTTTATTAAAAAAATTTCTTGTTTTTCTTGGCATTCTTAAAATTAAGCTCAATTCGGTATATAAAGATTTCTAATAAAAAGCTTTATAAATATTTTACGTTTTCTACGATATATGGTAGAGCGATTTAAAAGGTCAAGAAGCTTGAGAAAAGTGAAGGTAAAGGTTCCTGGCGGGAGTACTGTAGTGCACTATAGGAGAAGGAAGCCAAAAGGGGCTAAATGCGGCAATTGCAGCGCTACACTTAAAGGAATACCCAGGGAAAGGCCCATTAAAATGACAAAGATGGCCAAGACAAAGAAGAGGCCGGAAAGGCCATACGGCGGCAATTTGTGCAGCAGATGCATGAGGTCTTTGATTGTGGAAAGGGTAAGAAGCCAATAAAAATACTCCAATTAAAAAAAATTCATTTAAAATAAAAACCCATTAATAAAAAATATCCAGTAAAAACGAAGAACAACAAAAAATACCATAATGAAAACAAAATAATCACTTGAGCGGATGGTGACACTGCTCAAAATGAAGTGATTGGAGGGAAAAATGATTGAAGTTGGAAGAATTTGCGTTAAGACTGCTGGCAGGGATGCCGGCCTGAAATGTGTTATTGTTGATGTTCTGAATGATAAGTTTGTTTTGATAGATGGCGAGACAAGAAGAAGGAAATGTAATGTTTTTCATCTGGAACCGTTAAAGGAAGTTGTTAAAATCAAAAAGAATGCTTCCCATGATGATGTTAAGAAAGAGTTTGAAAAGCTGGGATTAAAGGTTAGGGAGACAAAGCCAAAACCAAAGAAAGAGAGGCAGGCAAAGAAGAGAAAGACTCCGGAGCAATTAAGTGTGCAAAAGGAAGAGAAGAAAAAGCTAAGAGATATTTTCAAGCTTAAAAGCAAAGATGCAGTGAAGGATAAAGTCAAAGAGATGGAAAATAAATCCGGGAGTTTGGAAGAAAAAGCAGGATTGGTTGACAAAAGCAAGGAAATAAAAGCTGATAAAAAAGAGCCGCAGGAAGAAAAAGCTTCTAAACCTGCAAAGAAAAGCGATAAAAAGAAATAATTTTTTATCAGGAATTTTTATTATTTTATTTAGAGATGGTGTTAAATAATTCTGTCAGATTAAGTTCTAAGGCTGTTACCGGCATTTCCAGTTCCCAGTTTGTGATTACTTGTGGTGATATTTCTCCGATGTATGCAACGTTTTTCCCGTTTACAATTACTCTGCCGACTCTTCCTGTGATAAATGAATCATGCTCTGTTTCTGTTATTTCATATTTTAAATTTATGCTTCTGAATAAATAATCGAGGATTTGCCTTATTTCAGTATAATCTGTTTTTTCAGATGCTATAGCTATTGCAAGCCTTTCATCTTCTTCTATGTTTGTCTCAGATTTTGGATTTTTTTTGAAAATTGTTCCTATCGTGAATATTTTTTGGGGATACTCATGATGCTTATTGCTGCTTAAGATTTCCATCAATGAAGGGATGTTCCATGCCTTTAAGATATTGTAATCAGAGGATATCGAGTTTTCCAGCTCTATTAAAGAAAGGTTTGTGTTCATCATGCTGCATTGCTGCTCTTTGTTGCTTAAATGATAAGAGCATGTTTCTATTAATCCCATGCCGGATAATAAATCAGCTATTTTGTTTTTAAAAATTTCAAATTTATCTTCTGCTGAGATCGTAGAGAGGTTTGGGATTGAAGGAATGAAGTTTTCATATCCATATGCTATTGCAATATCTTCTATTAAATCGATTTGGTGCAGAATGTCTGTTCTGTAAGCAGGTATTAGCGCTTTTTTATTTTTGTAATCAAATCCCATACGCTCAAGCAGTGTTTTTATTTGGTTTTCTTTTAGGTCCAGTCCGAGAATTTTGTTTACATAGCCAATATCGACCTTCATTTCTTCAGGATTTAAATTTGGAGTGGTTATTGTTTTAGAAGGGTAAATTATGTCAAGACTGTATATTTGACCTCCCATATCTGCAAGCATTGTAACAATGATGTTCAATGCCTGTTTCACGTTCTCCAGATCTGTTCCAGTGCATTCGATGAATACTTCTTTAGTTGTCTCATCAACTTTTCCTGTATGATGGGAATTTGTATAAGGAAGCATGCACATTATATTCTCTTTTCCATCAATAAAAAAAGGATATTTTTTCCAACCTTCTGCTACCCATTTGAATTCTCTTCCTTTAGGATGGAGCTCTTCTACTTTTACTGCTGATATTTCTTTTTCCAGTCCAAGAGGCCTGAATTTTACTTCATTTGGATCCTTGGCAGTATAGCGTATTGGAAAGTTGATATTGTTTAATGGGTATAGGCCATATGCAGATTTTTTCCTGTTTCTGCCATGAGTCAATGCAAGTTTTTCCTGTATTTGCATGATTTCACGAATCATCTCATCATTGAAATTCAGATTTTTTACAATTGCGCATGTTGTATATGGCCTCATTGAAACTGATTTGTCTACTATAACTTTGTGTCCGCTTTTCTTTACATTATATTTTTTCAAGCCTGTTTTTACCCCGATGAAAGAAGAAAATGCGCGTGCAAAGCCTTCTTCGGAAAGCATGTCAGGCCGGTTTGGAAAGATTTCTACGACAATCTCGTTTTCATTTACATCTTCAAGGTCTGTTCCTAAATAGCTTATCCTATCCTTTAATTTTTCTAATGGCAGCTTTTTTCCTACAAGCTTTTCAAAGACCTTCTTGTTGATTTTTATAGTCGGCATTTTATTTCATCCAGTATTCCATTTCCCTTAACTGCTTCAGGTCATTTTTGTAGATATCCCTCATATCATTTATATCATAGTAATCCATCATCACCCTGTCAAAGCCAGGTCCCCATGCTAAAACAGGGATTTCTTCTCCCAACAATGCTTTTGTGACTTCGGGTCTTAAAATTCCTGCACCACCGAGCTCAATCCATTTTTTATGTACGGGGTAGAATGCATCTATCTCTACTGATGGCTCTGTATATGCAAAATAAGCAGGCCTGAACCTTGCTTTTTCAAATCCCATCCTTCTGAAAAATTCTTTTAGGTAGCCAAGCAGGTGCCTGAAATTGGCATTTGGGTCAATGACAATGCCCTCTGTCTGGTTGAATTCAAATAAGTGCGACCAGTCAATTGCCTCGTTCCTAAAGCACCTTCCAACAGCAAAAAATTTAGAAGGGATTTCGGATTTTTTTAATCCTGCCAGTGTCCTTGCGCTTAGGTTTGTAGTGTGGGTTCTTAAGACATTTTTCATTGCCTCTTCATTCTTCCAGTTATACTGCCAGCCCTTGCTTCCTGTACTTCCTCCATTTTCGTGAGCGCTCTTGACTGCATTTACAAGTTTTTTTTCGGGCAGTTTTCCGTATTTCTGGTTTTTAATGAAAAAAGTGTCCTGCATTTCCCTTACTGGATGGTCTTGGGCTGTAAATAATGCATCAAAAACCCAGAAAGAGCTCTCAACTATGGGGCCTGTCATCTCTTTAAAGCCCATGTCAAGCCATATCCTTTTTGAATATTGTATTGCCTGGCTGACAAAATGCCTTTTTCCCCCTGAAATGTTTGGAACGTTTATTGCCACATCATAGCTTCTTAATTTTTTGTTTTTCCATTCTCCGGACTGTATGATTGATGGAGTTAATCTGTCAATTATGTTCTTACTGTCTATTTTTTGGGCTGTTAATTTTTTTCCTATTTCTGTCAATTCTGCGTTTATTATTTTAATTATGTTTAATTTGACTATATTTTTTCTTTTCTTTAGGCTTTCAAAAATTCGCTTTTCTTCATTATTTAATTCGAAAATACCTATAGGGAATTTCTTTTTGAGAAAATCTTCTTCTGGAAAACCTTTATTTAAGATGTTTTTTCCTGCATTAGTTATTGATATTAGAATTCCTCTTTCTTTTTTTATTTCAATTGCGCCTTTTGATTTTAAAATACCTAAACTTATGCTCAATTCCTGTTTGCTTAAATTTGATCGTTTTCCTATCTCATCCAGGGTAATTGGCTTATTGGATAGTTGTAGGAATGTTTTTTCCGGAAGGCCTTTGTCCCTGTACTTTAGCCCATTCTCATCCAAATCTATCTTCTCTTGAAGTTTCTGCTTTACACTTATTATTTTCTTGTTCTGCAGCCACTGCAAAGCCCTCATTACTTCCACTTTCTGTAGCTTTGTTAATTCTGCAATTTTTTCGAATGATGATGTTTCCCTTAATATCGGCAAAACTTTCCTCTCTAAAGGATGCAATGCTGCGATTATTTTATCTACTTCCATGTATGATTTAGAATTATGAATATATTTAAATATTTGCTATTTCCAGTTATAATCCTATTCAATGATAAAAAGTGCTTGATAAGATGAATCAATATAAAAGATATGCTCCGGTATTATTGAGGTTTGGAATTGGACTTGTTTTTTGTGGTTTGGTTTAATTTGATGATTTCTGTTTAGATAGGAAACTAAGAAAAAAGTAGAATTAATAAGAAAGCTAAAAAAAATAAATTGCAAAAAATCTATTTGTTTTTCAATTCTTTTTGAAGCGTATCCCAGTCATCTAGGAATTGTTTTATTCCTTTGTCTGTCAGTGCGTGATTGAACATGCTTTCATAAACTTTGAATGGTATTGTGGCTATATCTGCTCCTATAAGTGCTGCTTCCTTGACATGGGTTGTGCTTCGTATACTTGCTGCAAGTATCTTTGTTTTAAAGCCATAATTGTCATAAATTTCCTTTATTTCTTTAACAAGATCCATGCCTTTTTCCCCTATATCATCTAATCTTCCAAGGAAAGGGCTTACAAAATAAGTTCCGGCTTTTGCTGCCAGTAAAGCCTGGTTTGCTGAGAATACCAATGTTGTGTTTACTTTGATTCCGTCTTTTGATAGGACCTTGCATGCTTTCATTCCTTCTGGTGTCATTGGTACCTTGATTACAATGTTTTTATGCAGCTTTGCAAATTCTTTTCCTTCCTTAACCATACCTTCTGCATCCAAAGAGACGGGTTCTGCGCTTATGGGGCCATTGACTATTTTTGTTATTTCTTTTAGAGTTTTTACATAATCCTTACCTTCTTTCATTATTAATGTTGGGTTTGTTGTAACACCATCTAATGGTATTATGTCATTTGCAGTCTTTATTTCACTGACCGAGGCAGTATCCAAAAAAATCTTCATTTAATCCCCTCAACGCTTATTATTGTTTTTTTTACTTGGTTTAAATATTTTTTGAATGTTTTCTATTTTCTTTCAACAATTTCTTTAACTACACCAACAATACTAGCTGCATCCAAACCATACTTCTCATACAATTCAGCTGGCTTTCCGGATTCTCCGAACTTATCTTCCAGGCCAATCCTTTTCATAATACAAGGATAGTTTTCTGATAAAACTTCTGCAACTGCGCTTCCTAACCCTCCAATTATGTTGTGGTCTTCTGCTGTTAGCACGCAGTTTGTTTTTTTTGCCAAGTCAA
>NZEC01000016.1 GCA_002688925.1 archaeon
AGAAATGCTGAAATAGAAAATTTAGGGCTGCTTTTAACTATAGTTGAAGATGCTTTTATCTTTTTTGTTCTTAGATTTTTTTTTGTTTTATTTTTATTGCTATCAAGAAAATTTTTAGTTATCAATTCCATCAATGTATCTTTAATATTGTCCAAAATAGCCACCCCTAGTTTTGTTGGATATAATATCCAATAGAATACCTAGCTATTATAAATACTTTTCTATGCTTAAGGATATAATTCCACTATCTAGAATTTCTGCATAATCTCTTTTAAGCCGTTATTTAGCTCAACTGCAATTGCTAAGGCACCATGCTCAGCTAATTTGTAAGAGTCTGCATAAGCCACTACCACAATATCATTTTTATTTAAATCAAATTTATTTTCAATATCCTTAAAATCCTGTTCCTCGTCAAAGTCAGAAACCTTGAGTTTTCCATCATAATTAAGGATTAATGCACCATCTGCACCGTTTTTTACTGCAACATCCCTCAACACAATGTGGGATTTGCTTATTATTTTAGGATTTCTTATATCTGCAGCTATCTTTTTTTTATCAGGAAAAACACCAGCTAAATCAATTTCTTTTATATCAATTTTGCTTCTTATTTTTTTGACAATATTATTGCCTTTTTGACTTAAGTAATGCCCTTTTTTATTGGATTCAAGAAAATTATTTTTCTTTAATATGTCCAATATGCTTCTTATTGTGCCTTCTCCAAGATTTAGTGTTTCTGAAAGCTCTGAGCGGCTTACTGGCTTTTCTATTCTCAATAAGCATCTTAACACATCAATTTTTGTGAAGTTTGCTAAATTTCCAACCATATCAAGGATTAAATCAAAAGTATATTTAAGTTTTATTATTAGGACTTTAGAAAGTAAAAACAACAAAATATAAAAACCATCTCTTTCTTAATGAAATTAATGAAGCCAGAAGTATTTAGACAAATAAAAGAGCAGTATGATAATTTCTACAGGGGGTTATTGAGAAATGGCAAATTGCCTTTTGGGTCAACAGGAGATGGCTTTTGGGGAAGTGTAGTTGCAGATGAAGTCTATGAAGCATTTAAGAAGATAAATCTGCACAAGCACAAGACTTTCGTTGATTTAGGCAGCGGAGATGGCAAAGCAGTTTTGATTGCATCATTATTCTGCAAAAGGGCAGTAGGCATTGAAATGGACAATGAACTGTTTAACAAATCTCAGGAGATGCAGGAAAAGCTAAATATTTCAAATGCCTTGTTCTATAATAATGATTTTAATGAGCACTCAGTTACTGGCTATGATGTTGTCTTTCTTTATCCTGATGAGCCAATGCACAGAGGAATGGAAAAAAAGCTGCTTAGTGAGCTTACTGGAAAATTAGTGCATTACGGGCATCATTTCCATCCTGATCATCTTTCTAAAGAAGATAGTTTTAATGTGAATGGGACAATGGTTAGTGTCTATACTAGATAAAAACCACCATCCCAATATCTTTCAAAACCTTATCCATTACCTTAACTTCATTCTTGCTTATTATTTCAATTGTTTTTTTATTATTCAATAACTCAAATAATTCATTTTTGCTTGTGGATATTACGTTTTTGTATTCTAAAATATCATCATTTATTTTATAGTCCTGAAACATGAAGATTCCATCATTCTCTGTATATAATACCGGGCATTTTAGCATTTTTTCGAATTTGTTTGCCAGTTCATTAGAACGTTTTTTTATGCATTCTAAATTAGATTTAGCAATTTTTATTGAATCTTTGCAGCTGAAATTATGCGGAAAATGGCTTAATAATGTTATATCAAAGTATCTTACTGCGTAATTTGCATAGAAAGGAAATTTAAATCCTTCTGAATCTTTTAAAGCAGGCAAAATATAATCGTTCTGTATTTTTTGCTGTTTTTCTTTGTTTTTTATGAAAAAATCAATGCAGCAGTTGGGGTAATTAAGAATCTCTCCTACTGTTTTGTCATCATTGTTATGCTCTGCTATTTTCAATAATCTTGCTGTGTTTTGGTTTTTTGAGATGTAGATATGATAAAGGCCTGAATGTGGATGATTTAAGTCCACTTTTTTTACTAAGTTTGAAAATCCTCCTTTCTCATTGTCTGTTATTTTTATTACTTTGAAATCTGATACTTGCAGATGTAAACGCTTACTATTGCAAAATTCCTTTATTTTTTTTAATTCTATTTCGTTTGCATCCAGCCTTACTGCTTTTTTGAGGTCATTTAACAGATAAAGAATTTCCAGGGATCTTGTGTAATTGCTGAATATTTCCAGTAATTTGTTGAGCATAGAACAGAATAAAAAAGATTTAAATAAAATAGTTTCTGTTTTACACTTTATCATTTAAAAATAGTCATAAATGTTTATAAAATAATTAAGATAGGTATAATTAAATGAAGTTTGATATGCCAAAAAAAGAGCATCCTAATCTGGAGAAGTATGATAGGAGTGATGTAGATACATCCTACAGGTTTGCCAATACCATATATAAGGAAATGGGGAGCCTGATAAAGGCAGTTGTGATATTTGGATCGAGCGCAAGGAAAAAAACAACAGCAAAGAGCGATATAGACATTATGGTTGTTATTGATGACCTGTCAATAAGCATGAATTCTGAGGTTGTTGAAGCGTACAGGGTTATTGTCAACAAGGCTGTTGTAAAAGTTTCCACAAGGCTGCACGTAACAACATTAAGATTTACTACATTCTGGGATTACATGAGGAATGGCGACCCAATCGGGATTAATATTCTAAGGGATGGGGTTGCTTTGATAGATTCAGGGTTTTTTGAGCCTTTGCAGGCCTTATTGAAAAAAGGAAAAGTAAGGCCAACATCTGAAAGCATCTGGACTTATTTTATCAGGGCTCCTAATACACTGCATAACAGCAAATGGCATATTATGCAGGCTACACTGGATTTGTACTGGGCTGTGATAGATTCTGCGCATGCCACTTTGATGAAGCATGGGGAAATTCCTCCAACACCTGAACATGTTGCTAACTTACTGGAGGATAAGCTTGTAAAGAAAAAGCTGCTTGAGCACAAATATGTGACTATAATGAGGAATTTCTATAATATAATGAAGATGATTACTCATAGAGAAATTAAGGAAATAAAAGGCAAGGAGTATGATGAATATTATAGATCGGCTGAGTCTTTTGTCAAAAGGATGAGGGAATTTATTGAAGGGTAGGGTTTTGTTCTTAAAGGGATTTTATGGAATCTTAGGGGCTTTTAGCTCGAATCCTAGCCTATATCCTGGAGGTAATCCTTCATTTAGATTCTTTTTCCAAAATTGATTATAAGATGTGTTTAGCATTAAAAGTCCAGGAAGCAGTTTTCCGCTGTTATATTCTGTTGCTGCTCCGCCTGATAAGGTAAAATAGCTAAAATCTTTATTTGCATTATAGCCAAATCTTGTCACTAGATTATTGGTGTCTCCGCCGCTTAAGATAGTTGTTACAAATTCTTTTTTTCCTCTTTTTATTATTGCATCAACTAATTGCTTGGATTCTTGTAGGAATCTTTCATCATCTAATGTAGGGGAGCCTTTCATATATATTGTCTTTGACTTAGTGATTTTATTGATAAAACGCTCTACTGTTTTAGGTCCCTTACCATAAATATTTATTCTGTCTTTATCCGGATGTTCATGAATCTGCTTGGGTGTCATATAATCAACATTTCCATCTAATTCGACTTTAAAGTCCTTTGGCATGACAAAACTTTTTGGATAATTCCTAATTAATCCAGCAACCTGATTTACAATCTTAGTCGGCACATTTTTTTTGATAAAATCTCTTGGATTTTTTCCAAGATCAATTTTTTTATTATTTATTTTAGTGTAACCCATAACGCTGACAATTCCAAGAGCTCCTGCTGCTAATATATTATCAACTAATTTATTTTCTAGTGAATATTCCAAATAATCCATATATCCTGAAATTTTAACTCCGCCAAATAAAATAGAATAAGGATGATGGATATCTTTAATTGATTCTTTGTTGGATAAGATTTCTTTTATAGTCAATCTGCCTGCAATATGAAGGTGATTGGGAAATCCAACTATAGAGCCCTGCCATCTATGGCTGGTAGAAAAAGCATCATTCACAAAATAATCAGCATATTTCCCTAATGTTTCCAGATATGAATCTGGAAGAGTTGCAAATTCATGCGGATCTTGAATTTCAATTATTTCATCAGACAATTTCCTGATGTTGTCGAGCAGGAATATATCACCATTTTTCATATTCTTGATTGTATCTTCTGTTCCAGTACCATAAAAGTGGCCCCTTTTAAAGATAATATTTCTTTTAAGTATTTTTTTCAATTCTCTTTTATGCGGCTCTAAACTTATGCAATCGGGTTTTCCTGGAGTCCCTTGATGAGAAATAACAATAACTTTTGCCCCATAATCTTCTGAAAGTTCTTTAATTGTTTCAGCAGATGCTGCAATTCTATCTAAACCAGTGAGTTCATATTTACCATCTTTTTTTTCAGGGGGGCTATTTAAATCTGAGCGGACTATTACTGTTTTGCCGCCAAAAACTCTTTTTCCATATTCTATCCTGTATTGCTTTTTATAGTCTGCATTATTTATATTCCTAAAATCTGGCTCAGATAAGAAAATTTCTCTCCAGATAATATCGTCAATCGTAAGGTGATTCAGGCCAAGATTTATGTTTTCAAATGTTTCAGTTTCTATTACCATCTTTAACAAGAATAGTAACAAAATCTAACTTTTAAACCTTTCCATTTTGTGCCACTTTATAGTAGAAATAAAATTTTTAATTAGTACGATTAAGAGAAAAGTTTAAATATACATCTTGATAACACATATGATAAAAGTTTCATAAAATTTACTATTAAGATGCCTAAAACAATATATCCACCACCAGATATCAGTTCTTTAATTACAGATAACTTTTCAGAAATTAGTGATCTAAATAAAGAAATAGGAAAAGAAGATCAGATACTAAAACTTCTTAATCAAGCTAAGCAGGAAATGAAAGATACTTATCAAAAAATGTTATATCCTGAAGGTGCGATAAAGTGGTATAATTTAAAGATAGATGCATTGCATGGGACTTATTTAGATTATCATCCTGGAAACGAGATTGGTAGAAGTTCACAAATGCCCTATCAGGGGGCAAAAGTAGAACTTATTTTAAAACTTAGCCTGGAACGATTAAGGTCTCTTGAAAGTGAAAACGCTGCAAAAGATGCAGCAGAAGACGATTCGCATTTAAAGGCATCTAATGGTCAAGTTAGAAACTAAATTTCCTATTCTTATGTTTTTGCAAACATTTAAATAAAAATATAATACAATGGTTTCTGATGAAAAAGACTATTATAATATCGCTTGGAGGCTCTTTAATAGTGCCGGAAGACGTAGATTCTAAGTTCCTAAGGAATTTTAAAAAAATAATTGAAAAATACATTAAAAAAGGATATAAGTTTGTGATTTTCTGCGGCGGTGGAAAGACTGCAAGGAATTACCAGAAAGCTGTTTCTGAAATTGTTAAATCTGATAATGTTTCTCTGGATTGGATAGGGATAAAAGCAACAGAAATCAATGCATTGCTGATAAAGACAATTTTTTCAAAAAATTCTGAAGATGAGATTATCAAAAATCCCTTAAAGAAAATAAAATTTAGAAATAAAATTTTAATTGCTGCTGGATGGAAGCCAGGATGTTCAACTGATTATGATGCGGTTTTGCTGGCAAAGAACCTTAAAATAAAAACAATAGTTAATATGAGCAATATAGATTATGTTTATAACAAAGATCCTAGAAAATATAAGGATGCAAAGAAAATAAAAAATATTGAATGGAAAAAATACAGGAAAATCTCAGGGAATAAATGGAAAGCGGGATTAAACCTGCCTTTTGATCCTGTTGCTTCAAAAGAGGCTGAAAAATCAAAAGTAAATGTTTTTATTATCGGGAAAAATTTAAGGAATTTTGAGAAGTTATTGAATGGAAGGGATTTTAAGGGGACTGTAATAAAATGCAAACTATAAAAATATCTGATAGTTCCGGTATAAGGGGCTTAAAAAAAGAGTATAGGCTAAAAAGAGTAAAGATAATTAATAGGCTTAAGGAATTTGACAGATTCTATAGTGAATCTTGCTCCTGGTTTTTTGAAGACAGGAAGATGGAGTTAAGGGAAGTTGATAAAAGTGATGATGAGAGGATTTTTGAGGAGCTTTGTTTCTGCATCTTGACTGCCAATGCCAGCGCTGAGATGGGAATGAAGGCTATAGATGCGATAAGGCCTGTTTTAATTAATGGAAGTGCAGAAGAGATGACTGAAAAACTCAAAGGAATATACCGCTTTAATGTTTTAAGGCCTGCTTATATTGTCCATACAAGAGATTACCTAAATACATTTGGGTTTAGATTAAAGAAAAAGATAGAGTCTTTTGAGGATATGGAAAAATTAAGGGATTTTTTTGCATTTAATAAAGGGATAAAAGGATTGGGGTATAAGGAAGCATCTCATTTTCTGAGGAACATTGGATTAAAGGGCTATGCAATATTAGACAAGCATATACTGAATTCTTTGGTTGAATTCAAGGTCATTGATGAGATAAAAATGCCGATGACTAGGAAAGTTTACAGGGAAATAGAGCAGAAACTTAAATTATTCAGCAATGAAATAGGAATTCCTATGGATGAACTGGATTTGTTGCTTTGGAGCAGAAGGAATGGGAAGATTATGAAATAGGAAAAATACTACTTCTCTTCCAAATAATCAAGAATTTCTTTATGCTTTTCTTCTTCAATTAAATTATTTTTTTTCATGTATTCTAATAGCTCTTTTAAGGTTATTAGAGAATGTAATTTGACGTTTTCCTTTGCTAAATTCTCTGAGGCTCCCTGTCCGCGGTCAAGAACAATGACAGTATCATTTACTATGCCTCCTGAGTGTCTTATGCCGCTAATGAATTTTACTTTTGAATAGCCGTTGGTTGCCATATCGTCAATTAAAACAACTTTTTGGTCTTTTTTTAATACTCCTTCAACCATTTCCATCCTGCCGTAGCTTTTTGGCCGTTTTCTTACATAAATCATGGGAATTTTTGACTTTATTGAGATTGCTGCTGCCAATGGGATTCCAGCTGTCTCTGCTCCTGCTACAATATCTACTTGAAGTTTCTTTATCAGCTTGCACAGCTCTTCTGTTACAATTGCCATTGGTTCAGGATAAGAAGGCAATATTCTAAGATCTATATAGATGGGGCTTATTTTTCCTGATGCAAGCTCAAATTTTCCGAACTTTACAACGTTTGCATCTGCCAATGCTTTTGCTATTTTTTCATTCATTATAATCAACTTCTTTTGCTGCTATCTTATTAATTTTTCCATTTTCAAAGACAATGTTTCCATTAACTATTGTAGTTACAGGCCAACCTTTGAGATTCCAAGTATTATAAGGGGACCATTTGCATTTTGTGAATAATTCATCGTTTTTTACTTCTTTTTCCAAGTTTAAATCTATAATTGTCAAATCTGCATCATAGCCTTCTTTAATAAGGCCTTTATTTTTTATCTTGAAAATTTTTGCAGGGTTTTCACAGCATAATTGGGTTATTTTTTTTAATGTTATTTTGTTTTGCTGCATTGCATTTAATAATAAAGGAAGTAAAGTTTCACATCCCGGAACACCAAAGGGATAATTTATTTCCAGTTTTTCTTCTTTTAGGTGAGGAGCATGATCTGTTGCAATTGTGTCTATAGTTCCATCTGAAATTGCTTTCCATAAGGCATCCTGGTCTTCTTTTGTTTTTAATCCTGGCTTCATCTCTGCAAAGCTTTGCAGCTCATTCAGGTCTTTAGCTGTCAAAAACAAATGATGGGGGGTTACTTCTGCAAAGATTCTGTTGTTTTTTCCTTTTTTTATATAATCGAGCTCTTCTTTTGAGCTTATGTGGCATAAGTACAATTTATTGTTCGATTGTTTTGTCAATTCTATTGTTTTTTGCACATTCTCGTTTTCTGCATGGACAGCTACCATCTCGCTGTTTAAGAAGATATTTTTTATTGTATTTTCTTTTTCAAGCATAAGATTTCCGGTTGTGGAATCAAGGTAAACTTTTACTGAAGCGATATTTTTTGCTTTTTTTATCTCTGCTATATTGTCATCGGTAGATCCAAAGTGAAAGCCATAATTTACAAGGCTTTTTTTTGCAAGCCTTCTTTTTTCATCAAGCCTTTCAAGATTAGTTGTTGCTGGGATTGTGTTTGGCATGTCTAAGATTGTAGTAATGCCTCCGGCTGCTGCAGCCATGCTTCCTGTGAGAAAATCCTCTTTTTGGGTCAATCCAGGTTCTCTAAAATGAACATGTGAGTCAATTAAACCGGGGATTATTATTTTGTTTTTTGCATCAATAGTTTTATCTGATTTTATTTCATGATTTGTCAGTTTTGTTATCTTGTTTTCCTGAATAAAGATGTTTTTATTGGTTATAACTCCGTTTATGCAGATTTTTCCGTTTTTTATTAATAATGACATTTTGGATTGTTTTTTATTGTGATTAAGATAAACTTTGGGTTTATTAAGTTTTTGTGTAATTAAAAGGTTTTTTAGATTAGAAATAATAATTAACTCAAAAACCAAAAACCAAAAGAAAAAATAATTTGTTTACCTGTATGACTTTGCTTTCTTTGCTCTTGCCTGTCCGTGCCTGTTTGGCTTTGCCGGCTCTTTTCTTCTGACATCAGCAACTAATAGATTCCTGTCGTAATTTAAAAATACTTCTTTTAGCTTGGCATTTTTTGAATATTCCAGGAGGCATTTTGCAATAGCTAGCCTTGATGCATCAGCCTGGGAAGCCATTCCTCCGCCAAAAACATTTACCCTTATATCCACTTTATCTATAAGGTCTTGTGCTAAAATTAACGGCTCTTTTAATTTTAATCTTGAGATTTTTGGCTCGTAAAAATCCAGAAGCCTGTTGTTTACCTTTACTATGCCTGATCCAGGCTTGATTGTTGCACGAGCTATTGCCCTTTTTCTTTTTCCGGAAGCTGTTATTATTTTCATCTTATTTTCCACCTATATGTTTACAGATATCTTTCACTGTTATGTATTTCAGATTAGGAACTTTTTCAATATTTGCGTTTTTTAATGTTTCAGGTTTCTGGCTTTTCATTTCTTCAGGAATTCCAATGTGGCATTTTATGCTTTTGAATGCTTTTATTCCTTTATCCTTTTTGTAAGGCAGCATGCCCCTGATAGCTCTTTTGACAAACCTATCGGAGGTTTTTCTTACATGAGGACCTTTGCTGTGTATGCCTCTTTGCAAAAATTTCCTGTACCTTTCAAAAATGCTTTTTTTGTCTCCTGTTACAACGCAACTTTCGCAATTGACAATGTCTACTTTTTCCCCGAGCAGCGCTTTTTTTGCGGCATAAGTTCCTACTCTTCCCAATATAAGGTTGTTTGCGTCAATTATCATTTTATCCTATTATCCTGATTTTTTTCCCATCCGGCTTTTCTTTGCTTAATTCCAGTAATGGAACTATTTTTGCTCCGGATTTTTCTAATTTATCCAGAGCCTGCTCTGAAAATTGGTAAGCTGAAATTACAAGCTTATGGTTTAAAATTCCACTGCCTAAAACTTTTCCAGGCACAATTATGGTTTCATTTTCTTTTGTATGCCTGTTTATCCCGGATAAATTAACTATGCGCCTTTGCCTAGTAGGCTTTTCAAGGTCCAAAGCAATTCTTTTCCACAAGCTTACGGACTGATCATTGCTTCTTTTTTTCAATTCCATTATCAAGTCCTTAAGCATTGGATTTGTTGAGCCTGTTCGTTTCATTTTTCTAATGATATTATTTTTATGATTTATTTTAAATTTAGATATTGAATTATTTTGCTTTTTTGATCTCTTCATTTAATTCGTCATAAGTTTCATTGAAAATTGCTATAGCCTGGTTTAGGATTTCCTTACAAGATAACTGTCCCCAGGATTCCATATGAAAAATAAAATCATTGTCGTGCTTTACCTTTACTTCTCCATTAGATGCTTCTTCTGCAACGCCTGCAAGGTCATATTTGAACAAATTATCCTTAATGACTTCAAGCTTGCCGTTCTTTATCTCAAAAACATTTCCATGGGTTGCTTCCATGATTTCCTCGGGATTTTTTACATTCCCGATTTCTATTGATGGCTTATGCTTGTAATAAGCAATGCATGGGCTCCATTTTGAATGTACTTTGCCCTTTCCCAAAACAGCAGTGGCCTCTAATTCCAGGGACTGGCCTTTCAGCAGTTTTGCAATTGGCATTTTCGGGCAAACCGGCTTAACTGCCGGGTCTTTGCTGTGGAGTTCGGAAGCGTAAATAATCCCTGAGCCTTTTGAAGCTTTAAGAGTCAATTTAAGCTGGCATCTTGCGCACCCCTTGCCCTCGCATTTGCATTTCTCAGGCAGGTTGTATGATTTTAAGTCTGTTTTTAACGGTGTTAATCCTAATCTGTGGGCTATCATCTCGTCATATAGGGCTGAGCTGTTCTTCCTGAACTCAACGTCTTCAACAGCCATTGTAGGAACTTCTTCTACCATGATCCTTCTTAAAGTATTAACAAAAGCAGCAGTCGTATCCTTAATTACAAATGAAAGCTTTCCTTCATCCTTCTTATTTTCCAAAACCCTTACTTCCATTTTTCATACCTCCCAAAATTTTTGTACCATTAATTGAATATTAAACTCTTCTGCCTCTCCTACCGCCTTTTTTCCTGCATCCATCATGCGGCAGAGGAGTGACGTCTTCAATCACTCCTATCCTCATGCCCATCCTTGATAAAGCCCTTACAGCAGCTTGTGCGCCAGGACCAGGACTTGTCGGGTTATTATGGCCTCCTGCAGCCCTTATCTTGACATGAATTGAGTTTATTCCCTTATCAATAGCTCCTTCTGCGGCTCTTTTCGCAGCTGCCATTGCAGCAGTAGGACTGGATTCCATCCTGTCACTTTTGACTACCATGCCGCCGGATGCTTTGCTTATGGTTTCTGTTCCTGTGATATCAGTTATGTGGATTATAGTATTGTTATAGGATGCGTAAATATGCGCGATTCCCCATCTTTCCTGTCTTGATCTTTCTGGTCTTGGCATTTTAATTTAGTTTATTTTGATTCTTTTGTATCTTTTTTTCTTCAGCTTTTGGCTTTTCTTTTTTATCTGTGGCTTTTGGGCTTTCCTTTTTTCCTTTACTTGTTTTTCTTTAGTATCTTCTTTTTTAGCTGGTTTTTTTTCTTCTGTTTTCTTTTCAGCTTTTGGCTTTTCTTTTTTCTCTGCTGGTTTTGGCTTTTTCTCTTCTTTTTTTACGTCTGTTTTTTCTTCTGTCTTTTTTTCAGCTGGTTTTGCCTTTTTTGGCTTTTCTATAACAACACGTTCCGGATGAGAAGCATTTACAAAAGCAGAGTTTTGGGCAAATTGAATTTCACTTTCTTTTCCAGAAGGCACAAGGAAAGACGGAGAGGTAATTGTCCTGTCTCCCAAAGAAATATGCTGGTGAACGATAAGCTGCCTTGCCTGGTTAAAGCTTTTTGCCATGCTTTTCCTGAACAGCACTGTTTGCAGCCTTCTTTCCAATATATCCTTTAAAGTCAAAGATAAGATATCTCCTATCTTTGAATCTTTTCCAATCAATCCAAGAGATGAAAGTTTTGTAAGCAATTGATTTCTTTCCTTTTCAACCTGCTTATTATTTGTAGCAGTAAGGTTTTTAGCCTGCTTGGTAAAATTCTTAAGGATTGTGTTCATCTTCCATAGCTCGTACTTTCTCCTAAGGCCATATGATTTTAACAGCTCCTGCTCTGCTAAGATCCTTTCCTTCTGCCATGGATGATTTGGCTTTGAAAATTTTTTCTTTTGTTTTTTTGGGCTTCCCATTATTCCACCAATATGATTAAATTAAGATTATGTTCTTCCTGACTTTGCTCCTTCTTTTTTCTTGACACCTAATGATCCCTTGCCTTTGTTTTTCCTGAAATTTGATTTTGTCCTTTGGCCGCGAACAGGCAGCTTCAGGCCGTGCCTTACTCCGCTATATGACCTTATCTCTTTCATTCTTTTGATGTCGTTTTCGATTGCAAAAATCAAGTCTCCTGTTACAGCATGATAATCCTTGCCGTCTTCGTAATTTTTTCTTCGGTTTAGCATCCAGGATGGAATGTCATGTTTTGAAAGGTTAGTTAGAACTTCATCCAGCTTTTTGACTTGCTCATCTGATAAGTAGCCTGCTTTGCTTGTTTTATCTATGCCTGCTAAATTGCAAACCATATTTGAAAACATGAAGCTTACTCCCTTGATTTTTGTCAGTGCAGTGTAGATCTGCTTCTTTCCATCAAGATCTGTATTTGAGACCCTTACAAAATAATTGAAATTTTCCTTTTCACCTTTATTTTCGGGAGTTTTCTGAGCTGTAGTTTTTTCATCCATTTTATTAAAAAAACCGAGAGAATATAGCGCAATTTCTTAACCCTAAAAGCGCTCTTCATTTCTGAACTCGGGCTGTTGATGAGGAACTGAGTTTTATTTATAAAGCTTGTGGTAAGGGATTATTTTATTAGCAGTATTTTTCTTGTTTTTTATTTCAATATTTTTAATTGATTTTTGTATTGAATTTTATTGTTTGATTGTTTTTATTTTTTATTGACTTTTTTGTAATTTAGAGAAATCTTTATATAGGTGTATTATTAGGAAATTGAAATGCAGATAAAACTTTACAAAAAGCCTAAGAATTGCACTTTAGTTGAGGGCTTTCCCGGCTTTGGATTGGTTGGAACTATTGCAAGCGAATTTCTTCTTGAACATTTGAAAGTTGAGCAGATAGGTAAAGTTATTTGTAATGAATTGCCTGCTGTTGCGGCAATACACCAGGGCAAATTGGTTGAGCCACTTGGTATTTTTTATTCTAAAAAATATAACCTAGTTTTATTGCATGCTATAACTGCCTCTGCCGGGCTTGAATGGAAGCTGGCTAATATTGTTACTGAGCTGAGCAAGCAGCTGAATGTGAAGGAAATTGTATGTATGGAAGGCGTTGGAAGCAATCAGGAAACTCATACATCAAGAGTGTTTTTTCATTCCAATAATGAAAAAGGCAGCAATAAGCTCAAGAAATTGAAAATAGAGGCATTAAAAGAGGGCATAATTGTAGGAGTAACTAGTGCTGTTTTGCTTAGGGCTGAAAATATCCCTGTCAGCTGCATTTTTGCAGAGACACATACAAATCTTCCAGACAGCAAGGCAGCTGCAAAGGTTGTTGAGGTAATTGATAAATATCTTGGATTAAAGATTGATTACAAGCCGTTATTGATTCAGGCAGAGAAGTTTGAAGGGAAATTGAGAGGGATATTAACAGAGAGCCAGAAAGCGCAGGATTTAAGCGAAAAAAAGAAATTAAGTTATGTTGGTTAGGGAGTTTAATACAGCTATTAAGATAGATAAGGATTATGCAGATGCATATTATAATTTAGGCATATTGCTTGAGTTTCTAGATGAGGAAGATGAAGCAAGGAAAAATTTTGAGAATGCTTTAAGGCTAGAGCCGGATAATGAGCTGTATATAAAGAAATCTGGGAAATAATGGCTTTAATACTCTAACTCTCACTATTAAAATTTAGTTTGTTAGCTTGTTTCTTTTATTGCTTATTGGTGTTTTTTTGGATTATTATCCAAGTTCCAGTTAGGATGAGTTATGTATCTATTTCTTAAGGGCTGAAAGACTTAAATTTTGGTGTTTTAGGTATTATAGAGGTAAAAGATAGTGCTAATTCTATGGTGCCTAAATGGGTTTTGGCTGAGAATAAAGTTTTTCTTGGGTGTTTTATTGGTTTAATGCTGTATATTAACTCTCACTTTTTGATTGAGGTATTAATAATTTTCAATATTGAAAGATAATAAAGGCTAATTAGTGGTGTAAAATATAGATTAGAAGAATGTTTTTATAAAATAATGATTATGTTATATTTTGTTTAGAATATATTGTCTATTATAATTTTTCTAAACAGTATTTTAGAATATACTATTGATGTTTTATTATTTGTTATTAGTTTTTATTAAAAGTTTTAATCAGAAATAATTATTTTCTATCAAAGAATAAGATTATCAATTAAGTGAAAGCATTGAAAATTATAAAAAAATTAAAAATTTGATCATAAAAAGCAAAAAATATTAAAAATCCAAAAATACTAATTAAAAAATGAGGAAAATAGTTGTTGTTTTGTTGTTTCTTATGGTTCTCGTAGCTAGCTGTGAGCCTTTAGAAGAGCCAAAAGAGCCTGTTTGCGGGGATAATATTTGCCAGGAGAATGAGGAAGAAAGCGGTTGCAAAGCAGACTGTGGAGGTTTTGAGGGCATTACAAAAAAGCAGTGTGATGATGCTTATGGGCATTGGAATGAGTGCGGAAGCCCTTGCGCAGGAACCGGAGCTGATATTTGCATTCAGGTTTGTAGAGAACAATGCGAATGTGGAGGAATAGCTGGATTTGGCTGCCCTTCCGGTTATAACTGCAAATTAAGCGGTAAAATAGCGGATGAGATGGGAGTTTGTGTTTCTGGGTAATATGTTTTCTTTAGGGCTTTGTGTTTAAGGTGTACCTTAAGCGAAAGCCGCAGGAGAAAAAATGGGGTGATAGAAGAGTTCTGGCATTATACTGACTTTTTATTTAAGTATTTTAGATAACTCCCAATTATCAAGTCTACTCTCTAAATCTTTTACATCAACATTTGCTTTTTTTAGTGTATTTAAAATATTGTTAACAGTATTCCCATATGCAGGATGACTAAAATAACCTCCATCTGCAATTCTATCTATTCTTCGGGTAAGTGCTCCAATATTATTTTGAATGTTTTCATCTTCTTCTTTATGTTCATGTGCAACATTATATAATTCCCTTAATAATATTATTGCAGAATCTCGTAATCCATTTTCTTCAATTTTTGTATGGATTTCAACATCACCAGTGTAATTATCCCAACAATCATTGATATGACTTACTTGTTTTTCAGTTAATTGACCATTTCTAACAGCATTACTCATATATATTTTTAGCCAATCATTTTTAAAATATCTGTCCACAACATCATCATTATACATCTTCCTAGCCTTTGTATAAGCTGCTTTAGATTCCTCTACTCCAACTTGAATTGATTTATTCGTCATAAAATGCATAAATATATAACTCATATTTAAACTTATTGAAATGTTCGTTTAATGCATATTATACGCACTTTTCGATAATTATATATAGAAATACATCAATTTACTCTTGGAAACTTAAATAATTAACAAAAAAGGTGATATTATTGCTGAAAAAGCTGGAAACTGAGCTCAAAATAAGGGGTTTTAGTAAAAAGACACAAAGCGCTTATTTGTTTCATAATAAGAGATTTCTTGATTTTATTAAAAAGAATACTGATGAAATTGAGGTTGAGGATATTAAGGCATATATGGCCCACTTAATTTCTGATAAAGGATTAAAGGCATCTTCTGTGGGCTTGGCTATGAGCTCTTTGCGTTTCTTATATGATGAAATGATGGGCAAAGGGCTGTTTGTTAAGATTAAGCTGCCTAAACTAGAGAAAAAGCTGCCTACTGTATTGACAAAGGAAGAAATGAAGAGGCTAATAAGTGCAATAACTAATCCAAAACATAATCTGCTGATAAAGATGCTTTATTCTTCTGGTTTAAGAGTATCGGAGTGTGTTAATTTGAGGGTTCATGATCTGGATTTAGAAGAAAGGTTTGGCATTGTTAAGGGAGGTAAAGGCGGCAAGGACAGAAATTTCATACTTTCCCATAATCTGGTTAATGATCTTAAGGCATATTTAAGAAATAATGATGGGGAAAATTCATATGTATTTGATGTTAAGGGCAGGCCATTAAGCATAAGGCAGGCACAGAAGATAGTAGTTAATGCAGCGAAAAAGGCTGGGATTAAAAAAAGAGTATTTTGCCATGCTTTAAGAAGCAGTTTTGCAACACATTTGCTTGAAGCAGGTACTGATATTAGGGTGATCCAGGAGCTTTTAGGGCATTCCAACCTTGCAACAACAGAAAGGTATACTAAGGTTTCCAGAGAGCAGTTAAAGAAGGTTAAGATCCCATTGGATGATATTTAGTTCTATTATGTTACAATAACCATTAGAAAAATTCATTTAGTTGTTTCTTATTATTTTCCATATAGAAATTATATCTATTAAAACACTTAAAATATTTAATCAATAACTAAAATCTATTATCATATATATGCCTAAAAGTTTTAAGAAAAGATTAAAGGTTTTGATAGGAAAATTTAATAAAAAATTAAAAGTTAAACAGCTCTTTTTGGGCTGTATCTATCATCAATATGTTTTCCATTGCCTGCAGCCTTTTGAACTCGTGGTTAAGCTGGATGAAGGGTATGTTATTGATGTATTTCTTGATTATAGGGATGCCTTTGCCCATCAGCCTTGCTATATACTCGTTTGCAAGATAAGGGGTAAGGCCTGTTTTTTTGCTTATATCGGCGTAGGAAACAAGGCCTTTTTCATCCTCCAAGGCATATATTACCATGAAAACATGCTGTTCAGTCTTGGTTAAAGGCTTGATGCTGAAGCTCTTTTTCTCGAGGTTAAAGTTGCTTTTTTCCTGCAGGAACAACTCTATATGCTCGAGCCTTTCTGCAATTTTCTCGACTTTGTCGCTTATCTCGTTTATGTACTGGTAGCTTGTCTGTATTTCGCTTGTATTTGCGTTAATAGTCTCTAAATGCTCGTCTAATTCGCTTTTAATGCTGTTTAAATCATTTTTTGTGTCCAAAACTGCTTCTTTTGGCTTCATAGAATCAATTGGTTTGATAGTATCTTTTGGATTAAGATCATCTTTTGGTTTTTTAGAAAAGTAGCGCTTTCTCTGTTTGAAAAATTTGTCAAATATTTTAAACACCCCCAATACTAAATTCAACTGAAAGGTGGTTTATATATTTTTGTATATTGCAATATATTGGTTTTTATTGTTATATCTCATTTATTTGCTTGTAAAGGTAGTATTTTTCCCTGCCTTTTTTTACTATGCTTATGTCTTCCATAGCCTCAATCTCGTCGAGAATCCTATAAAATGAGCTTTTTGAGCATAATCCCTGGTCATAGACTATCATGTCCTTTAACTGCAAGCCGGAAATCTGAGTATATTTCCTTATGTAGGATAGAATCAGGCTTTTTACATATTCTTTTGAGTTTCTTGTTACTCTCTTTACAACTTTTTCCCTTATTGTGGCTTTTCTCTGCTCTTCTAAGCTGTTTAATCTTTGTTCTATGGCCTGCATTTCCGGCATTATTGCTTCAGGGCTTGTTTTTTTGACTGCAAGGTTGTCTATTTTTTCGTTTAGCATCTTTATTCTTTCTGCCATGCTGTCAAAAGAGTAATAGCTGTCGATGATTTTTCTGATATCTTCTGGATTTTTTGGGATGCATGAAAGCTCTAATTGAAGCTGCTTAATTTTGTTTTCCTGATCCTGGTTTTTTTGCTGGAAATACTTTAACCAGGAGAAGATGTTTTGCGTATCATTTTTTACATTTGTAAATGACCTTGTCAACAGGCTGTGCATATTAGAAATTTTTCTTTCTGTCTCTGATTGCTTTTTAACTTTTAGCCAGAACATAATCATCATATTATGCTACTTCTTTATATATTTTGTCTTTTTTTGGGACTATATTGGGAATTAGATGGGATAAGTTTGGGACTATTATTAGACGAAAAGTTTTTAAAGTTGGGAATTAAGTGGGATTATATTGGGAATTATATGGGACTAAAATGGGAATGAAGCATGGATTTACCGTCGGGAAATGCCTGGAAATGAGATGGGAATGGGACTCGGGGAGGAATAGGCATAATAGATTTATTTTTAGAATTTTAAAAGATGGAATTGCATGTTTAGAGAAATTATTTTTTAATTTTTTTGGAATAATTGAAAAGATGAGTGTGTTTTTTTATGGGAAAAATTTAAAATTTTTAATTGGTTTTTCGGCAAATTTTTATGCAATTCAAATTATCAATGTTTAAATAATGGCTGTGTATTCGCTTTAAAGGTTAGTAAGTGAGTGTTTAAATGGATCAAACAGGGCTAAAATGAAGGAAAAAGGGCTAAAAATGGCAAAAAGTGAGAGTTCATATAAGGGTAATGTAGGATCAAAAAAGGCACTGGCCATGGTTTTATCAGGCTTAGAGGGCTTTAATAGGCCAAAAGTGAGAGTTGAGCAGTATGAAACAGATGGAGAAATAGCTGCTGAAGTGCTTTGGGACGCTTATATGAAGGGGAATATAGGAAAAGTGAGTGTTGACCTTGGGTGTGGGGCTGGTATTCTTGGGATTGGAATGTTGATATTGGGTGCTAAAAAGGTAATATTTGTTGATTCTGATGAAAATGTGCTGAAAACAGCTAAAAACAACCTTTTGAAGGTGAAAAGTAAGATATCGGTAGATGGGGAAGCTAAATTTGTATGTTCGGATGTCAGGGAGTTTAATGGTAAATCAGATTTAGTAGTGGAAAATCCTCCTTTTGGGGTTAAATTGAAGCATATTGATAAAGTATTCCTAGGCAAGGCTTTTGAAACAAGCAATGTGGTTTATAGTTTCCATAAAAGTGAGAGCAAGAAGTTTATTGATGCTTTTTCCAGGGATAATGGGTTTAAAATCACTAATGTATGGGACTTTGAGTTTCCTTTAAAGGCTTCTCAGAGCTTTCATACCAGAAAAATCAGGAGAATAAATGTAAGCTGCTTTAGGATTGAGAAAAATATTGGATAACTTGGTTATTTTTGATTTGTCGTCGGGAATTCTTTTATTTTTTAGGTATAATTATTGTAATTTTTATTGATTTTTAAAATAATTGGAATTTTTTTATTGGATTTTTGATGACTATTGGCAATTTACGCATAAGCACTTATTTTACCAACTCCAATTAAAACAAAAGCTTTTTAAAGAAAATAAAGTTTCTTAATTTCATGAAAATCATACCTATTGAGGATAAAAAGAACAGGTTTGTGTTTGAGGTTGAGGGTGTAGGGCATACTTTTATCAATATTCTGAAAGATGAATTATGGAATGACAGCCATGTTAAGATTTCAACTTATAGTGTAAGGCATCCTATCATAAGCAAGCCTAAGGTCATTGTTGAGACTGATGGAAGTGAAAGCCCAAAAGCTGCTTTATCAAGTGCTATTTCAAGGCTTAAGAAGACTAGCGAGAAGTTTAAGAAGGAAATTTCAAGCGGTGTAAGGTAGAATTCTGTTTATTGGTTGTTTTTATTGGCTGAAAGGCTTAAATTTAGGAGTTTTAGAAGCTGTAAAAAGGGAAAATATTATAAATTCCATAGTGCCTAAATTCTATATGAGCTTCATAAGACTCAAGAAGATCAATGACAAAGAGTATGCTTATCTTGTTGAGAATAAGTGGTACAAAAGGAAAGCTAAGGGCAAGAATAAGGGGCCGAGGCAGAAAGTTTCTAAGTATCTGGGAAGATCTTATTCTTTTGATAAGGTGAATGATGATGATTTTTTTAGCTTTAAGAAGATTGATGATTTATCTAAATACCTGAAAAAGGGCAAGAGCGGGATAATTAGAGACCTTGTTGAATGGGAGCTTTTCAGGCATAATATTTGCAAGGATGATTTTTTAGTGGATTTGGATAATAAAATTGTTAAAAAGGGAAAAAAGGAAGTGTCTTTAAGGATCAATGAGGGTTTTTTGAATTCATTTACTCTAGATAGGCTTTTTCGGCTTAGGATTGGAGATAGCTATCATCTTGCAAAGTGTTTTATTGAGGCCGGAATAGAAGTTCCAAAGGATGTTTTTGTTGGGATGTTTGGGAGTTAAAAAGATTTTTCCCATTCCTTTACTTTTTCTTCATCAATATGGATATTTTCTTTTTTAGGCTTGTTTTCTTTGAATTGGCTTCTGTAATAGAATCCTGCAATTATGCCATAAGTCATGCCACCGAGGTGGGCAATGTTTGCAGTGCCTGAAGGTGCTATGATTCCAAGCAAATCTGCGATGGCCCAGACAAATAAAGCCACTATCATTGGCATTGGGATGCCGTAGAGCCATACTGTGAGTTTTGGCCTTAATATTCCTAACATGCCTAAAATTCCGAATATTGCTCCTGAGGCTCCTAAAACTCTAGAGTAGAAAGGCAGAGATAGTAATGAAGCTATAAGGCCTGCAATAAAGAATAGTTTGAGGAATTTTCTTGTGCCTATAACATGCTCAAGAATGCTGCCAAATAATGCCAATCCAAAAAGGTTGTATAGAAGATGAACCATATCTCCATGAAGAAATATTGCTGTTAGCAAGGTGTATATTCTTGGGATTACTTTGCTGTTATCCAGGATGAATGTGTCTGTTAGGTTTGGGATTGTTGATTGGAGGATGAAGATTATGAAGATTATTAGAGAGAGTATTAAGGCTGATCTTTTGTTTTTGGGCATTGTACATTAATTAAAATCTGTAATATTAAATGTTTTGCTTAATTTTAGAATTATTTGGATTTTACTATAAATCAATTATATCTATAAACCTTCAACCAAAACAGCCCTTGCCGGAGATGCATCACCGTCTTTTATTTTTAATGGCAGGCACAAAAAGAAGTATCTTCCTGGCTTTATTTTTGATAACTCCAGACCTTCGAAAATGATGATGTTGTTTTTTAGCAATGAATTGTGGGTTGGATAGCCTTTCTGGCTTCTTTCAATGCCTAATGAGTTAATTCCAACAGATTTGATGTTTTTGGATATTAGGTATTTTGCTCCGGATTCTGCGAGTGCTACAAATTCAAAGTCAAATTCTTTTAGGCTGTTTGATGTCTTTAATATCACAATATCATTTTTTTTTATTTCTGCGTTTTTTAGGTCTGTTTCTTCTATGCCTCTTTTTTTGATATCAGTTAAGTCTATTACAATACATGGCCCTGCAAATTTTTCTATTGGAACCTTGTTTAGTTTAGTACCTTCTTGAATAAAATGGAATGGGGCATCTACATGAGTTCCTGTATGTGAATCTAAATGAAGCATTGATTCGTTTGACTTGAACTTGCCAATCCTGTAAGTTGGCTCTATTCTTGGTTTTTTTTCTTCTTTATTCTTATAGACAGGCATGTCTTCGCTTATTTCCATTGAAATGTCGTGTATTTTCATTGTAGGTAATAATCATTCTTTGTTTTGATAATATTTTTTATATTTTGTTATAATTTAAAAAAATAATAATTCGGGATTGATTTTACATAATGAATCTTCTTAATTGCAACAAATAAACGCTCGACCGCATTGTCTCGCTATTAATTCCGCTGAGGTTGCTTAATATTTTAATTTTTTTATTGGATTTATTATCCTTTTCCATTGTTTTTTAGCAATGCTGAGTACATTGGTGTTAATGGCTTTGCCCATTTTCTTTTGTCTTTTTTTATTAAAATATCGGATTCTTTTGGGCCCCATGTTCCGGGCTTGTATTGGGGTATTGTTCTGCTTTTTTTCCATGCCTCTGCTATTTTATCGACAATTTCCCAGGAATGCTCTACTTCATCCCATCTTGTAAATAAAGTTTGGTCTCCTGCTATTGCATCGTGGATTAGGCGCTCATAAGCTTCAGGAGTATTAGGACCGAACTTGCATTCATGGCAGAAATCCATTCTTACACTGTCAATAATCATTTTTCTTCCCGGGACTTTTGCGGAAAACTGCAATGAGATTCCTTCTTCAGGCTGTATCCTGATAATTAGCATGTTTGGAGCTGTTTCTTTTGAATGCTCGTAGAATAATATGCATGGATTTTGCTTAAAAACAATGGTTATTTTTGCTACTCTCTTGTTTAATCTTTTACCTGTTCTCATATAGAATGGAACATTAGCCCATCTCCAGTTGTCAATCTTTAGCTTTAATGCAACAAAAGTTTCTGTCCTGGAGTTTTTATTTACATTTTCCTCATCCTTATATGCTTTTATTTTTTTGCTGTTTAATGTTCCAGAGCTGTACTGGCCTCTAACTGAGATGTCCTTTACATCTTTTATTGCAAAAGGATGTATTGACCTCAATACCTTGACTTTTTCCTCTCTTATGTCATCTGCATCTAAGCTTACAGGGGGCTCCATTGCTGTTAAAGCTAAAAGCTGCATCATGTGATTTTGCAGTATATCACGGAGAGCTCCTGCCTTGTCATAATAATTTCCTCTTGTTTCAACTCCTAAATCCTCTGCAACAGTTATCTGGACATTGTCTATGTATTTCTTGTTCCATATTGGGTCAAAGATGCTGTTTGCAAACCTTAATACAAGAAGGTTCTGCACAAGCTCTTTTCCTAGGTAATGGTCAATCCTGTATATTTGATTTTCCTTGAATGCTTTTTTTATTGTCTTGTTCAGCTTTTTTGCGGATTTCAAGTCATTGCCAAACGGCTTTTCAAAAACTACCCTGTTGAAAGAACTGTTTCCTGCTGCAAGGCCGCTCTTTTTTATGTTGTTGATTATGGTTTCAAAATGCTCCGGAGGAACTGCGAGGTAAAATAATTTATTGCATTTTTCTGAGCTTTTTGAGCATAATTTTTTAATTAAGGATTTTAGCTTTTTATAGCCATTAAGATCATAGAATTCAGACATGTTGTAGTGTATTTTGTTTTTTAATCTGCTCCAGATGCTTTCATCTATTTTTTTAAATTTTGAGAATTTTTTTATTGAGTTAAATACATCATTTTTGAATAGATTGTCATTTTTCGGCCTTCTTGCAAATGCCACTATTTTTGAGTCTTTGTGCAGAAGATTTTCTGATTCCAACTCGTATAAAGCCGGAAGCAATTTCCTTTTTGTAAGGTCTCCTGTTGCTCCGAAAAGGATTATTATGCAGGGCTCAATTTCTTTTTTTTTCATCTTATTTCTTTTTTTCTTTTACAGGATGACCACCAAATTCCTGGCGTATTGCTGCAAGCATCCTAAATGCTGTTGAGTTTTTTTCTCGGGAGATGAATCTTGCATGCAAAGCATAGGAATTGCATACAAAAGGAACTGATTTTTCCAAAGCTTCTGTTGCTGCCCATTTTCCTTCTCCGCTGTCCTGGACAAAAGGCTCTAATTTTTTTAGATTTTTGTCTTTTATTAAAGCTTGTTCTACCATCTGCATTAAAAATGAGCTTACTATAGTTCCATGATTCCATATATGAGAGATATGCTTTAAATCTAAATTTTTGAATCTGCCGTTTTCCAATAGGTCAAAGCCTTCTGCAATTGCCTGCATCATGCCATATTCAATAGCATTATGGATCATTTTGACGTAATGGCCTGCTCCTCCTTCTCCAACCAGATCATAACCTTCTTTTATTCCAAAGCTGTCAAAGATTGGCTTGCAGAATTTGTAAACTTCTTTTTTTCCTCCGATCATCATTGGATATCCTTTTGTTGCTGCTATAATGCCTCCACTTACGCCCACATCAAGCATGTTAATTCCCTTGCTTTTGGCTTGTTTGTGCCTTCTTATTGAGTCGTGGAAATTTGAGTTTGCTCCGTCTATTATGATGTCGTTTTTATTTAATAATTTAAGAACCTGCTGGAATGCTTTTTCAGTCACTTCTCCTGAAGGCAGCATTATCCATACAATCTTTCTTTTTTGCTTAAGATTAGAGATTAAATCTTCTATATTAGAAAAGCCTTTTGCCCCTTTGGCAACTGCTTTTTTTACCGGATCAGGAGACCTGTTCTGTACAAGAACATCTATCTTTTTGCTTTTTAGCATACGATTTACCATATTTGCTCCCATTCTTCCTAAACCAAGAAATCCTATCTCCATTTTTGACATATTACCACCACCCACTATTGTTTTGTTTATTATTTTGATGTTTATTATTAAAACTATAAATTTAGTTGTTTTATGTAAAGAACATATAGTTTAAATAGGTTTATATAATTTTTGCATTATTCATTGTTTTTAAATGTTTTCATTGATTATAAGGGAAGATTAACCTGTAACTTTCCCAACCAAACTTCTTAACATATGCCCTGTTATTTCTATATTATAGGATTTTTTTAATTCTAATCTTTCTTTTACTCCTATGATTAATGGATATGTGCCTATTTGCCTTAGGAATGTTGTGTTTCCATCGTATATTTCAGCATAACAGCCTTTTATTATTGTTTGTTTTGGGGCTAATCTTTTCAGCATTGGCCAGTCAATTTCCTGCCTTATCTGATTTCTCCATTTCCAATAGTATTTTTTGTTTTTTTTCAGGAATTTGTCTTTTACATCATTGTAAAGAGGAGTGTTTTTGAAAATGGCAACTTGCCTTATGTTTATTCTTCTTAACATCAATTTTTCTTTGTATATTTTTTTGAGCCATTTCATGTTTTCTTCATGGGTTTTTTTACTTTCTGCTTTTAATCCGAAAATTAGGTTAATTCCGGGCAAGTATTTTGGCATGCCGTTTTCTCCTGGTTCTGAGCCGTATTTGTTTATTATTTTTATCGCTTCGTATGCAATTTTTGGAGAAGAATTCAGGCAGTTTTCTTTTATAACAATTGGATTAAAGCTTTCAATGCCCAAAGCTGCAATGTTTCCAGGAGTACAGTATTTTACAATGGCTTTTGTTATCTCGTGGTTTTTGTCATTAACTACTTTTACTGGATTTACATTGTCTATGTGCAGGACTTTTATTTCAGGGCAGTTATTTCTTATGTCTTTTAGCAGTTCTATTGCAGCTGGATATGTGTAAAAGCATGTTTGCTTTCCTAATCTAAAGTACCTGCAGCCTAGTTTATAAAATTCTATGATTTCTTTTAGGATGTCTTCTTTATTCCTGAATTCCACTTTGTTTTTAAATGGCTCTGTGCAAAAACTGCATTTTCCTATATCACAGCCATGTCCTGTCTCTATTTCTATGATTCTTTTATTTGGAATTTGCTTTATTATTTTTGCTCCTACAACTGAAGAATCTTTTATTTTATCGTATTTGAAATTAAATAAGGAAAAATCAACCTTGTCAAATATATTTAAATCTGATTTTTCGAAAAACTTGCCGCCAAATAACTGAGTGCCGAATACTGCAGGGCCTGCCAGGATTTTTTTGCAGCTTAAGTCCTTGATTAACGGGATTACTTCTTTTAGTGTCCCTGGCATTGCAGAAAGATATTTTCCTGGAACATGTATTCCTAATATTACAATCAAAGTTTCAGTTTTTTGCAGTATATCTTTTATGTTTTTGCTGTTTTTAGTTAGGTTGTATGTGGATATGTCTGTTTTTTGGGAAGGCTTTGTTTTTTGTATTTCTGAGTTGTGTTTTTTATATAATCTTAGGTCGTCAATTGTTAAATAATAAACAGGTTCATCTAAAGAGCCTGCTATGTATCTTGGATATGTGCCTAAGTATGGAGGGACTCCTAATCCGGCTGGCTCATCTGTGTAGCAGTCTAGGATAGTATATGACATAAAACAAAGCAATCAGCCAAGAATTATAAAGGTTTTTGATTTGTACTATACTATTGGATTTTAGAAGATTAAACACAAAAACATTTATATTTACCTGATTAAACCATAATTTTATGTTATGGCTATTAATTATAATTATTGTAATTTTACTTCTTATTATATTTCTTATTAATTTCTACAGGGATCCTGCAAGGAAAATACCTCTAGGGGATAATATTGTGAGCCCTGCTGATGGGAAAGTGATAGGGATTTTGAAGTTTAAACAGGATAAGGTTAGGGTAAATAAAGGGCTATTCGGGAAAATAGAGACTTTGGCAAAAGATATAGCTAAAGAGTGCTATGTGATTTCTATATTCATGTCGGTTTTTGATGTCCATGTCAACAGAGCTCCGATTGACGGCAAAATTATATCAGTAAAGCATGAAAAAGGGAAGTTTTTTGCGGCTTATGACCTTAAAAAATCGCTGCAAAACGAGAAGAATGAGGTAATAATAAAAAACAATAAAGTGGGGAAGGTAAAAGTAATTCAGATAGCTGGATTTCTTGCAAGGAGAGTAGTATGTAAGGTAAATAAAAACGAAAAAGTTATTAAAGGACGGAGGATAGGAAAAATAGTGTTGGGGAGCCAGGTTACTTTGATAATTAATGCTGATAAAGTGAAACTTAAAGTTAGGGTAGGGCAGAAAGTGAAAGCTGGAAGCACAATATTGGCTGAATTGGTATAAATCATGTTAATATTTTTTAAAAAATTTGAAAATCATCATTAAAATTTATAGCATGTTTATATGAAAAACAATTGGAACTCAAAAATAATCAGAACTTTTACATCTGTTTTGTCAGTAGCTAAAAACAGGGAAGGACATTGCATTAATTGCGGTGAGTGCTGCAAACTTCCAAATAGTTGTGTATTTTTGAGGAACAGAAAAGATGGAGAATATTATTGCTCTATATACACAATAAAACCTTTAAACTGCAGAAAATATCCGAGAACTGATAATGAGCACATAACAAAAAAAACATGCGGGTTTAAATTTATTAAATGAAACTGAAAATTAAAGAAAAAAAATTTCCAATATCCATAGCATTATTCAGGATATTATTGGCATTTATATTATTCTTTGTCATACTTTCAGGAATAGAGGAAATATCTGTGTTTCTTTTTATTATTACAGCATTTTTGTCCTTCTTTGGGCAGTTTATACAAAAGCAGAAATCACAGTTAAAGAGCATATTGGACTTAATTGCCGATAAATTACTCGTAAATCTTGCTGCAATTGCCTTGGTTATGGTCGGATTAATTCCACTGTGGGTGATGCTTGTTTTCCTTGGCCGGGACTTATTGACAATAGCAGGAGGGTCATATTTATTTTATAAGGATATCAGGAGAGAGTTCAAGCCTACACATATAGGAAAAATAACATCTTTCTCCCAGGTAATAGCTTTAATTCCTGCAATTTTTGGAGAATTAGACTGGGTCTTAATATTTGCTGCAGTAATATTAACTGTAATGTCTGCTGTTGAGCTGATTTTTAAGTCTGAGTTCAGGCTAACAAGAAAATCCGATATAAGTGAATTCAGGATATCAAGACTATTAAAAACTGCAGATATTTTGACTTTAATGAATGTTGTTTTTGGAGTCATGGTTATTTTCTTTGTAATAAATAAAAGCTATAAGTGGGCTGTAATATTTCTTTTTTTGGCTGTTATTGCTGATTTCTTTGACGGGAAGGTTGCAAGAAAATTAGGGCAGGAGAATGTTTTTGGGAAAGAGCTTGATTCACTTGCTGATACAATATCTTTTGGAGTTGCCCCCACAATATTTGGATTTTCCTTAATTCAAAGCCCATTGGCGATAGTTGCCTTTACGATATTCTTATTTTGCGGCATTTTAAGATTAGCCAGATATAATATAATGGATTCCAAAGATGGCTATGCAGGAATGCCAATTACGCTTAATGGGTTAATAGTGCCTGTTATTTATTTGGCTAAGGTGCCTTTGGATTTTTATCCTTACATTTATATTATTTTAGGGGTACTGATGATATCTAATATAAAGTTCAGGAAGATCTGAAAAAAATTAAATTCCAATAAACAAATATAGAAATTCAGATGTCAAAATAAACAATTCTGATTTAAAAGAAAATTAGGCCTCACCATTGCGTTCGGCATTAATAACGCTCGCCACAATGCTCGCTTTAATCAAATTTTTAGGCACACTCTAATTGACAACATTCTTTTAATGATGATTTTTTATTTTTTTTATTTTCTGGCTTTTATGTACATCCATGATACCATAAATATAAAGAAATATGGTTCCAAAGATAAGTATGTGTAATGAGTAGATAAAATCTATGGCAACGGCTATTACTGCGACATAAGCTATTCCTACTATGGTTTTTCCAAGGGCGCTTGACGGCACTTCTCTTAGCTTCATGTAATATGTTATTTTTGAGATAATTATTGCCAATGTAGGTACTATAAAGAGCAGTATCCAAAAAAATTCCAGGAATCCTATTAGGTAAAAGGCTATGTATGAAGATATTATTAATATAGAATCTGTAAAAGCGTCATAAAGCCTTCCGAACTTTGTGATTTGCTTTGTTATTCTTGCGGATATGCCATCTACTTTATCCAGCAGGATAACAACAGCAAATAATACCAATGCAAGATTTATGTTTGACTGAATTAAGTTGATAATATATAATGGGATTAACAGAAGCCTAAAAGTTGTTATTATATTTGGAATATTGATGATATTTTCTCCTGCAAGCTTTCCCACCTTTAACAGGTAATCAAATCCTGAAATTACTGTTATTATTACAGCAATGAGCATAAGCCACCAGTTAAAGGGCACATTTAAGATTACTGCGAGTATTGCTATTATTTGAATAATTGTTTTGATTTTTCCAAGATAGCTTGCGCTTATGATGACTTTTTTCGGCAGGAAGAAAAGCCTCAATACTGTGATTGCAATTTCCCTGACTATGATAACAACGGCCATCCATAATTGTATTCTTCCTATGAGAAATATTAATGCTGCTGATATCAGCAGCTTGTCAGCAATTGGGTCTATTATTTTTCCTATTCCTGTTATTTGCCTGGTTTTTCTTGCTATATAGCCGTCAAGCGCATCTGATAATGACAATATTATGAAAATAATTGCAGCAATATAATTCCTGTAAGGTATGTCAATTAATAGAAATACTACAAATACGGGGATAAAAAGAATCCTGGAATATGTGATTAGGTTTGGGGTTGAAAATGCATCTTTCATTCTTATAGAAATCATAACCTTTATAACCCTTAAATAGTTTTCTGTTTTACTAAAATGAAGTACGATTTGCATAACCATACTTATTACTCAAAATGCAGCAATCTAAAGCCGGAAATATTAATTAAAGCTGCAAAGAAAAAAGGAATGGATGGGATTGCGGTTACTGACCACAATACTATGAAAGGTGCACTTGAAGCAAGAAAATTAAACAAGGATAAGGATTTTGAGGTTATTTTAGGAGAGGAAATTGGGACAAATTTCGGCGATGTTATTGGACTATATCTGAAGAAAGAGATAAAATCCAAAGAGTTTTTTTCTGTTATTGATGAGATTAAGGCCCAGGATGGACTGATAATAATTCCGCACCCGTTCAGAACATCAAGCAATCCTAATCACTTGTTTAAGTTGCCATTCGAGAAGATAAAAAATAAGATTGATGCTATAGAGTGCTTTAATGCAAGAATGCTGCCGGGAGACAATGAAAAATCTCAAGTGGTGGCAAAAAGGCTTAAAATTGCTGGTACTGGGGGATCTGATGCGCACTTTAAGTTTGAAATAGGAAAGGCGTATACTATTTTTGAAGGAAGTTTAAGAAGAGCGATAAAGCAGAAAAAAACAAGATATGAGGGAACTATTCTTTATGGGCCTTTTGGCGGGTTATTGAGCTTTTTTAGGAGAAGATTGTTTTAATCAATATTATTCTTAAGATGGTAGACATGATTCATTAAAGCCACTGCCTTCTGCTCAATGGTTTTTTTATTTTTCTCCAGGTGGATTAATTTTCCGATATTTAATGCTGAGCCGAATGGAGTGTAAGATGATTTTATGCCTATTGGCAGAATTGGAGTATTGGTTTCAAGAGCTAGCCTGACTACTCCTGTTTTGAAATTATTATTTCCATTTTTGTAATCTCCCTGGGGAAATATCGCTATTATTTTCCCTGATTTAAGGTACTCTTTAATTTCGCTGTAAGCTTGTTTTGAATTAAATAATGGTATGCAGCCAGCCCATTTTCTGCAGAATGTTTCACCTAAAAACCACCAGCTAGGCTTTGCAAGAAAATGGATTTTTTTGTTTAATCTTTTAAGGGATATATAAGTTATCAGCAAGGGGTCAATTAAGTGAGCATGATTTGATATTATTATAAAATTTCCTTGTTTTGGAATGTTCTGCTTTCCCTTAATTTTTCCGATAAATGATGATAAAACCGGATAAAACCAAAATTTTGTTATTGGATAAACCATTTTAGGTATTTTTTTGCGCTTGTTTTTATGTTTATCTAAATTTTACAGCTATTTGAATCGTAATTTCAATTCAAAAAGATAGATTTAAATAAATAAAATTTAAAGATGATTATATGCTGAATTTAATACTGCAATGCTTTTACTTGATGCTGCCTGCTTATTTTGCCAATATGGCTCCTGTGATAGTCAAAAAAATAAATTTTCTTAAAAACCCTATTGATTTTGGTAAGACGATAAATAATATGCCTGTTTTTGGGAAAAATAAGACATTTAGGGGGCTTTTTTTTGGGGTTTTGTTTGCAGTTGTTATCACATATATCCAGTTTATTTTGAATGATAATGGTATTTTTTTGAGCCTGGCTATTGCTGATTATTCAAACTGGCTTTTAATTGGGTTATTGATGGGCTTTGGCGCAATTATTGGAGATTTAGCTGAAAGCTTTGTGAAAAGAAGGTTAAGCTTTAAATCAGGAGGTAGTTTTTTCCCGTTTGACCAGATAGATTTTGTTATCGGAGCATTGATATTTATTTATCCTTTGGTTAAATTATCTATTACCAAGATTGCGATAATAATCTTATTGAGCATTGTGCTGCATATAATAGTAAATCATGTGGCTTTCTATACTAAAGTAAGGGATGAGAAGTGGTGATTTTAACAACTAATGTTATAGTATAAAATAAAGCAATACAACAGGAACAAAAAACCAAATATTCTTTAAAAAAACATCTTTATAATTCTTTTTCTTCAAATCTATAATTAATGAAGCGCTTAGAATTCCATACAAAAATATCAATACAGATTCTATGACAAATAGGTTTAGTATTTTGCTGCTCAGGAAAAAAACAATTCCGAGAAAGAAGTAAGTTAAAGATGATTTTTCAAGATTCAGCTTTTTATTTATCATCAGTATAACTATAAAAAACAGTAAAGCCACTAAAAGTATAAAGTTTATGTTGTAAAAAAACAGCATAAATCCAATAACTAGGAAGAATGTTATCTTTTTTAACAAGAGGAAGTAAGTTTTTCCCGGCTTCTGCTCTTCAGGAGCCAGCTTTATTAAAAATATTCCAAGTAATAATCCAAGATAGGCTATTATTGACGCTAAAAAATAGTTCAGGATTTGCATTGTCATAATTTTTGTTCAGAATTTATCTGCATATTTTTTCTTCTATTTCCTTAATTTGCTTTACTCTTCTTTTATGCCTCTCTTCGTTGCTGAAATTAGTAGAGAGCCAGATCTTTGTTATCTTTTTTGCCTCGTCATTTTTTAAGATTCTTGCTCCAAGGCAAAGAAGATTGCTGTTATTGTGCTCTCTTGAGTTTATTGCAGTATATTCATTAAAGCAGTTTGCTGCCCTTATTCCCTTTACTTTGTTTGCTACAATTGCCTCTCCTAATCCTGAACCGCACATCAAGATGCCTTTGCCATCTGTTTTTGCTACCTCTTTGGCTACTTTAAAGGCTGTTTTGGGGTAATCTGCAGGCTCTTTATTAAAAACTCCTATATCCTCACAATCATAGCCGAGCTGCGTGAGAAATTTCTTTATGTCTTCCTTTAATTCAAATCCGGCATGATCGCTTCCAATGATTATTTTTTTGTTTTTCATATTTTTGATTATATTTTTAATGACTTTTTTAAAATCATTTTCTTTTGTGTTTTAATATTTATTGGTTTTACCCCATATATAAAAAATAAATTCCTATGAAAACAAGGGCTATTGCTATTAGCTTTTCTATTATTTTTTCCCTGCTGATGTCTTCTTTGACAAATCCAGGGAGCTTTATTGTGAAGAGGATTGCAAACAAAAATGTGAATGTGGGCATCAAGGCGTTAATTGCCGCGCTGACTAACGGGGCTTTTGCAATGGAAATGGCAATTCCTATCGTAAATAATCCAATAAGATCGATTAATGATTTGAAAGCAAGGGCTGATTTATCCCTGATTGTGATTCTGTTAAAAGTATCCTTAAAACCTTTCCAAAAGAAAATTAAGAGTATCATTGAGGCTAAAAAAACTCCTATTCTTGTCCATATATAGACGCTGATGATGCTTAAGCTGCTGTAAAGAAACCTGTCTATTGTGACGCGGAATGAGGATATCAATGAAGAAAGCAATAAAAGATAAAATGCAATGCCAAGATAAAAATGTTTTTTGTTTTTCTTTTTTGATATCAGTATTCCGGCAGAAAGAAGGAATATGAAGCCGATAAAGTCCCTTGCAGTCAGAAATTCCCCGAGAAAAATTGCAGATGTTATTAAAACAAAAACAGGGGACATCTTCCATAAGATTATGACTCTTGATATCTCCTCATACTCGCATGCTTTGTAATAGGGAAGCAGGAAGCCAATGTACAAAAATCCTGTTAAAAATGCCAGGAATAGGTTAAAGGGGCTGAAAATTTCCAGGCCGAAGAACGGAATCAATAAGAGAGCTATCAAGCCAAAAATTCCGTTGAAGATTGCAAGAATAAACGGCCTGATTTTTTTATTGTGAACGAAGAACTTGTCAAAATTAGATGTCAATGCCCACAATAAAGCTGATATTGCAGCAAAAAGAATCCAGATCATATTTACCAGCTCTTAACGAATTCTGTGTGGCCCCATTGGATGAGTAGATCAACTTTTAGTTTTTCTATTTGGGGAATATCACAAGATCCATAGCAGCTTCCAAGCCATATTATAACAGAAGCAGTTGTGTTTTTTTCTATATGCTTTACAATTTCCCCTGCTTTTGGTTTCAATCCATCAGGCAGTTGAATACATACTGATTTAGCCTTGTTTTTCTTTATTTCTTCTACTGCTTTATCCAATTCTAGGTCGTAGTTTTGCATAATAAGAAGTCATCTGCAGTTGATTAAAAAGGTTTTGTTTTAATATTTTGGTTTAGGTAATGTTGATATTAAAAATATACTTGAACCTTTTTCAGTGTAAGGACCTTCATAATCTATATTTTGAATATTTAGGTAATTTTGTATGGTTGATGTAGTGCAATCATCCCTGCTTTTAATTTCAATTTTTCCATCTTTTAATTTATTTGGGATCTCTACATTAGAATTTTTAAATTCCCCACAATCAGATATAGAAACAATATTTTTTCCATCTTCCTCTTGTTTTAATACAAGAAAACCATCCAGTTTAATTGAATCTGTAATTCCATTCAGAATATTAGAGATGCTGCCTTCTACACTAACATCCTTCTGGGCTAACATAGAACTAATTTCTGCCATGTGACTAACCTCACATAAACAACTCATCTAATTCAAAATCATTCAAATCTTTTTTATTGATAAGCTTAGCGAAATCCTTTTCCTTAAGCCTTTTCCTTTCGCTTCTCATGCTTTCTATTTCCTGGTTGTCTTCATCAAAAACTTCTTCCATTTTTATTCACCATAAACTTTAATTTAAAATTTATTAGCAAGATAATTAATGCTAATTTTATATTTGAACAGAGTGTTAAAAACTCTATTACTAGAACACCTTTTTTACTACTTTATAGGTAATGTTTAAGTATATAAATGTTTTGTTTTCTACTATAAAACTTGTTTATTTACAATATAGAAAATAAATATGAAGTTCAATTTACGCGCAAGCACTATTTTTAATAACCTTATTTTTTAGAACTAATTTTACTTTTATATCCTATTCTCGTGAAGCCTTTGCAATTAAGACAGTAATATACTATATTGCCTTTGTTAGTTCTAATGCGGCAATTTTTACCTGGGAGAAGGAAGGAATAGCAGTTCTTGCAGAACCTTCTTTTGAATTTAAGGGGAATTTTAACCTTGAACTTCATTGCTGTTTTTCTTGCTAATTTTACATTTTTGTCTGCAGTCTTTGGGTCTGTTTTAAAAGAGCTTATAGCTTCTTTAAATAACAGGGTTATCTTTTCTAATGCTAAATCTCTTTGCTTTTTTGGCTTCAAATAGTGTTTTCTTTTCATATTATACATTAACTTTATTAAATATATTAACTTTCCCATTTATATGCTAAAATTAATAAAAAACCTGTTTGTTAAAAAGGAAATTCCAATAGAAAAAATAGAATTTAGCGAGCTGAATACCTGGTTAGATAAGAATACTGGGCATTTATTTGAAAAATTAGACAGTGCTGTTTCTGAGATAATAAAGCTTATAGGGAAAGAAAAAGAAGATGTGCTGGAGAATATAGAAAAACTGGAGAATGCAAAATTGCAGAATCCTAATATACCTGACAGGGCAAAGACCGTGATGGAAGGCAATAGAAAAGCTTTTGCAAAAAAGGTCTCGCATTTTTTCAATAATATAGATTTAAAGTCTGGGGATTATAAAGAAGCAATAAGAAACTGCAGCCATCTGGAAAATGAGATTGAAACGCTTGCAAAATCAACTGCAAGAAGCTATCAGATCTTAAATGAGTTTTTTGCAAGGGAAGCCGGAACTGTTGCTAAAAATATCAAAAATGTTGAAAATTACCTCAAGGATATTAAAAATGCTGTTAAGGATAATAAGATAGACTCTGTTGAGAAAATAAAAAAAGATATTGAAAATGTTAATGTAAAAATAAACCTAAGAAAACAGCTGTTAGGTGAATTGGAAGAGTTGGAAGGCTCGATAAAGAACGTAAAAGACAGCATTTTGTCTATAGAAGATAAGATTAAAGGGATAAAATCAGGAGAAGAGCATAATAATTATGAAAACCTATTGAAAGAAAAGGAAAAATTGGAGCATGAGATAAAGAAAATTGAAGATAATCTGTTCCATGATTTTTCAATTCTGGAGAGGGCATTTAAAAAATACTCTAAAATAGCCTTTGAAAAAGAGGAGCTGATTAATGAGTATCTTAAAAGCCCGGTAAATGCGCTGGCAAAAGACATTAATTTGGAGATAATAAATGTTATTAATAATTTGAAAAGCGCAATTAGAGACGATAAGCTTGGCCTTGATAATAAGAAAAGCGAAAAGCTGCTGATAAAGCTGAAGGAACTGGATAAGGAATATTTTCTAGGGCTGCAAAAAAATTATAATGAGATTAAGGATAAATTGAATTCTGTAAATACTGATATTGGGAAGAATAATGTGAAAAAAGATATTGAGCTGGCAGATAAAGAGCTGAGCAAAGAGAAAATGCATCTTGGAAGCCTGGATAAGAATTTATCAATCATTAAAAATGATTTTGAGAAGATTGATATTGGGAAATTAAAAAAAGAAGTTGAGGAGAATGTCAATAAACTGGGGTTTAAGGTTGAGTTTGGGTAG
>NZEC01000017.1 GCA_002688925.1 archaeon
ATTGTTAAAGACAGGAGCTGCATTGTCATTTTTTGCACCAGGTGTTGGGGCTGTAAAAGTTGAAAAGCTTTCATTTCCATCAGGAAATCTTCCTTCTGATACATTTTCTGATGTTGAAGAATAAGAGACATTGTTTATCTTTGATCCTGATGAGTTATATAGTGTTATATTGCCAGCAGTATTGGAAAGCTGGAAAGAAGCAACATTAATGCCATATTCAACAATCCTTATTCCACTTACATTAACATTTGGATAAGTAGAATTAAACAAAGTAAAGTTTTCAGCCAAAACAATAAACCCATTTGCAGGGATTGTCCCGTTCAATGTTACATTAGCGCTCGCTCCAGACTCTGTTATGTTGTAGTTTGCCAAATCAACAGAAGAGCTTCCATTGTTATAAAGCTCTACCCATTCAGAGTCAGGCTCTATCAAGCCATTCGGCAGAAACTCATTAATAAAAACATCACCGAGTGCAAAACTTGCCATAAATATGATTAAGAAAATACTGAACAGAATTATAAATACCTCTTTGAACAACCTTTTTTTCATTAACAACCCCCAAGAGTAATAATAAAGGAAAAGATTGAACTGCTATTTAAATATTGTTGTTTTAAAGTGGTTATTTTAAGTAGTTATTTGTTGGTGGTTAATAAATTGTAATAATAGAACTTTTTTAAGCAGATGGGAAGACTAATTTTAAATTGCCTATTTCTTAAATATATTTTTAGGAGTATATTTTTCTCCCAACTCATTGGCAAGATTCATCATTCGATCTTCCTTCCATTCGAAAAGCAATTGATTGCCAAGATCAGTATGTTTTTTAATTTCCTCAACTGTTTCTTTAAAAGTGTATTTCTTTTTGCTGGTCTCTGAATATATTTTATCAGGATTTTCTGACAATTTTAACCCTGTTTCAATTGTAGATATTATCAATGAGTCTGGAATATCGCCAAGATAAAAACATATCTCGTATATCTTTTTTTTTTGCTTGAGTTTATCTTCAAATGCATCTTTATTTAACTTTTTGACAATATCATCTTCTCCACTAGGCGCACTTTGTATAAGTAAATAATCCTTTAAAAGTGCTTTATATCCATCCAGGAAACGGCCGATAAATGGTTCAATATCCTCTAAAGTCAATGTTTGATTTCCCTCTGGATGTTTTGCGATTTTTTCCAGGTTATAATGTAGCAAATCAGTGGATTTTCCATTGTTATAGAAAGATTGCAATTTTTTTGCTGCTTTTTCTTGGTGTGAAGGCATTTTTACCTCATCAAATTATATTGATGAAATTTATGGCTTTTTCGCTACAATATTGTATATATAGAAAACAGCACCACCAATAATAATCACATTTAATACAACTATTATAAACCAGAAACCAGGCTTTTTAGTCAATGGAACTTCAGTTGTTATTGTGGGCTTTAATACAGGAATTGACTCGCTTGTAGTTGTTTCTTCTGTTTCCTCTTCTTTTCCTGCTTCAACATCTACTGTTTCTTCTTCAGTCTTTTCTTCTTCTATTGTTTCTTCTTTTGCTCCACAGCCATCAACAACCAGATTAACTGTTTTTCTTTCCCATAGAATCTCGTCATTTATATACGAATTTACAAGTATAGGGTATGTTCCGGCACTTGTAGCTGTATCTGTATTGATTACAAGCTTTTTTGTATATTCATTGTCAGTATCAAAAGGATCCTCTTCAAGCTCTATATCCTGCTTGACAAAATTTATTCCTAAATCAGAGTTTGTAATTTCAATCTTTGCCTCATCCTCTGTTTTTGTACCTAAATTCTTTATTGTTGCTGTTAGTGTTGATGAGCCTGAGCATGTTACTGTTTCCGGGAATAAAGATGCATGGCCTACTACAACCTCCCTGTTTTCCTTGTCAACATTCAATTCCAGCTCCCACTGCACTGTATGGGTATTTCCATTATCATCCTCCCCTTCTACCTCTATAATCACATCATATTTTCTTTCATCTACTGATAAAGGAATATTAAAATACACATTAATATCCTCATTTTCCTCAGCATCCAGGTTAAATTCGTCAGATTCCTCATCTAAATCGTCTCCATCATCAATCTCTTCAATTGTAATTTTAATGGTTATGTCCGTTATGTCAATATCTTCCTCATTTGTAAATGTGTTCTCTATATCAAAGTTGAACCTTACTTCTGTTCCGGGGCCTATATCCTCCTCATCAAAGTCAAGCTTTTTTCCATCAACAACCTCCAGGTCACTTTCGCTCTCGGAGTCTCTTGTTGTTATGAATACGTCAAGTTCATCTATTATTAAACCTCCGCCTACATTGGCCTTTACATTGAATAATGCGGCATTTAATTCTGTTGAAGCTATGTTTACAGAGCCCAAAGTAACATTTCCTGTTGATGAGTCTGCAGGGATTGTTATGTTGAATTTTATTGATTCGGTCTTGTTGAATGGAAGCACGAAATTGGTCTTGTTTGACTGCAGGTTAAATGCGCTTTTGGAAAAAGTGAATGACACATTTGTTATGTCATCATTTCCTGTATTTGTTATGTTAAATTCCCTTGTCCTGGTTGTGTTGAGGGTTGCGCTTCCCAAGTTTATTGAAGACGGAAGGGTGCTTGCGCTGTAAGTTCCTGTTACATTGACATTTATTGTTGCTGTATCTGTATTTGAAGAATTTGAAGTTCCGGTTAAGGTTCCTGTGTACAATCCCGGCCTTTGCTGGCTTGGAATCACAACAGAGAATGTTTTAGCAGCAGATGAGCCATTTCCTAAATTAGTTATGTTGCTCAAAGAGATTATTGACAAAGTATTTGAGCCGTTGGTTAATGTATATCCGGTAAAGTTTATGTCCAGATTTGTAGTGCCGGTATTGTTTACATTAAAGCTTCCACTGCTCAATGTCTGGCCTGCGCTGCTTGTCTGGTTCACAAAATCTTCGATAATATTGAAACTAGGAGTGGCACTTGCGCTGATTGAATACAAAAGCGGGATTAAGATTGTTATGAATAATAATTTTTTCATTTTATTTTCTGACAAATAGTGATATTATTTCAGAGTAGTTAATTTATATTTAAATATTGCGTTTTTTTAAAGAAAAAGGCTATCTTTTGCCGAAATTGAACACTTTATTCAGGTCAATCTTTTTCTCATCCTTAAACTCTTCTTCCTGCTTTTCTTCTTTGCTTTCCTGAGCATTATTCCCTTCTATTGTTGTTTCATTTGCAGTTTCATTAACTTTATACTGCTCTTCTGCCGGAACTTCCTGCAGCGCTTCACTGGAATTATTTTTTTCCTGAGTATATTCTTCTCCTGTTTTGATTTCTTCCAACTCGCTCGCTTTTTCATTGGCATCTGCAATCTCATCTTTTATATGCTCTACCTTCTCATCGCTGTCTGCCTGCTTAATCTCTTCCCTTATCTCATTGATATCTTCTTCTATATCGTCTATTTTTTTGCTTTCCTGCGCCTCTACCTGCTCTTCAGTAACTCCGACTTCTTCCATGAGCTCATTTAAAGTAGGACTTTCATTCTTTAATATATTATCAGAATCCGCATTTGGAATTGATCCCTCTTTTCCAGAAATTTTTCCTGTTTCGTTTTCTTCATGCTTTATATCGCTATTTACATTCAGAATGCTTTTTGCCTTTTCAACGGCCTCATACATAGAAACAGCCAAACCCTGTTTTTTCAATGTCTCAGCAAGCTGCTTTACCTTTTCATCTTCCATAACTTAATTATTTCAGCAATTTTATTTAAACTTTACTACAATAAATGGGTTTTTGTTATTAATATTAAGTTTTTAGTTACTTTTATTTATTCTAGTCATACCTCTAAGCTATGCATACAATAAATAGCAAGATTTAATAATAAGCTAAAAAAATCAAAACAATTGTTTAGGTGAATAAATTGAAAAAAATAATTTTTATTTTAATGCTGGCTTTGGTAGCTTTGTATGGATGCACTTCTTCTCCGATAACATTTGAGCAGGGAGTGAAAAAAATAAATAAGCTGGATAAGCAGTATGATGCTGACATTAAAACACCTCCGAATTCAACAGAAAATATTAATGGATTGCTTGGACAGCTTGTTGGGTTTAAGGCGTTGAATGAAAATATACCTCAATCCCTTGAATATCTTTTAGATTTTAAAATCAAGACATTGGAAGCGGAAAAGCTGCATATTGAAGGGTGGCAGTGGGGCAAGGGCAGCACAACTGATTACGGGTTTGGATGCAGAAAAGGATATGCAAGGATAATAAATTCATCAAAGATAAGGAATGCATCTGCGCAAAAAGGATATGAAGCGATAAATTCACTTCAAATGTTAATTGATGAATTTCCTGATAAAACGAAAAGCTTAAATCTATTGCAGAAGGATATACTGTTCCTTAATGCCGCTTATTTCCAGATTGAAAATAAGGCAGCAAAGGATGCAAGGCTTATTACAAGCGCCTGCAAAAAAGATGAATAATAACAGGGTGATATTATGCAGCTAAAAAAACCTGACAGCATGGAAGAATGTTTATATTTTACCAACAGGACTATTGGAGATGGAAATGCAGTTGCATGGGTATACAGGAAAACATGCCCTAAATGCAACAAGCCAACCATAGGGAAGCCAATAAAAAAAAAATGGAAAAGTGGACAAAAAAGCAGATCATTATGAATGCAGCATATGCAAGCACCAGGAAAGCAATGAGGAAGTTGAAAGCAGCTTAAAAGTGGAAATTGAATACAAATGCCCTCACTGCGGAAACGAAGGCCAGGCAACAACTGAATATGCAAGGAAAACTTTTGAAGGCGTTCCTTCTTATGTCTTTGAGTGCGAAAAGTGCAATAAGAAAATAGGGATTACAAAGAAGATGAAGAAAAGCAAGAAGAAATAACTGATTTTCAACAACCTTTTTAAACAAAAACTTTATTCTTATTAGTGGTGGTGAAATTCGATAAAAAGAAATTTTACATTACAACAGCTATTGCATATCCTAATTCCAGGCCCCATCTAGGGCATGCCCTGGAGATAATCCAGGCAGATGTAGTTACACGGTTCTACAAACTATTAGGGAAAGATGTTTTTTTTCAGACAGGGACAGATGAGCATGGAATGAAAAACTGGCAGTCTGCCCAAAAAGAAGGAAAAGATATTATAGAATTTCTTGATGCGAATGTTTCTGTTTTTAAAGATTTATATAAAAAACTAAACATTTCTTATGATAATTTTATACGGACAACTGATAAAAAAGCCCATTATCTGGGTGCAATAAAGCTTTGGAAAGAGCTAGTTAAAACAGGGGACATTTACAAGAAAAATTACAAAGGATTGTATTGTAATGGTTGTGAAGTGTTTAAAACAGAAAAAGAGCTTAAAAATGGAAAATGTCCCAACCATCCTACTCATGATATAGAAGTTGTTGAAGAGGAAAACTACTTTTTCAGGCTTTCAAAGTACAAGGAAGAAGTTATTAAACAAATAAGGTCAGATGAATATAAAATAATCCCGGAAATAAGAAAGAATGAAATCTTGTCTTTTCTAAAAACTGCAAAAGACATTAGTTTCTCAAGGCCTAAAACCTCATTGTCTTGGGGGATTCCTGTTCCAGGGGATGAAAGCCAGGTTATGTATGTGTGGTGTGATGCTCTGTCTAATTATATAACAGGAATAGGATATGAATCAGATGAAAAGAGATTCAAGCAGATATGGCCGGCAGATATTCATATTATTGGGAAAGATATACTTAGGTTTCATGCTGCTTTCTGGCCTGCTCTGCTGATATCTGCCAAATTAAAACTGCCAAAACAGCTGTTTGTGCACGGTTTTATCCTGTCAAAAGGCTCCAAGATGAGCAAATCAACAGGAAATATAATCGATCCGTTTGAGCAGATTGAAAAGTATGGCCTTGACCAGTTCAGGTTTTACATTGCAGGGGCAATGCCTATTGACGGGGATGGGGATTATTCAGAGGATGTAGTAAGGGAGAGGATTAACAATGAGCTAGTCAGCAACCTGGGAAATTTCTGCTATAGGGTAATAAGCTTTGTGAACAAGAATTTTAACGGGGAAATAAAAGATATTGATAAGAATAAGAAAATAATTGATAATATCGGGAAAAAAATTAATGAAATAAAAAAACATTACAGTGAATTTAATTTTAATCTTACTTTAAATGAAATATTATCTATTTCAGATATCGGGAACAAATATTTCCAGGAAAATGAGCCCTGGGCTTTGATTAAAAAAGACAGGAAAAAGGTGCAGGAAATATGTAGCTTGTGCGTTAATATAGCCAAGAACCTAAGCATACTGATACAGCCCATTATGCCTGATTTTTCAGAAGAGTTGCATAAGCAGCTAAAATTAAAAAATTTAAAATGGAAAGATATAGGGTTTGAATTAAAGAACCATAAGATTGGAAAGGAGAAAATACTTGTGAATAAAGTTGAGGATGTTACTGAAGAATTATTTCCATTAAACCTTAAAATAGCTCAGATTAATGAAGTTAAAGACCATCCTAATGCTGACAAGCTTTATGTGCTGCAGGTTGATTTGGGAAATGAAAAAAGGCAGCTTGTTGCAGGATTAAAAGAGCATTATACAAAAGAGCAATTAAAAAACAAAAAAGTCATTGTGATGACAAATATAAAATATGCAAAATTAAGGGGCATAGAAAGCCAGGGAATGCTGCTGGCAGGAGATGATGGAAAAGATTTGGGCATTTTAACAGTTAAGAAAAGCAAAACCGGAAGCGATGTTTTTTTTAGTGGTTTAAAAAACTTAGATAAGGAAATAAGCTTTGAAAATTTTCAAAAGTTAAAGATTACAGTTAATGATGGAAAGGCTTATTATAAACATTTAGAGTTAAAGACAGCTGAAGAGACTGTTAAAGTTGAAAAGGTAAAGGATGGGGCAAGGGTAGGATGAGTTAATTTGTTGTTAATCTGTTATAAATTACAGAAAACCATAATCCAAAATAATTAACATAATTCTAATATTTATAACATAAATTTAATAGTAAAAATTTTAGAATCTATAAGATATAATAGAAAAAATGTAATTTATAATAGAAAAATCAATAATTTAATTAAAAATAATCTGTTATAAATTACAGAAAGAGAAATATCTAAAAAATATATCATATTTCTGTAATATATAATATAAATATTTAGTTATTTTCATCTTAAAATTGGTAATTTTTATTAAATCCAATAGATTTAACAGAAATATGTAATTCATAATGGAAAGATTTATAAAGGGATAGTAAAATGTATACTAGTAATGAAAAAAGAGGAGATGAAGTACTGTATGCTTGTTCTTTATAGATTGAAGCATCTTATTCAAAAGGATAAAGTCAGGGTTCTTAGGGAATTGCATGGCTATAGTGAAAAGAAGAATAAGAAGATATATGAGCATAAGGGATTATTGGAAAAATTAGATGGACAGAAATTAGGAAGCAATGTAATTTTTATTCCAATCAGTAATTTTGCAGAAGTTCAGAATTTTTTTACTAAGAATAATCTTAAAATTGAGGTTAAAGAGGTCTGGGTAAAGTGAATTTGAAAAATAAAAAAGGGCAGACTGTCACAATATTCCTGGTAATTGGATTAATAATAATTATTTCTGCATTGCTTATAATCATTTTGAACAGAGAGGAAGCAAAAGAACCCTTGGAAACAGGAGCAGGAAAAGCGCCTGAATTTGCAGGACAGACAGAGCTGAAAAATTATGTTGATGAATGCCTGCAGGATTCTGTTTTACAAGGATTAGAGATAATGCGGCTGCAAGGCGGATATATCGAGATTCCGGATGGGATTGAGACA
>NZEC01000018.1 GCA_002688925.1 archaeon
ATATATCAATTATGGGGCAAATATTCCTGGCTTAAGTTATTTTGTAATTGGCATGAAAAGCACCAAAATTAGAATAACACCTGGCAGCATAAAAGTAAAACTTGCATTGGGAGATGTAACAAAAGAAACATTAACAATAAAGAATACTGGAAATACAGAATCAGCTATTTCTTTAAGCGTGGAAGGGGTAAACAACTATTTATCTTTATCTGAGACTAGTCTTGATTTAAAAGCTAATGAATTCGCAACAATTGAGCTAAATCTGATAGGAAAGGAAGTTGGAGGGTTCACAGGACAAATTATTGTAAAATCAAGCGGTATTAAAAAATCAATACCCATAATACTTGAAATATCTAAAAACGTTTTGTTTGATGTAAAAATAGATATTCCATCTGCTTATGCTGAAGTAAGTCCGGGAGATGAATTAAAAAGCCAGATAACATTGCTTAATATAGGGGCCCCGGAAAAAGTAGATATTTTTGTTACATATTTTATCAAAGATTTAAGGGGAGATATTGTTTATGAGGAGACAGAAACATTTGCTGTTGAAAAACAAACTTCTTTCTTAAAATCGTTTAAAATTCCTGATTATCTAGAACTTGGAAATTATGTTATGTTTATGGAAGTTAGGTATGCAGATAGTTTTGCAATATCAAGCCAGCCTTTTAGAGTTACAAGAAAAACATCTGAAATACAAGCAATAACAAAAAATATTAAAATAATGTTAGCCCTGACTGCAGTACTAATGGGATTATTACTCTTATTGATCCGTAAGTTCGTTCCAATTAGGAAAAGGCCGCATAAAAACAAAAATAGAGACAAAATATACCCTTCGTAACCGAAAGTTATTTATATATAAAATTAGTGTAAACAAGTTACACTACATTATATTGCAATATACGGATTTATGTTAAAAAAAGAGGTGATAATTATCGGTCCATTTATTCTTGCCAATATAGATTCTAAACTAATTTTATGGGCTAGTAAAAATAATCCAATGGGTGGTATTATTGGCGTATAAAAGATATGTCCATAAAAAAGGGAAAAGGCACGGCCCTTATTATTATAAGAACATTAGAGATGAAGGTGGCAGAGTAAAGAGTATTTATCTTGGAAAAGCGACACAACCCAGCAATAAACTGCTGAAAGCAACAATAATTTTATTAGCTGTACTCTTAATCATAGTTTCTTCATTATTTTTTCTTCAAAACAAGAGCATTATTTCAGACAGGATTGTTGCAGAAGAAAGTACAGTGCCCTTTGAGATTGACCAGATTTTAATAAGGGTATTGGTCAAGAAAGATGAGTTTCTCGAAAAAGAATTAAAGGTTATGAACTTAGGGAATAATGAGAAAGTATTTAGGGTTGAGGCAATAGGCCTTTCCGGAATAACTGATGTGCTTGATAATGAGTTTACAATAAAGCCTGGCCAAACAAAGATTGTAAGGCTTAATTTTTCAAGTTTTAACAAAGCAGAGAGAATTGAACATACTCCTGGAGTGTACATAGGAAAGATTTCTATAGTAACAGATTATTATGAAAAATCAGTCCCAACAATAGTTGAAATTGAAAGCAAGAACGTGCTTTTTGATATGAACTTAAATCCTATTTCAAGGGACATGAAGGCACTGAAAATATTGCAGGGCAGCAGCGAAACTATGGAAATAAGATTGTTTAATCTGCAAAGCATAGAATCGTTTAATGTTGATATGGAATATTTTGTTAAAGATATAATTGGCAACACAATAATAAGTGAGAAAGATAGTGTTGTTGTTAAAACCCAAGCCTCTTTTTTTAAGACCATAAAAATACCCCAAAACATTAAACCAGGAAACTACATTTTTATTGCACAGGCATCTGTGAGAGATTCAATTGGAACAACAAGTTACTTTTTTGAGGTTGAAGAAACAGAAAAAGGAAGAAATATAGAAAAATTTGTAGGGTTCTGCAGGAATGATCCTTTATGCTGGGCATTGTCTATTATCATATTACTCCTTATAGGTGCATGTGCTTATTTCTTTATGGGAGTATATATCCGCAATAAATTATTCGGAAGAAGCATGTCAAAAGCCAAAAGGGTTGAAGAAACTATTGTTGGAACTGGCCTGGATGATGAAAAAGACATAACAGAAAAACAGATTATTAAGGAAAAAAAGCAGAAAAGCAGCATCGTTAAATTCTTCAGAAATTGGAAAAAGAGAAGGCAGAGGGCTAAAGAAATAAAACAGAAAAGAAAGATAAGGCTTGAAAATGAGAGATTAAAGCTGAAAGAGAAAGAGGAAACGTTAAGGATTAAGCTGCAGAAAAAAGAGCAAAAGCTAAATGCAGCAAGGCTAAGGGAAAAGGCAAGGGAGCTGGAAGAAAAGAAAAGGAAAGAGTTGAGAAGAAAGCAGGAAGAAGAAGAGCAGAGGAAGAAAGCAAAAGAGCAAAAAGCAAAGGATCTGGAAGCAAAGAGGCAGGAAAAAGAAAATAGAAAGCAGGAAGAGCTGGAATTGAAGAGAAAAGAAGATGAGGAAAGGAAAAAAGAAGTGGAAATAAAAAGAAAAAATGCTGAAAAAATAAAGGAACAGAAAGAAAAGAATAGAAAACTAGATGAAATAAAAAGGCTTGGAAACAGCATTAGCGAAAAAGACAACAAAATAAGTGAACTTAATGAAAAAATTAATGTAGCCATTTCTCATAAAGAAAAAATAAGCAACACAATATTACAAGAAGGAAAAAATATTGAAAGTTTCAAAAAGGAGAAGAATGTCTTATTCAGGATATATAATGAAAACCTAAAAAACAAAGATCAGATTGAAAGAAGTTATAACAGCAAGCTATCAAACTGGAAAAACAGGCATAATGCCAAAATAGAAGAAAGAAGCCAGATAAAAAAAGAAGTAAAAAAAGAGCATGAGAATGAGTTAAAAAAGCTTGAAAGCAAGCTTCAGCACTTAAGCGGCAAAGAAAGAAAGCAGCAGGAAAAGTGGAAAACGCTTGAGCTAAAGGCAAAATACAAGCTGGAAGAACAGGAAAGAAATAAGGCAATAACGAAAGAAATAAAAGAGCTTCTCAGGGAAAAAGAAGAGCTGAAAAAAGAATTTGACGAAAAGAATGTAAATGTAAGAAAGCTGGTACTTGGCAAAGATATCATACAAAAACAAAAGGAAATTGATAAGAAAATAAAGGAAAGTGAAAAAAGCACTGATGAAGCAAACAAAAAAATAAGGAATAAGGAAAACACAATAGTAAATTTAAAGGCCAATATTGAAAAATTAAATGAAGAAAAAGAGAAGATAAAAGATAATTTAAGAGAAAGAAAGAAAGAATTAGGCGGTTTTAGCTACATTCAACCACTTTTTAGATTTGCAGGGGAAAAAAATGCAGGTAAAGGGGAAGAGAGGGGAAGAAAAGATGAAAATAGGGATGTAGGGGAAGAAAAGATAGAGATAGATAAACTAAAGCAGGAAGAAGAAAAAGAAAGCTCAGAAAAATTTGAAGAAAAAGAGCATGACCTGGAAAAAAGCTTAAAGGATCTTGCGCATGTTTTTGAGCAAAAAAAGAAGGAAAAGAAGCTAGGTATTATAAAAACAATTATACAGGAAAAAAAGCAGATTGATCAGGAAAAGATAAAGACTAATAAAGAAATTGAGAAAAAGAGGAAAGGTAAAAGCGGGAAATTTACTAAATGTCATAAGTTGTTATTAAAAGCGGATAGCGCATTGCAAAATGATGATAAAATCAAAGCAAAGAAACTGTACATAAAAGCCGTAAACCTATATGGTAAATTAGAGTATATTGAGAAAAAAGAAATCTACAGTGAACTGACAGAGCTTTACAATAAGATTTTAAATAGTTAAAATTAAAAATCATGCATATATACTGGTTCTTTGGAGTTAATTCAATAAGTATTTTAAAATGAGTTGGATTATTTGCTTATCAAACAAAAATGGAAAAGCCAGACACTAAAATTGAGAAAAAAGACCCGACAAAAGAGAAGATCAGGGAATTAGAGGAGCTTATTTCCAAATCCAAGTACAACAAAAAGACCCAGCATGCCATTGGACTGTATAAAGCCCAATTAGCAAGGCTAAAAGAAAAGCAAAGGGCAAGGTCATCATCAGGGAAAAAAGGAGAAGGTTATGCTGTAAGGAAAACCGGAGACGGCACTGTAGTGTTGCTAGGATTTCCATCTGTTGGAAAATCTACTTTGCTAAATGCTCTTACCAATGCAAATTCTCCTGTAGGCGCTTATGCTTTTACAACTTTAACTGTTATCCCCGGAACCCTAAATCATAAGCATGCTAAAATCCAGATATTGGATGTTCCGGGGATTGTGCATGGAGCTGCAGCAGGCACTGGAAGAGGAAAAGAAGTGCTTGCAGTAATCAGAAATGCTGATCTTGTACTGTTTCTTGTAGATGTTTTCCATCCGGAGCACTATGAAGCGATGCAAAATGAAGTATATGATGCTGATGTAAGGATAAATCAAACAGCTCCGGATGTTAAAATTGTAAAAACGGCACGCGGAGGCATAAACATAGGCACTACAGTAAAACTGACAAAAATAGACAAGAAAACCATTGAAAGCATGCTAAAAGAATTCAGAATAAACAATGCAACCATAGTGATAAGGGAAGATATCAGTGCAGACCAATTAATAGATGTCGTTGAAGGAAATAAAGTATACATCAGGGGCCTTGTCGTACTAAATAAAATGGATATGGTAAAAAAAGAAGAGCTGGATAAAGTCAAAGGTAAAATAAGCCCTGATGTCTGTATTTCAGCTGAAAAAAACATCAACATAGAAGAGCTAATGGAATTAATTTACAAAAAACTAAGGATTATCAGGATTTATCTTAAAGAATACAATAAAAAAGCTGATTTAGTTGAGCCAATGATAATGTGGGAAAATTCAACACTAAAAGACTTGTGCCTTAAGATGCATAAAGACTTTTCTGAGAAGTTCAAGTTTGCCAGGATTTGGGGTTCAAGTAAGTTTCCAGGCCAACACATTACAAAATTAAATTACGAATTAAAAGATAAAGATATAGTGGAATTGCGGCTTAAGTAAATTGATGATTAGCTTAATAGCCTCTGCAGATACTCCTTTTTTGTATTAAAGCCATGCTTTTTAGCTAATTTATCAATTCCCTTCACAAAATTGCTCCCATACTGTGCTGCTTTTTTCTTCCTGTATGCAAATTCTTTATCCAAGCCCATATCTTCTGCAATTTCCCTCAGGATTATCTTCTTATCATTTTTATCTAACTTAAACATCGGATGTGCATTCATTGCTGTTTTTATCACATCAAGGTCTAAAAAAGGAGTTCTTATATCAATTCCCAGATGCTTTGTGATTTTATAGACTCTCAATAAATCACGATGCCACATATTCTTAAGCCCATTCCAGCATTCCTTATGCAAAGCTTCAAAATCAAAATTATCTGTTCCATTTTTCATAAGGGCTTCATCATGCCTCTGATAACCTGCAAATAATTCCTCGGTTCCAAGCCCGGTAAGCAAAGTTGTTACATTATTTTCTATTGCAAGTTTCAATACTGCATTTTCTACAGAGCCAACTGAAGCCCACACAATCTCTGAGCTTTTTAGTATTTTAACTGTATCTTTTAAGATATTTTCAAACTCATCCAATAATAATGTTTTATACTTTAGATCAAAATCATATATTTCAGCTATCTTTTTTGCATATTCAATATCCTGCGAATTTTCAATTCCAATAGTAAAACAAGTAAAATTCAAATTTAGTTTCTTGCACATATAAGCGATAAAAGTGCTGTCAACACCTCCTGAAAACAATACCCCAAATTTTCCGGTATTTTCTGTCCTTTTTTTTATTGCTATTTCTATTGATTCTTTTAGTTTTCTTTTTGCCCTTTCCTTATTAGTCTCAAGATTATCAAAACTCGTTTCAATAGAACCAATAAGATGTTCCCACTCTTCCTGTTTTATCAGCCCTTTATCTTTAATGAATATTTCCATAGTTTAGTGGTATTTAGTATTGTTTTAAAAATATGATGGAAAGGACTGCATTAATTTAATCTCTTAAATTTTATGAAAGATTTAAAAAAAGAAATAGATTATTACCTACTATAACTGCATTTATAACAATAATTATGAAATAATGGAAATGATATCAATGGGAATATCTAATATTATTTGCATTTTAGAGAATATGATTGAAACAGCTGGAAAGATTAAAAAAGGCATAAGTGACGAAACAATTGATTCTTTGGTGCCCTGTAATTTAGAATTGTATAAAGAAACATTATCTGAAATTAAAATTCCAAAATATAAAAATATTTTTTTAACATTATATAATGAAAATAAATTGGATGAATCTTTAGATATAATTGAAGAATACCTGCAATCTAAACCATCATCACAGTAAATACAAAATATTTATAAACCAGAACCTATTTCTTAACATAGTACTGAGCTTTCAGTATAGCTTTCTCTTTTCAATTTTTCTGCCTTAGTTTTACCAATAATGTATACTGCGAAACATAAGATTTATATATGAGGAATATTCATTTATTTTTTTAATATGAACTTCAAAAACCACGATATAATCTCAATCTATGATTTCTCAAAAGAAGATATTCTTTATATCCTTAAAACAGCAAAAAAGATGGAAAAAAGGTCAAATCCAAGCCTTCTTAAGAATAATATCATGGCCACCTTGTTCTTTGAGCCCTCAACCAGGACAAGATTAAGCTTTATAGCTGCAATGGAGCAGCTCGGTGGAAAAGTAACTGGCTTTGCAAACTCTAAAATAACCTCTATAAAGAAAGGAGAGACTTTATGGGATACAGCCAAGATGGTAGAACAGTATGCTGATCTGATAGTTATAAGGCATCATCTGGAGGGCAGTGCAAGGCTTGCAGCAGAAGCTTCCTCAAAACCTGTAATCAATGGTGGAGATGGCTCTAACCAGCACCCAACACAAACACTGCTTGACCTCTATACTATACAAAAGTCAAAAGACACCCTAAACAATCTGCATGTAGGCATTCTGGGTGACTTAAAATACGGAAGGACTGTGCATTCGCTTGCAATAGCACTATCACACTTCAACCCAATATTCTACTTCATATCCCCCGATGCCCTGAAAATGCCAAGAAATTACATTACTGAGTTAAGGGAAAAAGGCATAAGGATATATGAAACTCCCAATCTTCTAAGTGTAAGCAAAAAATTAGATATTCTCTATGTAACCAGAATACAGCAGGAAAGGTTTCCAGACCCATTGGAATATGAAAAATACAAGGGAGTTTACAGGCTGGATTCTTCCTTAACTAAATATGTAAAAAAAGATCTTAAGATAATGCACCCTCTACCAAGAATCGATGAAATCGACAAAAGCCTGGATAATACTCCTCATGCATTATATTTTGAGCAGGCCGCAAATGGAATACCTGTAAGAAAGGCATTGATAAGCTTAGTATTGGGGAAAATAAGATGAGCAAATCTAAAAGCATCAATAAGGAATTAAGCGTGGCAGCCATAAAAGAAGGCACTGTTATAGACCACATACCTGCAGACGCAAGCTTTAAGGTAGCAGCTATACTAAAATTAAGAAAAGATCCAAACATGGTTTCAATTGCAACAAACCTCAACAGCAAGAGCCTTGGAAAAAAAGGCATTGTCAAGGTAAGCAACAAAAACCTTACAGAAGAAGAAGTAAACAAAATAGCCGTAGTTGCCCCTAACGCAACTGTAAACATAATCAAAGACTATAAGGTAAAGGAAAAAATTAAGGTAAATTTACAAAAAGTAATAGAGAATGTAATCAGATGCTCAAATCCAGTATGTATAACAAATCACGAGTCAATATCCACAATATTTAATGTTGAAAAGGAAAATCCACTGCAGGTAAGGTGCCATTATTGCGAAAGGGTCATGGGCAAAGAAGATATTAAATTAATTGGATGATTAATATTTTTCAAGGGGGTGTAGTTAAGTTCATTAATAATTATCAACTAAACAAAATGCTAAAAACAAATCTATGCGGCATCAAGCTGAAAAACCCTACAATTCTGGCTTCAGGCATTTTAGGAGTTACAAAAGACATTATTGGAAGGATAGGAAAAAATGGGGCAGGCGCAGTTACATTAAAATCATTATGCCACGAAGAAAGAAATGGCAATCCAAACCCAGCAATGATTGCATTTGAAGAAGGGTTTTTAAATTCTGTTGGCCTGTCTGGACAGGGCATAAATAATGCAGCTAAAGATTTTAAAAGATTGGATAATTTAAGTGTTCCAATTATTGGAAGTATTTTCGGCTATAAGATAGAGCATTTTGGAAAAGTAGCTAAAAAAATGGCATCATTAAAGCCTGCAATGATTGAAGTGAACATCTCATGCCCCAATCTGGATTATAAAAATCCGTTTTTTGCAGATACGGAATTGACAAAAAAAATAACTAGGATTGTAAAGAAAAATTCCAAAAAAATTCCAGTTAGTGTAAAGCTCAGCCCAAGTGTATACAATATAGCTGAAATAGCAAAAGCAGCTGAAAAAGCAGGCGCAGATGCAATTACAGCAATCAACACTCCGACAGGGATGGTAATAGATATTAATGCCCGCAGGCCAATCTTAAGCAAAAAAAAAGGCGGAATTTCAGGCCCTGCATTAAAGCCGATTGCAGTAAGATGCGTCTATGAAATTTATGAAGCAGTAAAAATACCGATAATAGGCACAGGCGGAATTACCTATGGCAAAGACGCAATAGAGATGATAATGGCCGGAGCGACAGCAGTTGGAATTGGAACCGGAATCTATTACAGGGGCATGGACGTTTTTTCAAAAGTATGCAAAGAAATGGAAGCATGGATGAAAAAGAACAAGGTAAAAAATCTGGATGAGATAAAAGGAATTGCGCATAGATAGCTATAATAATAAAAAATGCCTCCAAAAAAAGAACTCCAAAAAACAGATCTTCCTGTAATGCTTACTATTTCAAAAGTAATCCCTGAGGCTAAAAACCACAAAACACTTTTCTTTAATCACAAATTGGATGTAAAACCAGGGCAATTCATTAAACTATGGATTCCAGGAGTTGATTCAAAGCCATTCGCTGTCTCTTTCCATAAAAAAGGCAGTTTTGCAGTAACCTTCCAGATAATAGGAAAATTCACAAAAGCCCTAAGCAAGGTAAAAGCAGGGGACATAGTAGGCCTATTCGGCCCTTATGGAAATTCTTTTTCAGCTAAAAAAAACGCAGTTGTAGTTGGTGGGGGATGCGGAATGGCATCACTCTCTAATTTAATTGACAGATTAAAAAACCCTGTAATAATAAACGGAGCAAGAAGCAAAGACTACATTCTTTTCCGTAATCGATATAAAAGCGCAATTATCGCCACAGATGATGGAAGTTCTGGAAAAAAAGCCTTTACCACAGATATTCTAAAAGAGCTGCTGCAAAAAAGAAAATATAGCATAGTATATACTTGCGGCCCTGAAATAATGATGAAAAAAGTCCTTGACATATGCAACAAATATAAAGTCAATTGCGAGGCTTCTCTTGAAAGATATATGTCCTGCGGCTTTGGAATTTGCGGGAAATGCGCAATTAACGACAAATTAGTATGCCAGGATGGTCCTGTCTTTAACTCAAAACAATTAAGCAAAATGACAGAATTTGGCAACTTTCACAGGCTAAAAAGCGGAAGAAAAGTTAAATTCTGATGCTAAAGAACAATTTAGCTAAGCAAACACGAAAGCTTTTTAAATAAAACTATAGTTCTTTGTACTATAAATTATACAAGGTGAATAAAAATTTTAATACCAATAAGATGCTGGTCTTGCGGAAAGCCAATCGGGCAAAACTGGGAATCATACTTAGAAAAGCTTGAAAAAGGCGAAGACAAAAAGAAAGCACTGGATGAATTAGGCCTGGAAAGATACTGCTGCAGGGCAATATTCCTGGGTCATGTTGACCTAATCGATACAGCAGCCCAGTTCAAGAAGTTCTAGATTATTTTTATCCCATTTTAATTGCCTATTCCTAAACCCTTATCTGTTATAATAATAAAAATATGGTTAAGCATAGATACCATAGTAAAAACCATTTAATTAAACAAAAAACTATAAAAAAGGCTGTTCTTTCTATATAGAATTATGGGCTTTAACAAAATAGCAGAAAAATGGCAGAAAAAGTGGGACAAAGCTAATATATTCCGGACTAAAGAAGAGCAGAATAAAAAGAAGATGTATGTTCTGGAAATGTACCCATATCCAAGCAGTTATGGATTGCATATGGGACATGCCCGCAACTATTCTATAGGGGATGCTTATGCCCGCTTTAAGAGAATGCAAGGCTTCAATGTTCTTTACCCTATGGGCTATGATGCATTTGGGCTGCCGGCTGAAAATGCAGCAATTAAGGATAAAATCAACCCTAAGGAATATACTGAAAAAGCCATTGAAAATATTATGAGGCAGCAGAAAGAGCTAGGATTAAGTTATGACTGGAACCGTTTGATTGCAAGCTGCGATGAGGATTATTACAAATGGAACCAGCTGTTTTTTCTGGAATTCCTGAAAAAAGAATTAGTGTATCAAAAAGAGGCCCCAGTTAACTTTTGCCCAAAGTGCGATACTGTTTTAGCCAATGAGCAGGTTGAGCAGGGAAAATGCTGGCGCTGTGAATCGCAGGTTGAAATAAAGCCATTAAAGCAGTGGTTCTTCAAAATTACAAAATATGCTGACCGGCTGTTGAATGACTTAAAAAAAATAGAAGGCTGGCCTAATAAAATCAAAATAATGCAGGAAAACTGGATTGGAAAAAGCAAAGGCACAGAGGTAAATTTTAAGATTGAAGATACAAATGAAATAATCCCAATATTTACAACAAGACCTGACACTTTATACGGCGCAACATTCATGGTCTTTGCCCCTGAACACCCAATGATAATAGAGCTTGTAAAAGGAACATGGCATGAAACAAAAGCCATGAATTTTATCAAAAAAACCATTATGCAGGATAAATTTAAAAGAACTGCTAAAGACACAGAAAAAGAAGGTTTTTTCACAGGTAAATATGCAATAAATCCGCTTACTGATGAAAAAATTCCAATCTACATAGGAAATTTTGTTCTGTTGGAATATGGCTCTGGTGCCATAATGGCTGTGCCTGCCCACGACCAAAGGGATTTTGAATTCGCTAAAAAATATAAAATACAAATAAAAGTAGTGATACAGCCAGATGAATTTAATCTTGACCCTAAAAAAATATCAAGAGCTTACATTGGAGAAGGGACATTGGTTAATTCCGGAAAATTTGATGGCATAAAAAGTCAGATTGCAAGAGAAAAAATAACTGAATTTTTAGCAAAGAAAAAATTAGGAAAATCTACTTATCATTATAAATTAAGGGACTGGGGTTTTTCAAGGCAGAGATACTGGGGAACACCAATTCCGGTTATTTACTGTGATAAATGCGGCCTTGTCCCGGTTGATAAAAAAGACCTGCCTGTTAAATTGCCTTTAAATGTCAAATTCACAAGTTCGGGAAACATATTATCTCAGACAAAATCATTTATTGAGGCTAAATGCCCTAAATGCAGCGGAAAAGCAAAGAGAGAATCTGATACTATGGATGGATTTGTAGACAGCTGCTGGTACTTCTTAAGGTTCACAAGCCCAAAAGAAAAAAATGCCCCATTTGACAAAAAGAAAGCAGAATATTGGCTGCCAGTTGACCAATACATAGGGGGCGCAGAGCATGCAGTAATGCATCTGCTATACGCAAGATTTTTCTGCAAGGTTTTGAAAGACCTTAACTACATCGGCTTTGACGAACCTTTTTCCAATTTATTCAACCAGGGAATTGTGTATAAAGATGGCGCTAAAATGTCAAAATCCAAAGGTAATATGGTAAGTCAGGAAGAGATTTCCAAAAAATACGGGATTGATACTGCAAGGTTATTTCTTTTGTTTGTTGCAAGCCCTGACAAGGCAATGGAATGGGATGACAAGGGCATAGAGGGCTCTTACAGGTTTATTAACAAAGTCTGCAATATGTCCGATAGTTTAAGCAATGCAAAATCTGATGAAAAAATCCTGAATAAGATGAATCGCACAATAAAGGATGTTACAGCAGATATAGCTGGATTTAGGTACAACAACGGCCTTGTTAAGATATGGGAGTATGCTGATTATTTAGCTAAACATGAAAAAATCCCCAAAGAATCTTTTAAGAATCTTCTTTTACTTCTAGCCCCATTTATACCTCATGTTTGCGAGGAGCTATGGGAGAAAATAGGAAACAAGCCATTTATCTCGACACAAAAATGGCCCGAATATGACAAAACCAAAATAAGCGACAAAATAGAAAAAGAAGAAGCATTTATTCAAAACATCTTATCAGACATAAGAAATATCCTGAAGCTGGTTAAGATAAAGCCAAGTAAAGCTTATTTGTATGCTATACCCAATGAAAAAAGCCAATTATTGGTATTAAAAAATATGTTTGAAAAAGAAATCGGATTGGAATTTAATGTTTATGCTGTCAACGACAAGGAAAAATATGACCCTCAGGGCAAGGCCAAAAAAGCAAAACCAGGAAAGCCAGCTATCTTTTTAGAATGAAAATAATAATTCTCGGAGCAGGAGGCATTGGAAGCTTGGTTGGAGCCTTGTTAAGCAAAGACAATGATGTTCTTTTGGTTGGAAATAAAGCCCATACAGATGAAATTAAAAAGAATGGTTTGCAGATTACCGGATGTATTGATAAAAGTTTCAAAATAAAGGCAGATACAAAAATAAATAAGATTGAAGATAATACTTTAATAATTTTAACAACAAAAGCAGTAGACAATGAAAAATCAATCAATCAGATTAAAAATCTCATAAAAAAAATACATTAATCCTGTGTCTGCAGAATGGCCTCGGCAATGAAGATTTATTGAGAAAACAGGCAACTTGCAGAGTCATAAGGGGCATTACAACTGCTGGCACTACTTTTCTAGAGCCCGGTAAGGTAATATGCAGCAATATTGGGAATATCTATGTGGAAGATTCTGAAGCATCAGGAGATATAGTTAATATCTTGGATGAAGCAGGCCTAAAAGCTGAGATAAGCAAAGATATTAAAGAAAGAATCTGGAAAAAGCTGATTGCAAACTGCATCATGAACACTTTGTCTGCAATTTTTAAAGTCAAAAACGGGCAATTATCAAAAAGCCCAAAATTAATAAAATCAATAGTTAAAGAACTTGTTGAAGTTGCAGAAAAAGAGCATTTTAAATTTAAAGAAGAAGAAACTTTTGATATGGTTATGGAAATAATTAAACAATCCGCAGAAAATAAATCATCAATGCTTCAGGATATCTTAAAAGGCAAAAAGACAGAAATAGATTTCCTGAATGGGAAGATTGTGGAATTGGCAGAGAAGCACAAGGTTGATGTTCCTGTAAACAAGGCATTGGTTGATATGATTAAGTTTTTGGAAAGTAAAGATTAAAAAGATCTATTCCAAAAAATATTTCCAACATCTTTATTCACAATTTCATTTCTTAAAATTTCAGTTAGTTCCATACTTTTTTCAGCATCATATTCAGAAGACATTTTAATTACAAATGGCTCCTCCATTTTTCTGGTTTCAAGTATTTCTAGAGATTGGTCATCCGCTAATGATTTAAATGATTCTAAAACCTTTTCACGTGGAGCAGTTATCAAAGTCTGGCATAATGGAAATATTTTCTTGTTTCCTCTATGGTAAAATGTTGCAGGATTTCCTGCATCCCTTATGTTAACAAGGAAAAATTTATTGTCATTACTATTAACACGCTTGTATAATACAACTGAAGTTAAATTATCCCTAATACCTTCTTCATTTACCTTATGCTCTGTAAGGGCCCTTACTACAAGATTATCTGCATCAGAATTTTTAAAGAAAACCGCACCTGTATCTTGGTATGATATATTCCTCAGATATTTAGCTCCAAACTTAGATACTCCAAATTTAGAATTCATATCAAAGAAAGATACAACTTTTTTGCTATGTGCCGCAACTGACATTTCCATTGAAGTTCCATATCCCCCATGAAGGCAAAAAAGAATATCAGTTAATTGGCCAACAAGGGCGCTTCTTAAAACTAAATTCATATCTGTATAAACAATTAAATCATATTGATCCAAGAATAAAGGAAGGTTTTTTGGATTTATTCCTTCTCCATTAAACTTAGGTGATAAAGCCACTAAAAAAGCATTAGGATTATATTCTCTTATTTCCTGTGTTGCCCAATCTCCAATATTGGGGCATCCTCCAGTTGTAACTACACTATCTATTGATTCAGTTTTTGAAAAATATTTTAAATTTTCAGCAAGTCTTTCACCAAAATACCTGCTTTTATTTTCAAATTGCCCAAGACTCTCTTTAATATTGCCTAAATCTCCAGCAGATGCAGCAATATTGACTTTTACACTTTTCCTTGGTATAGGCTTGTCAGTTTGTTTCAGAACAAAAGCATCTTTACCAAAATTTCCTGCATATTCATCAAAATCCTTTCCATATATTGCTCTTAAAGTTGGATAGGCATCTACAAAGCTAGTAACATTTTTCATTTTTCAATGAGGATTATTCCAGTAATATTTAAATTTAATGTATCTGCCCATTTTACACAAAAAATTAAAAACAAAAATTTAAATAGCTGGTTTATTTTTTGCTTTACTATGAAATTATCAAATATACTTGTAGTCTATACAGTGCCAAGAAGCAGGGAAGAGCTGTCAGCCCTGAAAGCAGTAAAAACTGCATTAAAAGAAAATAAGATAAATTATAGGCTTGCTGTCAGGGAAAAACTAAGCAAAAAGCTATTCTCAAATAAGGATTTAGTCATAGCAGTAGGCGGTGACGGAACTTTTTTGATTGCATCCCAGTATATTTCTGACAAAACTTTAGTATTTGGGGTAAATTCCGACCCCAAATGCAAGGAAGGGTTTTTCATGACAGCAAAAAAAAATGATTTCAAGGTAAAATTAAGGAACATAATAAATAATAATTATAAAATAAGAAAACTGCACAGGATTGAAGCATATATTGGCAATAAAAAAATCCCAGAGCCTGCACTAAATGAGTTCTATGTCGCATCTGAAAAGCCATACCATACAGCGCGGTATTATCTTACTGTAAGAAATAAAAGAGAAAGGCAAAAAAGCTCAGGAATTTTAATTTCAACAGCATCAGGCAGCTATGCCTGGATAAAAAGTGCCGGAGGAAAAAAACTGCCACTGCAATCAGACAAGTTTGAATATCTCATAAGAGAGCCATATTATGGAAGGACTGCTCCAAAATGCGATTTAGTCAAAGGGATTTTAAATAAAAATGAGAAATTGGGTATTGAATTTGAGCTTGGAAACGGAATTATTATTGCAGACTCAATAGGCAAGGAATATAAGTTCAAATCAAAGCAAAAAGTCACGATAAGATTATCTAATAAGCCAATACATTCAGTCTCATTTAACAGCAAGGCATAATCCATTAAAAATCATTCTAAAGACAATGGAAATATCCAAATTAGGGGAAACAGGGTTGATAAAAAAGATAATTAAAAAAACAAGATTATACTCTAAAGATATTGTTAAAGGCATAGGTGATGATGCAGCAGTTATTAGGTATGACAAGAAGCATTTTTTACTGTTAACAACAGATACTTTAGTAGAAGATGATCATTTTAATCTATCCTGGTTTAAGCCTGAGCGGATTGGAATCAAGGCAGTTGAAAGCAATATCTCAGATATGGCTGCCATGGGCGGCTTCCCAAAACATATGCTTGTTTCTCTGACTGTACCATCTAAAATAAATGTTAACTTTTTCGATAAACTGTTTGATGGAATCCACAAAGCTGCAAAAAAGCACAGGATAAGCATTATCGGAGGAAATTTAGCATCAGGAAAAAAAGTATCTGTAACAATATCCATGGTTGGTCTTGTTGAGAAAAAAAATTTATGCCTTAGAAGCAATGCAAAAGTTGATGATTTAATCCTTGTTACCGGAAATATAGGAAATTCTAGAGCAGGCTTGGAATTATTAAGAAACAAAAAAAAGGGAAAATCTATTGATTATTATTTAAATCCAAAGTCAAGATTAGATTTATCAAGAAGATTAGCTAAATTAGGAATTAATGCAATGGAAGATGTCTCAGATGGACTGGCTTCTGAAGTCTTAAATATCTGCAATGAAAGCAAAAAAGGTGCAGTTATCTGCAAAGAAAAAATACCAGTAAGCAAAACTGCAATTAAAGATGCAAAAAGAGTCGGAAAAGATGCTCATGATTATGCACTACATGGGGGAGAAGATTATGAACTTGTTTTCACTATAAGCAAAAACAAATTAAAATCATTAAAAAAAATAAAAAGCAGCATTAAATTTACAGTAGTTGGAAAAATCCTCCCAAAAAAAGATGGAATTTATCTTCTTGATAACAATAAAAAAAGAAAATTAAAGCAGGGGTATGAGCATTTTAGGTAAGAATAATTTATATTTTCCTTCAACTATCGTTTACAATTTAGATTTCTTTTAGAGTGAATATTACTTATAAGCAGCTTGTAAGTTCTTAGTATAATCTTCTTTTTGTCCCTCGTATCTTGTAAATAGTATGTGAAGTTTTTTAAATATTTTTGAGATTTCCTTACTTAAAACCACCGCCATCCTATCCTTGGCTGAATGTTCCCATGATTCATTATATGATGGTAATGTAGTTATATATCCATCAAGTTTAGGATTGGAGTGACGCTTGGTATATTTCCCTGCAGTACTGTTTTTGTCTTCTGATTCAGGTGCGAAAAAATTAGTAGACCCACTATATAAGTCTGCTAACATTTGGTAATTCTCCCAGCTGTCAGGTTTTGAAACCATGTCAGCCAGCCCGCTTGCTTCTAAGTGTGACAATATAAATATTGGTTTTCTGGATTCGGTCTGCTTAATAATCTCCATTGGTATTATCCTGTTCCAGTCATTGGAAAAACCTTCGACTGCATATAATCGTCCTTCTTTGTCTTTCAGTTGATACCATACATGTGCTTTTGCAATTCTAGTTCTTCTGTCGATTAACCATCCCCAGACAATCTCAGCATTATCCTGTTTCGGGAGGAGGTGTGAGTAGAAAAGAAAGACTGCATCTTCGCAATCACCTCTCTTAGACTTAGTAGTTTCAAAAGGTGTCTGCCAGAAATCAGTTTTAGCTTGTTCCAGAGTGTATTTAATATTGAAAGCAATATCCTTATATCCTTCATAAATATATTTGCCGTTATCGAATGTTTCTATACACCATTTCTTAAACTCAGAATTATCTGGAACTCCTAATTTATTGCCTATATGTTTAGGACTATAATTAGGACCCCTCGAACCTCCAAAATATATATTGGAAGATTCAACTATTTTATCCAAATCATTGTTTTGATTTGGTTGTGTTGCAACAGCTACAGTTGGATTTTTAGAATTAAATGCTCCTTTTACATAATCTGTATTTACATTAAAAATTGGATAGAGAATACTAGTCACCAAAACGGAAATATATCCTAGTTTAGTATTTAACCACTTTCTCATTCTAATGAAAAAATGTTAACAATCGCCTCTTTTGCCATATTATTTGATAAAGAAAATATAAACTTTGTTATTTTAAAGATTAAAATACTAAATCGCACTGCATTTTATATGAGAAATAAGTGGAAGGCGCATCAAAGAATCGATACAGGCAATAAATGCCAGCTAACCTTGAGCTTTCCTCAACTCCGCTACCCTAAGAGCACCAATGTTAAAACTTAAGGCTGCTTCATTCCTGACCTGACCTATTTCGCAAAAACATCAGTCCCGAAGGACAGAGTCTCACTGTCCAGCACAAGACCAACACTCAAAGCAAATACCTTTTCTCTGACTTCGGCTCCGCCTAAAGCGCGTTTACGGTAACAGGAGAGCGCTAACCTCCCAGCCTAGCCTTCCAGCAGTAAAGAATGAAATTGCTCTTTTAAATGTTTCTCTTTAGAAAAATTTATAATAGGGCTAGTATTTATCTTTTTTAGGGGGTAAAAATTACATCAAACATCATATTTCTCGGAACAGGGGGGGACAGCTACGTTGTCGGCAGGCAGTTAAGGGCATCAGGAGGTATTATACTGCAGATAAACGACGACCAGTTCCACATTGATCCGGGCCCGGACTCGTTAGTTATGGCAAAAGAAACAGGCATTAATCTAAGGGCAAACACCGCTTTATTTGTAACTCACAATCACATCAACCATTGCAATGACATTAATGCTGTCATAGATGCAATGACTTATTCTGGTTTTGACAAGAAAGGTGTCTTAGTTGCAAATAATACTGTAGTGAATGGAAGCATGCACTATACTCCATTTTTGCAAAAGTATTTTCGAGATTGTCTTGAAAGATTTATTGTTCTGGAAGAAGGCAAAAAAGTCGGGATAAATAATGTTGAGATTATAGCAATAAAGGCAAAACATTCCGATCCAAATGCAATAGGCTTCAAATTCATCACTCCGGATTATACATTAACCTACACCGGAGATACTAAATACAGTGTAGAGACAATGGCTGAATATGAAAATTCCGACGTTCTTATTTTAAATGTGCCCTGCCTGAAAAATGATGAGAGCAGGGACAACTTATGCAAGGAAGATGCTATCAAGATAATAAAAAAAGTAGCTCCAAGATTAGCTATCATAACCCATTTTGGGATAAATTTCCTAAAAGCAGACCCATTATATGAAATAAGAGAAATACAAAAGCAAACAAATTGTCAAGTTATTGCGGCAACAGACGGCATGGTAGTCAACCCAATAAGCTATTCAGTCGAGCATGGCCAGAAAACTTTGTATAAATACGCAAAAGAAGAAGGAGTAAGGGTGCATGAATACAAAAAGCAGGAAGAAGAAAAAGCCCAGGAAATAAACAACATGATAGAAGAAAAGCAGACTAAATTAGAACAAGAAGATACTATCGACCAGGCTCAGGAAAATAAGGAAGAATAGCTATAATTCTAAAAAACCAACAAAACAGCTAAATACCCGATTACACAGCCAACTGTCAGATAAGGCATTGCAGGATAAAACTTGTCTTTCTTTCCTTTTAGCAGCAAATACAACAATGCTATGCTTGTAAATAGAGGAATTATCAATGTCTTAAGAAAGCCGATAAGTTCAGTATTTTCGAGCATCAGTCCTTTCATGACAACCCCAGCAAATATTAAAGGAAAGCCTATATCTCCTCCCCCTAGAACCGCAATTGCCGAAGTGGATTTTTTTCCTTCACTTTTTTTATTTGCCGGAACACTCTCAATCTTTCCTTTTTTCCAGCTGTATGGAATCAAAAGCCCTGCAAATACCTTGCTTTTTGTCTGGAACTTCGCAAGCTTTACCATGTGCTTTGTGTGCCTTACTGCTATTATATCATAAATTGAAATCAACAGCAAAAGCATAAATGCCGCAAAAATATTAATCACAGGAACAAAAATAGCAGCTAAGCCGCCGTAAATAAAAACTTCAGAAAGATTTTGAAGTATTGTCGTTGGCTTGTAAATTTTTGTTATTGCAAGTATTAAAGCCAAAACAACAGCAGCTATTTGGTTCATGAAAGCTGCAAAGGCAATAGCCATTGTAAAAAAAACAGCCAAAAAAAACCATAATTTCCATAAATTCATTTTTCTGTATTTTATCAATAGCAGCAGCAATAATGTTCCTATAATTATAGCTCCTATTATCCAGACATAAGATGTTGATTCGTCTACCTGAGGTCTCTCCAGATTGTAAGGCAGGGCTTCAAAAACAACATCTCCTGTTTCTGCTGTTGTCTTATGGTCAATATACTCATTAGTTACTGCAAGCCCAACAACCTGTGCAATTATAAAAATCAAAGCCAATAATAATGTTATTTTTAGTGTGTGCTTCATTTTTCCAACTAAAAACTAAAGCTTAATATAACTTTTGGTTGTTCAGAGGTTGATGCAAAAGCCGGCGCTTGCGCGTAAATTGCCAATGGAGCAAGTTCAAAGGTTGTGCTAAACGACCTGAGCAACGCAAAGCGTTGCGAAGTTGAGAAGAGCGCTAAGGCTCCGCGCAAGCGCGAATTAGATTTTCGCACCAACCTAGGTCAGATATTGCCTCAATTTAGAAAAGCTTAAAATAAGCAAGTTTTATTAATACGTATTATTGAAAACTATATTAATCAGTAAATTCATTAAAAAATGCAGAAAATAATAAAATTGGAAAAGAGCATCATTCCAAGCTGTGACGTATCTGATTTGGAAAAACTGAAGAGTTTAGTTAAGGAAACATGTTCTGTTGGAGGCATTGGCGCATATAAAATCGGCCTTGAGCTTGCATTAAGATTTGGAATTTCAAGTATTGTTGATGCAATAAAAAAACATACAAATCTCCCAATAATCTATGACCATCAGAAAGCAGCCACTGACATTCCTGACTTAGGAGAGAAGTTCGCTAAAGCAGTTAAAGGCGTTGATGCAGTTATCCTATTCCCTGTAATGGGCCCTGAAACTGAAAAAGAATGGATTAAAGCATGCAAAAAAGAAAAATTGGGCATTATTGTTGGCGGAGAAATGACGCATAAGGCCTTTTTGAAAAGCGAAAACGGATTTATCAATGATACATCTCCTTTAAAAATTTATGAGATTGCAGCAAAGCATGGAATTAATGACTTTGTTGTTCCGGGAAACAAGCCTGAAAAAATAAAATATTACAAGTCATTCTTAGAAGCCCGCGGCCTAAAGCCGATATTCTACAGCCCTGGTTTAATTACTCAAGGCGGCAGCATAACTGAAAGCGCAAAAGCAGCAGAAAGGTGGCATGCTATTGTCGGAAGAGCATTATATAATGCCAAAGACATAAACAAAGCTGCAAAAGAAATGGTAAAGGCACTTGATTAAAACATTATTAGTACAATAAAAATAAAATTACTAATTTCCATAAAAACTATTATAAACAAGCAATATTCTTCCATTACTTATGAAAATAGCAGTCTGTGGCTCTGGTGCAATATCTGATAAAGAAATTGCCAAAAAAGCATTTGAAATTGGCAAGGAAATTGCAAAAAATAATGCTTTGTTGTTAACCGGAGCCTGCAACGGCTATCCTTATGAAGCAGTAAAAGGCGCTTTTTCTCTTAATGGAAATGTTTTTGGAATCAGTCCTGCAAAAGATGAAAAAGAGCATAAAGAGAAATACTCATTTTCAACAGAAAACTTCACAGAAATAGAATATACAGGATTAGGAATTCCAGGAAGAAACTTTGCCTTAATCAAGGAAGCAGATGCAGTAATTATAATCTCCGGTCAGACAGGAAGCTTAAACGAATTTACTATTGCGTTCCATTATGGAAAAGTGATGGGAATTTTAAAAAATTCTGGTGGCATAACAGATATCATAGAAAACATTGTAGAAGTATGCAACAAAAACGATGAAAAAGAAAATGTGGTTTATTCTTCAGATGGTAAAGAAATAGTAAAACTAGTATTAAACAAATTAAATCAATAAGATTAAAAAACAATAAAAATAACTAATTCTTCAAGTACTTGTATTTTATCAAACAAAATGTCAGACTGCAAATCTGTTTATGACCCAAAAGAAGACAGCACTCTATTAGAGCATTATGTTAGGCAATATGCTAAAGGCTCTGTCTTGGACATAGGAACAGGTTCTGGAATCCAGGCAATATCAGCAACACAAAGCAGCAAGGTAAACTCCGTTATAGCTATAGATGTTCAAAAACCAGTTATAGAGCATTGCAAAAAAAACATTAAGAATAAAAAAATAACATTCCTTGTCTCAGACCTATTCCATGAACTTAAAAAAAATAAAAATCTCAAAAATAAAAAATTCGACACCATAACATTCAATCCACCTTACCTTCCAAATGAGCTCAAAGTAAAAGACCTTACTCTAGAAGGAGGCAAAAAAGGATATGAAACGCTTGAGAAGTTCTTTAATGATGTTAATGATTTTTTAAAAACTGATGGGATAACCCTAATTGTCTTTTCCTCTCTGACTAAAAAAGAAAAAGTTGACAAATTCATTTTTAATAACCTGCTTGAATTCAAGTTATTGGAAAAACAGCACTATTTCTTTGAGGATTTGTATGTTTATTTGATTAAAAAATCTCAAATACTGAAAAAATTAGACAAACTCAACATAAAAAAAATAAAATATTTTGCAAAGGGAAAAAGAGGTGTTATTTTTACCGGAAATTACAAGAATAAAAAAGTCGCAATAAAAACAAAAAACCCAAATAGCAAAGCCATTGCAAGAGCTGAAAATGAAATCAATTTTTTAAGAATATTAAATAAAAAAAACATCGGGCCAAAATTGCTTCTTGCAGATAAAGATTTCCTTGTCTATGAATTTGTTAAAGGAATTCCGATATTGGATTTTTTTGAAAAAATAAGTACAGCTAAAAGTAATGGAAAAAACAAAAAAACAATATTAAAACTAATCAAAAACATTTTAGAGCAACTTTTTATAATGGATAAATTAAAAATCAACAAAGAAGAGATGTCACACCCACAAAAGCACATTCTAATAGGCAAAAAAGTTGTCTTAATTGATTTTGAAAGAGCTCATTTTACAATAAAGCCCGGCAACGTAACCCAATTCTGTGATTTTTTAATGTCAAAAAAGTTATCAACATTACTAAAAACAAATAAAATAACAATCGACAAAAAAAATATAATTAAATTATCAAAAACATATAAAAAAAACATCAATAAAACTAATCTTAAAAAAATATTGGATGAAATTGAATAAAAATAGAATGGCAATAGAATTCCAGAAAAAAGTCTATGAATTGTGCAAGAGAGTGCCTAAAGGGCGTGTCACAACATACAAAGCAATAGGAGATAAATTAAGGACAAAGGCGTATAGGGCTATTGGAACTGCATTAAATAAGAATCCTTATGCTCCAAAGGTTCCATGTCATAGAGTTATCAATAGCAATAGAAGTGTAGGTGGTTTTGCCAAAGGTATCAATGCTAAAAAAAAGCTACTAAGGGAAGAAGGTATATTCATCAATAAGCACAATAAAGTGGAAATTAAGTATTTATTTAGATTTAAATAATTTATGTATATATTGTATATATAATCACCACTTTATCTTTTGATTATAAGTCTCATCATTTTCATAATATTCTTGAGAAGAAGCCCTGAAAATATCACCAGTAGTCTTTTGTATTCTTAATCACTTCCTCTTCTTGCCTTTCTTCCTCTTCTTGATCTCTTTGTCCAGCTTTAGCTCATCTAAAAGCTCTTTATATCTGTTCCTGATAGTAACTTCAGTAACTCCTGCTACATCTGCAACTTCTCTTTGTGTTCTTTTTTCATTATGCAGTAATGCAGATACATACAAAGCAGCAGCAGCAATTCCAGTAGGCCCTCTTCCGGATGTAAGCTCTGCTTTTTGAGCCTGCTCAAGAATTTCAATTGCATTGCTCTGTGTTTCAGCACTTAACTTTAAAGAGGACGCAAACCTTGCAATATAATCAGCAGGATTGCTTGGCAAAATTGTTATGCCTAGTTCTCTTGTAACAAACCTATATGTCCTTCCTATCTCCTTTTTCTCTATTCCGGAAACATCAGACAACTCATCAAGAGTCCTTGGAACGTCATGCCTTCTGCAGGCTGCATATAAAGCTCCTGCAACAACGCTTTCCATAGACCTGCCGCGAACTAAACCACGTTGAACAGCTAAAGTATAAATCCTGGCACTCTCTTCTTCAACAGATTTTGGAAGCTTTAAGTATGAACTAACTCTCTTTAGCTCTGCTAAAGCAAGCTTAAGGTTCCTTTCTATTGCAGTGGATATTCTATACTGCCATTTCCTTAATCTAAAGAATTTATTCCTTTCTTTTCCACCAAGCTTGAATAAATCAGCTTTCTGGCCAACCTCAGTCCCTAATCCATGGTCAAACTGAGTATAAGTCATTGGAGCTCCGGCCCTTCTCCTTCCCTCGCTCTGGTCACCGTCAAACTCTCTCCATTCCTGCGTAAAATCAACCATCTTTTCTTCTATAACAAGACCGCAATCCCTGCATATAATCTCTCCTCTCTCCTTATTCCAATTAAGATTTATACCGCCGCATTCAGGACATTTTTTAACCAATTCAGGCATTTTTGCTCACCCACAATTATTTTATAGATATTTTTATTTAGCTTAATCACAAATTAATAGTTTCCACCCCTTTTGAACAAAACCAAGTTTACAATATGATTATCAAAAAACAACAATGTTTATAAATAGAAATCATCTCTACTATATAAATATTTCGCTTATTATAATCTATAATTCACTATTTAGAAGCATAAAAAGGATAAAAAATGGCTAAAAACCCAATTCCAAAGGATTTATTCGATATTTTAGCATGTCCAGTCTGCAAAGCCAATTTGCGCTATACTAAAGACAAAAAAGGCCTTGTTTGCGTGAAATGCAACAAAAAATACCCCATAAAAGCAAAAGTGCCAATATTATTGCCCGAATAACATCAAAAATTCCAAATATCACTTATTCTGCAAGAACATAAGCAAAGATTAAAGGCGCTACAATTGTAGCATCAGACTCAATTACAAACTTAAGTGTATCTATTCCAAGTTTTCCCCAGGTTATCTTTTCATTTGGAACTGCACCGCTATAAGAGCCGTATGATGTAGTACTGTCACTTATCTGGCAGAAATATCCCCATAATTTACATTCTTCAAAAAGATCCTGCTGTATTAATGGCACTACACAAATTGGAAAATCACCTGCAATTCCACCTCCGATCTGGAAAAAGCCTATGGAATTATCTTTTGAGTTCTCTTTATACCATTCAACAAGATGAGCCATCTGCTCAATCCCATTCTTTACAACATGAGGATTTGAAACAACTCCTTTTATTACCTGTGCAGCATAAACATTTCCCAAAGTGGAATCTTCATAACCAGGTGTAAATATGGGGATTTTTGCTTCACAGGCAGCTATAACCCATGAATCTTTTGGATCAATCTCATAATATTTTTCAAGAGTGCCTTCATCAATCAGCATATACATAAATTCATAGGGAAAATATCGTTTTTTATCCTTATCTGCCTTTTTCCATAAATCAATCAGATGGTTTTCAATGCGCCTCATGGCCTCTTCTTCAGGTATGCAGGTATCAGTTACCCTGTTAAGCTTATTTTTTAACAGCTGTTCTTCATCTTTAGGTGTTAAGTCCCTGTAATTGGGAACTTTCTTGTAAAAAGAATGTGCAACCAAATTAAACAAATCTTCCTCAAGATTAGCTGCAGTAGCGCATATCCCGTGAACTTTGCCTTTTCTTATCATCTCTGCAAGAGAAATGCCAAGCTCAGCAGTGCTCATAGCCCCTGCCAGTGTAATAAGCATCTTCCCTCCATTATCAATGTACTTTTTATATGCATCAGCAGCGCTAACAACAACAGAAGCATTAAAGTGCTTGAAATTCTTCCCGATAAAATCCTTCACAGCCTTGAAATCCCCAACACTTTCAGCCATTTTAATTAGAAATTTTAAATCTGTTTTTATATTTTTTTGTTTATGGGTAAAAAATCAGAGGTTGGTGCGAAAGTCAGTGCTTATGCGTAAATTGCCAAAGCATTTAATTCCATAGGATTGGGCTAAACGACCTGAGCATACGTAGTATGCGAAGTTGAGAAGAGTGTTAAGGCCCCGAACAAGCACGAACTGGATTTTCGCACCAACCTCTAAAATTCCGAAAACTATTTAATAATACTTAGTTTCGTTTCAATCATGCCGCGGTCGCATAATCCGGCATTGCGCTGGCCTTGAGAGCCAGTTTCCTTCGGGATATCCCGGTTCAAATCCGGGCCGCGGCGTTTTCATCCTAACTAACAACTTCACTTTTCCTTCTCTTAATCTTAATTATCAAGAAAATAAACAAAATAATTACTGCAATAATAGTAACTATCAAATATGAATTTAATTTCTTCTCCTCAGTATTCAATGTTGTTACAGGAATATTTTCACTTGGCTCCTCTTTTGCTATGCTGTCTTCTGTTGCATTTTCCAATTTTCCAGCATCTAATTGAGTTTCTTCTTTTTGTTCCTCACTTTGCTCTTCTTCCATTTCAATTTTTTCTTCAGGTTCAGTCTCTTCTTCATCAGAAACTTTTATGGCTATATTATCTTTTACAGTAAAGACCTGGTCGCCAGATGATTTGTATAAAGATGTAATATTAAGATAGTATTCTTCACCTAACTCTGGAGCGATAATTGAAGAATCAAAAATATTGATGTTCTGTCCGGGATGTATAATAGAATACACTTTAGAAAAATCCTGCAGATTAGGTACATTTGTAATATAGCTAACTCTTACATTGCTAAAACTATGAGCCTCAATCGGATTAAAAAGATAGGCTTTAAGGCTTGTTTTTTGCTTTGGAGAATAAATTTCTTTTGAAAATTGATGCTCAATATAAGGGCACACGCAGGAAACTTCTACCTCGGAAATTTTTTTCGCTTCCCTGGGAAATGTATCTACCTTATAATTAACTTCTGTTGGAACAGAATAGTTTCCAGTTACACTGCTCTTAAACTCCAAAACAAAGCTTTTGTTTTCTCCAGGACTCAAAGAGCCTCTCCAGCTGATTATTCTTTCATTGCCCGAAGTATCTTTAGGAAATTTTAAGAGCAAAAGTTTTTCGGGAATCTTTATAGTCAATGTTTGAACATCTAAATCATGCTCTTCATTTGTATTCTCAATATTAATAGTAAGGTTTATTTTCTCCAGAATATCAGATTTGCTTTTATCCAGTTTAGAGCTTATTTTCAATGAATAATTATATATCTTTCCGTTTATTGTATTTGAAGTTAAGCTTTTTTTTTCTATGCTGTCAAAATAAGTAAGGTTTGAAGTCAATTTAAAATCTCCTGGGTTCAATGCCTGCAGCTTGTATGTACATTTCCTTATCTGTCTTGGATGGACATTCCCCTCAAATAAAATGCCATCAGAAGTTTTTTTGCAGCCATCAACATCTTTAACTAAAAAGTATGAAGGAATTACAGTCAGTGCAGTTACGTCTTCTGCAACAATATCAGCAGTGTTTTCAATGGCCAGCTCAGCAGTAGTTTCCTCCCCTATTAGAAGATTATCCTGCTCAATTGTATTTGTTGCATCTAGATTTGATTTAATTTGATATACTTCCACAAGCGCTTTATAGACATCATACCATATTGTATAATTGCGGTAGGAAAAAGAGACATTCTTTATGCATATGTCAAAACCATCCTTGATTTGGCACTCTCCACTTTCCACAATGGCTGCAGAAACATCAATTTCAATATATGCTCTATTGCTTCTTGAATCTATCTTGAATTCAAAAGTTTTGTTAGCTATTACAATCTCATCTCCATCCTCAACAGTTCCTGAATAAACAAGCAGTTCATAAATTGAAAATGCATTTGGAACTAAAGCAGCTAAAAAAAGTATGTAAATTAGAAAAAACACAGCTCTTTTTTTCATTTTAATCAGAAATATCAGTTTTAATATATAAAGTTTCTTTATAACAATATTTAAAAAAAATAAGCTTCACTTAACAACAAACCCATTGCCGATTTTCAAAGCTTCCTTTACAAAATTAATCTTGACCTTGCTTTCAGCATATATTGCAAACAGCTTTTCTCCCTTTTTTACCTTATTGTTAACGTGCTTGAACAAATATATTCCAGCGCCTTTATTTGCCGGAGCTCCTGCAATTCTTGCTATTTTTGAGATTATGCTGTTGCTTATTTTTCTTACAATCCCATTCCGACTAGACCTGACATTATATTTAAAATTTCCAATCTTTATTTTGTCCGGATTAAAAACCTTCCCTTGCTGTGCTTTAATTATCTCCTTCATTTTATTGTATGCCCTGCCTGAATTTAATATTTCCAAAACTTTTTCCCTTGGGCTTTTGATATTAGCAAGTTTTAATGTCTCAGTAGCCAAAATAATGCATTTCTTTTCAAGGTCTAATGGCCTTCTCAAGTCTCTTCTTAACAGCCATAAGACATCTCTTGCCTCTAAAGCAGGTCCAATGCCATTGCCTATTGGCTGGCTCCCATCCGTAATTATAACCTTAACATGCTTCCTAAGCTTTTTCCCTATCTCCTCAAAGTTTTTCTTCAGCCTCAGAGCTTCTGCCCTGCTGCTTACTTTGCTGTTGCTGCCAGCAGGAATGTCAATTATGATATGTGTGCTTGACACAGAATGCTTTTTTGCCATTATGGATGCTAAAAGCTGGCTTTCTGCATCTATCCCGAGTGTTCTCTCAACATTTATTATTTTGTCATCGGCAGGAGCCAGATTCAGGCTGCCCCCCCATACAATGCAGCCATTGTATTTCATAACAATCTGTTTCATCTTTTTTATTGGAAATGAAATTTTAGCCAGAACTTCCATTGTATCAGCTGTTCCTGCTGGGCTCGTTATTGACCTGCTAGATGTCTTAGGAATTGCCAGCCCTGCAGCAGCTATTATTGGGACTAAAACCATTGTTGTCCTGTTTCCGGGAATTCCTCCAATAGAATGCTTGTCAATCACAGGATGCCTGTCCAGCTTTAAGGTATCGCCATGCCTGGCCATTGCTTTTGTAAGTATTATTGTTTCCCTTGCTGACATTATATTAGTATAGCATGCCGCAACAAAATAAGTGAGCTCTGAATTGCTCAGCTTGTTATGGGTAATGTCCCAGACAATCTGGTCAATTTCTCTTTTGTTTAATCTCCTTCCATCAAGCTTCTTTTTGATGAACTCTATAGAAAGCGGCTTTCTTGCAAGAATTATGCTGACTTTATCCTTAGGCTTTAACTTTAAGGATTTGAGGACTTCTTCATACATGCCTATGCTTCCCTTTGGAACTGTTCTGGCGCTGGTTGCAATAGCCGCCACAACAGTATCAATCTTTTTGCCCTTTTTTACCTTTACCCTGTCCATATGGTGTATATCAAACTTTATAGCGTCATCTTCGTTCAAAATGACAACTAAAGGGCCGCCTGTTGCAATGTCCATGTCCTTGACCTTAAGCTTCATTTTTGTCGCTTTTTTCCTCTTCATATATTTCAATAAATGTTACCAGCATTGCAAGCAGAATAGGCCCTATTACCAATCCTATAACTCCAAGAAATTTTAATCCTCCTATAACCCCCAATAATACCAGCACCGGATGCAGGCCGCCTTTGCTTCCTATTATCTTCGGCTTCAATATGTTATCTATTGTGCCTACAATGAAAATTCCGTAAAGCGTTAAAATTACTCCTTTTATTATCAATGTGATTTCTGAATTAAGGTAGCCGTTAAAAATAAGCATCAATGCTGCCGGAAACCAAATAACAGATGAGCCTATAAAAGGTATCAAAGCTGCAAAAACCATAACAATGCCCCACAATAAAGGTGATGGCAGTCCGAATATAAGAAATCCTATCCCTCCTAAAGTACCCTGTATCACTGCAATTATTATGCTTCCATAAATTACTGCATAAGTCATGTCATTTAATTTTCTAAAAACATGCTCCCTGTGCTTCTCCTCCAAAGGGAGCATACACTCAATTTTGTCAACAAAAATTTTTCCATCCCTAAATAAAAAAAACATAACAAACAGCATGACAAAAAGGTCAAGCATAAACCTCGGAATTGAAAACAGTATGTTTGATATACTCCTGGTTATTTTTGTTGTAGCCCCTCTGATTGTCTCATCAAAATAATACTTTATCTTAGGGTCATCAACCTTGTCAGCAAGATAATTTGGGATTGCACATACAGCCTTATCAGCAGGCTGGCACTCAAAAAATTGCCCGCTTGTTGCCACTTGCCTTGACAGAAGATAAGTAGTGTATGCTTCCTTGGAAATTGTGTTTAGCACAAAAAATAAGGGCAATGTTATTATCAAAATGACTGCTGCTGCTGTAATTAAAGAAGAAAAATTCTTATTTGTAATTTTTTTGTTTATCCTTAGATAGGAAGGATAAAAGATATATGAAAAAACTATTCCTGTAAGCACAGCAGTAAGAAATGGTTTTATGATTAAAAAGGATATTGCAATCAAAACTAAAAAAAGCAGGGTAAAAAAGGTTTTCTGGTATAATTTTGAATCCATTTTAAATATATGGGCCCGAAGGGAGTCGAACCCCTGACCTCCGCCGTTTCAATAAGATATTAAGTTACCTAATGTCGAGGCGACGTCATAGCCACTAGACCACAGGCCCGATAAAATTAATTGATAATCATATGATATAAAAAGATTGCTATTAGCCCCTAAACAAAGCGCTTCCCAGAGGGCTGAAGAAAAATAAAAAGAAAGCTGTCACCAATCCAAAGACCGCTAATATTATCTCCTGTACTATTTGGTGGAATCTTGTAAAATTCCTTGTTGCATCTATGATATCTGTTTCTGTGATTATTCCTGCTAATTTATCATTTTCCACTACAGGAAATATTTTTATTTTCCCTTTTCTTGACTCCTTGGTTATGTCCCTGTAATTTGTTCCTGGATTTACTGTAAGAAAATTTTTATTCATGACATTTTTTACCTTAACTTTTCCTGGATTTTTGCTTAAGGCTCCTTTAATCAGGTCATTTTCAGTGACAACTGCTATTGGCTTGCTGTTTTTTGTAACTAGCAGGCCGCTGACATGTTTACTTACTATTAATTTTGATGCATCTGCAACAGTTGAATTTTCATTTATTGTTGCTACATTCTCCGTCATTATTGTTTTAGCCCTTATCATTTGCTCACCTTAAAAAACTGAAGTAATCCACTAAATACCGGTATAAAATAAAAATAAAAAACTCAAATACTACAAAAAGTATTAGCACGGCATTCTGAAGATTCCTATGGAAAGTTATGTTATCATTTGTTGCATGCACAACATTGTTTTCAGCTGCCAGCCCAACTAATTTGTCATTCTCAACAACCGGATACTGCCCGAAATGTTTTGTATCTATTATTTTATTTGCCTTTTCTAATTTTGTATTGATATTTATGGCAGTAACCGGAGAACTCATTATTCCTGTAATTTTACCTTTAAAATTTACTTTTTTAGAAACTAAATTTTTTACAATATCGGATTTTGTAACTATGCCGATTGGCTTTCCGCTTTCAACAACAACCACGCAATTGTGTGATTTATTGGCCATGAGCTTAGCTGCATCAGAAACCTTTGCCTCTTTTTTTAAAGTCGGCACATTGGTACTCATTATTCTGCTTATTTTAGTCATCAGTAAAATCAATGCAATTATTGTTTAAAAATCTTTCTATAGAAAAATATAAATTCAATGTTTAACCATTAAAGAAAAAGGATTTATAATAACAATATCTAATCCTAAAAATGGCAAATAAATTATTTATTGTTCTACCTGTGCTTATGCGTAAATTGCTAATTCAGAGATATTCAAAATATTGTATTATACGATCTGAGCATACGCAGTTTTGCGAAGTTGAGAAGCCCTCTAAGGCCCCGCATAAGCTCAAACTTGACTTTCTCAATAACCCAAAATTTTATATATGATTTCTGTTTCCTTTCAGATATGGCAATCAAAGACTTAAAAGCAAGGGAAGGCAAAGTGGACATTGTTGTTGATATTGTGGATGTAGGAGAATCTCGAGAATTTGAAAAGTTCGGAAAGACTGGAAGAGTTGCAAATGCAGTAGCTAAGGATGAGACCGGAGACATCAAGCTGACTTTGTGGAATGATGATATTGACAAGATAAAAGCAGGAGATAAAGTAAAAATTACTAATGGCTATGTTTCTGAGTGGCAAGGGGAGCTTCAGCTTGGAACCGGAAAATTCGGAAGTATGGAAGTTATAGGAGAAAATAAGGAAACCAAAGAAGAGATGACTGCCCCTCCAAACGAGGAAGAAGATAAAAAAATTTACCAGGAATCAGAGGAAAAATTAAAGCAGGTTGAGGAAAAGCTTGAAGAAAAGCCTGTAACTGATGAAGAAGATATCAAATAATCTTATTTTTAAGCGAAAGTAATTTAAATAAAATCTTTTTCTAAAAAGCTTTAAGGGACCGTAGCTCAGACTGGGAGAGCACTACGCTGAAGTGTATTCTCAGTTACGTAGGTGATTGGATAAGTCACTCTTTCCAACTTAAATCATGGGTTCAAATCCCATCGGTCCCACTTTTTTCTCAACCCAAAGAAGATGTCAATATCTGCGATGCAATCATATTAAACAATAGCATAACAACAAGAGATATTGTGCAGAAAAGCAAAGTGCCTCTAATCATATTATTTCCTAATTGGTATTTCTCACTCAGTTTATCAGAGCCGTTTTCAATTCCATTGACTAATATTGTTAATATGTAGGTTATCTGCACGACATACAATCCTACTATTATCTGGAAATAATATGTTGGGATTCCATCGCTAAACAATCCTGTTAATCCTGCCTGACCTCCTGTTGCTACATCCTGTAGTTGTGTCCCTAATTTGCCCAGTATGCTTGTCACCATTGATGTTATCCCTATCACAATTCCTGCTATTGCCGGAGTTAAAAACTTTATCTGGGAGTTCATGGAAGAAATTATGTCTGCCATTAAATCCTTGAGCCTTTCATTAACGCTGTGTATCTCTTTGATATACCTTGACACATTTGTTAAGGCCTCAGCTGCAATCATAGGCCCTTTTTTTATAGACTGGATAAGGACTTTCATTGAGCTCTCAATAAGATTTGATGGAAAAGTAACCAATGCCCCATGAGTAGAATCAAATACTGCCTTCTTGACACTCATCCCCAATCTCCTGATATTTCTGCTCACAAGCTTAAAAAAGCTCCCGGATATAGTCCCCTCCATCACATCAGCAACTTTGCCAAATGCTATCTCTGCAGGAAGCCCATCACCTAATCTATTCCCTAATTGGAATAATGCTGACGCAAACTCCAGCTCAAGCTTTTTTGATCTTTCCCTTATCTTGATTACATTCTTTGACCTCAGCCTGTAGAATATCCCGATACTAAGCCCAAAAGCCATTGTAATGCTCAAGCTTAGCACAGAAGCCCCAAGGCCATACGGCCCTATAACTTCTCCGGTTGTGGAGCTTTCCCTGTAACCCAGCATGCAGAATTTTCTTCCGCATTCGCTTGTTAAATCTTCTGCGCCAAAGCCAAAATCAGTAAGACCAATGCTGTACATAACAACCGGGCTTAACCCAATAATCAAAAATAATACTCCAATAAAAATACTAAAGAATATGGGATTTATCAAAAACTCAAAATTTGCAAGCTTTAGTATGACATTTTTGTATTTTTTAAGCCCAGGATTTTCTTCTGAAATATCTGTCTGCCCGTATCCTGTTGGCCTTCGTGACAAAATGTTTTTCCCCAGGTAATATACAGAAACAGGCAGAGCAACATTATACAAAGCAGCTATATGGTACCACCTCACGCCTTCCATAAAGCTTACAACCATTGGCAGTATTACAAGACCTAATATAGGGAGGATTATGCCCAGCATATGGAGCATTGTGATTGGGCTTTGAAGATTATGCGCATAGTGAAGCATCTTCTCGTAAGTCTCGCTTAAAATGACATCCAAAGATTTGTCTAATGAATTAAGACGCCTGCTTTCGCTGCCCTCATACAAAGATGATTCAATCAGATGAAAAGATTCAATAAACTCAAAATTCCATTTTTTCCATGTCTGAAGATACATGTCTAAGCTCTCTTTTATGCTTTCATATTTTTCTGTCTCCACATCCCACAGCACTTTTTTAAGGTCCAGGCTTAATGGAGCTGAAAGATGGTCAGCAGCAAACTCCAAAGCATTTTCAATATTGCTTGTATGCCTCATGTATGTTACGACATAAAATATACACAGCACCATCTGGTTGCTTGCCTTTAATCTCCAGGAGTTTGCAATATAGCTTGGTAAATTTCCAAGGGGCTTTATCAGGGTAATTCCAATTATAAAGAAGAAGAAAATAAAAAAAGTAGACTGTAAAAGAACATAGGATAATAATGAGCCAAATAAAATGATTGTTAATGGTGCAAGAAAGGAAAAGGAAACAGCTCCGGTTGGAGTTATATTCAAATGAGCTATATTAATATTTTCAATAATATCCTTCTCTTTCTTTTTATCCGGGCTTATTTTTAATATTTTCTCGCTAAGGTTGCAAAGCTGCTCATACAAGGTCATGTGCTTGGGCATATATGCCCTCTTAAATTCATTATATTCCCTTGATGACACTTTTGAATGGCTGGTTTTTGCCCCAAGCTCCTTTTCTATCTGCCTCTTGTATGCTGCAACCAAATCCTTCATCCTGTCTTTCTCTGTCTGAGTCGGCATATTAAGAAAATTTCACCTCTTTTTTTTGAATTTTATTTGATAATAATTATTTATTTAGTTTAATGAATTTTATAAAAATAACTAAATTATATTCTTGTTAATTGTTATTATGAAAAATTTTTAGTTGGGACTGATTTAACATTATATCATTTCTTACAAGCAACAAATTTACTCTTTCCCGCATTGGAAAGCTATTAATTCCGCTGAGGTTGCTTTTCGAATTTATTTTTTCATTGTTTTTTCGTTAATGTTTATTTTTTATTGCCTTTATTTCATATTAATCTTCTTAATGCTTCTTTTAAGCCATTCATTCCAGTCAAAAAAAATCCTCTTGCTGTCCATACTTCCTATTTCCTGCTTGATATTGTCAGAGATTTTATGAAATTGGTCATTTGCCCTTACTACAAACTCTGCTTCCAGCAGATTCGGGAGTTTACTTTTGTTTGCAACCTGCACAAGGGTTTCTTTTGTTTTTGCCCTCAACAGGATATTATCCCATACTGCATCCCAGCTTCCTGCCCATTCTTTTATATTTCCTGCTATGCCCTTTAAAACTTCACTTTCGCCATTAATCAAATCATCGCTCGGCTCTAATTGGTCTGTTCTTGTGTCATATTTCATCAGGTCAGAAAATCCGTTTTCAAGCAAAGGGTCATTTTCCCAGTGCTTTTTTATTTCTGTGATTTGCGTCACTCTTCTCCATCTATGCATGCTGTCAGCGCTTCTTATCGGATTTGCCACTATAATGACATCTGTTGCCTTGAAGCTTGTTCTCGGCACCTGGAGGTCATTTACAACCCTGTCAAAAACACCATAAGGGCTGTCTCCATGAATTGTTCCTGCAACAACATTTGCCAAAGCGCCCACTCTCATAGCTTCATATAATGCCAGTGCTTCCTTGCTCCTTATTTCTCCAACAATCAAAGCAGAATCTCCTAATCTCAATGTAGTCCTAATCCCTTCATCTGCAGGCACCTCTGCTGAACTTTTTGATAACGCTGCTGCAACTTTCATCGGCTGTATATTGTAGCCAAGCTTTCTTAGCGCAACAGTTGGAAGCTCCAGAGTATCCTCAATTGTAAGAATCCTGTATTTTCTCATAACTTCAACAAGCACTGCTCCAAGCAGGGATGTTTTTCCTGCAGACCTTGTTCCTGCAATCAATAATGTCCTGTTTCCATCGATCAAAAAGCTTATCATGCCTGCGGCTAATGAGCTTATCATCCGATTATGGATATATAAGGGCAGTGTCCACGGCCTATCCCTGTGCCTTCTGAAAGCATAAGCAAGCCCGAATGGATTTAATGGCTGCCCGATGACAGCTACCCTTGCATTTGCTCCGGTAACGCTTATCTCTGTATCTAGGATTGGATTAGCTTCATCTAATGGTCTTCCTGAAATCAGCCTTAATTTCGTTGCCCATGACTCTGCCTCAGTTCTTGTGGGAATTATATTAGTTTTGCAGTCTGAATAATCCTGGTGCACAATAAACATAGGAACATCCCCTATCTGCATATTTACTGTTATGTCCTGCACTTTCTCATCCTGCAGCAAAACCTCTATCAGCCCAAAACCGACTGTATACCTCACAAGAATATTAGCGAGCTGCTCAATTTCTGAAGAGCTCATCTTTATATTCCTGTAATTTGTTAATTCATCAATTAAATCCACTCCAATATTAAAAAAGACCTTTCTCATCCTGTCCGGCTCTACAAACTCGCTTTTTTTAGGCTTATATTCTGCCATTATCTTTCTTGCCGTATCTAAGATTTCGTATTTTTCCTCGGTTAGCTTAAATTCCGGAGGAACAATATGGTAAAGGTTCTGTACATTATCAGGGAGGCTAAAAATAGTTACCTCTATATCCCTGCCAACAATATAATTTGCAATTTCTTCAGCATCATGGGGAAAAGTTGCCATAAGTTTTGTAAACATAAAGTCAGGCCTTAGAATAGGAGTGAAGAATCTCCGGTATATCTCCCTGTCTCCGGCTTTATGCCCTGCAAGGCTGGGCTTTGCCATAGAAATCAGCCTTGTTTTTTCCAGCATTCCAATCAAAAAATCCATAACCTTAAGGTATTTCTCAGAACATTTTGTAAAAGTATCGTCTGTAGATTTCTCCAGCATCATTCTCTGGTCTCTTGAAATCCTTACTATCTCCACATAAGCGCTGATAGGGTCAGATCTCAGCAGATTAGATATAATGCTCTGCACAGCAGAATACCAATTATTGACCCACCTGCTGCAGGAAGTGTCAGAAAGCAATGCTGTATAGCTGAAAAGGTCCTTTCTTTTTGTCAGATGGGAATACATTTTTGCTATTTCCTTAAGCAGCGCAGTCTGGCTTGAGTCATATTCATAATTTCTTTTCTGCAAAAAAACAATTTTGGTTGCATCCTTTACCTCAATCAGCATATCGCACATCTTTGACATTACAACAGGGTCATCTTCCAAGGAAGGAACGTGAGGATAATCCTCAAGATTAACAGAAAGTATTACATCGTCCCCTTCCCTTATAATATCATAGGAAAAGGGTTTTTTATTGTCAAACAAAGCCATTTTTGATATATTTTACTGGTTTTTCTTTTTCTCCTCATTCTGGATTTTAAGCAATTCCAGAGCTATTTCAATAAGATGAGACTTGTTCCTGTACTTCTTCCTGTCCTGCAGCTCTTTGCCTATCCATTTGATAAGTTCGCTGTCAATAGTTGCGCTTATTGGCTTTTTCATTATATGATAAAATATATTTTATATTTACTAATAAATCTTATAATGTTTTATATATTTTATAATATACTATTTAAAACTTTCTAAAGTATAGGAGAATTTATGGGATTTTAGCATATTCGATGCCTAAAGTTTTATAAATAAAATACAAATACATTTTAATGCCGGGGTATGGTTTTCATGCCGGGATATTCATCCCGAACGCATAATCTGGCATTGCACAGATAGCTAAACGCTAGTGTAAGCCTGGAAAGCCTGGCCCTCACGGGCATCTGGGTTCAAAACAGCTGATATTTACAGTTGGTGAAAGTCCCAGTCCCGGCGTTTTTATTATTGCTCCCATAGTGTAGTCCGATTCCTCAAAAAGGAAGACTAAGCCAATCATATTGCCCTCTCGCAACTGGATGCAGTTCGCTTATGCTCACAGCATGGAGAAAGGCAATGACTCGGGTTCAAATATCCCAGAGGGAGAACGCAAATCCCTCGGATTTGAGAGTCCCGATGGGAGCATTTTATACTTCTAAAATCATAGGGTAAAAAACACAGAAAGGGATGATGACAAATTATTGGCTTATTTGGAAAAAATAGAAAATGCAAGAGATACAACTTTCTTTAGATAAAATAATGCCGCTGGCGGTATTTGAAACCGCGACTTCTACGTAACCCAGTTAGACTTGAGTTAATCATCCCTTTCGGTCATCGCTCAAACATATGAGCCTCGCCAGTGAATCGCAAAAACTTGCTTTTCCACAGTAGCGCTCTAACCAGGCTGAGCTACAGCGGCGTAAGATTAAAAGAAAAAGTTTATGTTTTAAAAAGATTGCTGTTAAACAAACTTCTTTATCTTTTCCTGGAGTTTTTTCATCTCATTATCATGATATTTCTTGTGTGTCCATTTAATCCTTAACCTGTCTCCTTTAAACCGGGGTATTATGTGGATGTGCGCATGCGCTACTAATTGCCCTGCAGTCCTGCCATTGTTCATGATAAGATTAAAGCTTCCATTGCCTAAGGATAATGATAATGCCTTTGCCACTTTTTTTGCTGCCTTAACAAGGCTTTCTAAATCACTATCCGGAATATCAAGCAAAGTTTCGTAATGCTTTTTAGGAACTATCAAACAATGCCCTTTATTAGCAGGCAAAATATCCAAAAAGCTTATTGTATTACTATCCTCATAAACCTTGGCTGCAGGAATCTTGCCGTTGATTATCCTGCAAAAAATACATTCTTCCATTCTACCACCTCCTGATTTTTCTAATCCATTTTAAAAAATGGACCGGGCGGGACTTTCATCAGCTGGTTTATGCAGTTGTTTTGAACCCACATTCTTCCCCAAGCCAAGGGGACACGATAGTCTCCAGCAGAAATACATAATTTTCTGCTTCCGGATTTCGCCACCGGCCCATATGAAAGATGGAAAACTATCTAATTTAAAAAGATTATCAATAAAGCTTATAAACAAAAAAACCTTCTCAGGATGAATGGCAGCTCATATTCTAAAGGAAATCCTTTTCCCCCACGATAAAATCCGCAATACGCAGGATACAGTTATTTCTGATGTCCACGATGCGATAAAAACCAAAAAAAACATAATTGTACATGCCCCTACAGGAATCGGAAAAACAGTCTCTGTCCTGGCTCCGGCTCTAAGTTACGCCTTAGGCAAAGATCTTACCATTTTTTTCCTTACATCAAGGCAGACCCAGCATAAAATTGCTGTAGACACATTAAAGCAGATAAGGAAAAAATATGACAACGGATTTAATTCTGCTGACATCATAGGGAAAAAATGGATGTGCATGCAGGAAGCTGAAGCTTTAAGCTCAAATGATTTTAGCGATTACTGCAAAAAGCTGAAAGAAAGAAAAGAATGTGAATTTTATTTAAATGTAAAAGAAAGTATGGGAAAAATAACAGTTATTGCCCAAAATATTCTAAATGAATTAAAAGGCATTGGCCCGATGCATGTTGGTGAGTTGACAGAAAAGTGCAGAGATAAAAAATTGTGCTCTTATGAGATGGCTTCTTTATTGGCAAAAGACGCTAAAGTGATAATCGCAGACTATAATTATGTGTTTAACCCTAATATAAGGGATAATTTGTTTTCAAGAGCAGGCAAGAAGCTTGAAAATTCAATTATTATTGTGGATGAAGCCCATAATCTGCCTGCAAGGGCCCGTGAGATGCTAACGGCAAAGCTATCTTCATTTATCATAGACCAGGCAATCAAGGAAGCAGGCAAGTTTGAGTTTTTTGATATACTGGCTAAATTAAAAAATCTAAAGGAAAGTTTTGAAGAAATGGGATCCAACCTAAATTTCAACACCGAAGAAAGGCTTGTAAGAAAATACGAATTTATTGATATAATAAATGAAAATCAGAATTATGATGATTTTATCTCGGAATTGGCATTTGCAGGAGATGCAATAAGGGAAAAGCAAAAACAAAGTTATGTTGGCAGCATAGGGAAATTTCTCGAATCTTGGTTAGGACAGGACAACGGATTTGCAAGAGTATTAACAAAAGACAATAATGAAGCATTAACCTTAAATTATCGCTGCCTGGACCCTTCATTAATAACAAAAGAAGTAATTGAAAACAACTATGTAACGATAATCATGTCCGGAACTTTAACTCCTACTGCTATGTTCAAAGATATTCTGGGATTTCCAGGCAATTCTACTGAAAAAGTATATGAAAACCCCTTTCCGAAAAACAACAGGCTTTGCATGATAGTCCCTGAAACAACTACAAAGTTTACAAGAAGGAATAAAGATGAATATAAGAAAATTGCAGAAGTATGCAACAAGATCATAAAGAAGATTCCGGGCAATGTTGCTTTATTTTTTCCCAGTTATGGATTAAGGGATAATATTTACAAGGACCTTTATGAATTATCCAATAAAAAAATGATAATAGAAAAGCCTAACTTAAATAAGGAAGAAAAAGAAAATATCCTGGAACAGTTCAAAAAACACAAGAATGAGGGTGCTGTTCTGCTTGCAGTTTCCTCAGGAAGTTTTGGAGAAGGAATTGATTTGCCCGGAGATTTCCTAAAAGGAGCGGTTATAATTGGACTTCCGCTGGTAAAACCGGATTTAGAAACAAAAGAGCTCATAGAATATTATGAAGAAAAGTTCGGAAAAGGCTTTGATTACGGCTATGTTTTTCCTGCAATAACAAAATGCCTGCAGAATGCAGGAAGATGCATAAGAAGTGAGACAGACAAAGGAGTCATAGTGCTGCTTGACGAAAGGTTTGCATGGCAGAACTACTATAGGTGTTTGCCTAAAGACATGGATTTTAAGATAAGCAAGCTATATGAAGAAAGGATTGAGAAGTTTTTTGGAAGATAAAGAATTTTAATTATATTAACTTATTCTATTTCAATTCTGTAGTATAATAATTATTTTATTGATTTTTTACTAAATTATTGGCATTTAAGTATAACTTTTAGTATTCTAGTATACAAAAACGTAACATTTATATAGTTGCTCCACTTAATATACTCAATGGTTATTTTATTTGACAGGTTTAACTTACCTGAGGATATATACGAGATACTTTTTGCGACAAAACAGCAGATTATAGTAGCTAAACTGCTGATAGAGATGATAAAAGAAAATAATGGAGAGATAAACAAAACAGAGATGTCAGTATTTGCAACTAAGCTGCATGAAGGAAATTTAATCACAGAACTAATAGATGAGCCGCAGTACAAAGGTAAGAAAGTAAAATTAAGCTACAACAAACGGCAGTTTTATGACCGCATATTAACACCGATGAAAAGCATGGGATTGATAGATTATGATTTATATAAAAAAACCTACAAGATTAGCGACAAATTCAACAAAGAAATGATAAGAATAGGGCTGTTATGGCTCCAGGAGATGAGAAAACCATCAAAAACATGATATTTTTTTGGCCCCCGAAATTAGAATTCTTTTCGAACCACCCCCCCACGAATCGAAAAGGGGGCCACTTATTTTAAGCCAGGGAAAAAGAGGTGAAGCGAGTTTTAAAATTAGGCAGCCTTAATCTATATTACATAAAGTTTAAAAGCAGTTTGAACATAATAATTCAACATGATTGACTTAAATAAATTAAAAAAAGAGCAGCTAAAGCTGGCAAAAAAGATAACAACAAATCAGAACCTAAAAAAAATAATATCAGTAGCAGGCGCCAGCAGGGCTTATATTGGCAATAAAATTATTTCTTCAGTTGTTGTTTGTGATTATAAAAGCCTTAAAGTCATTGAGAAACAGCACTCAATATCAGAAGCAAAAATACCCTACACCAGCGGCTTATTGTTCTACAGGGAAGGCCCTTCCATAATAGAAACGTACAATAAATTAGAAAAAAGGCCGGATGTGCTTATTGTAGAGGGAAATGGCATTTTGCATCCAAGAAAAATAGGCATGGCATCCCATCTTGGGATTTTGCTTGACATTCCAACTATAGGGGTTGCAAAAAGGCTGATGCTTGGCCAGATCAGGGAAAAAACAATATATTCTGATAAAGAGGCAATAGGATATGAACTAACGACAAAAGAGCATTCAAAGCCAATATACATAAGCCCGGGGCATAAAATATCCTTAAAATCAAGCTTAGAAGTAATAAAAGGCTGCTTAAGATTTCCACATAAACTTCCAGAGCCGCTGCATTTAGCGCATAAATATACAAATAAAGTAAAGAACGAATCCTCTATAATAGAAAACACGAAAAATTGATTGATTATCTTGTCAACTTAGCTTACAAAAAGTTTAATAAAATACCAGCTATTAGCATATCAAATGAGATTCGTATTAAGGTCAAAAATACATAAAGCAACTGTAACAGAAGCTGATTTAGATTATATTGGCAGCATTACAATAGATGAAGATTTGATAGAAAAAGCAGGCCTCTGGCCAAATGAAAAAGTTCTAGTGGTCAGCAACACTTCCGGAGCAAGGCTGGAAACTTATGTAATTGTAGGGGAAAGAGGCTCTGGAATTATCTGCATGAATGGCGCTGCAGCGCACTTAATAAAGCAAAGTGAAGAAGTTATAATAATGGGTTTTGAGCTTACAGACAAGCCAATCCGACCTAAAAATATATTAGTAGATAAGCAAAATAAATTTGTGAAATTCCTATAAGTAAAATAAAATATTTAAATATAAATAATAAAATAGTTAACAATTAAAGAGGGTGATTGTTTTGGTAACAAAATTTGCAAGAAATAAATAATTTATTTCTTTTTTTGTTTATTATAAGCAGTCTCAATCATACTTAATGTTGTTATTTCTTCAGCACTTTTATCTTCCCTTAATTTTCCTACTCTGGGAAACCTTAAAGCATATCCCGAGCCATAAGTTGGGCTTTTTTGTATTTCCTCATAGCCCACTTCAATCACAATTTTAGGCTTCAAGATAACTTCTTTGCCTTCCTCTTTCTTGATTAATTTTTTTAAAATAACTGTCATTTCGTCAAAGCTTAAGCCTTCTTCCCTTTTTTCTTTTAATCCTGTACTTGCCTTTCCTACTTCCAGAAATTTTCCTTCTTCATCTATACAGGCAAGCGTAAAGCTGCTCAGCCATTTTGACCTTTTGCCTTCCCCCCATTCTGCCTTGACTATGACTAAATCCAAAGGCTCTTGCTCCGATTTTAGTTTGCACATAAAGCCAACCCTGGCTCCGGGCTTATAAGGAGCATCAAGCTTCTTGACCATCAAGCCCTCATTTCCGGCATCAATAGCATCATTGTAGAACTTTTGCACTATTTTTTCATCATCAGTGGTTATGCTCTTTGCCAGCACAATACTTTTTTTATCCTCCTTGATTATTTTTTTCAGTATTTTTTTCCTATCCACAAAAGGCATATTTACAACACTTTTCCCCTTGTAATTTATTATATCAAAAACATTCAATTCCACTGGAAGCTCTGAAGCTAATTTATGAATATCATATTTCCTCTTAATTCTCTGGGAAATATTCTGGAAAGGAAGATATTTCCCTGTCTTTTTGCTGAATCCAACAGCCTCGGAATCCAAAACAACTTTTTTTTCACCAACATGTTTTTTTACGCTTTCAACAACTTCCGGGAATTGTTCTGTAACGTTTTCCAATCTTCTTGTAAATATTTTTACTTTATTATCATCCTTGTGAATCTGCATCCTCATGCCATCATACTTGAATTCAAATTCCGCTGGTTTTCCGCATCTTTTAAACCCTTCACTTATATCTTCCACTTTTAAAGCAAGCATAACCTTTATTGGAATTCCTATTTCCATTTCTATTTCTTCAAGCCCTTTCATGCCATGCTTTTTAGCTGCTTCTGCAACCGGAGCAAAGTCATTTGTAAGGTCATATGCTCTCTGTACAGCACCAACATACTTATTATACTTTTCTCTATCTTCAATCTCAATCTTATTTTCATCTTTATTGTACCTTACATCCATCTTACTGCCAAAAAAAGCCCATGCTATAGAATCCCTTATTGTTCCTTCTCCAACACCAATCCTCATATCATCAAGGATTGTCCGAACTATATATTTAGCTTCACTCGGCTTTGCTGATGTCAGCAGCTCAGCGACAAGCTGTATTTTTTTGTCAACAGAGCCCAGTCCTTCAATTGTAACCAATCCCCTTAAATTTTTAAGAACTTTTTTTATAGTAAGCTCTGATGATCCTAATGTGGCCTGCTTCTTCTTTTTAATCAAGTTATAGGAAACTGTTCCCAAATCTCCTGTCTTTTTCCATTCGGAATTTATCCTTTCCTTGCTTTCTCCGGATGCAACGCTTATTGCCTTAAGCATCATCTTTGATGCAATTCCAATTTCTCTCTGATCTCCTCTAGGGAATACTCTTCCTTCTATCAAAAGAACCGTTGTTCCTAAATCCTCTGAACTAATTGTCTTAAGAAACTCTGAAATTATATGAGTCTGCGCAAGCCTTTTTGTTGTTGCTTCCAGCTTTTCATATACTTCCACAAGCCTTGAATAGTGCATACTAAATCCTAATATTAAAAACTTTAAAAATATATCGGTAAAAAAATATTGAAAAATTGTCACAAAAGTTAGTGCTTATGCGTAAATTGCCAATGCATATAGCTCCGCAGGATGTGTTATATGACCTGAGCAAATGAAATTTGCGAAGTTGAGAAGCCCTCTAAGGCATCGCATAAGCACTAACTTAACTTTTGTACCAGTCTAAAAAAAACAATAAATTTAATAAACAGCAAATAAAGAAAAGCATATATGGAAGTATTTGATGCTATAAGGACAAGAAGAAGCATTAGAAAGTACAAGGACAAGCAGGTTCCCTGGGACAATATTGTCAGTATAATGCAGGCCGGCAAATACGCTCCTTCTGCCGGTAATTTGCAGAACTGGAAATTTATTGTAGTAAAAAGCGATGCAAAAAGAAAGGCTATTGCCAAAGCCTGCATACAGCAGGACTGGATGGAAACAGCTCCAATCCACATAATTGTGGTTGCAGAGCCTGAAAAAGCTGAAAGATATTATGGCACAAGGGGAGCCAGATTATATACAATACAAGGCTGCGCAGCTGCAATACAAAACATGCTTATTAGCGCCCATAGTTTAGGTTTGGGAGCTTGCTGGATTGGCGCATTTGATGAGGATGAAATTTGGAGGATTTTAAACCTTCCTGAGGAAAAATCAGTGCAGGGCATTATTACTATTGGATATTCAGACGAGCATCCAGAAGTGCCTCCCAAATACAGGATTGAGCACATGGTTTTCTTTGAAAAATGGTGGGGTCGCTTAGAGCCGGCAAAAACGCATTTAGGCTGGTGGAGTGTCTACAACAAAAGAATTGTTGATGAAAGCAAGAAATTAGCTAAAAAAACAGGGAATAAGATTAAAGAGCATGTTAAGAAGAAGTTGAAGAATAAGTAATTAAGGAATTTTAAGAAACAATTTTCTTCTATAATCCAAAATCATTTATTGAAAACAACATCCAGCTCCCTGGCTGCCTTAACAGCATCAACCCTTTTAACAGGCATTTTCCACGGAGCATTTTTTACTTTATCCTGGTCTGTTTTTGATTCTTCTTTAATCTTAATCATCACATCACAAAACCTGTCGAGAGTCTCTTTGCTTTCTGTCTCTGTTGGCTCTATCATCATTGCTCCCTTGACAATCAACGGAAAATAAACTGTAGGCGCATGGAATCCATAATCTAAAAGCCTTTTTGCTATATCGTTAGTAGTTACATTATTCTCCATCCTGCTATCATCAATCACAAACTCATGCTGGCATATCCTATCGTAAGGAAGATTATAATGCTTTTTTAATTTGCTCATCATGTAATTTGCATTCAAAACAGCATTCTCAGCAGCGTTTTTTATGCCCTCTGCACCAAGGCCCATAATATAGGCATAAGCCTTAACCAAAACAGTAAAATTGCCGTAAAAAGCCTTTACTTTTCCAATAGAATTTTTACTATAATCTAATTTATATGATTCCCTTCCTCCATTTTTCTCTTCAATAATGGTTGGATTCGGCAAAAATTCTGCAAGATATTCCTTAACTCCTAATGGCCCTGAACCAGGCCCACCGCAGCCATGTGGTGTAGAAAATGTTTTATGTAAATTAAAATGAATCATGTCAAATCCCAAATCACCCACTCTCACGATTCCCATGTTTGCATTTAAGTTTGCCCCGTCGCAATAAACTAAGCTTCCATTATCATGCACAATCTTGATTATCTCAAGAATGTTTTCATCAAATATTCCTAGAGTATTGGGGTTAGTAAGCATCAATCCAACAGTATCAGAATCTATCTTTGCTTTAAGATCATCTATATCAAGAGAGCCTTTGCTGCTACTCTTTACCTGCATACAAGTAAAGCCGCACATAGTTACAGTAGCAGGATTTGTGCCATGCGCAGAATCAGGAATCATAATCTTAGTTCTTTTTTCCTGCTTTTTTTCAAAATACACTTTCATAATCATGATTCCGGTCAATTCGCCATGTGCACCTGCTGCCGGCTGCAATGAAACAGCATCCATTCCTGAAATTTCCTTAAGAAAAGAAGAAAGCCCATACATCAATTTTAAAGAACCTTGAGAAAAACTCAAAGGGACATAAGGGTGCAATCCTGAAAATCCTTCAAAATTAGCTATCTCTTCGTTTATTTTCGGGCTGTATTTCATGGTGCATGATCCTAAAGGATAGAAGCCAAGGTCAACTCCAAAATTACGCCTTGAAAGCTGTATATAATGTCTTATGACTTCAATCTCGCTTACTTCCGGAAGCTCTAAAAAATCCCTTTCCAACTCTTTTGGAATCCTACCAGTATCAGGAACATCAAGCTTAAGAATTTCTATTGCAGATACACCTCCTTTGCTTTTTTCGAAAATAGTTATCACAATGAATCACCTATTGCAACAGAAAGTTCTTTTGCCAAATCATCTATATCTTCCTTTCTCGTTAATTCAGTAACGCAAAAAAGAATGCAATCTTTTAATTCAGGATAAAAATCCTCAAGCAAAAGACCAATTATAATATTTTTTTCTTCTAACTTCGATTTAATTTCTCTGGAATTTTTTACCTTTAACACAAACTCATTGAAAAACGGATTCTCAAAAACCTTCTCACACCCATCTACTTGTAAAAGAGTATCAAAAGCATAATGAGCTTTCTGCATATTTTGATATGCTAAATCCTTTAATTTTTTCCCAACAGTGCTTAAATAAACAGAAGCTGCTATCGCGCATAATCCTTGATTTGTGCATATATTAGAACATGCCTTTTCCCTCCTGATATGCTGCTCCCTTGCCTGCAGCGTTAAAACATAAGCATCTTTTCCATCAGCATCAGAAGTTTTACCAACAATCCTTCCCGGCATTTTTCTTACCAGTTCTTTTTTTACAGCAAAAAGCCCTAGATGAGGGCCTCCAAAACTTGGAGTAAGTCCAAAACTCTGCCCCTCTCCGATAAAAATATCAGCTCCTAGGCTTCCTGGACTTTTTAATATTCCAAGTGAAATTGATTCAGTAACGCATGAAACCATTAAAGCATTATTTTTATGTGCTATATCTGATATTTTTTCCTGGTCCTCTATAATCCCAAAAAAATTAGGGCTTTGGACAATAACAGCAGCAACATCTTCATTAACTCTATTTTTTAAATCATCCTTGTCTGTTACACCATCTTTAATCTCTATTTCTATAACATTAACATCCCTTGCTTTCATATAAGTCCTTACAACATCCCTGTATTCTGGATGCACACTCTTAGAAATTAAAATGGTATTTTTTCCTTTGCTAAGGCAGGTAACACTTGCAGCTTCTGCTAAAGCACTTGCGCCGTCATACATAGATGCATTGGCAGCATCCATCCCTGAAAGAGAAGCAATCATGCTCTGGAATTCATACATTATCTGTAAAGACCCTTGTGAAATTTCAGGCTGGTAAGGAGTATATGCAGTTAAAAACTCACTTCTGCTAATCACTGAATTAACTGTGCTAGGAATAAAATGATTATAACAGCCAGCCCCTAAAAAAGATAATTTAGGAATAATATTTTTTTTGCAGATATCTTTCATATTCTGCCTAAGCTCAATTTCAGAAACTCCTCTTGGTAAGTTTAAAGGATTGGTAAGAATTTTTTCTTTTGGGATATCTGTAAAAAGTTCATCTGTATTTTTAATCCCAATAGCATCCATCATCAGCTTTTTGTCTTTATCTGAATTTGGAATGTAGTTTGTCATTTATTCTCTTCCTCTTTACAGAATTTTTCATATTCTTCAGCGCTCATAAGCTTATCAATCTCCTTAGCATCTTTAATCTTTACCTTAACAAGCCAGCCTCTGCCAAAAGGATCATCATTCACTAAGCCAGAATTATCCTGTAAATCCTCATTTACCTTAGAAATTTTTCCGCTAACAGATGCATAGACATCAGAAACTGATTTTACAGACTCAATAACCATAAAAGGTTTGCCTTGCTCAATTTCCTTTCCCATCTCCGGCAGCTCAACAAAAACTATATCCGTCAATAAATGCTGGGCAAAATCAGTAACTCCAATAACTACATTATCCTCTTCAACTTTTACCCATTCATGCTCTTTAGTGTACTTAAGTTCTTTTGGATTTTCCATTTCTGATCCTCCTTAATATCAATATGTTTTCCTTTGTAGGGATAAAAGGGCTTTTTTATTATTTTTGCTTTATGTGCCTTACCCCTAATTAAAATATCAATCTCAGTTCCTGGACTTGAAAATTCTTTTTGGATAAAAGCCAGGCCTATTGATTTCTTAAAAGTAGGGGAGAATGTTCCGGAAGTTACAATGCCGATTTCCTGGTTATTTTTCTGCACTTCATAATGATCTCTGGCAATTGCCTTATCAATCATTTCAAACGCTGCATTTATTTTCTTTGTCCCGTTTTTTTTCTGTTCTATTAGGATTTCTTTCCCAAAAAAATTAGTCTTATGCACTCTAACTGCCCACCCAGAAGATGCTTCTACAGGGCTTATTTTTTCATTAGTTTCATGCCCATGCAAATTATAGCATGCCTCTAATCTCAAAGTATCTCTTGCCCCCAATCCTATAGGTTTTATTTTTTCTTCCTTTCCATTTTCTAAAATAAGGTTCCATATATTCACAGTATCATCCGAATCAGAATATATTTCAAAGCCATCTTCTCCAGTATACCCTGTCCTGGAAATTATAACTTTTTTTCCATCTACTGCCGCATCAACAAACCTAAACCTATTTAATGTTGAAATATTATGATTGCAAATGTTTTGAAGAATTTTTTCAGATAAAGGACCCTGTAAGTCTATCTTTCCGGTTTTACGGCTTAAATTTTCCAATTCAACTTCTTTAAACTTATGTTTTGTTAGCCATTCAAAATCTTTATCAGTAGTATCAGCATTAACAACCAACATATATTCTTCTTCATTAATCATATAAACAAAAAGGTCATCTATTATGCCGCCATTCTCATAACACATCATAGAGTATTGTGATTTTCCAGGAATAAGCATTTCAATATCATTAACCAGCATCATCTGAAGGAATTTCTTTGCATTTGCTCCCTTAACATTAAACTCTCCCATATGGCAAGTGTCAAAAAGTCCTGCTTTTGTCCTTACAGTATTATGCTCGTCCATTATATTGGTATACTGCACCGGCATATTCCACCCGCTAAAAGGAACCATCTTAGCCTTTAATTTAAGATGCTCATCTGTTAAAGGAGTTTGTTTTAAATTATTCAATAAAGATATAGTCTTAGTCAGTTTACATCACAAAAAAATTTAAAATTTATTGGGATTTATAAAAGTTAGGATTTAAACTCCCCAAACTGGATTTTTCTCTCTCATTATGCCTGCAATTTCCTTCAGGATTTCAATTTCTTCTGGAGCAAGGTATTTTTTCAGTTCCTTTAATTTCTTAAAATCTTCCTCGGGAATTGCCGAGTATAAGATATCCCCCTCATTAATCTGCCTTCCGACCATTACTTTTGGCATTGATACAGCAACCTGCTTTCCTTTCTCAGCCTTTTCTATGTTTTCCTGCTCATGCTGTATGCTTTTTGCCTCAGTTATTGTAATTCCATTTTTTTTCATAAGGGGAGTATTGACTTTTAGGTTTCCTGCAAGTATATCCATTCCTGCAACAGCAGGATTGCTCTGCCTGAAAATATACCCTTTCATTATCTGCATCTTGCACGGTCTTACTAAAAATTCAATTTCCTTGCCTTCAATTTTCTTCCTTTCCTCTTCCTGCCATTTTTCAAAATCTTCAATCAGCTTATAAATTACATTGTTTGTAATCACCTTGACATTCAGTGCTTTAACATCACTCATCAAGCTAACATTAAATCCAAGAACTACACTGTGCAGATGGTCTTTTTCACGGCTTATTTGAGCTTCTGAAATGTCTTTTTTTGAGATATTGCCAATACTCCCTCTCTTCACATCAATATTCTTTTCCTTCAATAATTTAATAAGTGCTTCCAAACTTCCTAATGAATCTGCTTTTACAACAATGCCCTGCTTGTCTGTTTCAATTATTACTTCTTCCACTTCTTTTTTAACCTCTTCTTTTACTTTTTGGGCTTCATTTGCCAAACATGACCTTAATGGCATTCCTGCAACTGCATTTTCCAATTCAGGAGCAAAAATCTTAACGCCTGCTGCTGCTGAAACTCCCTTAACATGCTGGAATTTTGTTTTTTTATCCCTTATATCAGCTAAAGGAGACGGCTCAAGCAATGCCTTTACTTTTGTTACTATCGGTTCTGATAATGTTCCGATAACTATTACATCGCTTTGATTTAGGCTTCCATCATAAACTATTACATCCAATGTTTTCCCTAAACCTTTCTCTTCTTTAATTTCAAGCACAGTTCCCTTTGCATTTCCTTTTGTATCTATTTTCAGGTTCTGCTCCATGAATTTTTGCGCTAAGCCTGTCAAGACCATAAGAAGCTCTGGCATTCCTTCTCCTGTAGCTGCAGAAGTCGGGACTATTGCAATCTGCTTTGTATGGTCCTCTACCCTGTCAAACCTTTCTGCATTGAACCCAAGCTCAGAAAGCTTCCCAACAATCTCATAGAGCTTTGTATCAAGTATTTGTTGTATGCTTTCTGCCTGCGAGCTTATGTTCTGTATTAGAAATGAGTCTTTTTTCTGCCATCCAGAAAGCAAATCTATTTTATTCAGGGCAATTATAAAAGGAGTCTTGTACTGGTTGAGTATCTCAACACATTCAAGTGTCTGGGGCATTATGCCCTCATTTATGTCAACAACTAAGATTACAATATCCGCTAAGTTTCCCCCTCTTCTCCTAAGGTTGGTAAATGCAGCATGCCCCGGAGTGTCAATAAACAATAGTCCTGGTATAGTAAATTCCAGCTTCAGCGCATCAAGAAGCTTCCCGCATATTTTCTTTATTGTATCCAATGGAATATCACTTGAGCCAATATGCTGGGTTATAGAACCCGCCTCTGCCTTTACAAGAGCGCTCTGCCTAATATAATCCTGCAGGCTTGTTTTCCCATGGTCAATATGCCCCATGAATGTTATTATAGGCTGTCTAATTTCCATATAAAACAGGAATAGAATTTGTTTTTTAAATGTTATTGAAAAAAGGGAGTTTTACTATTTATATCATCCATCACAGAAATATTTATATATAAGCTACCATTCTAAAATAGTATCAGTTAAAGGTGTGTTATAAATGGGGACAAAAAGCTACCAAATCTTTCTTGCTGTATTTCTTGTATTTGGATTGATAGGGATGATAAGGGATAACGGCCCTGCAGGCACTGATGAGATGTATTTTATGCACGTTAATGTCATTAATGACGGTGAAGATGACCTAGAAGACTTAAAAGTTAAGGTTTTGATTTATGATCTAGGCATTATGCTGCAAACAAATTCATTTGATTTGGATGATAACGAAAAGGACGGAAAGTTTATTTTCTGGGATGTCCCAGAAGGCACAAATCCAGGAACCTATTGGGCCAGGATAACTGTAAGCAATGATGATGAAATGGCTGTAAAGCACAGGCTTATCACAGTAGTTTAAATCCAAACATTTTTATTATTCTGTTTTTGCTCTGATTCTATGAAGTTGATAACTGAAGGCCTGGCTAAAATAAGCATTAAAACATCAAATAAAGTTTCAAAAGATATGGATGTGTTCTATAATCCTGTAATGAAGCTCAACAGGGACATTTCTGTCTTATTGTTAAATTCAATTAACAAAAAAAACATGCAAATTTCTCTTCCATTAGCAGGCTCAGGAATAAGAGGCATCAGGTTCTTAAAGGAATTAAATAAGGGAATAATAAAATCCATCAGTTTTAATGACTGCAGCAAAAAAGCAGTAAATTCAATAAAAAACAGCCTATCATTAAACAAAATAAACAATTTCAAAGTTATTAAAAAAAATAATAATATATCAAATAAAAATAATCATGATAAAAAGATATCAATCCATAATGAAGATGCAAACCTTTTCCTTTTAAATTCAACAGGATTTGATTATATTGATATTGATCCTTTTGGCTCATCAAACCCTTATCTTGAATCGGCCGTTAAAAGGCTTTCAAGAAACGGAATTTTGGCTGTAACTAACACAGACACAGCAGCATTATCGGGAACTTATCCGAATGCATGCATAAGAAATTACTGGGCTGTTCCAAAAAGAGATTATATGATGCATGAAACAGGATTAAGGATACTAGTCCGAAAAATACAATTAGTTGCTATGCAGCATGATAAGGCGTTGTTTCCGATATTCTCCTATTTCAAGGACCATTATTTCAGGATTTTCTTTCAATGCATCAAAGGGAAGAAAGAGACAGACAAAATACCAAAACAGCATGGCATGTTTAATAATGCCGGACCACTATGGACAGGAAACTTATGGGATGATAAATTAGTCAACAAAATGCATTCAGAATTATTAAAAAAATCCATTGAGAATAAAAAAACAATAAAAAATAACAAAACAACAATTAATAAAAAAATTAATGATAATCAAAATCATAATGATATCCTAAAATTTTTAAAAACCATAAAAGAAGAGTCCAAAATAAATACAATTGGATTCTATGGTATCCATGATATCGCTAAAAAAAGAAAAATAAAGATAATTTCGAAAAAAGAAGATATTATTAAAAAAATAAGGAAAAAAGGCTACAAAGCCGCTTCTACACACTTTTCAGGCACTGGAATCAGGTCAGATATTGCTTATAATAAACTAATCTCATTATTAAAAGAGTAAATTTTTATATTGGGGATATTAAAGGTTGACTAATCAATAAAAAGAGGCAGGATGAAAAAAGGGACAATCCAATTCCATAGTATAGGTTCAGGATTCATTGATGTGGAAACATTTCCAAGCAACTAACCAATAGCCCTTCTTACATCAACAACTTCTACAGAATTAACACCGGCAATATTTTTTATACTTTCTTCAAGAGCATCAGTTGAGCCTTTGTTTTCATCCATGACAAATATTATCTTTAATGCCTTCAGCCCAAAGGCAATTGGTTCTTCCTCCGTTTTCATTTCAGAATTCTGGGAAAAATCCTGTATCTTGGCTTTAGTCTCTGTTTCTATATCACTAAGATTAATTTCAGGGCTTTCCGGCATTATTTTTATTGTCACAACTACCTTTGCCATTTTAATTAGGACCTTCAAAATTACAAGAACTACATGTATACTTTGCAACTATCTCCCTGCAGTGCATGCATCTGGTGATATCAGATTTGCCGCAACTTGGGCATTTAAACCTTGCAGTACCTTCTGAATTTGAGACATCTTTCTTGCAGGATGAGCATATTAATTTTTCTTCTGACATAAAACTTGGGATAAGATGTTGATTTATAAATGTTTTTGTTCATTCAAATTTGGTGCGAAAGTCAGTGCTTATGCGTAAATTGCCAATGGATTAAGCTCCGCAGGATGTGTTATACGACCTGAGCAAAACGCAGTTTTGCGAAGTTGAGAAGCCCTCTAAGGCCTCGCATAAGCACGAATTAGATTTTTGCACCAAACTCTCACAAAGAACCAAAATACTCCTTGACCCTGTCAACAATCGATTTAAGATAGAATTTCTCAATCTTTTCCTCAAAAATTACATTTAAATTTTCAAACTCAGCAATCCTGTAGTTATTTTTCACTTTTTCCACTAAAAACATGTCCCTCAGTCTTTTCAGCTGCCTTCTGATATTAGAAGATGCTATTCCGTGCATAGCCAGTTTTTGCCTCTTTCTCGCATTAATGACTTCTTTCTCAATCTCCCCACTGCTCATCTCTTTCTTCTGCTTTTTTGCCTTTACAAGAACATGAAGGATATCAACAATAACGTCTCTTGAATCTCCTGGCTGTAACAGCCCAATAGATAAGCAGAGTTTCCTCGCTAACTCTCTCTCGGATAATTTAGAAGGCTTTTCATATCTCCTTAAGGTAATTTCTGCAAGGGGAATATCCTTTGATATAGTTTTTGGCATTCTTTAATATGTTTGATTTTTTATTAGAAGTTATAATTTCTGTTTAAATAATTTTGGTTTTAAACCTTCTCCAAAAACAATTCAAATTTCTTGTCCCTGACTTGTTCTTTGCTTGAGTATTTGTGCTTCCTGCTGGGATTTAATTCAGAAATCTTCAGTATTTTAGCCCCAACCTTGTCCTTTATCATATCAAAGAAATTATCCAGCACAGGCTTAAGCTCATTGTCTGTCTTTATATACAGTAAAATCCTGTCACTTTTCTTAAATCCTGCTTTTTTCCTTAATTCCTGAACACGCCTCATCAATTCCCTTGTATATCCTTCAGCCTCAAGCTCTTCATCAACGTCCCTGTTCAGGTAAACAAATCCGTTTTTGACATTTCCCTCAATATAAGGCTCAGGAACTTCTCTTGTAACAACTAAATGCTCCTTCACAATATTTATCTTTTCCTTATCCAGTTTCATCACAAACTTCCCTTCCTTTTCTATATGATTCAAAACAGTCTCGGGGCTTTCAGTTGAAAGTTTTGCGATTATTTTCGGGGCATTTTTCCCGAAATCCGGCCCTATCTGGCTGTAATCTGCTTTTACGCTCTGCTTTATCCCTGGCAGAGACTGCTGCACATCAAGCTCTTTAATGTTAGTCTGTTTTTTTATTATCACTTTTAGTTTCTCAACTGCATTCACTATTTTCTCGTCCTTTGTAACAATTACTGCTTCCTGCAGCGGCCATCTCATCCCCATCTGTATCTTTTCCCTCAAGGAAAGGATTACCTGCACAACCTCGCTTATATTATCCATTTCAACTTCCAGTCCCTTATTGATAAGCTTTTCATCAAATTTCGGCCATTCATAATGGTGTATGCTTTCCTCTTTAAGGGAAAATTCTGTTTTAAGGTTCTGGTAAATCTTTTCTGTAATAAACGGCGCAACAGTTGAAAACATCTTCAAGGTTCCCATAAGCGCATGATAAACAGCATACAGCACAACCTTATTTTCCTTGCCAACTGCCTTGTCTCTTGTCAATTGGATATAAACTCTGCTTAATTTCAGAAAAAGGTCTTCTACCAGCAAAGGCACTTCATTTAATTTGTATTCGTCAAAAAGCCCTGTAGCCTTTCTTATTGTAGAATTCAATTTTGAAAAAATATATTTTTCTTCCAAAGAAAACTTCTCTTTCCCGATTTTAAGGTTTTTAGGATTAGCGCCTATATTCTTAGACAAGTCAATCAAAAAATTGTGCAGGTTCCACAATACTGTAAGGTTCCTGTACTTGACTTTAACGTCAGCAAAATTATAATTTAAATCAAGTCCGGGATTTGTCCCTCCAATCATGTAATACCTCAAAGTATCTGCTCCGTATTTATCTATTACTTCATGCGGAAGTATGTAATTCCCCAAAGACTTTGACATCTTTCTTCCCTTGGCATCATTAATAAAGCCGTGCATATAAACTGACTTGAATGATAGATTATTCATTGCAACCATTGAAGCGACAAACAGCAGATTAAACCATCCTCTTATCTGGTCTATGCCCTCTAAAATAAAATCAGCCGGGTACAGCTTGTCAAACAGGTCTTTTCTTCTTGGAAAATCCAGGCAATTCCAGGATGCGCTTCCGGCATCTATCCACACATCAAGGACATCGGGGATTCTTTCTTTTTCTTCCCCGCATTTGCATTTTATCTTAACCTCATCAATCCACGGCTTGTGGAGGTCCTCTGGAATTTTCCCTGCAAGCTTCTTTAATTCTTCAATAGAGCCTATGACTATAAAATCATCACATTTCTTGCATTTCCATATCGGCAAGGGAGTTCCCCAGTATCTTTGCCTTGTGATGCCATTATCCCTAAGATTAGCCAGCCAGTTGTCAAAATTCCTTGAGCCTGCAAAGCCGGGAATCCATCCTATATTCTTGTTTAGCTTTCTCATCCTGTCCTTCAAGTCCTCAATCTTAAAGAACCACTGGGTTGTTGTCCTGTATATTATTGGGTTCTTGCACCTCCAGCAGTGAGCATAATCATGCTCTATTTTTGCTTCCTCAACTAACAGCCCTGTTTTGCTTATTTCCTCAATTATTTTTTTGTCATCTTTCTTTGCAGCCATGCCATTTAAAAACTTCATCTCTTCAAAAATTCCATGCTCAGTTATAGTATTAAATGGGGGAATTCCATTCCTATGCCCTATTTCATAATCTTCAGGACCGCAGCCTGGAGCCATATGAACTAGTCCTGATCCTACACTTGTATCAACATACTCTTCGCTTAGAACAACAGTATGCACTTTTGGATTTTTTTCTAACTCTCTAAATTGATTTATCTTATCCTCAAATGGATGCGTATATTTTGTTCCAAGCAGCTTTTTTCCTTTAAACTCCTCTAAAACCGAGAATTGTTTTCCCAAATCATCTTTTATCAGCTTTTGCGATAATGCTTTTGCAACAATCCATATTTCATTGTTAACCTTTGCCTTGACATAATCCAGTTTAGGGTTGGCCATAACCCCCAGATTAAATGGAATTGTCCATGGTGTTGTTGTCCACACAATCAAGTATTCGTTTTTCCTGCCTTTTACCGGGAATTTTACAAATATAGAAGGGTCTTTTACATTTTTATACTCTAATTCGTGCTTTGCAAGGGAAGTTGCGCACCTTGCACACCACTGCATTGTTTTTTCCCCTTCATACAGCCTTTTGTTCTCATGGGCTTTTTTTATCAGCCACCATTCCCCTTCCATGTATTCATTTTTCACAGACTGGTATGCGTTTTCAAAATCCATCCACACACCCATCCTGATAAAATCATCGTTCATCAGCTTCATATTTCCAAGAGAAAAATCCCTGCATGCCTTTACAAACTTAGCAACCCCAAACTTTGGAACCTCGCTTTTATTTTTTATTCCCAGCTTCTTTTCAGTCCCGTGCTCAATAGGCATCCCATGCATGTCATAGCCTGCCCTGTCCCATACATCCATGCCTGTCATCCTTTTATACCTAAGCACCATATCCTTCAATGCCTTGTTCCACGCAGTCCCTAGGTGCACTTTCCCGGATGTATATGGCGGCCCATCCAGGAAATAGAATTTCTTTTTTCCCTTATTCTTGTCCTTAGCCTTGCCATAAATTTTTTTATCCTGCCAAAACTTCAATATTTCCTTTTCCTGCTTCAATGACTCGTATTTTTCCATTTTGTTTAAAGTATAGTTAATTTCAATATTTTTATTTTTTATTATTTTTATAATTTTAATATTACTTAATTCTATTAATTTTTATTATTGTTTCTTATTTTATTGATTTTATTTTTTATTGTTATGATTTATTTTATTATGAATCTTTTTTATTGGATTTGTTATCTTTTAGTTATTGTTTTTTAATATTATACTTTTTTATTATTGGAATTTTTTAATTGGGTTTTTTATTTAATTAAGAATTGTTTTCCTTTTTAAATCTTTATATAGAAATATGCTTAGTTGTCCAGATATTCACTTAACAATTTTGAAAACACTTTTGGCACTAAATCCATTTCTTTCGGAGGAAGCACATAAGCTATCCTCATCCTTGTCTTGCCGGGATTTTTTTTGAGATTATGGTAAAAACCTTCCATTGGCGCTGCAAGAAACGTGTAATCTTTATTTCCAATGTTAACTTTCCCTTCCTTTGCGCAATGCATCACAAAGTCCCTTCCGTCAAAATCTTTTTTTATGTTCCTCAAGTCAACAACAGAATATATTGATGCTTCTGGCAGTGAAACTATGATGCCCGGCACAAGTCTTTTTATTTCTTCTGTCATGTCAATAATCCTCTGTTTGTAATAATCCCTTTGCTTTGTAAACCATTCCTGCAGTGAATTTTTATCAAGTTCTCCAAGCACACTAAAAATATGCTGCCCTATTACATTTGAGCAAAGATTTGCAGTATATTCGGCCACAGCCTTCTTCCAGAATTCCTTATTGTCTGTAACTATAGAGCCTGTTCTCAATCCGCATGCATTCCACACTTTAGATGCGCTCTCGATGCTTACTCTTCTCCCTTCAATTCCAGGCACTTCTTTATTTGTCAAAGCCCAGATGCTTGATGGCTTATCATCAGTATAATACAGTTCCCTGTATGCCTCATCGCTAACCATCCACATATCATGCTTAACGCAAAGCTTTCCAATCTCAGCCATAATTTTATGGGGCACAAACTGCCCGGTTGGATTATCATAAGGAATAATTACTATTGCAGCTGGCTTTTCCTTCTCCATAAGCTTATCAAAATCTTCCATGGCTGGAAAAGTGTATTCCCCGTTTTCCTGCAGGTTTCTGTTTACTGATATAGTTTTTCTGCCAACCCTTTCTGCCATTGTATCGTAATTTGCATAAGCAGGATTGATCAGCATTAAAGGTTTTTTTCCGCTTCCTGCAGGCCCGCAAAAAGCCAGTATAACCAGTTCCATTGCCATTGAGCCGCCATCTGTAATTAATGAGTGCAGGTTTTTTGTCTCAAATCCGCTGGCTGCAATCACATTAAGAAAAGCATTTTGCGCATCTTTAATGCCGGCTGTGGGGGAATACTTGACAATCCCATCCTTGAAAATATCTCCCTTAGAAAGATTATTCATCCTGTCAATCATTGCAGGATGCATTGGCAGAGAAACATTCCCAATTGCGGTGTTCAATTCAATTATCTCTGACTTATCTTCTCTTTTGTCAAACTCTATTTGGGCCAGCCTGATATCAGACGGGATTCTTGCCTTAAAATAATCAGATAATTCTGGTTTATTTGCCATTTTGCTCGTCTGAACTTTGTAGAAATCCTCTGTTTTTAATGTTTATCAAAAAAAACCTTCCAGCTTTTTCTGCTCTTTGCTCTCTAATAAATCAAGCTTATGGTAGCCCAAGACATCAAAAATTCTCTCAACTGCAGGAACAACCTGGTGATTTATATAATAATCTGCGTCATATTCATTTTCCTTTACTTCTTCCGGCAATTTTGACCTGTTCCTTATAATGTCGCTTCCCTGCACAACAACGAACCTTATCATTGTGCCCGGCCCCACATTAACACCCTTGTTTTTTAATCTTTGCGCAACTGCCACGTGAGGCCCGCGAGCATCATAATCATTAAGCTCTTTTTGCAGCTGGGTGTGTATTATTACCTTGTCCAGATGTATTTTTTTGTTTCTTAAGTCATCCACGACTTTCTTTACATATTCCAGAGCTTTTTTATTGTCCCTATCCCTCAGGATTATATCAAGGACTTTTTCCTGTGCTTCCTTTGCAATTAATGACCAATTTCTCCTAACACTTTCAAATCCCTTTATTTTCAAAAATCCGTCTTCTGACAGCAAAGCGTATTTTTTCTTTGCCCCAAAAGCCCCCATTTTTGCGGATACAAATATTCCGGCAGGGTAAAATCCCTCGAATTCCAGTTCCATCAGGCCCGGAAGCTCTGAATTTATTTTCTCGGAAAATTTTGTAGCATCTTCCTTTGTTTTCCCGTCAAGAGTCAAAAAAACAGAATCCGTATCGCTATACTGGACTTTAAATCCGTCTTTTTCCGCTTTCCCGATAACTTTAGTGATGTAATATCTTCCAAAAGCAGTTGTTGCCCTCGCGCATTCAAATGAATACCATCTTGCCCCAAAAAATCCAAGATAGCCGTAAAAGGAATTTGCCAACAATTTTAATGAATTTTGCCTTGCATCAAGTATTGCATGCTCTTCATCCGAATGATCCCTTGTTATCTCTTTTATTCTTGTTCTTCTTGTGATAAGATCCTCAATTATTGAAGGTATAAACCCTTTCTTTTTGCTACAGAACCACACCTTGCTGTTGTCTTCCATCGGGGCTAATTTTGCATCTTCCTTGCAGCAACTGCAGTTAATTGTTCCCGGACCTATATTGTGCGAGCCGATAATTGTAGGATACAGGCTTCTGTAATCAAAAACAACAATATTCTCGTACAAGCCCGGCTTTGGCTCGAATACAAAAGCCCCCTTGTATGTTTTCATCCTTCTTTCCATGACTTCATTATTATTTGGCTTATTCGGGGCTATCTGGTTGAAATTAGCTGCTTGTTTTAGCAGATACCATTCAACTAACTGTGAAAAGCCCATCCTGTTTGCATCATAGATTGTAAGCCCTGTAATCTTGACAATCTCGCTGATAGTGGGCATCAGCTTTTCTGCCAGCTTATAGGAAAGCTTTGCATCATTTAGGTTGTATTCGCAATACTTGTCAAATTCTTCCTGGTTTTCCCAGGCTTTGGATAATTCGCTTAAGTCCACATCAAATTTCTTTTCATCCAAAAGCTCGGAAGCTACTGCATTAAGATTATAGGTATCTGTCTCTAAAGTCCCGGAAATTACCTTTCTTATGAACTTAAAGATATCCAGATGAGTTATTCCGATAATCTGGGCAGTTACCACCTGTAATTTTTTAATTCTTAACTCTGAATAATCAAGCCCTAAATCCAGTTTAATCTTGTATTTTTCCGCTCTTGACTTTATGTAAGGAAGGTCAAAGCCATCTGAAAAATAGCCTGTCAGGATGTCTGGCTTATAAGTTTCTATCACTTCCTTGAATTTTTCTAGAAGTTCTGATTCGCTTTCCGCAAATTCCGCATACTCAAGATTTGTATTAAATCTCTTCCACACTATCACTTTGTGGAAATCCTCTGCATAAAAAGCTATCATGAGGATTGGATTTTTTTCTGGCTCAATTTCCTTGTTTCCCGGAGTGTATGTCTCAATATCAACAGAAAGTATCTTTGGCTTAACCAGTGTTTCAGTTCCAAAAGGCTCTATTTTTTCAGCCTGGAATGCAGGAACTCTCAGTTTTTTATTTGTGAAATTTCCTTCAACCTCATGCAAAGTCAATGGAGTTATGTTATTGTCAATCAAAAATCTTCTCACAAACAAAATATCGCTCTCATTTATAGACTCAATGTTAGGATTATTTTTCAGCTCTTCCCTGATGACAGGAATTTCTGAAGGAAATTTAGTGTAGACTTTTAAAGCGTCAACATCCTTTCCAAGGTATATTTTTTTAACTGCCTCAACTTTTGTAATAGAAAATTCAGTTTCACTTCTTGTAATCTTTAAGTTTCTTAATTCATCCGCTATGGCTGTTCCTGGTTTTGGTATCACATAAAGATAAGGCTCAAACTTATCATAAAGAACGCAAACTTGCTTGTTATCTATTGTTTTCCCGAATAAATGAATTACCGGCTTATCATCTATTATCTTATAAATCACATCCATAGGAAAAAACCTAATCTTCTCTGCCATAGGAAAAGGGATAGTTTTTTGGTATATAAATGTTAGTGGATTATTGGTGATATTGGTTTAATAAAATTAGATAGTAAAATTTACATTAATTATTTATTTTTTAAATTCTAGATAAATTTATATACAATCAACCCACATACTATTTTATGAACCCCAATGAAGAAAACTGGAAAAAAGAATTAGAAAAGTTTAAAGTTGTCCAGAAATGCCCTAAGTGCAGGGAATTAAGCCTAAAATATTCAGAAGGAAAAATCAAATGCTCTAATTGTAGTTTTGAGCAGAATATTGGAAGCATTGAATGAGTAAGGAGGAATCTAAATGAGAATAAATAAAGAGCAAAGAGTTGGAGTCTTTGTGGATGTGCAGAACATGTATTACTCTGCAAAGAATTTGTACAAGGCCAAGGTGAATTTTTCTAATGTGCTAAGGAATGCTGTAGCAGGAAGAAAGCTTGTCAGGGCAATTGCTTATGTCATTAAAGCGGATATCAAGGAAGAAAAGAATTTTCATGATGCCTTGGAAAAGATTGGCTATGAAGTAAAATCAAAAGACCTGCAGATATTTCCAGGAGGCGCAAAAAAAGGCGACTGGGACATTGGCATTGCAATGGACACAATTGAACTGGCAGCAAGACTAGACACTATTGTAATAGTGAGCGGCGATGGAGACTATGTGGACTTATTGCAGCATTTAAAGCGGGCAATGGGCTGCAGAACAGAGGTACTGGCATTTGGGCCATCAAGCTCTGCAAAATTAAGAGAGGAAGCTGATGAGTTTGTTGATATGGATAAGGATAAGAGCAGGTACCTTATAAAAAATAAATTATCACTTTAGAGTAGTTATAAACCGAAAGATTTATAAAGAGAAATTACTGAGTATTGACTTTAAACACTAATAAAATGTACCATCGCGATAACTGGGATACAGACAAATTAGACATACATAGCAATAAGTATGCAGGCCACGATACAGGAAGTTCTGAAAAAGATAAAGATTATCACAAAAATATTGAATATGGGGCAAAGGATGAGGACAAGATCAAAGATGGTTATAACTCTCATAAAAATGAAGATGATGACAAGAAAAAAAAGGATGATGAAAATAAAAAAAATATTGTTGATACAGTAGAGCAGGACAAAAAATACGAGAAAAAGAAGGAAGAAGAGGATGAATTCAAAACTATTTCGCAAAATTTACAGCAAGATCATCATGATGAAAAAAAAGACAAAAATATAAAAAAGAAAGAGCACAAGACAATTGAGGAAGCGATTGACAAGGCAATAAAGGATGAAAAAGATGTAGTTTTTATGGATTAAAATGTATCATAGTGAATATACACCCGGACATGAAGTTCTGAGCAAAAGCAACTACAATATAGATTCGCATGGAAGTATCAGTAACACAACCTCATACTTAGTTACAAATGATTTTCCGGATTATGCCCATATGTTTTACAGTCCAACTGAGCACGAAACAATAACATCCATAAAATACGGGAATTTTGAGAAAGGCTATGATAATAATTTAAAGGAAATACAGGAATCTTTAAACGGGCCTCCATTAGAATTTTACATTCCCCAGTCTTTTAATGTAGCTGAAGGTGTTGGAAGGCAGGATAACACTCAAATTGTTCCAAGAGAAGCAAAAGAAAAGTTGATGGATAATACCAACAAGGAGGCATTGAAAGAAATAGAAAAAGCCCAGAAAGAAATAACAGGAAGACAGGTTATTTTCAGGGAAACAGAAATTGATGAATTTCTTATGTTAAGGAGAATGATAAGAAAAAGAGAAGTAGTTGTTAAAAAATAAAACAACATATTTAAACTATAAATTCTTTATTTTAATTATGGAAATTAAAAAACTGCTTTTGCTTATTGTTTCTATATTGATGATACTTCTTATTCCAATAGTAATTTACATTTACAGCTTCAACTCCATTACCTTTAATACCAATTTCTACAAAAAAGAATTTACAAAATACAATGTCTATGATAATTTAGCAGAATATGATATTGAAAATATCAATAATGATGTTCTGGATTATTTAAAGAATGAAAAATCCGATAATTTGATTAGAAATAATTTCTTTAACAAAAGGGAAAAATTGCATTTTCTTGATGTAAAAAACCTAATCCAGAAAACAGTACAAGTATATTACTTTTCCATTGTTTTATTTTTATTATTATTTATAATTCTAATTTTTTTATTGAAATTTAAATTAAAAACCATTGTTAAAAAAATTTTAATTATAATCGCGATTGGAAGCGCTTTGACTTTAATTGATGCATTTTTATTTTTTCTCCTCGGCAATCTGAACTTTGATTTTGTTTTTGATTTGTTCCATAAAACTTTTTTTAGTTTTGGAACTTATACCTTTAATTCGCAATTTGAAAAAATTGTTGTTTTATACCCAGAAAAGTTGTTTTTCGACGCTTTGCTTAAAATTATTACAAAAACTATTTTATCGTCGATAATTTTATTATTTTTTAGCATTATTTTTATTTTTGCGTTTTCAAAAGGCAATTTTTTCAAATTTTTCTCAAAATTTCCCGACGGTAAAAATAAAAAATAGAAACCTTTAAATATTACTTTTTAAATAAAAAAGTTATTAAAAAGGGTGAAATACAGATAAAAAAAATGAGGGAATTCGGTCAGCATTTAACAATTGATGCATCGCTTTGCAACAGAAAAAAGTTGATGGATCAAAGCCTTGTTTACGATATTCTTAATAAGTTACCGGGTAAGCTTGGAATGTCTAAGATGATCTTGCCTTATGCAGTCAAGTGGCTTGACCCTGGCGCAACAATCGACGGCATTTCTGGATTTGTAATGATAGCAGAAAGCCATGTCAGCATACACACATTCCCGGAAAAGGATTATGCATTCATAGACATATTCTCGTGCAAGCCATTCGATGTTAATCGGGCAGCAGAATTACTTGTGAATGCTTTTGATGCAAAAAAGTTCACTAAAAAAGTTATCAAAAGAGGTCTTGATTTTCCAAGAACCCATCCGGATTATATATATGAAAAACCGGAGCAGATAGCTTTAAGCAAATAAATCAGTTTTTTCTAGAAAATTTTTTATAATCATGAAGAAATTTGTTAAGAATGGATATTATTGATGATATCAAAGCCAATAAGAAAGAGATAATCAATTGCATAAATAAGCGGGGTTTTGTACGCGAGCATAATTTTTGGTTTTATTGTAATCAGCAGAATAATTACTCAAAAATATTTTTCTTGAAATTTGATAATAATTGCGGTATCTTTGCGATAAGGTATGAAAGCGGAACATGGGAACTGATAGGAGAAGTTATTGCTCCGGAAAAAAAGAGATTGGAACTATTCAACAATTTCTTAAATTACACTTTAAACAAAAAAAAGGACAAGAAAGCATTTGTTTTTGTCCCTGAAAAATTCCATAACAATGTCAGCAGTATGCTAAAAAATTCTGACAAGTACAGAATCACAGGCAAGCCAACAGTATACTACACTCCGATTTTCAGCATGAAAAAATGGGATGAAAGCCTAAAAGGAAAAGAAGGAAAGAAGTTAAGGTATATAAAAAATAAATTCTTAAAATCGCACAATGTTGAAATCATCCCTTCCAAAGAGATAGATGAAAAAAAATTAAGAGATATTGTAAATAAATGGAGAAAATTAAGGCCAAAGGCCGAAAGGACTTATTACACTGATTTTTACTTAAACTTCATAAAAAATGGTTTTGAAGGGACTGATATAGCAAGAACTGTAATTATTGACAATGAACCTTGTACGATAACAGCTGGCTGGAAAATCCCAAACACAAAAAATTACTATTCCGCTATAGGATTATACAATTATAAATATGACGGCTTGGGAGAGATAGCAAATATTGATGATTTAAACGAAATAAAAAATAAAAAATATAAATATGCAGATTTTGGAGATTCTTCTGAATCATTGCTCCAGTTCAAAAAAAAATTCAATCCTGATTACATTTATAAAACATATTGGTTTCATATTGTAAAAAAATGAATAATTACATTAAATACCCAAAAAATTTTGCAGAGCTTGAAGATCCTTTGTCTAATTACGATGCTTCTAAAGTCATTATACTTCCAGTGCCGTATGAAAAAACCACTACTTACATAAAAGGAACTGCAAATGGACCTGGCGCGATTATATACGCATCAAGAAACATGGAGCTTTACGATGAAGAGCTCAATAAGGAAATATGCAAAATAGGAATATGCACCTTAAATGAATTGAGAATAGATGAGAAGCCGGAGCTGATGGTGAATATTGTCTATCAAAACGTAAAAAAAATAATCAATGATGATAAATTTATTATTACATTGGGCGGAGAGCACTCAATAACTCCCGGAGCAATAAAAGCATTTGCAGAAAAATACGGTGATTTTTCAATTTTACAGCTGGATGCCCACTCTGACCTAAGGGAAGAATATGATAATACTAAATTCAGCCATGCCTGCGCAATGAAAAGATGCAGGGATATTATTAAAAATATTGTCCAGGTGGGAATAAGAAGCCTTGACTATGAAGAAGCGGTTTTGATAAAGAAAAACAAATTCGATATTTTCTGGGCAAAAGATATTTATGATAATGATGAATGGTTTGATGAAGCAATTTCAAAACTTTCAAAAAATGTTTATATCACTATAGATTTGGATGTATTTGACCCTTCAATCATGCCATCTGTAGGAACTCCTGAGCCCGGAGGTTTAAAATATTACCAAATATTAAGATTCTTAAGAAGATTATGCGAAAAAAAGAATGTTTTGGGATTTGATGTCATGGAACTATGCCCCAACAAAGACAATGCCAGCTCTGACTTCACTGCTGCAAAAATAGCTTATAAGCTGATTGGGTATGTCTTTGATAAAAGCATTAAAAAATAGTTTTCCGATATTATTTTTTAGATTATTATAATTTTAAGAAACCAAAATGATTAAATAATAAGATTATTTCAATCAGTAAAAAAGGTGCCTTTAAATTGAAAGTAATCCATGATATCTCTAAATGCAAAAAAGAAATAAAAAATTTAATCAAAAAGCACGGCTATTTTGCAGAACATAATTACAATCATTTTTTGTATAACGAAACTTATGATGATAAGAGCGTTTTCTTTGATTTTGGAAGGAATAAGGGGGCTTTAGCTAATATAGACAAAAAAAACAGCATATGGAGCCTTTTTCCCAATGGCATTCTTGCAGATGAATCTGAAAGGCTGGATTTGTTTTTTAAAGCCGCAAACTATATCCTAAAGAAGCAGAAAGCAAAAAAATTTGTGGTCGAAGTCTCCCAGGATATGAGGAAAGGCATTTTGGACAAATTAAAAATCAGAAACGGCATGCGAGCCTGTAACTACACTTATATCCTTTACTGGCCTATGTACAATATGAATTCCTGGAATCCTAAGCTTAAAGGAAGTAAAATGAAAAAGCTTAGGAATATAAAGAATAGGTTTTACAAAAAATATAGGGTAAAAGCAAAAGACAGCAAAGATGTTCCGAAAGAAGATCTCAAAAGAATTTTATCCGGCTGGCTTAAAAGAAGAAATGCCAATGACGGGGTAGACAAGGAATATTACCTTTCTTTGATTGATAACAATTTTAAGGGCATGGACATGGCAAAAACAATTTATGTCAATAATAAGCCATTGACAATAACAGCCGGCTGGAAAATTCCAAACACAAATAATTATTATTCCGCAATTGGGATGCTTGACTATTCATGCCCTGGCCTGGGGGAAATCGCAAATATAGATGATTTAAACAGGCTGAAAAGAAAAGGATTTGACTATGTGGATTTCGGAGGCTCTGATAAGATTTTATTGTATTTCAAAAAAAAGTTCAAGCCTGAAAAGATATACAAAACCTATACATTTTCAATTGTAAGAAAATAATTTCCCATGCTTAAATTCAAAACAATTACTGATGAAAAAGAATGCAAAAGCCTGTGGAATATCCACACTAAAAAGAAGGTTATCTGGGATTTGTGGGATTTTCGCTCTTGCTTCCATAACAAGGATTTCAAGTTTAATTTTATTCTTGGTTTAAATGATAAAAATCAAGTGGGGCTTTTGCCGCTTGTATACCATAAAAAAGAAGATATTTACACTTACTTCGGGGATACTTTCCCGGAACAGAATAAATTTTTGATAAAAGAAAAAAAATTGCTGCCTGATTTTCTGAAACAATGCCCGGAAGATACAACTATCTACTATATTGACAAATCTGAAAAAAAGTTCTATGATTTTGAGCATGGGGAAAAAAGATATTTTCTGAACTTAAGCAGATATGAAAAAGATATTGAAAACTATCTGAAAACCTTCTCAAAAAAGCACAGGAAAAATCTCAAGTATGACATAAAAAAATTAATTGAAAATGGATTTAAAGCTGTAATAAACAAAAAAGAAGATTTTGATAAATTAGTTTCTTTTAACAAAAAAAAATTCGGCAAAGAATCAGATTATTCTGACCCTAATTTTGTAAAAAGCATGAAAAAGCTTCTTGAAGCAGCAGAAAAAATGCAGCTGCTTCACATTATAAGCCTAGATTTAAATGGAGCTGCAGAAGCTGTTGGCCTGGGATTGACATTCAATAAAGTGTATTATGTTATTGGGAGCGGAAGAAATCCTGAAATAAAAAACTCAGGAAAATTGCTCATCTTTGAGCAGATTAAGCATGCTCTGAATCTTAACTGTAATGAGATAGACTTTCTCTCTGCAGAAGCAGGATGGAAAGAACTCTGGAACCTTGAATCAGAGCAGATGTATGAGTTCTATAAGTGATTTTATTTCTGCTTTGGGCCTAATAAGCCGGAAATCTCGCTAAATGCTGCATTCACATCCCAACTATTTTTAATTAAGAAAATTAATAAGATTAAAACAAATACAAAAATAACCAGCTTGATTATCTTAGTCACAAATGCCTTCTTGGACATCTTTTCCATATAATCTTATTTTCCTGCTAAGTTTATAAATTTTATTGAAAATGGGTTTTTATCACTCTATATAGATAAAAAGCGATAGGTTTATAAATTAATTTTGGTTACTAAGGTAGTCTTTAATGGGGGAATCAATAAAAAATGGCAATAATAAATACAAAAAAGTACTTTTAAGCTAATTAATTTATTATAACAAATTATCTTAATAAGATTATTTTTTTCTTTTCAAAAAAATGTGGTGAAAAATATAAACAATGATATCAAAAACTATGGATGACGAAAAATCGAGTGAAAATCCTGAGAAGGGGCAATCAAAATTAGAAGTATTGATTATTTCTGATAATAAAAAATATAGTGATGCCGGAAAAGAATATCTTACTAATTTGATAACTGCGGATGGAAGCTCATTATTTGAAATTAGTAATTTGGCAATAGATGATTTAATTACAAATGGTGATCTACTAAAAGAAAGATCCAGTGGTAATAAAGATGTAAGTGTATATAGGCCTGATATTCTTTTTTTCGATATCCGCGAAAATATAGATGATAGAATAAAACTTTTGGGAGGTTATTTATCATCACATAAAAACTGTTTTACTATCGTTTCGATAGATGAAAGGAATTTTGATTTTTTAATTAATCATGATGGATGGAAAGATATACAAAGAAATGCAAATGGACTATCTTTATCTCAAACTTATCGGATGATTAGTAAAAAAAATGATTATAATAAATATTTCGAAAGAGTACTAAAGGAGATTCTGCCTGAAAATACCCTATCAATAATAAAACAGGTAAAATCAGGAACACTAAATGTAACAAAGCCAAGATATATAGATTTTACAAAATATGCCACATTCTCAAAAGAGATGAGAGAAAAATTTGGATCTGAATTAGTAGCAAAAAGCCTGGATATTCTTGCAACATTTAATCCAGATGAAACATACAAAATGCTTAAAAAAACTCTTCCAAAATATAGTGAAGATTCAATACCTCAGCATTGTTATCCTCCTTTCAAGGATTTTATTCCCATATCTTCTGCGGAAATAATTCCTATTATAAAAGACCAGGATAAAGGAATTACATCTGCTTATGTTCATATTCCATTTTGTATAAGTGAATGTAAATTTTGTGATTATTCTGTTGTTGAAGGGGTAAAAGAGGCTCCAGCGTATTTAAAAGATTTAAGAAAAGAACTAGAAACTATTTTTAATTCTACTGGATGGCGTACTTTATCACCTCAAGGAATGCACATTGGGGGCGGAACTCCTAGCACTTTATCTGTTGAATTAGTAAAAGAGCTTGGAGATTTATTAACTGATTTTTTCCCTAATTATCAGAAAAATAGCCGATTATCATTTGAAATTAGCCCAGCTGTAAATGAAGCCAAATTAGATGCCTATAAAAATATCGGGGCTTCAAGAGCAAGTGTAGGACTTCAAGTCATTAGAAATGAAGGATTATTAAAATGGCTTAAGAGGGTTTATGCTACAGGCAAAGGTGAAAAAGCTGTTCAAATGTTACTTAAAAGATGGCCAGATAATACAAACATTGACATGCTATATGGTATTCCTCAACAAACAATAGGTTCATGGGAGGAGGATTTAACCGCTGCCATTGAATTAGGAGTTCCATCAATAACATTTTATGATTTAAGAGTTTCTCCTAGAACCAGATTTGTTGAAAACCAACAATTCCCCAGTTTTTATGAAACAATGCTTATGCGTGTTATGGCTATAGAAAAGTTTTTAGAATCGGGGTATAAGCAAGTTTCAGATAATCAGGTTGTAGATAGCCGGGCTTTAAAAGAAATCGGGAATCAACCATATACTTACAGGGATGCTAAAAAAAGGGGGGGGAGCACATTGGGAATTGGACTTTCTTCTTATTCCATATTTCCAGGTTTAATATATTCCAATATAGGTGGAAAAGATCCTCATGAATCCAGTAAAATGATGGAAAATTATTCAAATGTAATTGAAGAAGGCAAACTTCCAGTAGATATAGGCAAGATATTAAATGAAGCAGAGCAAATGTCATTATTCATGATTCAAGGACTGAAATTATCCGGCATCAATAAACCTGCAAATGGTGTAGATACAAATCAGTTTAAAACAAGATTTGGCCAAACAATCTACCAGGCTTTTCCTCATGCAATTGCTTTGCAAGATGCAGGGATTCTTGAAAAGAAAGATGGTTACCTTGGCTTAACACACAAAGGATTGGCATTTGAACAACTTGTTCTTAAAAATTTCTATCAGCGTGGAATCAATACTGCATAGCCATTTTCGAAGAGTAAGTGTTCCTTAAGACTTCGAGAATATGCTCCACCATAACCAATATTCTTACATCATCATTGCTTAATTTTTTGCTTTGTTTTTTAATTGAATCTATAACTTCATTTCTTAACTCAATAAAATTTTCAGTTTTTTCAAATGAAAAATTATAGAATAAGTCATAATGTAATTTTATAGATTCAAGTACTTTTTTTAAAATATTAACAGCTTTTGGCCCTAGTTTAATTTTAAGTTCAACAATATCTCTTGCCGCATGCTTCAGGATATCTATAACTGTATCCAATGAAGAGAGAATATTAAACAATATGATGGTATCATTATGCTTTGAATAACCGATATTGTTCAATGTTTTTAAGTTGTAATTAATCAATCTTGTGATATTATCGTGCTTGTCTTGGAAGCCTTCAAGTAGAACATAATCCTCATTTTTTGTAGCTATGTAAAGATCATTCATCGTATCTATTAGTAATAAGAATATTCTCCTAAGGATAGTATCAAATTCCTTAATTGAAGAAATAGATATATTTTTCATTATAATGAAATTTCCTCTTTCTTGGATTATATCCAAACCTTGACAGATGCCTACTTCCTTATGAATTATTGAATTTATTGTAACTTTTTTATTAAGCCTATGGTAAAAAATATAAGGATTAGAATAAGTAAACTTTATTTGATTATAGCCTCTTATATACAGACCCCTTAATAAAAATATTAGCGAATCCTTATCAAGACCATCTACATTCACTTCAATAGTTGAAAGACTAGTTTCTTCTTCTTCCGCTTCAATTAAAAGTTTATTGCCTTCATCTCTAATATTCAACTCATCCCCCTTTTTAATACTATATTTCTGGGCCCATTTCCTTGGAAGGGAAATTAGCTGCGTGCTATTTGCTATCTGGATTACCTTTCTCCTGATTTTAACCACCCATAAATTTAACTGCTTATGGCATTAAAAATAACTAAATAATGAGTACACCCTTAGTCCTTGCTAATATAAGGTAATTATAACTCATATATAAATTTTTCTTTTTTATATAAAATTTAAGGAAATTATAAAATTTAAGCATAAAATATATAAAAATAATAGTATTCCCATATATTATAAAAATGCTCTCTTAAGAGCCAATAAAGAGGTGTCAAATTTAAGAACGGAGGTGAAAAAATGAACAGAAGAAACCTTAAAGACTTTGAAGATATAAACGAGATTTTGGACAGGAAATTGAAAGATGAATTTGATCTGTTTTATATGGATGACACCAAAGAGAGTTTCAAGGATAATTAAATAGGGGTGAATTAAAGATAATAGGATCTGTTTTCCTTTTCTTTTTTCTGTTTTTGATAATTAAGGCAATGAATAGTTGATTGCACTATGCGGTCTAGTCCAGCACTAATCCGCATTTCTTGCAGTAGAATTCCTCATTAGAATATTCAATATCCTTGCTTCCGCACTCAGAGCACACTTTAGTAGGGTCTTCACTCTTGATAGTTTCAAGACTTCTTGGACTTCTTCCGGAACGCGCCATATAAGAATAAGTGAATTATGCCATTTTTAAACATTTCGCTAAATTTTAGTTTCATTATTATTTAAAAAAATTCAAAATTATAGATAATTTTAAATATAACTAATTTTTACAGACAAATTAATTATTTGAATTAAAATGTCAGAAAACAAAGACGCATACACAATAAAGCATAATAGGCCTGACTGCATAGGCTGTGCAGCCTGCGAAGCAGTTGCCCCTGATTTCTGGGAGATGAAGGATGACAGCAAGTCCAGCATCAAAGGAGGAAATTGCCTTGAAAACGGGCAGGAAGAGAAGGGTATTGAAGAAAAAGATCTACAAATAAACAAAGATGCAGCAGACTCATGCCCTGTCAATGTAATCCACATAGTCAAGGCTGATGGAGAACAGATTATTTAATTCTTAAATTTTAATTTTTAACAAGTTTAATAAACTCTAATTCTAATATTCAATTATGTCAAGTACCAAATGTCCAAAATGCAGCTCTGGTAATATAAAAACGATTAGTTATCTGGGCATAGAATGCATCATATGCAATGATTGCGGATATGATGAAACCAAGCAGTATGAAGTTTATCCTGAAAAAAATAAATCCCAGAAACAAAAGGGAAAATATACTCCTTACAAGACCGGGGGATTTAAAAGATCCAGAAAATAGAAAACATTAAATATTAATTTAATTGTCAACAATAAATTAATATAGCAAAAAATAAGGGTGGTAATATGAAAAAATATCTTTTGATTTTGGGAGTTATTTCTATGGTAATATTGACTGCATGCGCGCAGCAATCTCAGCCAGCTGCACAGCCGGCGCATGAAAGGGAAATTGCTGTCATAGAGCCTGCTGGTGAAATGATTAAAGAGACAAAAGAAGAAACTGCTGTAGAAGAACCTGGATCTAAATCTGTTCCTCCTACAGTAGAGCCAAAAGATTTACCTGCCAAAACATCCTTAAAGGAATTTAACATGATAGCAAAGCAATGGGACTTTGAGCCATCAACAATATTTGTAACTGAAGGTGACAGGGTAAAATTAAATGTAAAGAGTGTAGATGTAACTCATGGGATTTCACTTGCAGAATTTGGCATTAATGAAATATTATCACCGGGAAAAACAGTAACAGTTGAATTCACAGCAGACAGGGCTGGTGAGTATATATTTTCCTGCTCAGTTCCGTGCGGAAAAGGGCATGGTGGAATGAGAGGAACATTGGTTGTAGAATAATATAAAAAATCAAACAGCCATTATGCTATAGCCAGCATCAACATAAATAACCTGCCCGGTTATGTTTTTGGACATATCAGAGCACAAGAACAATGCCATATTTGCAACATCATCCGCATTTATATTTCTTTTTAATGGAGCTTTTTGTTTTGCATGGATAAGCATCTTGTCAAAATCCCCGATTCCTGATGCTGCAAGTGTCTTTATTGGCCCTGCAGAGATTGTATTAACCCTTATCCCTCTGCTTCCTAAATCACTGGCAATATACCTTGCTGATGCCTCCAAAGCAGCCTTAGCAACCCCCATAACATTGTAATTAGGGACTACTTTCTCTGCTCCGTAATATGTCATGGCAATTACACTGCCATTATCATTCATCATAGGAACAACTCTTCTTGTAAGCTCAGCAAGTGAATAAGAGCTAACTTCCTGTGCAACCTGATAACCTCTCCTATCCACATCATAAAAATTACCTTGTAAATGGTCTTTCTTGGCAAAAGCTATGCTATGCACTAAAAAATCAACCTTGCCAAACTCATTTTCAACTTTATTGAAGAACTCTGTTAGCAGAACATCATCAACAACATCGCACTTCTCTGCAAGAGGATTGTCAAGCATCTTTAAGAGTGGCTTTACAAGTTGCTCAGCCCTTTCCTGGTAAGCTAAAGCAATCCTGACACCGTTATCATTCAACGCCTTGGCAATATGCCATGCTATGCTTGCATCATTAGCAACTCCAAAAACAACAGCCTTTTTTCCTTTTAGATTAAAATTTCCCATTTTCTCACCACCAAAAAATTTATTTGTTAAAGATTTTATAAAGATTCTCAAAGGATAAAGCATCATATAAAATTTTATCTTCAAAGGAATTTTTTTATTTCCCATCTATAAAAGAATTAGTAGTGGATTTATAAAGATTTTGAAAAGCAAAAGACAAATTTTAAATACTAGTCAAATTCTTCAGATTCCAATGAAAATGGGTGAAAGACTAATAGAATTCTACGGGACTGAATGCGTGCACTGCAAGGAAATGGTGCCAATAATAGCCCAGGTTGAAAAAGAATTAGGAGTGAAGATTACTAGGCTGGAAGTCTGGCATGACAGCAAAAATGCAAAGCTCCTGAAGGAATATGACATAGACGAGAATGGAAATGAGTTCTGTGGGGGAATTCCTTTTTTCTACAATGAAAAGACCGGCAAGAAGATTTGCGGCAACACAAAAATTGAGAAATTAAAGGCCTGGGCAGAAGGCAGGTAATTCTAGAAAGATTTATAAAAGATTTATTAATATTTTTATCTAATATTGAGTGTATAAATGGTTAAAAAAGTTGTGGAAAATTTCAAGGTAGAATATTTACAGGTTATGGATGAGAACGGCAAGGTAGATAAAAAGCTCATGCCAAATCTAAGTGCAAAGCAGATAAAAGAGATGTACGAGCTGATGATTCTTATCAGGACCTTTGATGACAAGGCCTTTTCCATGCAGAGGCAGGGCAGAATAGGGACATATATCTGCTACAAGGGCCAGGAAGCGTCTCAGATTGGAAGCACATATGCATTAAATGATAAAGACTGGATGTTTCCGATGTACAGGAATACTGCAGCCTATATTGCAAGAAAGCATCCTATGAGCATGATTTTGCAGTATTGGAGCGGGGATGAAAGAGGCCTTAAAAGCCCGGATAAACTAAATAATTTTCCCTTATCAATAGGCGTTGGAACCCAGGAGCCTTATGCTGTTGGATGCGCCTGGGCATCAAAATTAAAAAAGGAAAAGAATGTTTCTTTTGTATATTTCGGGGATGGAGGAACATCAAAAGGGGATTTCCATGAAGCGCTGAATTTTGCCGGTGTTTTTAAAGTTCCATGTATTTTTATTTGCGAAAACAACCAATATGCAATTTCTGTTCCAATAAAGCGGCAGACAAACTCAGAAACAATTGCTCAAAAAGCATTAGCTTACGGCATTGCCGGCATTCAGGTAGATGGAAATGATATTTTTGCTGTTTACAAGGCAGTAAAAGAAGCTGCTGATAATGCAAGAAAAGGGAAAGGAGCAACATTGATCGAATCAGTTACATACAGGCTATGTGACCATTCTACATCTGATGATGCAAAAAGATACAGGTCTGATAAAGAATTAAAGCAATGGCAAAAAAAAGACCCTGTAGACAGGCTTGAAAAGTATATGAAGGCAAATAAGCTGTTGAATGATAAATACAAAGACGAAGTTGCAAAAAAAGCAAAGGAAAAAGTGGAAAAAGAAGTCAGGATTTTTGAAAATATAAAAGATCCTGATCCGGATGATATCTTTAAATTTACTTTTGAAGAAATGACAGATGAGCTTAAAGAGCAGAATGAGGAGATAAAATAAAATGGCGAGGATGAATGTTGTCGAGGCTATAAATTCGGCATTGGACAATGAGCTAAAAAAAGACAAAAGAGTAATAGTCTTAGGTGAGGATGTTGGTGTAAACGGAGGAGTCTTTAGGGTTACAGATGGTTTACAGAAAAAACACGGCTCAGACAGAGTAGTAGATACACCATTAGCTGAGCTTGGCATAGTAGGAGCATCAATTGGTCTTGCAGTAAATGGAATGAGGCCAGTAGCAGAAATACAATTCTCTGGATTTATGTATGCTCCCTTTGACCAGTTATTCACTCATGCTGCAAGAATAAGAGGAAGAAGCAGAGGCAGATTTACAGTACCAATGGTTGTAAGGACTCCATATGGTGGAGGAATCAGGGCTTTAGAGCTGCATTGCGAATCCGGAGAAAGTTTTTTTGCCCATGCAACCGGCATGAAAGTGGTAATACCATCAAGGCCTTACGATGCAAAAGGCCTTTTAATATCTGCAATCAGGGATCCTGACCCTGTTATCTTTATGGAGCCTATGCGGGTTTATCGCGCAATAAAAGAAGAAGTCCCTGAAACAGAATATACTGTTCCCCTAGGCAAGGCAAACATCGAGCATGAAGGTTCCGACTTAACAGTCATCTCATACGGCGCAATGCTTAAATACACAAAGCAGGCCCTAGAAAAATCAGATTACTCGGCAGAAATTATAGATTTACGGACAATTGTACCATTAGACACTGAAACAATTATTAATTCAGTAAAAAAAACAGGAAGATGCGTTATAGTGCATGAAGCTCCCAAGACATGCGGCTTTGCAGCTGAAATCATTGCAAGAATAAATGAAAAATGCTTCTTTAATTTAGAGGCTCCGGTTGAAAGAGTTACTGGCTTTGATGTTGCATTCCCATTGGCCAAATCAGAAAATCATTATCTTCCAAGTGAAAAAAGAATCTTGAAAGCAGTAGATAAAGTTATGAAATAATGAAAAATTATAATTAAAAAATATTAAAACCTAAAATAAAATACCAAAATGGCTTTTGAATTTAAATTCCCGGATGTTGGTGAAGGAATCACTGAAGGGACTATTGTAAAATGGAAAGTAAAACAAGGGGATAAAGTTAATTCTGATCAAATCCTGGCAGAAGTTGAGACAGACAAGGCCATAGTTGAAATTCCAAGCCCAAAAAAAGGCACAATTCTTAAGCTGAATCACAAGGAAGGCGATACAATAAATGTTGGAGAAGTTCTTGCTGTTATTGGTGAAAAAGGGGAAAAAGTAAGTAAAAAGGCTCTAAAAAAGGAAGATAAAAAGCCATATACGGGCAGCGTTGTAGGATTTTTAGAGGAAGCTCCTGAAGAGGAAGAAGTATCAAAGCTGAAAAAAGCCGATGCAAAAGCAGGCAAATCCATAATAGCTGCTCCGAAAGCAAGAAAGCTTGCCAAAGAGCTTAATGTTAGCCTGGAAAATATTTCCGGAACAGGCCCGGGTGGAAGAATAACAGAGGATGATGTAAAAAAATCCTCATCAGGAAAGCCAGCTGCAAAAGTCACAAAAAAATACGATCTATTTGGATATGTTGACAGGGTTCCATTAAAAGGTATAAGGAAGATAACTGCCCAAAAGATGAGGGAAGCTGTTAGCAATGCAGCCTTGGTAACGCACCATGACCATGTTGATGTTACTGCGCTTTCAGATTTAAGGAAAATAGAAAAGGAAAAAGCCGCTAAAAAAGGAGTTCACCTGACTTACCTTCCTTTCATTTTAAGGGCTACAATAAAATCACTAAAAAAACACCCGTTTGTTGCTTCAAGCGTTGAAGGAGATGAAATAATAATAAAGAAATATTACAACATAGGCGTTGCAATTGACACTCCGGACGGCTTAATAGTTCCAGTAGTAAAAGGGGCTGACCAGAAAAAATTATATGATTTGGCAAACGAAATAAACACTTATGTGGAAAAGGTCAAGAAAAGAAAGATTGACCTTATGGATTTAAAGGGAGGGGTTTTCACAATAACAAACATAGGGGTGATAGGAAGCACTTACTTCACACCTATAGTTAATTACCCTGAGACATGCATCTTAGGAACCGGAAGGATTGAAAAAAAGGTTGCTGTCAGGGATGATAAGATTGTGATAAGAAAAATAATGCCAATATCATTCACTTATGATCATCGCGTTCTTGATGGAGCAGAAGCAGCTAGGTTTATGAATGATTTGAGAAATATACTTGAAAAACCCGAAAGTTTGGTTAAATGAGATTAGGCATGAATTTCTAGAAGTTATTATCAAACCAAATCAGATTCTATATGTTCCAATTTTTTATTTGAAAAACTTTGATTGCCCAAATAAATCTCTTTTCCAACTAATTTAATCAATTTCCACCTTCATCCGAAAAAGTATATTTTTCTGAATAGCTATTGTATACTGCTTCTTTTAAAAATGTTATCCCAAAACTTCCTTTAACACACTCTTCTCATCTGTTTTCATTCCAATCTTATTGAAAAAACTGCATACATTTTTAATGTCTCTTTTTAAGTATTCTTCTGCCCTTGTATGCCTTAAAGTAGTGGTTTGAGACATATCAATAAAAACAGGAGTTTCATCAAAATTCAGTATATTAAATGCAGATAAGTCCGCATGTACCATCCCTACCTTGTATAATTTTTTTATATTATCTACAATCTTGTCAAAAAACTTTTTCTTGTTTTTTGGAATTTTATCTTTTAACTTTGGGGCAATATCATCATTTCTACCTATAAATTCCAGAACAAGGATATTGTTTGAGAATGTTAAAGGTATTGGAACATTAACCCCTGCTTCCCTTGCCTTGATTAAATTTCTATACTCCCTTTGAACCCAAGCAAAAATAACATTCCTTTTTCTCTTTTTTAAACTTAAATATCTTGGGTCTCCTTTAATATAATCATACATCTTGTTAAAATCGCAAGTTTCCAACCTGTAAACCTTAATCATCAACCTCTCTTCATCTTTTGTTAATGCAGAAAAGACATTGCTTTCTTTCCCTATGCTTATTGGGCTTTCAAGACCTTTAAAATGCCCTTGTGTAATAAGCTTGAATAGAGTCCTGTTTGTAAACTCATCAAATACTCCATGCTTTGTCTTGAAAGATTCTTTAGTCATTATATATAGTAAAATGCAACGAGTTTATAAAGTTTTGATTTTTTTCAGAAACAATATGAAAAAAATAACAACAAAAGACAGCTCAATTACTTTCTACAACGAGAAAGTTCAGGATTATTACCATTCTAAATCCGGAGCTAAAGAAGAAGCTTTTGAAAAGCATGCAAAAGCATTGAACATATATTCCAAAAAAAATCCGGTTATTTTTGACGTTTGTTTTGGCCTGGGATACAATACAGCAGCAGCATTAGACTTAATCAAAGGAAAAGCTGCAATTTACTGTTTTGAGAATGATATAGAAATACTTAAAAAAATCACTGAAATAGATGCAGACTTTAAAAGTTACAATATTATTAAAAAATTCATAAAGAATTTTCTTGATAACAATATAAAAATCTACGAAGAAAACAATATAAAATTGGTTATGATCTTTGGCGATGCAAGGAAAAAAATAAAAAACATCAGGGAAAAAGCAGATTTTGTGTTTTTTGACTCATTTTCCCCTTCAAAAATGCCAAAAATGTGGACAAAAGAGTTCTTTTCAGACATCAGAGAAAAAATGAAACAAAACTCAAAATTAAGCACCTATTCCTGCGCAAAGTTCATAAGAAATAACTTAAAAGAAGCAGGTTTTAAAGTGAAAGACGGCCCAATCATAGGAAGAAACAGCCCGGGAACTATAGCCATAAACATAAAATAAAATCTAAATCATAAAAACATATTATATCTTGATTTTCCCCTTATGCCAGTCAATCAAAAGCTGCACTGCAGCCCTTTTTTCATCCACAATCCCTTTTTTCAATAACATATTTTTTTTCTTTCCGATTTCACATAAAATTTCATCAGAATCAAGCTTTGGATCAATATCATATTCTTTTTCAAGAGCAGCAGGATTATTTTTCCTGAATATTTCAATAAGCTTATACGCAACAAGGTCAGGATCTTTTAGTTTTGACGGGCTTATCCCTGACATTAAGCCTAATCTTGTCTCATCTCTGTCTCCATACGGAACAACACCAGGAGTGTCAAAAAGTGTTAAGTTGCCTTTTCCTGTAATTAACTGCAACCCCCTTGTAAATCCTGATTCAGAGCTTGTTCCTGCTCTGCCCTTTTTAGACAACCTGTTGATCAAAGTGCTTTTTCCTGTATTTGGATAGCCAATCACAGCAACCTTAATGTTTTCTTTGTTTATTTTGCTTTTTATCAATTTAATAAACTCATTTACTGACTTCAAATTCTTGGCTGACATCAAAATATAATCCAGTTTGCTGTAATCTTTTTTTATTTTTTTAATTACAGATTTGGAAACAATATCAGACTTGTTGATTATAAGAATCTGTTTTCTGCCGATTTTTTTAATATATTCTTCAAGTTTTCTGTTTCTTGTCAATTCAACCATTCTTGCATCAAGAACTTCCAAAACTACATCAGCCTTCTTTATTATATCCTGCACAACAATCCAAAATCCTTTTTTCATAATACTCAGATAAAATAATCCTGTTTATATAATCTTTCATTTGAGTAATAGAAATAAATGCTTTAATCAAAATGGTCTTCATAAGTAAATGTCCTGTTAAAGCCTTCATAAGTGCAGCTTCCCTTTAATTCTATTATATTGCCATCCAAGAATTCCCTGTACATTCTAACAAGATTATTGCAGTCCTGACATCTTCTAAAACAAGTTCCTATCTCAACTTCAAATTCCCTTTCGTTTTTCTTGGTTAATTTTGAAGGGACCTCTGAATTTGCCATAAACTGCCCGTATATATTAGCCACAAAACTGTCATCAGTAAATCTTTCTGACAGCTCAATATGAAGCATGCATTTCTTCGGGCTTTGATTGCTTACCATCTCTTTTTTTATGGTAATGCAATGCCCGTTCTTCATCTTATACTCATTGTCTTTTTTCTGCTGCACTAGTACATTAGGAAGCTTTATGCTTCCATCAGAATTAAATTCAACCATTATAACTCCCAGCTGCCAGATTCATTACCCCTTGAGCAAACTGCATATTCAATTTTTCTTTTGACTAATTTTTCATAGGCTTGAAGAGCAACCTGAGGTGTATTATTGTTTCCAGAAAGATGGCCCAATAATGCTAAAGACAGATTCTTCCCCTTTTTCTGGATCAAAGAGCTTGCACGAACATTGCTCAGATGCCCTTCATCAGAAAGTATCCAGTTCTTGAGAAAAGCAGGGTAAGGGCCGTTTATTACCATGTCAATATCATGGTTGGATTCAAGCAAAACACCTTTTAATTTTGGAATAGAGCATTCTATCTCCTTTGTTATTGCTCCTGTATCTGTAAATAAGCCGAATTTCCCGATTATAAACCCACAGGAACTGACACTATGGGAAGTAAGCACTGGCTTTATCCTGAAATTTTTTACCTTAAAGCTCCTGTCAATGGAAAATACCTTGCTCTTGATATTCCCAAGCTTAAATCCGGCTTCTGAAAAGGTCTGCTTTGTCATATAAACAGGAATATTGAATCTTCTTGAAATAACACCTGCACCTGAAATATGGTCATGATGCCCATGCGTTAATAATATCCCGTCGACATTATCAATATCTTTGCCCAACCTTTCCATCCTGGATTCAATCTCCCTGCCGCTCTTGCCTGCATCAATCAGAACAGAAGTATTTTTATCCTCAACCAAACAGGAATTTCCATTGCTTCCGGATGCTATGACAGAAATTTTCATTCATTCACCTTTTTTAATTTGTCAATGAAGTAATTGTTTATATAGTTTTTCTATTGTAAATTTAAAAAATTAACTCAAAAACTTATTCTAAAAATATCTTTTCAAAAATTCTTCTCCTTTCATAATAATAAAAAGCAAATATGTTTTTTTATTTTATTTTTTCTTCCGATAGTATCTTTGCTGAATATGGGTCATGCACAGCAGCAATTATTACATCCTTGCTTGTAACATCAGAATCATAAATTAAAGATACTCCATTGCTTAATCTCTCAACTTCCAACACACCTAAAATGCTCTTTAAATCATATTCAATTGCAGGCCCGCATGAGCCACAAAATACGCCTTCGATATTCAATAAGAGCTTTTTTTTACCTTCGTACTCAGGCTCTACTTCGATATCAGCCATCTCAGGCATTCCATGGATCTCAGCCATTTCTTTGATATTGCCTAAAGGCTTTTGGTTTACAGGAATATTCCCATAAACCAATCCTGCAACAGGCGCAACAACTAAATAGTTTAAAATTACCCAGCTTACTGCTAAAAATATAATTGCATATGCGATGTTTTTCCAGTTCTTTTTCATTGTGCTTATATTGCAAACCCCGCTTTTTCTTTTTACCAGGTAAAGGCTGATTAAAATCATTAATATTACTCCAGAAACTATGCTGACTAAATGAAACTGGTGCATAACTGCCATACTAATTGCAGTTCCAAAACCCAAAAGAATCAAAACTACAGGTGCAATGCAGCAAGTTACTGCTGTAAAACCTCCAGCAATACCTGCCCACAAGTAGCTCTTTTTCTTTTCCTTATTTTTTTGCTCTGTATTTTCCATTATAAGTTCACTAAAATATTTTCCATCCGGCAAATATGAATGCAAGGCCGATTATAGCAACAATAAGGCCATATGTCATAAATACTCCGTGGTTGTGATGCCCATGTTCTTCTTCATTACCCATATCACTCATTGAATTTTCCATATCCATATTTGCTTCCATATTCTGGCCTTGTCCAAGTAGAGCTGTATGTGCGCTTGGAGGTAGTATAGAAAAAATAATACCGCCAATGCCTAAAATCAATCCAATTATAATCAAAATTTTATCCATTTTAATCTCCTTTATTTTTTAATCAAATTATTTATTACCATTTTTTTTCAAAAACCTGTACAATAAAAATAAAAATACTAATAATATTACCACTCCAATTATGTTTGACAACTTCAATGATAATACTTTTTCCTGAAATGAATAAACAATACTAGTCATACTCCCCAATCCCAGGTTATTTGTGATATAAGTTCCGCCATAAATAACAAAGACAAGGCCCAGTGCAATAAATAAGATAGCTGCAATCAAATTAGTGGAATGTACTCTTATTTTTTTATTAAAAACAGTAAATTCAAGTTCTTTGCCCTGTATGAATTTGCTTTTTGAAAAATTATACTTGTCAAATAAAAATGACATCAAAAACAATGGAACGAAAATGCCAAGGGAATAAAAGAACATCAAAAATGCAGAGTAGATATAATTATTAAGTATTGATGCAATCAATAAAATCCCAACCACAATAGGGCCAGTGCATGCAGTCCATCCAATTGCGAAAAAAATACCATACAAAAACAATCCTATCGCATTATTCTTTATTTTTCCCTTAGTCTTGATAAATGTAAATCCTTTGCCAAAAAAAGCCATAACCCCCATTGCAATGATAAATAAACCGGCTATTGTGACAAGCAGCCTGTTGTTTTGCTGTAGCTCGGTAATAGTTGACCCAATAAAAGTTGCAATCAATCCGAGAGCTACAAATACAGGCATAAACCCAAGAAAAAATGCAAATGTAGATTTGGTTATCTGCTTTCTTTCCTCAAAAGTATATGCAAAAAATGCAGGCAATATTCCTAAACTGCATGGGCTAATGATGCTTATAATCCCGGCCAGAAATGCTATGATAAAAGAAATGTTCTTGAAATAAAAATCCGCCTGGTTATTGTTATAATCTAAAATTTTCTGCAGCCCTATTGGAAAGTCTGATTGTGAGGAAACACTAAAGCTAAATGCCATTAAAAAAAATACAGCCAACAATAGAACAAAGATTTTTTTGTTTTCATTTAATAGTTCCATGTTCTTTGATAACTGATTGTTTTATTGACTCTATTAAAATAAAAATCAATAATCAAATTATTTACTGGCTTTGCTGCTGAACAGGCTCTATTATTTTGTTTGTAGTAAGGTCTTTGTAAACAATACTTGCCTCTAAAACTTCCACTTTCCTAAAAACATAAGAGCCATCATCCTCTATAGTACCGACCTGTCCCCAAACTCGCGAAAAGCCTTCATAAGCATTTAGATCCCCATTCAATATCACTGTCGGAACTTTTTCAATATCATATTTTTTAATTAAGTCCTTTCCTTCAGGTGATGTAATATCCAATATTTTTTCTTCATCTATTGCAATGCCCATTATTAACAAAATTTCCTTATGTAAATCCACACCATAGCATCCATCACAAGAAACGTCATCAATCATTGTTAATTCCACCAATCCCCTTACTTTGCCAGTATCAGTTTCAACATAAGGAGCTTGGCTTTGAATTACATACTGCCCTTTATTTTCTGTTATGCCCTGCTGGCTAAGGCTTTGCGCAATAGCAGGATATGCATCTATATGTTTTGATAAAAGAATTGCCGGAAGCTTTTCAATATTTAACTGTGAAATCAGTTCTTTTGCCCTCGAGTCTGAAAAGTCAAGTTCCTCTTCATTTGCTATAAAGACTCCATTCTGCACTAAGTTTAATATTAAAACCCCAAGGTCTGCGCAGGCCTCGCAATTTTTGTCATTTATTAAAATACTGGAAACCTTGCCTACAATCTCGTTTGTCACGGCATCTTCATAAGGCACTGCAACAGCATCAAATACTAATGCATCATCTACTTTTTTAAAATTCTGGATATCGGCTTTATCTGTTTCTCCTGTTATTACAATATTTGGCAGCTTCTCAATGCCATATTTTTCAATAAGCTTTTTGGCTTCTCTTGAATTGCCTTTTAGTGATTTTTCATCAAGAATTTTCAAATCAGAATCTTTGAGGGCATTAATTATTTCATCAGCATCAAAACAGTCTGCACAAGTTGAAGAAAGCTTGATGATTTCAATTTCTGCCGGCTTTGCAAGCTCTCTTGCCTCAGCCATTTTCTCGTCAAGGCTGCTCCCGATAGTAAAAACATAAAAGGAATTAAAAATTAATATTCCCAACAATACAAAAACTCCTGCTGCAATAAATTTATGCAGGTTAGTTTCTTTTGTCATTATTTAACAGCCACCTACCATTGTCGGCAAATTATTTAGATTATTAGACAAGCCACCGCTGCTCTGGCCAGTAGATACTGTGCTTTTTTTGCTGCTCACGCTTAGTGTCTCTAAATCGTTATTCAGCTTATTTTTTAACCCAACTAATTCAACTGCCTGCACTCCGGAAATCAAAATTAACAATGCTAATGCAATTGCCATTACCCAGAACTTCATATTTGGGTTTGTGTTTTTACTGCCTGTATGCCTGTGCTCATGAGCTTTATGCTTATGATGCTCTGCATGTTTTTTATGCTCTTCCATTTTAACAACCTCCTACCATTCCTGGCAAGCTTTTTAATTGAGATGGGTCAGTCCCGGCAACTTCCATAGCCAAGCCAACCATATTTCTTGGGAAAAACATTGTTTTCCATTTCATAACTTCCCTTAAAACTTCTGCATCCGAATAATCAGTATTTTGCATCAATCCCATTGTTAATGAAAGGACTGCAGGATTGTGCTTGCAGCCGCATCTTGACTTTCCATCTTTTGTTATGCCCTGCGGGCCAATACCACAGCAGAACTCGCATGAAATTCCCCTTGGATTTGCAGCAAGGTTAATGTATCTCTGCCATGTTTCAGGATCATTGTTTTTTACTTCTTCGTTTAAGCTGTAATACCACTTCGCAAGATATTCCATTGAAGTTACAGGGTCATCAAACGTAATTCCTCCCAAAGCTCCGCTATATTCCGGAGTTCCTGTTGGTATCATAATGCTTATTGCATCTTCCTCGCTTTGTATAGAATTTAACTCGGGAAATAAAGATGCAAGAGCCATGGCTGTTGAGGTTATTTCATTAACATCAACACTTGATAAATCAAGCTGGCCTGAATGCCTGCTTCCTAAGAATATAGAACTCTTTGATGCAGCCCCTGTCATCACACCAAAAGAAGAGGAAATTGAAGAAATCTGAACTTGATTAAACAGAATCAGAATGCCTGCTATCAAAAGAGAAGCCATCATGAAATTTTCAAGTTTCTTGTGGGATAAAAAATCTGCTTTCATTTAGAGATATATTAACTGGATTTTATATATAAGTTATCATAAAAACAGTAAATAAAAATACTGTTTTTTTGCCTAAAACAGGCTTATTATAGCTTATTACCGTTCATAAAGGTTTTATTGCCTTTTTTAAGCAAAACAGAGCTATAATTTCCCCAATCTTCTCTTTTATAAATTTGTACAATAGCTATATTGGTGTTTTAACTTTATGTTTAATCCACTCAGTATATGAATTAAAAGTAAGTAAAATTTAAATAGTTTGTTAAAAAAATAAACTTAATATAATAGATTGATATAGTGTTCTAAAAAGCCAAACTTATGAAATAAATAAATTATAATTTTAAAATGAAAACAGACCCAATCTGCGGAATGAAAGGGACAATCAAAGCTCATGGACACTATTTTTGCAGCCAGAATTGCATTGAAAAATATGAAAAGCAGAACAATATCAAGCATTGCTTAAGCTGTCATGTCAAAGGTGCACATCATCCCTGGTATAAGGAAAAAATTTTTATTGTTGGCTTTATTACAATAGCTATAATCATACTTGCTTATTTTTTCTCAGAAAAGCTTTTTGAAGCCTTTGTCGATTACTTTAAGCTGATATGGTGGGCTATTTTAATAGGATTATTTATAGGGGGCATTATTGATCACCTAATCCCAAACCAATATATTTCAAAATACTTGTCAAAGCACAAAAAGATAACAATAGTCTATGCTGTTGTTTTTGGGTTTTTGATGTCTGCCTGTAGCCATGGAATCCTGGCTATTTCTATGGAGCTGTATAAGAAAGGAGCCTCAATAGCCGCTGTTATTGCTTTTTTACTTTCAAGCCCCTGGGCTAATTTGCCAATCACAATTCTATTGTTTAGTTTTTTTGGGGCTAAAGCACTGCTTCTTGTTTTAGCTGCTATTGTTATTGCAGCTATAACTGGATTGATTTACCAGATATTGGAAAAAAATAAAATGATAGAGCAGAGCAAAAACATAGCTAATGTTGATGAATCATTTTCTATAAGAAAAGACATCAAAAAAAGGTGGAAGAAATATGAGTTTAATTTTGACAATAATGCTGAGACAGTAAAAGGAGTCTTAAAAGGATCCTGGGCATTGGCAAAGATGGTTGTGTGGTGGATTTTAATAGGCATGATTTTAGCAAGTTTTGCAAGGGCTTTTGTTCCCACAGAAATATTCCATCAATTTTTAGGCCCTACATTATTGGGATTGTTTATAACTCTAATCATAGCAACGATAATAGAAGTATGTTCAGAAGGTTCCTCACCTTTGGCATTTGAGCTTTACAGCCAAACTGGAGCGTTTGGAAATAGTTTTGTGTTTTTGATGGCCGGAGTAGCAACCGATTATACAGAGATAGGCCTCATATGGAGCAACATTGGAAAAAAAGCAGCAATCTGGCTTCCAATTGTAACAGTTCCGCAAATTGTATTGGTAGGTATATTATTCAACATTTTGCTCTAAAACAACTGTATATTTAACTAAAAACACAAGGTTTTTATAGGGAAAAAACACTTCTATAGTAAAATAGGAGCTTATGGAAACAAAAAAACTCGGTTTTCTTATATTGGGAATAAGTGTTATGTTAGGCTTAGTTATGTTCAGCTTTATTAGTTCACTTGGCGCTCAGGGAAATGCCATGAATTGCAATCCAACTCAGGAATGCCAACAGCTGAATTCTGTGTTAGGAATATCACATATAGCAGTCGGCTTTTTGGCATTTATTTTTGCATTAGGATTCTATTTGCTATTTTTCAACAAAGATCAGGGAGATGTATTAAAGAGATATTATGATGAAAAGCTGGAAAAAAATGTTGAGAATAAGAACAATGACAAATTCTCATTATTGTTAAGGCCTTTGGATGAAAATGAAAGAAAGGTTTTGACTGCAATCAAAGAACAGGATGGCATTACACAATCAACTTTAAAATACAGGGCTGATTTATCAAAAGCAAAGATAAGCCAGATACTGACTGATTTTGAAAGAAAAAACTTGATTGCAAGAAAAGCAAAAGGCAAGACATATTCTGTTTTTTTAACAAACAATTTCTAGAAAACAAAAAACTATAAATATAACCTCTTTATTGCAATTTTACGGTGATGTTAATAATGGACATAGGGAAAACTTTTACAAAGAAAAGAGTCATTTTTATTTTGTTGTTTGCTGTTTTTGCGTTTATCACGCAAAGGATAAACTTTTCCCCTTTAGTTGGGGCTGAAAATCAGTTCTTTACATTATTCCAGTTCTTTGGACCGATAGCAGGAGCATTTCTAGGCCCTGTTTTTGGAGTTATTGCTGTCTTCCTGGCAGAATTAGTTGATTTTATAGTTGTTGGGAAAGAATTAACTTTAATTAATATTATGAGATTTGCTCCTATGCTATTTGCAACATATTACTTTGCAAGCAATAAGAAAAGGCTAAATGCAATAATTCCTTTAATAGCAATAGGCTTGTTTGTACTGCATCCGGTTGGAAGGCAAGTCTGGTTTTTTGCATTGTTCGGGACAATACCTATAATTGCAACATTACTGACAAAAAAATATTCAATGAGCGTTCCATTAAGGAGCTTAGGCGCAACATTCACAGCCCAATCTGTAGGCGGCGCATTATGGGTATGGACAGTCCCTATGACAGCAGGACAATGGATTGCATTAATACCGGTAGTTGCTTATGAAAGAGTTTTGTTTGCACTGGGAATAGGAATTTCCTTTATTGCCTTGAATGCATTGCTTAACAAAGTTCTTGTAAAATTAGACTTAAAGATTCCAAGCGATGTCTTAAGAATAGAGAAAAAGTTTACTTTAAGGGCTTAATTCTATTTTTTTTATTTTTAATTATATTAAAAATATTCTAGAATTATTGTTCTTTTTATCTCATATGAGCTTCATGGGGTTTAGTATCATCCTTCCCAGAAGTTTCCTGTTTTTGCTCAGCAGATTCTGTATTTTCAGCTTTTTGCTCTGTTTCCGCATTACTTTGCTGTTGTTCAGTATTCTGAGATGATTGCTCAGAACTCTGTTGGCTATCAGTTTTAGGGACTCCTTCCTTTACATCTTTTTCTACCAATATTTGCTTGACTTTTTCCTTGTCATCCTTTTCTCTTTCCCACTTTTTCCTTTTCCATTTTTCTTTTATTGTATCAATAAGGAGCCATAGCAAGAAAATAATAACTAATGCCAGGACAATATATCCTATAACCATTGCAATATTGTTTATTATTATTAAAAATCCCATTTTTGCTGTTAAGCTCTTAGTAATTTAATGTTATTTAAAAATTTTTCTAAGCTATTATATAAAGGACAGAAACAAAGTTAATATTTAATACAATAAAAGAAGAGCAGATTGGTGTTTATGGGTTGTAAATCTTTTGTACTAACAAAGCATCTTCCTCAATATTAGGGCTTTCTGAGATTGCAACACCTTTGACCTTAAAGTCCTTTAATGCTTTGATTAGTTCTCTGTACTTTAGATCAGACTCTTTAAGGTTTAGATGATGTTTTTCTCCTTTTTCACCATATGCTATTCCGGTAAGATGGATATGCATGTTTTCCAACCCTTTTTTTCCTAATTTCTTTTCAATTGATTCCAGAATGCTGCAAAATTCCTTGTAAGAGTTGTTTTTTCCGTTTGATCTTGCATGCAGATGAGCAAAATCAACACACGGCATTACATTGTCAATTTCTGCACTTAATTCCAGTATCTCGTCAATATTGCCGAACTGCGTTTCCTTGCCTGTTGTTTCCGGCCTTATCCAGATCTTATTTCCTTCCTCTTTCAGTTTTTCACTAATCTCTTTTATTGAGCTCTTTATCCTGTTAAATGCCTCTTCTTTAGTGCTTTTCTGGTAAAATCCTGCATGAAACGTTACAGACCAGGCTCCGCATAAGTTTGCTATTCTTGCAGAATTTAAAATCCTGGAAATGCTTGCCTTGAGCTTTTCCTTTTCAAGAGAATTTAAATTAATAAAATAAGGGGCATGGCAAGTCAATACTATTTTGTTTTCTTCTGCACTTTTCCTGACTTCAGGAGCTTTTTCCTTGCTTATGTTTACACTTCTAACAAATTCCAATTCCATTGCATCCAGATCCAGTTCTCTTACTCCATTAATGCCTTCTGCTGTAGTGCTGCCCTTGCTGCTAATGGGAATTCCTGCTGTGCCAAAAAGAAGTTTCTTCATTTTTATCTATAAATAAAAATAAATCAAATATAAATCTTTCTTTACTTGGACTTAAAACTAAAATTTAATAATTCAAGATACTTTTACTATAATCAAAACATTTATATAATTTAGAAAAGAGATAAAATAAATAAAAACTATAAGGGTGGTAAATATGAACGTAAAAGTATACAGCACAAAAACATGTCCATGGTGCCATAAAGTAAAGGAGTTTTTAACAGAAAAAAATGTAAAGTTCGACAACGTAGATGTTGGGGAAGACAAAGAAGCACACAAGGAAATGGTAGATAAGTCAGACCAGATGGGAGTTCCTGTAACAGATATTGACGGGAAAATAATAGTGGGCTTTGACAAGGAACAATTAGAAAAAGCTCTTGCTGGTTAAACATTTTAATATGCTTTAACCTTTTTCTTCTTTCTTAACTTCAGCCTTTAATCTTCCTAATCCATACTCATTCATATCAACATATTTCATATACTCAGATAAAGCAGGATGGACTTCTTTTGTCTTAAGATACATTTGCTGCGCAATATGCCTATAAGTAGGATGGCCTTGCTCCACACTTCTTAACTCTGATATCCAATATACTGACCTTAAATTCATCTTCATGTACCATCTTACTTTGTAAGCAAACGGCACAATATACTGGGATTCTTTAGGAAATTTATTGTAGATTTCTTTGTAAGCATGCTCTGCTTTGCCCATAGCCTCTCTAAAATCATTTTCAAATCCAGCACTTTCTATTTCTTCAGGAACATAAAAGCCGTGCAAAGTTGTTAAGTTCTGCCTTTCTTGGGTTAACATCCTATGCCTCTGCAAATCTCTATAAGAGCCGAAATCCGTCAGAACATCAAAAGTATAATAACAGTTTTCAAAAGCCCTCGGCGGCTTATGCCTCCTATTCTGCCTTAAATCCAAAAAACTCAATAATTTCTTTTTCTCATCAATATTCATATCTTTTATTATCTGCCTTAATTGGGATAATGGTAATTTCGAATTTTCATACAATAAAGATGAAAGAACTTTTTCCTCAGCATCTTCATCATAATCAACAAGCTCTAATGCCTCTTTTTTTCCCACTTCAATTTCAGTAAGCCTTTTTGTCTCATCCAAAACAAAATTTGCTGTATTTTTTAAAAAATCAAAAGAACCCTTAAAGTGCTTATTATCCGGCCTGCACCTCCTAACAAAAGATGGAATTACACTATTTAGTTCTGTCTGTACATTATCTGCTAAATTATTCATCTCACTTAAATTATCAGCCCTGAATCTTAATATTAAGTTTTCAAAAAATCTCCCATTCCCAAAAATTCCAAGATTAGTCAATGTTGATGCAGGTAATAATCCTCTTAAAGCATCGCATGCTCTTGCCCTTACAGAAAACTTGTATGCAATATCAGGAACATTTTCTTCCTGGGAAAATTTTTCCATTACAAATTTCTTCATCGGATCTATAAGATTAGCATAAGTATCAAACAAAAATCTATTTGCTTGTAAATAAAGTTCTGCTAGCTCTGATTTCATAATTTTTGGCTCTTTGTAAAACTGATAATCATTATCTACTTTTTTATCGAAAAAAAGATATCTTGTAGATTTTTCCAAGGGAGAACCTCCTATCCTTGGATTTTCAAGCGCCTTGGAAGCCAGATTAGAAACGTTCTCGCACGCAAGATGTGCCCCACCTAATTCACCAATAGAATCATCGCCATATCCATCCAAGATCCTGTCATAAAAATTCTGGGCTTTTTCAATTGCAAGAGCCTCATTTCCTGATTCTTTGCCAATAGTCACAATTTCCTTAAAAGCTCCCTCATCACTCAGAATAAATTCATCCAAAAGCAGCCTTCTTAAGCTTTTAGAAGAACGGGAATAACGGGAAAACAGAGCTCCTTTAATCACCTCTGGAAGATTCTTTAAAACAAAAACATCCCTATCAAGATTGCTTACAAACGGAATTAATGCCTTTTTTTCCTCTTCATTAAACTGCTCTATCATAAAACCCCATTAAAATTAATCTGGAAAATTTTAAATAGGTTTTGGTTTTAAAACCAAAGATTTATATAGTGATAAACATACTTTCAAGTAAGATAATTAAAAACTATATGGAGGTAACCAACATGAAAGGCGGAGAAGGATGTGGTGGCGGTTGTGGAAAAACCGGCGATGAATGTTGCTAAATAGCAGCTAAACTTTTATTTTTTCTTATTTTTTTTAATTAATGATTATTCAGATTTTTCTAGCAAAACTAATAAAGCCAGAATGCCCTATAGCCTGGCTTCTTGGCCTTACTTTCCTTTCATCAATTTCCCATTCTCTTTCAATGATCTCAGAAGTCTTCAGATAAACAAAATCCTCATGCTTTCTTATAGTATTGACAAAATCCATTATTTGAGGTATGGATGGGCTGTAAGATATTAAAAAGCCTCCAACCTTTAAGGCATTTTTTGCGCTTTCGGCTGCTTTCCATGGCTCCGGCAGGTCTAAAACAACCAAATCCACGTTTTTTTCATCAATGCCATCATAAATATTCTTATTCCTGACTTTTACATTTTTCAGGCCTAAATAACCGATATTATGCTCCACTATCTTCACAAAATCTTCCCTTATCTCGTAACTGATGACTTCTTTGGCAATATTTGCCAGAAAACAAGCCAAAGCTCCTGAGCCAGATCCTGCATCCACAACTACACTTTTGTTATTAATCGCAGTTTCAGATACAATTAACCCAATATCCTTCAAAGGAATTATCTGAGCGCCCCTTTTTATTCTCTTATACAAATCAATAAAAGAAGAATCAAAAACAGTAAATTTCTTTCCTGTGTTTGAAACTACTTTTATTCCGGATTTAGCTTTTTTTATGTCCTCTTTCTTAAAATAGCCAAATTGAGTATGCAAATCCTTATCATTATCATTAACCAGAAATTTCCTTCCAATCTTATTCATTAGTATTTTAGCCATTTTTATCTAAGAATTAGAACTAAATTTAAAAACATTTTTATATTGGGCTTAAGATAATAAGAACGAGGTGAGAATATTGGCCAAACAAAAAGACAAGAAAAAGAAAAGCAAAAAACCGGTTAAAAAACAGTCAAAATCAAAGAAACCGAATGTATGCGAGTTTTGCTGATTAATTTACATTATTTTCATTAGCAATTTAGAAATATAGTTAAATCTAACTTCCATTTAGAAAAATAAAAATAATAAAAGAAATACTTATTTCTTCTTTTTTGCCGGCTTATCATTGCATCCGCAACCATCAGGCTTAATCAGTATTAAAAGGCCTTTAATTGCAAATAAAGAACCTAGCACTACCCATATATCCCATGTTGTATAGAGCCTTACCAAGATTAAGATTGCTCCAAAAACAATCAGCTTCAATGCACAACATTTTCTACACAAACCTTCATTACTTCCACCCATTAAAAAACACCTCCTTTTTTGATATTATTATGGTTTTTTGATATTATTGTTTAAAAACTTTTGGATAATAAAGAGGTTGGTGTGAAAATAAGTGCTTGCGCGTAAATTACCAAATTGATAAGCTCCGCAGGATGTGTTATATGACCTGAGCAACGTATAGCGTTGCGAAGTTGAGAGTCCCTCTAAGACCCCGCACAAGCACGAATTGGATTTTTGCACTAACCTCAATAATAAAAGATAATGAACGGGCCAGGGGGGATTCGAACCCACGACCTACAGCTTAGAAGGCTTTAGCGGTCAAATTTATGGTTTGACAGTCGCTCTGTCCAAGCTGAGCTACTGGCCCATTGCTCAATGTAAGAGATTTGATTATTTATTTATAAATCTTTCAGAATTTAAACCAATTTAATTTACTGCTGCACATTAGCGTCATCCCAGTCAGAAGCCCGCATAGAACATTGTTTTTTGTTTTCCCAGAAATAAAAGCAATCTGCTCCAAATTTTTCATGTATAACGCAGTCTGAACAGCATGGTGCTGCAATTCTAGCCCCTGGTGGAGTTATTTTTCCTGCCATTTTAATATTAAGAATAAGCTAGTATAAAAATTTTATGGTAAAAATTTTTCCGGATGCTTTATCTTCTGAGGCAAATATTTTTCTATAACATAGTTAAGTCCCCATTTTGCCAATGCCTGCTGCTCTGCCCTGACTTTCATGCTTTGCAGCTGTTTTAATGCCTTTTGCCATTCCTTATGGTGCAGTATAAAAGGATCATTCTTTAGTAAATCTTTGATTTTTTTTAGGTCAACGTCTTTTAGCGGATGAGATGGAAGTTTATAATCAACAATATCCTGTGGTGTTATTCCCAGAAATTTTGCCTTTGGAACGCAAAAATATTCGTTTATATGCGCTGCATTACCAGAGCCAACTTTTAATGTCCTGTAGATTGATCCAATGCCGTAAGGATCTCCATCAACAAATACATACACTGGAAGTTTTTTTGTATCGCTTAATCTCCTGATAAACCTCCTTAAGGCTCTAGTTGGAACTCCGCCCATTGAAATCAATATGCAATTTGATTTTTTCCAGTAATTATGCTTAACTAATCTCTGGAACATACCTGCGGTCTCTATTGCCAGGATAAATTTAGCATTAGTGTCAAATTTCAGGTGCTCAACAGATGTTGGGATTGAATATGCTCCTGAGCCGAATTTAGTGCAATCGATTTTTATCTCTTTTCCGGTGTCAGGATCCTTGTCAACAACAATCAGCTTTCCTGCAACTTCCCCTCCTTTTTCTTCTGGAATAAATCCCATCTGCTCACGATTGACCATCATCATTGCTTCAACATCTTCCATCACCGTATCGGATTCCGGCTGTTCCTTAAAAGCAGCTTCTGCCCAGTTCTTGGAAATATAATACATCTCTCTTTTTGTTGTAATATCATCATTTTGAATAACTGATTTTGCGTGAGCCATCATTCTCAGAGTCTGGGCAAATGTCTTGATTGTAGCAGCAGTTAAAGTCCTTTCTTTCATCTTTCCAAGCAGCTCAAAAAAGCCGTCTTTTGGATCATACTTTACATTGCTTAATGCCCTTAAAGGCATCTTTAATTCAGGAGCTCTTTTCTTTTTTATTCTGGTATAAACATCATTGCCTATATTTTGAATTTCATTTAACGCTACATTGCTTTTTGTTTTTTTCATTTTGTTATTATTTCATTAGTTGTATTTTATTGTGTATTTTTATTTTAATGTTTTTTAATCATTTTTTGCGATTTCTTAATTGGATTTTTTGTTATTGGAACTTTTTTATTGGCTTTATTTTATTTCTCTTTTGATTCATTCTTTTCTTCTTGATCATCTTCCTTTTCTTCTTTTCCAATATTAGCAAACTCCTCATCATATTCCAAGTTTTTTGCCTCAACCTGTTCTAATTTTCCCCTTTTCTTTTCTAAAATTTCTGCTAAGAGTTTTTCTACTTTCTTTTCCTCACTATCATTAAAGTTAACTAAATCTTTTAGTGCTTCTCCAACATGAGGAATAAACATTTGTATGTAATCCCTCTTTTTGCTTTCAAACTGCACTCTTCTTTTCTTTCCGACATAGCTTGCAAGCTTTCTCCCTACTTCCTGCAAAGCCAGCTTAATTTCCTTTATAATTTCAGGATAATGTGCTATAGCTTCTTTGCTTTCAGAAGTAAATGGAACCCATACAGAAGCTATATGTAAAGCAAGAGTTATTGGCCCTATAGGCAATGCCCCTCTGCTCTGGCTTAACCCGTAATTTCTCCATGCAGTGTTGATAACAGACCTTGTAATCGCGCATGCGCCCTGCTGGTATTGCAACGGCACCCTATTGGCATACCTAAACAGTTTCATAGATTCTTCTGAATTTTGCTTGCCGCCATAAGCAATCCCTGCCTCAATAATAAATGGATTGCCCCTGTAAACAGATGGTGGCCTTTTTGTTGCGCAGTAAAACTCAGCATCAATCTCTTTCTTAAGCCCTTTCTCAAGCAATTCCTCTCCAATCGGGCTTATGCAGTCTACAGGTGGGGAAATTATCTTTGTTTTTTTAATGCCTTCAATCAGCTTCTCTGTCATCTCTCTTGTAATATTCCTGGGCTTTGTATTTGTAAGCAGTGCTGCGTTTTCACAGATTTGCTTTGCAGTTCCCGAGCCTACTCTGGAAAACTCATTTGTTAAAAAGCTCTGCAGGGTCCTTGTTTCAGTAAGCTTAAGCATTGACATCAAAACTCCAAGCTCAACGCCATACGGATGTGGTTTAATCTCAATAGGCTTTTTGGGCATCTTGTCAGAAGCTCTTGGGAATATTATCGGCTCTGCCTTTGGATTTGTGTATATTATTGTAACATGCGGATTTACAATTGCAGTTTGTTTTAAATATTGGTCAATACTTTGGTCTCCTTTCTGGTAGCTTCCTTCAAGATCAAGCTCAATCCTTGTTCCGTGGTCTTTATTCCAGGTTTTTGTCTCATCTTTAATTATATCTGGTTTATTTTTATGGGTATCAATATGCAATTCATAATAGTGTGCATCATGTTTTTTCCCAATTTTAGAAGTTATCCTAGCAGGGTTTCCTGTTGTAAGCTGCGCATACAAAACAGATGCTGAAATGCCAATGCCCTGCTGCCCTCTGCTTTGGGAAAGCTTGAAAAATTTGCTTCCATACAATAGCTTTGCAAAAATATTTGGGATCTGCTTTTTTACAATACCGGGGCCATTATCCTCTACAATAACCCTGAACCTGTTGTTCTGCATATCAATTACTTCAACATTTATTTCAGGCAGCACATTTCCCTCTTCACATGCATCCAAAGAATTATCCACAGCTTCCTTTATTGTTGTTAACAATGATTTCCTCGGATTATCAAATCCCAAAAGATGCCTGTTTTTCTCGAAAAAGCTGGCTACAGAAATCTCCTGCTGCTTTTTTGCAAGCTCTATTGCAATAGGCACATTAAGCTCATTGTCTTTTAAATCCTTATTTTTTTCCATTTTCTGAAATTTTGAAATTTAGGTTGTTTATAAATTTAGTTATTTTGTGGACTAAATGTAAAACATCAGATTAAGCTTAAATAATAGGATTAGAACCACAATATAAAGATGTTGTTGGGAGAATTGAAAGAGACATCTTTCTGCCGACAATTGAATATAACATACTATAAAACGAATCAACTCATATCAATTATCCTTTTCCGCTTTAATTCCCTTCTTCTTTTCTCAAGCCATTTCCAGACACTTGCATGGGTGCTTCCTCCTAAGAGAGCAGCTATGGCTCGCTTTGCCATTGTAGCTGATTCAGGCAGCCCAATTATGCCGATAGTTTTTCCAAAAACACAGATGTATGACTCAGTCAATTCCTCGATTAATTTCCTTGATTTTCCATCCCTACCTATCACTCTTCCTTTGAGCCTCAGCAACGTATTTTTTGATTTTCCAACATATTCAGTCATATGTATGATTTCCAGAACATAATCCTGCTTTAGTAAAAGCTTTGCAATATCAGGATTAAAGCCTCGCCCAATAGCCTTGATTACCTCTCTTGCTGTATACAATCCCAAAGCATCTTCTCCTGAGATAAATATATCCCCTTCCGCAGAATCTACATTGATTGTGGTTTTTGTATCTGCTTCAATGCCTTTTTTAATATCGCCGTTTTTGCCTATCAATACAGCTACACGTTCCTGAGGTATCTTTAATTCATATGAAAAATCTTCTGTCATTATATACTGGAATTTCATTGTATTTTTTAAACGTTTTCATAAGCTTTATATATAAAAATAGATTGCTTTAGTATATGCCGCGGTCGCATAGTCTGGCCATTGCGGAGACAAAAGCCGTAAGATTGCTAAGACTATTTTTCCCTAGGATTGGGTCGTATTGATCCTCTGTCCGTAAGGGCACGGGAGTTCAAATCTCCCCCGTGGCGTTTTTTTAATATAAATAAAATGGCATCAGCATCAGACCTAAAAAAAGGAAGTTACTTTATCCATAACAATGAGCCAGTAAGAGTTATCAGAAAAGAAGTTGTTGTTTATGGAACTCATTCTCACAGCAAATTAAAGCTATTTATACAGGGATTGACAGAAAAAGGAGAAAGAAACATCAATCTGCATCATACTGATAAAGTGGATATAGTTGAAATAATAAGAAAAGTTGGCCAGGTTATCTCAAAAAATGATAAAGTGCAGATAATGGATAATGTAAGTTACGAGACTTTAGATGCAAATGCCCCTGAAGAAATTTTAAATGAGCTTAATGAAGGGGATTTAGTCACTTTTGTAGATTTTAACGGAAACGTCCAGATTATTGATAAAAGGGAAAGTTAGTCTAGTAGTAATGTTTTTAAAGCCGCCTTAATTCTTAAACATTACAATAGCGAGGTAGGGCAGTCAGGAGTGCCCGGAGGGCTCATAACCCTCAGGTCGGAGGTTCAAATCCTCTCCTCGCTATTTTTTCTTCTCAAAGTCTTTCATCAAAGAACCATTATCCATCTTTATGGAATAAGCATAACTGTCTAATTTTTTTGATTTGATAAACTCTATAAATTTTTCCTGTTTTTCTTTATCCCACTTATTAAATATAAAATGAGTTTTGCATTCAAACTGTCTCTCACAATCCTTATCCAGATTCCTAAAATCCCTGCCACTATTGATTTCAGGATGGCCTGGACAGTAAAATTTCTCATCTTTATAAATCACATTAAAGCAAACACCAGAATCATGCAGATTTAATGAGCGTTTCATAAACTTAGGAGTTGATTTCTTGTTTTTCCATTCTAAAGTATTTTTTCTGATATCTCTCAATATCCTTTTCTTTCCCTTATAGGAATTTCCGCAGCATCCAAAACAGCTTAATCCCAATTCTTCTGACTGGCATAAGTTTATCATAAAGTTAAGTATATTATGTTTCTATTTAAGATTAAGGTTGTTAAAAAGCCAGTGCTTATGTGAGGCCTTAGAGAGCTTATCAATTTGGTAATTTACGCGCAAGCACTGATTTTTGCCCCAATCTTTGTTCACTAAAGCCCCAAGCCTTCAACAACAATATTCGGCTCGAATTCTTTTAGGTCGTTATATTCCTGGCCAATACCCAAGTATATTATCGGTTTTTTTGTTATGTAGCTTACAGAGATTGCTGCGCCGCCTTTTTCATCGACATCTGCTTTTGTCAATAGAATGCTGTCGATTCCTATGGTATCATTAAAGTTTTGTGCCTGTTCGACGCAATCATTTCCAGTTATACTTTCTCCGACGAAAATCTTTAAGTCCGGATTTGCTACTTTTACTATTTTTTTGAGTTCATCCATAAGGTTGTCCTGGTTATGCAGCCTTCCTGCAGTATCTATTAAGACAGCATCAATGTTCTTTGCTTTGGCATGCTTGATTGCATCGAATGCTACTGCTGCGGGGTCAGAGCCGTAATCGTGCTTGATTAGTTTTGTTCCAAGCTTGTCTGCATGATGCTGCAGCTGCTCTATGGAAGCTGCCCGGAAAGTATCGGAAGCAGCCAAAACAGAAGAGATATTATTTTCTTTGAGCATATTTGCTATTTTTGCGATGCTTGTTGTCTTGCCTGAGCCATTTATACCAAAGAATGCAATGACAAAAGGCTTATCTTCTTTATTGCTTATATAGTCCAATAAGTTTGGCTTTTCAACATTAAACAAATCTTCTATAGAATTTTTTAATGATAATTTAATTGTCTCTTCGACTTTTGTCCTCTTGATCGGTGTTTCTACCAGGTTTTTTTCCAGGTCTGATTTTATTTTTTCTATAACTTCCAGGGCAACATTGTTTTCCAGCAATATTAGCTCCAAATCAGAGAATAAATTTTCAAATTGTGCCTGGCTTATTTTTTTTGTTGTTATTTTTTCTGTTAATTTTCCAAAAAAACCTTTTTCTTTTGTTTCTTCTGTTTTTCCAGTATCTATTTTTGGCTCTTCTTTAATCTCTTCTTCTTTGATTACTGGCTTTTCTTCTTTAATTTCTGCATCTATTACCTGTTCTTCTTTTTTGACTTCTTCTTGGCTTATCTCTTCTTTTTTTGACTCTATTTTCTCTGCTTCGATTTCATCTTTTGGAATATCTTCTACTTTAGCTTCTTCCTCTACATTACTGGAAATCTTGGAGATAGCTCCTTTTAACTTTTCTTTTAAAAATTTAAACATGGGCAACAACTCAATTATTATTTTTTAACTGTAGAAGCAATTTTGTTTATCTCGGTTTCGAGCATAGCTGCTTTTGTTGTATACTTCTGCAGCTCGGTTATAGTATTTTCCTGGAGTTTTTTGAGTTCATCAACCTGGGTTTCTATGAGTTTTTTTGTTGAAGTTAAGTCTTTGACTATTGTTAGATTTGAGCCTACATTTACAATGAAATTATTGCTGTCTTTAAGCTCTGCTTTTGCATATATCCCGCTGCTTAACGGCACTAATATCTCTGTATCTTTCTTTACCTTTTTCATGTCTTCCAGGCCCTGGTTTGTTATTATGAGTTCGGTCATCTGGCTATTCAATACAGTATTCTGCTTTTCAAGCTGCTTTATGTGCTGGTCCAGCATCTGGAATTCAAGATAAAGCTTTTGTAGTTGCTCTTCGTTTCCTGCCATTTAAACCCTTTTCTCCAGTTTTCCGTATAGTTTTTCATAGAAAACTCCCATGGGTGTTCCTTCATGAGCCCTTTTTATTGTTTCTGCAAGCAAAGGCCCTATGGAAATTGTTTTTAGTTTCTTGATCCTTTTTTCTTTTGGAAGCTCTATTGTATCTGTTACAAAAATTTCCTTTATATTGGATTTTTGCAGTCTTTTTATTGCAGGACCGGATAAAACAGGATGCGTTGCCAAAAGATATATGTCTTTTGCGCCATATTTTTTCAGCAAAGATGCGGCTTCTGTTACAGTGCCAGCTGTATCTACCATGTCATCCACTATGATAACTGTCTTGTCTTTTACATCCCCTATGATATTTTCCACTTTTACAATTCCATGCTCGGGCCTTCTTTTATCAACTATTGCTATGGGTGCATGTACAACTCTTGCTATAGCGCGGGCTCTTTTAGCTGCTCCAACATCCGGAGCAACAAAAACCAAGTCCTTAAGTTTTTTGCTCAATATATATTCTGCATATATAGGCACTAAATCAAGATTATCAGATGGAATATCAAAAAAACCCTGCAATTGCGGAACATGCAGGTCAAATGTCATGATATTATCCACTCCTGCTGCTTCAATTAGCTTTGCAACAAGCTTTGCAGTTATTGGCTCTCTAGCTTTTGCTTTTCTGTCCTGCCTGGAATATCCGAAATATGGGATCACTGCTGTTATTCTGTGAGGGGATGCTCTCTTTAAGGCATCCACCATGATCAGAAGCTCCATGAGATTTAAGTTTGCATCAGAACTTGTCGGCTGTATTATAAATATGTCTGATCCCCTGACACTTTCCAGAATCCTGACATAGATTTCCCTATCGCTGAATTTGTGTATATCTGCTGGAGTTAATTCTGTATTTAGGTGCTTGGCTACTTCCAAGGCAAGCTTCTTATTTGCGCTTCCTGATATTATCCTAAGTTTTTTGTTCATTTTAATCTGGTAAAAAGAACTGTGTTTTTGTTTAAAAAGGTTTGGGATTTTTTTAAGCTTCTCCCAGTTCTTCATTTACTTCTTTTTCTGACCTTACCATTATCTCTATTTCTCCGAAATGCTCTTCCTGGCTTAGGTTTATTTTTCTTTGGTTTGTTAAGTGGAGCAATGGGATGAAAGTATAGACTTTGTCTTCTTTTGTTTCTGCCGGAATCAGCTTGGAGAATGTGAGCTTGTTTTCCTTATTATTGAGAAAAAATGACTTTATTCTTCCGTAAACTTCTTTTATTATCTGCGTTATGTCCTTGGGTTTTTTTGGAGTTTCCAGATTCATTGGCGGAATTGAATTCAGGACCCTTCTTTTTTTTACTTCCAGTGCTTTTTCCAATGCGCCCATAAGATCGTAAATGGATACTTTTCTCTTCCTTGGCTGAGGAGTCCTTGGAATCAGAATCGGCTTTTCTGCATTTCCCTGGTAGTTTTGTTCTTCTTCCAGGTCAAGCTCTTCCAAAAGGCTTTCTTCTGATTCAGTTAGCAGCCTGTCAAATTCCGATAAATCCTCATTAAGTAGCCTGTTTGATTTGATTTTCAGCAGTATTGCAACAGCAAGCAGGACTTTTCCAGAAACCCTGAAATCCAACTCCTTTAGCTTTTTTATTATTTCTATATATTTTTTAGTAAGCATGCTAACATTGATGTCCCATGGATCCATCTGCTCTGTCTTAACAAGCTCATAAAGCAAACTCTGCCAGGTAACCTCATCCTTGTTAAACAAGATTTCAAATATCTTTTCGTGATTTTCCATATTGTTGTTATCTTTGATTTGTTTATATATAAATTTAATGGAATAAAATACATCAAAACATTTTTATATTGCTCAAATTTCTTTTTAATGAAGCTGCCATTCTTTATTGAATGGCAGAATGGAGTACATTCCTTATGGAATTGCAATTCAATGGGCCCGTGGTCTAGCCTGGTATGACACCTCCCTTACACGGAGTAGATCACCAGTTCAAATCTGGTCGGGCCCATTTTTTATGCGCCAGTGGTCTAGTGATTTGTGAAGCATAGTTTTTTGCTCACAACTGGAAGCTATGATAGGGCCTTGCCAAGAGCTTTTTAGGAAAAACCTCGAAAAAAGTGGGGCTTTGCTTACGCAAAGAGGCTCTGACCCGAGTTCGAATCTCGGCTGGCGCATTTTATTTTGATAATAAACTTTAAATACCAAACACTATTTTTTATTCTTACGGGCCCGTAGCTCAGCCTGGTTAGAGCGCCGGTCTTATATGACCACTAATGGTACAAAATTTAAGCCATTAGAGAGCTAAGCCAGCCGGAAAGATAGTAAATCTTGGCTTGAGGTCAGGGGTTCAAATATCCCGGAGCTTTTCAAGAGCTCGGGATTTGAAAGTCCCTCCGGGCCCATTTTTTCTAATAAAACAATAATCTTTAAAAATAAGATACTTTCTCTCATAGATACGCTCCTGTGGTGTAGTCCGGCCAATCATTTCGGCTTTTCGAAACCTAAAGGTTAAAAACAGCCGAGGACCTGGGTTCAAATCCCGGCAGGAGCATTTTTTTAAAAAATCCATTAAAAAAAGCGAAATGCTTAAATAAGCTTAAATTTAGGATTTAAAAAAATGATAATGAGGTGCAAAAAATGAAAATATTTTATGGATTGGTTTTAGTTCTGATGTTATTTATGAGTGCATGCGCTCAACAGCCTGCGGCTCAGCCAGAACCACAAGTGCAGCCTGAAGAGGAAGCTGCTGAAGAAGTTGTTGAGGAAGAAGTTGTGGAAGAAACTGAAGCAGCTGCTGAAGAGGAAGTTGTTACACCTGCTACAGGAAATGAAGTAAGAATATTGGGTGTTGGCCAATATGATCCAGAAGATGTTACTATTAGTGCTGGTGAATCAATAACATTCTTTAATGAAGGTAATATTAGAACTGTAGTAACAATAAAAAGCAGCTCAGGTACTACAAATACGCCACTCATTGACGTAGGGGGCAAATACGAGCAAGAATTTAGTGAAGCTGGTGAATACGACGCTTGGGGCGTATCATATGGTCCAGGTGTAAAAATAACTGTAGAATAAGTACTTTTTATTTTTCTTTTTTCATGTTATTGCTTTAGTTAAATAAACTCGCTTAAGCCTTTTTGTTTTCTATTTTGCGGGTTTTTATCTTTTTTATCCATATTATCTTCTATAATTTCATCGTTTAAAATAGGCTGGCCATAAACTCCGTCATAGCCCGGTTTAATCTTAATATTACCATGCCTTATTTTGATAATTGCATCTGCAATCTTTTCATGGGTTGCTTTGCTTAACTCTTCCTTGTCTGCATCTAAAAGAATATGGAATTCTGACTTGAACTTATTAATCAAATTATAATATTCCTGCCATACTTTTTTTGTAGCAACACTGGAATTTAATAATGCAGAGATTATCTCTGATAATGGAATTAAGGATTTAAATGGAACTGCATTTTTTGGTTTAAAGCCTTCTGGCCTGTCAGCAAGTTCCTCAACCCTATGCAAGACGCCTATTGTCAGGCTTCTCTTACATTTCTGGCAGATGTTCTTGTTTTTTAGAGATTCTTTTGGATCTAAACAGATATTACAATTCCTATGCCCATCTAGATGATATTTACCATAGTTCGGGTCTACTTCGATTGTTTCTTTGAAACCTTTCTTTGTTCTTATTGCTTCAATTAGATTATTGTATGTTAAATTTATGTCTAAAACATTAGCTTCCCTCCCCATGCGCCATGGCCAGAAGCTATGTAAATCTGAGTTGCTTATTAGTGTATATTTGTCTAATTGGCTTAAGCGCCAGTTCATTGCAGGGTCTGAACTTAAGCCTGTTTCTAAAGCATAAATATGCTTGCTTTGGTCCTTAAAGCACTCTTCAACAGAATTAAAATCATTCATGCTTCCAAACAATGAAAACCAAGGTGTCCATGCATGAGCCGGAATTATCTCTATTTTTTCATCGATTTTTTTCATCATCTCAACAAGTTCCGGGCATGAAAATCCAAAAATAGGCCTGCCGTCATAATCAAGCCTTCCTTTTTTTCCTAAAGCTTCATTAATTTGCTCGACAACATCAAAGCTTTTTGTAAGAATTATATTATGGATTCTTCTTCCCTTTCCATCCTGAGTGTAGATGTTGGAAATTTCTGTCTGCAATATAAAATTAAAACCTGTTTTTGTCTTCAAAATTCCAGAGCCATCCTCTGCCAGTTCCTGTTTTAATTCTTTTATCCATTCTGGATGTGTAAAGTCTCCTGTTCCCAGAAGATTTAAACCTTTAATTTTAGCATACTTTTCCAGATTTTTTATATTAAGGTCTTTGCTGGTTGCCCTGCTGAATCGTGAATGAATGTGTAGGTCTGCGATTATTTTCATGGATAAAGAGAAAGCTATATTATTTTTAATGTTTTTGCTTAATTAAATTCTAATTGAGATATTTCTTCAGGATTTCCATTATTTTCTTTCCGTCTGCCTTACCTCTGTACTTCCCCATAAGAATTCCCATGTAGGCTCCTATGCTCAGGCCTTTCTTTTCCTCAATTATTTTTTTTATTTCTTTGTCCAGTTCTTTTTCAGAAACAGCAGCGAATTTATCAAAGTCTATTTTTTCATTTTTTATTTTTTTTATAAAGATATCAATAGCGCCATCGTCGTTTATTTTTCTTTCATTTAAGTAGCCTAATACTTCCTCAAAATCTTTATCTTGTAGTTTTGTTATATCCAGTTTAAATCTTTTCTTAATCTCTTTAGGAACATTGATTAAATAATAGGCAATAAGCTGGCTGTTGAGTTTCTTGAAATTTTTAACGTATGTTTCGTAATTAGGATTATCAATCAATTCTTTGGCCAAATCTTGTAAAATATTATGCTTTTTTTGAAATTCTTCTAATCTCTCTGATTTTAATTTCGGCAATTCTTTTTTTAATTTTTCAATATGCTCCTTTTTTATCTTTACAGGAGAGCAGTCTGTCTCTGGGTATAAGCGAGCGGCACCAGGCATAGGTCTTAGGAAAGAAGTTGTAAGGTCCGGCTCTGCTTTTCTGACTTCTTTGTTGATTTTTTTACTGTTTTTTATTGAATTCAATTGCCTCTTTATTTCATATTCAATGACTTTTGGTATTGACTTTAAGTCCTGGAAGCCCTTTATTTCTGTTCTTTCTCCTTTAGTTATTGAAGTGTTGACATCCTGCCTTATTGTGCCTAATCCTCTCTTGATGTTTTCAACGCTTCTCAAAACCATGCCTATATGTGAAGCAGTTTCCTTTGCATGTTCCGGGTTTTTTATTTCAGAGCCTGTGGCTATTTCTATTAACGGAATGCTTAGCCTATCAAGCCTGTACCTGACAAAATCATTTCCTTCTTCCTGTTTCTTGGCTGCTTCCTCTTCAAGGCAGATTATTGGAATTGTAACTTTCCCTTGGGAAGTCTCGATAAAGCCATTTACAGCTATTAAGGCAGTTCTTTGGAACCCCGATACGTTGCTTCCATCAACAACTGTTTTTCTCATGACCTGTATTTCATCGGCAATTTTTGCATTTAAGAGCAATGCAACCTTGATTGCTGTTTCCAAAGCTTTCCTGTTTAATTCATTTGGAGGCTGCTCATCATATTCAATCAAGCAGGTGTCTGAAGAATCAGCTTCATAGATGAACTTCTTTTTTTTCTGCATCTCATGCTTTGCAGCGATGTCAATTTCTCCTGTTTCCCCTGCTACTGCCCTCAACCTTCTTTCAAATTTTACATTAGGATCATTATCAGAATTAATAGTTGGGCAATTACAGAATAGTTTTTTTCCTTCTAATTGCTGGTGGATCTCAAGGCCGCATTTAAAGCCAAGTTCATTATAATTGACTTCCATGTTGGGCATTTAATCTGAACAATTATAAAAAACTATCCCTTATAAATTTTTTAATAACAATTATATCAGAAATCCTATAATCTCTTTATGCAATTAGGTGCATGAATAAAAATATTAATTGAACAAATTCTTATCCACAAGCACATCCTCAAATTCAGCTTCATAAGGCATTATTTTTCACCAGTTATTCTGCAAAAAGCTTTTGTTTTGGTGTGGTTGCTCTTAACAGCAACTTCCTTAAGATAAACTAATACATTCAGGTCCTTTTTGCCGTCATTCAGTGTTATTAATTTTTCGTCAAAAGCTTCCATTTTTGTCAAACAAGGCATATCTGGAGCATAATACTATAATAAGGTATTCCTAAAAAAAGGAAAAAATTTACAATATTATGGCAATATTTTTAAATAAATGGAATATATATTCCATTATGGACAAAAAAGACGAAAAAATACTCAATATTTTGAAAGAAAACTGCAAATTATCCACTCAGCAGATTTCCAAGAAAACACTGATTCCTATAACAACAATATATAATAGAATAAAAAAACTTGAGAAGAAAGGGATAATAAAAAAATACACTCTTTCATTGGACTACAAAAAGATAGGGAAGCCCATATTGGCCTATATTCTTGTTACAGTGGATTACAAGATACTTAAGCGAATAAATAAAACACAGCATGATCTTACGAGCATAATAAAAAGGGAAGAAGCTGTGGAAGAAGCAGTTAGATTAACAGGAGTTGTAGATATTATGGTAAAGGTCAGAGTTAAAAGTATAGATGAACTTGATGCTTTTATTACAAAATATATCAGAAATATTGAGGGTGTAGAAAAAACGGAGACAATGATTGTTTTAGGTGAGGTCTAAAAACTCGTCTTTCATTAGCCTATCATTAATCTCTCCTCTTAAATTTTTAGTAATTAATTCTTTAACTTCTTCTTTTTTGCAGTTTCCAAGCAGCCAGGATAATTTAATAAATGCTGTTTCTGCAAGCATGTCTTTTCCGGGAATAACGCCGATTTTTGTCAGATCCACTCCTTTATCGTAAACATGCATATGCACTTTTCCAAATAAACATTGGGTTGTCATTACAATAATGCATCCGGAATCAATAACTTTTTTTAATGCAGGGTAGATTTTTTCATGTATTTTGCACCATTCATTTGGAGCCTGTCCTGGAGTGTGTCCTAAGCCTGTGCCTTCTATTATCAAGCCCTTATAACCTTTGTACAATTCAAACTGCTCGGGAAACATATTAACGTGGATTTTTAATAGACCTATTTTTTCTTCCATCCTCGGCTTTATTACGAGTTTTCCTTTTTTGTCTTTTTTAGATAATCCTTTTTGATAAATTCTACTTTTTTTGTGTCATAATCAATACGTGCTATTAAAGTGTCATTTACAGGCTTAAATGCATCCCTTCTTGAAGAATGCAGCTTTGCGGTCTTGCACGGAGGCAGAATCGCGCTTGTGTTATCACTTGTACTTTCATGCATACAAATACCAACACCTGCAAAATCTGTTTTTGCAATGAACTCTGCTGCTGATATTAAATTCATTGCAGCATCTGAACTTCCCCTATCTGAGCTTCTTTGCGCTCCAACCAATAGGATTGGTATTGGTGTTTCTTCTATTATAAAAGCTAATGCTGCTGAAGCAACAGCCAAATTATCAGTTCCCATACCAATAATTATTCCATCAACACCCTTTTTTACTTCTTTTTCAACAGCTTTTGTAATAATTTCAAAGTGCTTAAACCTCAAATCGTCGCTCCACATATTTGCGATTAATTTAGAACTAAAATTAGCAATATCAAACATTTCCGGAAACATTTCCAACAGGTCTTCAGGATTAAACGAGGAATAAACACCACCAGTCCTGTAATCAACTTTACTTGCTATTGTGCCTCCAGTATGCAGTATCGCTATGGTTGGCTTTTTGCTGTCTTTTTTAATCTGTGATTTTGGTGTTGATTTGGCTTCTTTGTATTTTTCTATGACTTTAATTTCTTTTATTTTTTTGTTGCCAATTCCAATATTATAGCCATTGTCCAGTTTTATTACAACAGAATCAGTCTCTTCATTAGGCATTAAAATACCTTCTATAATCTCGTCTTTTGCTGTTACTTTGACTTTATCACCTGCTTTTGCATTCATAGTTGGAAAAGAAAGAATGTTTTATTTAAATATTTGGATTAATTTGTATCTTCTCCATTTAAAAAATTATACATTAAAAGATAATAATGTAAATAATAAGGATATTATGAAATAAAGACTTAGAATAATTTTTAACCCATATAGACTGGCTTTTCTTCCTTCATCTGGTTGGCCCGGGCAGCGCTTAAGGCATCTCTCATCTCGCTGTAAGCTTTCTCTATTTCCTTGCTTATAGAAGGCGGGACTTTTTCAATAGCTTTTTCAAAATGCCTGATTGATATTTCCTTTGATTCCATATCTTCCCTTAGGGCAAATATCGCAGCTTCTCTGCAGACAGATTCTATGTCTGAGCCTGCATAGCCTTCTGTTTTTTTAGTAAGATCCGATAGATTTTTTTTAACATCGGCATCTATTTCTTTTAAAAGAACAGTTAGAATTTTAAAATCATAATTTTTATTATCTTTTTTATTATCTTCTCCAATTCTAGAGTATATGATTGGTTTATATTTTTTTAACAATTCAATTTCTTCACTATTTTTCTTAAAATCACTTGATAAATCAGATAATTGTTTTTCGAATCTTTTTTTTGAAAGGTATCTAATATTTTCTTGTAATTTGTTTGATAGGTCTTTATTCATCAAAGGCATTCCTTTTGTATGCACATTGAATACTTCCAGCCTTGTTTTTTCATCAGGGACTGGTGTTAATATTATTCTGTCAAATCTTCCTGGCCTTAGCAAAGCAGTATCGACCATATCAGGCCTGTTGGTTGCAGCTATTATTACAACATCGTGCATCTCTTCCAGGCCATCTATTTCTGTCAGCATTTGGTTAACTACACGCTCACTAACATGGCTGTCTGAATTTAGGCCTCTTTTTGGAGCTAAACTGTCTATTTCATCAAAAAACACAATGCACGGGCTTACCTGCCTTGCTTTCTTGAAAACCTCCCTGACTGCTTTTTCTGATTCCCCTACCCATTTTGACAATAATTCTGGGCCTTTTACAAGAATGAAATTTGCCTGGCTTTCATTTGCAACAGCTTTTGCAAGCATTGTCTTTCCTGTTCCTGGAGCGCCATACAACAAGATGCCTTTTGGAGGATTAACTCCTAGGCGTTTGAATGATTCAGGGTGCTTTAAAGGCCATTCAACAGCCTCTATTAATTCCTGTTTGACAGTTTCTAAACCACCAATATCCTCCCATTTTATGTTTGGAACTTCTACTAAAACTTCTCTTAAAGCAGATGGCCTTACAACCTTTAATGCTTCTCTAAAGTCTTTTTGTGATATTCTCAATTTTTCCAATACTTCTTTTGGAATAGGCTCTTCTTCTTTTAATTTCAAGTCAGGCAAAATTTTCCTCAAGACAATCATGGCTGCTTCTTTTGCCAAAGAGGATAAATCAGCTCCTACAAAGCCATGGGTTATGGAAGAAAGCTCTTTTAAATTGACGTTTTTAGCCAATGGCATGTTTCTTGTATGGATTTTCAAGATATTAAGCCTTCCATCAATTCTAGGAACTCCAATTTCAATTTCCCTGTCAAATCTTCCAGGCCTTCTTAAGGCTGGGTCAAGAATATTAGGCACATTAGTTGCAGCAATAACAACAACCTTGCCCCTGCTTTTTAATCCGTCCATTAATGCTAAAAGCTGTGCAACAACACGCCTTTCAACTTCTCCTTTTGTCTCTTCTCTTTTTGATGCAATTGCATCTATCTCATCTATGAATATGATACTTGGGGCATTTTTCTGGGCTTCTTCAAATTTTTTCCTGATATTTTCTTCACTTTGGCCGTAATATTTGCTCATGATTTCCGGGCCATTAATAAGAATAAAATGGGAATTTGTTTCGTTGGCTACTGCTTTTGCCAATAATGTTTTTCCGGTTCCAGGAGAGCCATGCAATAGAACGCCTTTTGGAGCCTCTATTCCTAATCTTTCAAAAATCTCTGGGTGTTTTAATGGCAACTCAACCATCTCCCTTATTTTTTTTATTTCATCGCTTAATCCACCTATGTCTTCATAAGTGACTTCAGGAACTAACTCCTCTTTGGCTTCAACTGCTTCGGGATTGAATATAATCTCTGTCTGCTCTGTGATGATAATCGGCTGTTTTGGATTTGTGTCTATAACAATAAATTTTATATCTCCAAAGCCAAAGCCCATCATGCTTTCATCAAGTATGCTAAAAACGTCTTCAAAGAATGGGCTTTCTGACATAGTAGAACGCCTTCTTCTAGTGCCCCCTAATGAAACTATATCACCTTTTGTTAACGCTCGGCCCAATAATCCCTGCTTGAATATTTCCGGAGAAGCCCTTATGACAATGCCTTTTCTTGCAGGAGCGATTATGACTTTTTTTCCTTCTTTAACGTTAGATTTTCTTACGCTTATTATCTCTCCAATGCCTGTTTTTGAATTTTTTCTGATTATTCCGTCCATACGCACTATGTTGTGGCCAATATCTCCGGGATAAGCCCGGTCTGCAATTGCAACAGTCTTTCTTTCCCCTTCTAATTCTACAATATCACCCGGCCTTATGCCTACCTGAGTAAGAAAACTGGAATCTATTCTAACAATGCCTTTGTTTACATCATCCTGGATTGCCTCTGCAACCTTTAATTTAATCTCTTTCTCGGCCATTTTTTGTAGTTTTTGTAATGCTGTCAGTTTTATAAATGTTATGGAAAATCGTTGATTTTATTAGAGTGTTTAATTGTTATCTATTCATTGTCCTTATATACTGCTTGACTTTTTTTATTATGTCATTTTTTAATTTATCATCAAAATTCCTGTTTTTAATATGCTTGATTTCATCATAATCAATATCTGGAATTTTTGTAAATGTGCCTTGCAATTCAAAGCCTGCTGTTTTGATTTCCTTTTCAATGTTTTTTGCATGCATGCTGTTGAATAATTTTATTGCAGGAAATTTTGTTATTGCATTTGCTCCTGCATCAATCATTAGATGAATATAATTAACCCTGTTTACCCAGTGACCTGCAACAATATCAATATTGGGAAAGTTTTCTCTTGTCTTTCTTATCCATTCAATAAAGTAATTGATTTCAGGCCCTTTTGAGTTTTCAAATATTGTTCCTTCTATTGGGTTCAAAGCATAAAAAATTATCTTTTTAATATTATTTCTTATTATAAAATCTTTTAATAGTGGAAAATCATCAATTTGCTCTCCAAGCCCAACAATAAAAGTCATTGATTTTTTTAAGTTAAATTTTTCACATATTCTATACATTTCTTCTATTGAAGCAAGATGTTTGTTTGGAATTACTTTTTTTCTGACATCATCATTAACAGTTTCTACTGCACCGCAGACTCCTTTAAGATAAGGGCTTACTTTTTCAATGGTTTTTTCATTTAAAACTCCAATATTGAGCCAGAATTTTTCACCATATATTTCATAAACATTTTTGCAGAGCTCTAAAATGCTTTCTGCTGTATAGCTTCCATAACCTGCTGATAAAAAGCCAATTTTCCATCCTAGCTTTTTGCATAAATAAGCTTCTGCCAAGATAGATGCGATGCTCCTTCTTGCTTTTTCTGGTTCAGAAATTTTACTTTTTTGGGTTGACATATAGCAATAAGCGCAATCACCTAAATTACAATACCAAGAGGTAAATATTGCCCTTTCAAAATGGATTGTTTTTGTCTTTTGCTTTATCAGAATATTTTCCATAGAATAAAGAATGAGGAATGCATTTAAAAAAGTTTAGAAAGAAAATTGTTAAATCGTAATCTTAATCCTTTAACCTCTTTTCCCATTAAAATAATCAATTACTAATCAATAGAATAATGAATTTATTAATGTTTATTTTCTTTAGGATAGAATATCATCAAGGTTTGTTCTTTTAAGGTTTGCTCCTTTAAGGTCTGCTCCTTGAAGGTTTGCTTCTCTAAAGTCTGCTCCTTTAAGGTTTGCTCCCTTAAGATCTGCTCCTTGAAGGTTTGCTCCTTGAAGGTTTGCTAAAAAAAGGTTTGCTAAATAAAGGTTTGCTTCTCTAAGGTTTGCTTCTTTAAGGTCTGCTCCTTGAAGGTTTGCTTCTCTAAGGTTTGCTCCTGGAAGGTTTGCTCTATAAAGATCTGCTAAATAAAGGTTTGCTTCTCTAAGGTTTGCTTCTCTAAGGTTTGCTTCTCTAAGGTTTGCTAAAAAAAGGTTTGCTTTACTAAGGTCTGCTTCTTCAAGGTCTGCTTCTTCAAGGTCTGCTCCGGGTTTTATTTCATATTTCATTTTAATACCACTTAGAATTGGAATAATTAATCTATTTATAAATCTTTCAATCAAAACGTGTACCTTTTGGTTATAAGCCCCGAAAGGGAGTTGCACCCCTGACCTGCAGCTTACGAGGCTGCTGCTCTGCTAACTGAGCTATCGGGGCAATTATTATAGAAGAAATAAAGCACTACTTAATATTTTCTAAAATCTTTTCTTTTGTCGGGAATTTCTTCTGGCATTCAGAGCAGATAGTGTGCTTTTTTCCTTTGTCATCTTTTGTATATGAGCCTAGTATTTTGCCCATGAATGTTGTTTCAATGTTTTTGCTGCAGATTTCACACTTCATATAAATTGTTAATGTTAATTATTATTTAAATTTAATGAAAGATTTAAATATACCAAGCAATTTTTTTGTTTATGGCAAGTGTGTGGGCTTATTCATTAGTAAGTGTGATTATAGTCAGTTTGCTATCTTTTATAGGTATTTTGTTCCTTGCTATTAGCCATAAAAAGCTGAAGAAAATGCTCCTTTTCCTAGTAAGCTTTGCTGCCGGTGCATTGTTTGGGGATGTTTTTGTGCATTTACTCCCGGAAATAATAAGTGAGGCAGGATTTGGAATTAATATTTCCATTTATGTTCTTTTAGGAATTTTAACATTTTTTGTGCTTGAAAAGCTTATATTTTGGCGCCACTGCCATATCCCAACATCTGAAAACCACCCGCATCCTGTTGCATTTATGAACCTTATTGGGGATGGCCTGCATAACTTAATTGATGGAATGATTATAGCAGGAAGCTATATTGCAAGCATCCCAATTGGAATTGCTACAACAATAGCTGTTATACTGCATGAGATACCCCAAGAAATAAGCGATTTTGGTATCTTGATATATGGGGGGTTTACCAGAATGAAAGCGCTTTTATTTAATTTCTTCTCGGCATTTCTTGCTGTGATAGGTGCTATTGTAATACTGGTTATTGACATAAGCATTGAAAACATTTCAATTTTTTTAGTGCCCTTTACTGCAGGGGGATTTGTCTATATAGCCGGGAGTGACTTGATACCTGAGCTAAAAAAGGTTTCTGGATTTAAGAACTCAATACTGCAGCTTTTGGCGTTTTTTGCGGGCATCCTTATTATGCTTCTTTTGACGTTATTATAATAAACAAATTTATAAAACAATATTTCTTACTTGGTAAAATGAAACGCATAGCTGTTGTTGACAATGAGAAATTAAAGGATATGCCGCAAAAATTGCATATACAGAGCTTATGCCCTGTGAACAGGTCAGGCACAGAATGCATAACTATTGAAAAAAGCGGCTTTCTTAAGATAGATGAGGCTACATGCATTGGCTGCGGGATATGCGTAAAAGCCGCTCCAAATGCAATAAAAGTTGTAAATCTTCCTGAAATTCTGGATAAAAATCCAATCCATAGATACAGTGAAAATGGATTTGCACTATTTAATCTGCCGGTTCCGATATTCGGAAAGGTTGTTGGGATTTTAGGAGTTAACGGAATTGGAAAGTCAACTGCAATAGACATCCTGGCTGGCATGCTTAAGCCGAATTTCGGGGATATTGGAAAAAAATCTGATTATAAGGAAATAATTGATTTTTTTAAGGGCACTGAAGTGCAATTGTTTTTTGAGAAGGTGAAAAAAGGAACTGTTAAAGTGGGCTATAAGCCTCAAAAAGTCGATTTAATATCAAAAACGCAAAAAGGAAAGGTCAAAGATTTGCTAAAAAAGGTTGATGAAAAAAATAGATTAGATGAAATAGCAAAAGAGCTTGAAATTGGAAATATTTTAGACAATGAAATCAGCAAGATTTCCGGGGGGGAATTGCAGAGGGTTGCGATAGCAGCAACTGTGCTTAAGAAAGCAAATTTATATATTTTTGACGAGCCTACAAGCTACCTTGACATTAAGCAGCGCATAAATGTAAGCAAGTTCATAAGAGATCTTGCAGATGATAAAACTTCTGTTATTGTTGTTGAGCACGATTTAATTATTTTTGACTACATATCGGATTTATCCCATATAATGTTTGGCTCTGAGGATGCTTACGGCTCTGTTTCCGGATTAAAGCCAACAAAAAATTCCATAAACACCTATTTGGATGGTTATCTAAAAGAGGAAAATATCAGGTTCAGGGACAAAAAGGTAAAGTTTGAGCCGAGAAAATCTTTTTCTGAAAAAAAAGAAGAAAGTCTTGTTTCATGGAAGAATATTGGGAAAAAGCTTGGAAATTTTACACTGAAAACAGAAGAAGGGAAGATACATAAAGGAGAAGTTATAGGTGTTTTAGGGGAGAATGGGATTGGAAAAACAACTTTTGTAAAAATACTTGCAAATGAAATAAAAAAGGATGAAGGGGAGTTAAATGAGAATGTCAAGGTAAGCTATAAGCCCCAGTATCTGGAATCTAATGATGAATTAGTGATAAGTGTTTTGGATGAAGCAATTAAAAAGTATACAAACCAAATAATAAATCCGCTTAATATCAAGCCTTTGCTTCTTAAAAAATTGAATGAGGTTTCAGGAGGAGAGCTACAGAGGGTTGCTATCGCTTTGTGTTTAAGCAAGGAAGCTGACCTGTACTTGTTGGATGAGCCATCTGCCTATCTTGATGTGGAGCAGCGCTTATTGATCTCTAAAGTTATCAGGGATTTTATGGAGATAAAAAATGCATCTGCATTGATTGTTGAGCATGACTTATTGTTCTTAAATTACCTAGCAGATAAGATAATGGTGTTTGATGGAGTGCCTGCAGAAAATGGAATAGTTCTAGGACCTTATCCTATGGAAGATGGAATGAATATGTTTTTGAAAAGGCTGGGTATAACATTAAGGAGGGACAAAGAGAGCTTAATGCCAAGAGTAAATAAATTAGATTCAAAGCTTGACAGGGAGCAGAAAGAAAAAGGGAAGTTTTATTTTGTGTAAATACAATGAAAGAACATCATAAGAGAAGCATTATAAAAGCAATAAGCTGGAGAATTTTGGCTACATTGACTACAATGGCCTTAGTATTTATTTTTACGGGTAAAATGCTGCTTTCTCTTACTATTGGATTTTTTGAAGTAATATCAAAAATAATTTTTTATTATATCCATGAGCGCTTGTGGAATAAGATTAAGTGGGGAAAGTCTCATAAATAAGTTAAGAATGTTTAGTTGATTGAAATATAAACTATGCTTTGCCCCTGCTTTCCCCATATGTTATTCCAGACGCAATTAAATGAGAAATTCTTACAGCTTCGGGTATAAGGCTCCTTGTGCATGCTATTTTCAGTATTTCTTTGGCTTTCCCGATGCTTAATCCGGTTAATTGAATGTAGATATTTCCTATCGGGGTTATTGGGCCTGCTTTCTCCAGAAGCTTTATTTTACTTTTTTTATTCAGTTTTTCAAGGATTTTTTTGATGTTGTTTATGTCCGGCCTTTTTCTGATTATCACTATTACAGGAAGCTTTGTTTTTTTATTCAGTTCCTTTACATCAATGATATTAAATCCTCCAACAGCTATGCCATCGAGAAAAATGCACTGCAGTTGAAGCTTGAATTTGCTCTTATTTATCATATCTGCAATTTTTTCAGTGGCGTTGTTTCCATCTATACTTACTTTTGTTGATAAAACTCCTTCAAGTAGGGTTCCTCCGCGAAAAACTGTTCCGATGACCCTTACTTTTCCTTTTTTGAATTTATTGAAAGGGGCATCATCAATTCCGATGACCCTTATTTCTTTTTTTGGCATTTGTCAAAAACACCCATTATAGGGTATTCAATTGTATTGATAAGCATATATAAGATTTAAAGTTATTCATTAAACCTGAATCTATAATTCTTAAAGTTTATTAACCCTAAATTATGACATTGTTTGTGTTAATCTTAAGTATAAGCAAAAAAATTTAAATGTTGTTTTTAGCAATGCATATAAATGAGCTATAATTATTCACTTTTTGTGTCTGAAATACAATTGGATGCATTTTTGTATTATTGATTTTTAAATATGTGCGGCATAATCGGCTATATTGGGAAAAGTAAAGCAGCTCCGATATTAGTTGATGGGCTTAAGAGGCTGGAGTACAGGGGCTATGATTCTGCAGGCATTTCTACGATAAACAATAGGAATATAATCGTAGAGAAGGATATTGGAAAGATCAATGAGATAGAAGGCAAGACAAATTTCTCCAAGCTTGATGGCAATATCGGGATCTCGCACTGCAGGTGGGGGACTCATGGTAAAATTACAAGGGAAAATGCGCATCCCCATGTTGATTGCTCAGGAAAAATTTCCATTGTGCACAATGGGATCATAGAAAATTTCTCAGAATTAAAGGAAATGCTGATTAAGAAAGACCATAAATTTAAGTCCTTAACAGATACAGAAGTAATAGCCCATTTGTTAGAGGAAAATTATAATGGAGACATTGAGCAAGCGGCAAGAAAAGCTTTGCAGCAGATAGAAGGCAGCTATGCTTTGGGCATTTTATGTTCGGATGAGCCTAACAGGCTAATAGCTGCAAGAAACGAAAGCCCGCTGATTCTTGGACTTGGAAAAAATGAAAATTTTATTGCGTCAGATGTTCCGGCAATCTTAAAGTATACAAAAAAAATAATTTATCTTGAAAACAATGAAATGGCTGTTTTAACAGACAAAAATGTTTCAGTAAAAGACATTAATGGTAAAGTAATTGACAAAAAAATACATAAAATTGAATGGAATTCTGAGCTTGCAGAAAAAGGAGGATTTGAGCATTATATGCTTAAGGAAATCCATGAGCAGCCAAGGGCAATAACCGAAACTCTGAACGGAAGGGTTGAGAACGGAAATGTTAATTTAAGCGAAGAAATTAATTTGAGTGAGCAGGAATTAAGGAAAATTAAGAGAATTGTGATTGTTGCCTGCGGAACAAGCTGGCATGCTGCACTTGCAGGAGAGTTTATGCTGGAAGAACTGGCAAAAATTCCGGTTGAAGTTGAGTATGCATCTGAATTCAGGTACAGAAATCCTATAATAGATGAAGGGACTTTAGTTATTGCCATAAGCCAGAGTGGGGAAACTGCTGATACTTTGGCTGCGATAAGAGAGGCAAAGGAAAAAAACGCAAAAATATTGTCTATTATCAATGTAAAAGGGAGTTCAATAGAAAGAGAGTCTGATTCTGTCTTGTATACTTATGCCGGGCCTGAGATAGGAGTTGCATCCACCAAAGCGTTCACTACGCAGCTCATTGTGTTATATATATTTACATTGTTTATGAGCGGCTTAAGAAAAACATTAGATAAAGAAAAAATCAAGGGCCTGATTGAAAGATTAAGGAAATTGCCATTGCAGATGGATGCTTTGCTGAACAATGATGAGGAAATCAGGAAAATAGCTGATATCTACAAAAGCAGGAAGAATGCTTTGTTTTTAGGCCGCGGAGTCAATTTTCCTATTGCACTGGAAGGGGCATTGAAATTAAAGGAAGTGAGCTACATACATGCTGAAGGATATCCTGCTGCAGAGATGAAGCATGGCCCTATTGCCTTGATTGACAAGGAAATGCCCGTAGTTTTTGTCGCTCCAAAAGACATCTATACTTACAAAAAAGTTTTGGGAAATATTGAAGAGGTGAAAGCGCGCGGAGGGATTGCTATTGTTATTGCTACCGAAGATGATAAGGAAATCAAGAAAAAGGCAGACCATGCAATATATATCCCAAAAAACCTTTATACTTTAAGCTCAATACTTGCTGTTATTCCGCTGCAGCTGCTGGCTTATTATGTTGCTGTTGATAGGGGTTTGGATCCGGATAAGCCAAGAAATCTCAGTAAAAGCGTAACAGTTGAATGAATATTAAGAAATGAAGAGAGTTATCACAAACTTTTTAAACATCATTCTAAAACATCCACGATATGAAAGTTAAGGTAAATAAAGAATTGATAGGGCATATTGCTGAAGTTGCAAGACTTAAGCTTACAGATAAGGAAATTAAAAAATTTGAAGCTGAGCTAAGGGAGATTATAGAAAAATTCTCAAAGCTTGATGAGGTTGATACAAAAAATATTGAGCCTAGTTTGCAGGCTGTTGAATTAAAAAATATTCTTAGGGAAGATAAGGAAGGGATTTGCTTAAGCCAGAAAGATGCTTTAAGCTTAATTGAACATAAAAAAGACGGCTACTTTAAAGGTCCAAAAGCAGTTTAAAAATGAGATGAAAAAATGAAAATTCATGCAATGTTTTTAGCTTTTATTTTGCTCATAGCAGGATGTGGAGGAAATAACATAACGGCTGGTGTTACAGCTATAGATGGGGTGGAAAAGATGGAAAATAAAATAGTTACAGTAGAAACCAGTAAAGGTGTTATTAAATTTGAATTGTTTGAGGATAAAGCTCCAATAACAACAAAGAATTTTATTGAATTAGTTGGAAAAGGATTCTATAATGGGTTGACATTCCACAGGGTTGAGCCTGGGTTTGTAATACAAGGTGGAGATCCAAATGGAGATGGGACTGGGGGCAGCGGCAAGAATATACCTTTAGAAATTCATAAGGATTTAAGGCATACAAAAGGTACTGTTGCTATGGCACGATCTCAGGATCCTAACAGCGCCTCTTCACAATTTTACATAACTCTTGCAGACACTCCGCTTCTGGATGATAATTATGCTGTCTTTGGCAGAGTTGTAGAAGGAATGGATGTTGTTGAGAGCATTAAAGTAGGTGATAAGATGGATAAAGTTACAATCAAATAATTATCGCTATAAGGGCAGCTATTATATTTTATTGATATTTTTTGAAAGGATTATTTTAATAAAATGGATACTTATGAATTCGTTAACAAAATTAAAAACAATGAAATAGACATTGTTGAGCATACTCATAAAGTTATTGAAGAATGCAAAAAAATAAACAAGGAATATAATTACCTTAATGTTATTTCTGAAGAGCTTGCTTTGGAGCAGGCTAAAAACATAAAAAAATCAATAAAAAATAAAGAAAACATAAAAAACAAAAAATTGCTTGGTGTTGCGGTGTCTGTTAAAGACAGCATTTGCGTAAAAAATGTTGAAAGTGCAGCAGGAAGCAGAATTCTTAAAGGCTATAAGCCATTGTTTGATGCAACTGTAATAAAAAAAGCAAAAGAGCAAGGTGCAATTATAATAGGAAAAACATCGCAGGATGAGTTTGGCTTTGGTGGATTTTCTGTTAATGTTGGTTTAAGCTTTAAAATTCCTAAAAATCCTTTTGACAAGCAAAGAAGCTGTGGTGGAAGTTCTGGTGGAACAGCAGGTATAACACAAAAAGCTTCATTCCCACATATTGCTTTAGGAGAATCAACTGGAGGAAGTATTGCAGAGCCATCATCTTTCTGCGGAGTTTTTGGACTATGTCCGACTTATGGCCGTGTTAGCAGGTATGGATTGATTGATTATGCCAACAGCTTGGATAAAATAGGCCCAATGGGAAAAAGTTTGCAGGAGGTTGCATTATTGCAGGAAACAATCTCTGGTTTTGACCAAAATGAAAGCACTACAATAAACAAACCAGCAGATAATTACACTGATTTTACCAATAAGAAAATTAAAAACGTGAAAATTGGAATCATAAAAGAAGCTTTTGAAAACATTGACAACAAAGTAAATAAAAAAACATTGGAAGGCATAAAAAAATTAGAAGAAGCTGGAGTAAAAACAGAAGAGGTTTCTTTGAAAATGCCAATAAAATACGGCTTGGCAACTTATTACATGCTCGCAACTTCAGAAGCCTCTACCAATTTAGCAAAATATTGTGGAATGCGTTATGGTATAAGCGAAAAGCTAGAAGGAAACTTTAATGAATACTTTACAAAAGTAAGAAGCAGTAATTTTAGTGCAGAGGCAAAAAGAAGAATCATACTTGGAACTTTTGCAAGAATGTCTGGTTATAGAGATGCTTACTATATTAAAGCAACAAAAGTAAGGACAAAGATTGTTGAAGAATATAAAAAGCTGTTTAAGAAATATGATGCACTAATAAGCCCAACTGTTCCGATATTGCCACCTAAATTTTCTGAGATTGAGAAATTAACTCCACTACAACAATATATGATTGACGCCATAACAGTAAGCCCGAATGTTGCTGGCTTACCTCATTTAAATGTCCCAGTAGGTTTTGAAAATAATCTTCCTGTCGGAATGCTATTAACTGCAGACCATTTGGAAGAAGGCAAATTAATACAATTAGGAAGTTTGTTTGAAAAGAATTAAAATACAAAAATGATTTCATCAAAAAACAACATCATTATAGGATTGGAAGTGCATGTCGAAATAAACACAAATACTAAACTATTCTGCAGCTGTCCAACTAAAGGTAATGAAAAGCCTAACTCAAGAACCTGTGAAACATGTTTAGGAATGCCAGGAAGCAAGCCTCTTCTAAATAAAAAAGCTGTTGAATATGCAATAAAATTATGCTTGGCTTTGAACTGCAAAATAAATAAAGAGCTTATCTTCTCAAGAAAATCTTATTTTTACCCAGACATGGCAAAAAATTACCAGATATCCCAATATGAAATTCCCTTAGGCCAGAATGGAAGCTTAAAGTTAAAGTCAGGAAAGGAAATTGGCATTACAAGGGTCCATATGGAAGAAGATCCTGCTGCTTTAATACACCCAAAAGGAATGCAGGAATCTGCTTATGTTCTTGTTGATTATAATAGAAGCGGAAATCCTTTGCTAGAAATAGTCACAAAGCCAGAGCTTTCAAGTGCAGAAGAAGCAAGGGATTTTATGAAGCAGCTGATAACTGTTTTAAGTTATTTAGGAATTTTTGATATTAACAATGGTATAATAAAAGCAGATGCAAATGTTTCCATTAGGGAAAGTACTTTTGTAAAGCAGGAAGTCAAGAACATAACAGGATTCAAGGAAATTGAGCGTGCATTAAAATATGAGATTCTAAGGCAGAAATCAGAAATAAAACAAGGAAAAAAATTAATGCAGGAAACTCACGCTTGGGATTCTGAAAAAGGGCTTACATTTTCTTTAAGGAAAAAAGAGACAGAAGAGGATTACGGCTATATTTTTGATTCTGATTTAGTAAAAACAGAGATTACAGATGAATTATTAAATAAAATAAAAAGTGAGATGCCTGAGTTGGCTCATGATAAGATATCAAAATTTGTTTCAAAGCACAAGATAAAAAAAGAAGATGCTGAGATAATTGCAGCTGAGAAAGAGCTTGCAGAGTTGTTTGAGAAGGTTGCTAAAGCTGTTGATCCTATACTGGCTGCAAAGTGGCTGAGGCGTGAGTTGGTAAGGGTGCTTAATTACAATAAAAAAGAGTTGCATGAGATAGAGATTGATGAAAAGCATATTATTGATTTGCTGAAATTGGTGGAAGCTAAAAAAATAACAGATACTGTTGCACAAAAATTACTGGAAAAGTTGATTGAGAAGCCTTTTGATGTTAATTCTCATGTTAAAAAAGAAAATTTAGGGGCTGTTTCTGATTCTGGTAAGTTGGAAAAATACTGCAAAGAGGCAATAAAAGAAAATCCAAAAGCGGTTGAGGATTATAAGAAGGGAGAGGAAAAAGCGCTTAATTATATTGTTGGGCAGGTTATGGGGAAAACAAGAGGAAAAGCTACTCCTAAAGGGGTTAATGAGATTATTATAAATTTAATAAATAAAGAATGACTTATTAAATTTGATTATTACGGTAATTTTGAACATGATAGTCTGCTGAATATGTTTTAACAACATATGAAATAAAAGTTCTATTACTTTTAGTCTCCCTAATACTCTGAGGAATATCCACTATAACTCCAAGATTACTTTCTAACTCACTTTTAAATTGTTCAAATTCATTAGAATCTTGGATAACTTTGTTTGAATGAGTAGTACGGTCATGTCTAATCTCCCTAAGAATACTCCTCGTCACATGTCCTAATTCCTTTTGTTCAGATTTTAAGTTAGTTGTCATGTATTTGTATGAGTGAAATAACTCATATTTAAACCTTTCTATTATTTTACCATCATTAAGGAGTAATAATTATCTTTTACCTACAAATCAACCTTTAATATCTTGCTGGCATCTTCCTTAATCCTGCCGTCAAAATCATTTACTCTTTCGCCTTCCTGTTTTTCTGTGCTTAAGATGCTCATTAGTTCTTTGATTAAAGATTCTTCTTTGTGAGTGTCCATTCCTTTTACTTTTACCTGGCCCAGATGCTCTTTTATTATTGAGGTTTCTGCGTCTTCAACAGATTTTGCATCTATTTTAATCTCTTCAAATTCTTTTGTTGTCAGGGCATTTGTGTTTTTCATGACAAAATAAGCGGATTTGTCATAAAGTGTTGTAAATATCTCTTTAAAATCTATATCAGTTGGCTTTCCAGCACCTAAAGAGCCAAATAATCTTATTAAGACTATCGAGTTTATGAATTCCTTGTCCTTAATCTCGTTTATTATCTTGTCGTAAACCTGTTCTGGGTCAAGGCCATTGCAATCAATGATTATTTTAAAGATATTGTAAACTTGTATTGGCTCCCATCTTAATTTATTATCCTCATAAATATAAAATCCTCCTCTTTCCAGTTTTTCCAGTTCTGAGAAAGAGTTTGGAAATAAAGGTCCGGGATATGCTACTCTTCCATATCCTTCCATAGTTCTATCTTCAACAACATGAACGTGGCCTGCAGCATAGTAATCAAAGTTTTTTGGAAGCAAAGAAATTGGCTGAGAAATAATAGCTTGCATATCTTCGTGCTTTAACTCATCAATTCCGGAATGCAGCATAAATATCTTAAAGCCTTCTTCCTGTTCAAGATTTTCTGTGATAAGGTTTTTGTAGTATTCCTTTTCCAGGGAATATCTTTTTCCAAGCATGCCGGTTATTTTTGCACCTGTTTTTTTGTCTATTGTAAAATTAAGCTTTAGCTTTCCATCAATTTCTTCGCCTTTTACAACATTAACAAACAAGCCTGCTTCTTCAAGAACATCGAGCATTGTCTTGCCAGAAGGAGAAAAATCATGGCTTCCGGGTATAATGTAAACAGGAATATTTTTGTCCTTTATCTCTTTAAATTTTCCGACAACTGTCTTTAAATTATCTATTCTTGGAAGAGAAGTATTAAACAAATCCCCGCAAATAAGAATAAAGTCAACATTCTCTTCAATGCACTTGTCCATAGCCTTATTGAATGCTATGGTACTTATATCCCTCAGCTTAGGGTCTCTCCAGCTCCCGATATGGGAGTCAGCAATATGAGCAAATTTCATATGTAAAAGAAATGATGATATTTATTTAATGTTTTTGATTATGATTTGACTTTCTCTAACTTCAGTATTTTTTTAACAACTGCCATGGCTACTTCAATCTGTTTTTTGTTTGGTTCCTTAGTTGTTATTTTCTGCATCAGCAAGCCGGGGTAAACTAGGATTTTCATAATCGGTCTGTGTTCGTATTTTGCGCTAAACTTTAAAAATTCATAGGAAAGGCCTGCGATTAAAGGCAATAAGGAAATCCTGATCAAAAATAGGATAGCTCTTCTTGGAAATGCCCCTATTTTCAAAAGCCCTGGAAAAATATTTAAGATTATAGGGGTTATTACCGAAAATGTAAGTATTGCAACAACCAGAACTATCATTATGAATGCTGTTCCGCATCTTGGATGTAAAGTCTTGAATTTTTTTATGTTTTTCAGGTCTAATTTTTTATTATGCTCATAGCAGTGTATTGCCTTATGCTCTGCTCCATGATATTGAAAAAGCACCTTTACATCTTTCATTAATGAAATTACAACGATATACAGAAAAAATATTCCAATGCGGATTATTCCATCAACTAAATTGAATAATAATGGTTTGGTTTCTTCAAAGAATCCAATAAGATTTGTAAGGAAATAAGGCAATGCAAGGAAAAGTCCAAGCCCAAAAACAATGGCAAAAATCATGCTGAATGTCATTTCTTTTTTGCTGATTTTTTCATCTTCATCAAGCTGCTGGTCTGCAGACCACATTAATGATCTCATTCCTAAAACAAGCATATCCACAAGATTATAAAATCCTCTTACAATCGGGAGTTTATAGAATTTTGATTTTCTTGGCTTTATTTTTTCTTTTTTCAAGATTATTTTCTTATTCTTCCTTATTCCGATAACATTATACTTTGGGCTTCTTATCATCAGGCCTTCAATCACTGCCTGGCCACCAATATTTAGTTTTTTGCCCATACTAAGCAAGAGTTTAGCCCTTATTTAAAATAGTTTTTTATTAGGCATGTAGTTTAGATTAAAAATAAAAATCACTACTTTAAAATACTAACATAACCGAAAAGTATAAATAGTAGTGTTACTTTATAGTAGTATAACACCTCTTTTCCCTGGCAGAATTTCTTTTGAAATTTTGCTGGGGTTTTTTATAATCGCATATTCTTGTTGATTAAATTAAAGTGTTAAAAAAATTTTAAATAGTAAGATAGGTTAATTTTCAATATTGAAATTAAATAAAAACCACAAAGGTTAAATATATCATTAACATAACAAAATAACAGGAAAAAGAGACATTAAAGGGCTTATTAGTTTATTATCAATTAAGTTCAATGCCCGTCACGAGAGTACCCATGGGAGCTGTCGCTAAATGCAAGCGATGAACCTGGGAGTTAGTGTTACGGGCTACATTACCTTTAATAGGCCCAAAAAAGTATTTAGAACAAGTATTTAACTTAAAATTCATTTATTATCACATAATTTGCTTATTTAGAAGTTTTGAGCCGAAATAGGCTCAATTAAGTTAAAATATAGCTTGTTCTGGAAATAAAAATATAGTGGGGGGATGATTAATATGGGAAAAATTAGCCCTGTTGCGGCAAAATATATAGTTCATGTTACAATAGAAATAGATGGAGTTGTTGACAAGCCTGATGTTATTGGCGCTATTTTCGGTCAAACAGAAGGGCTTTTAGGCACAGATTTAGAGCTAAGGGAATTGCAGAAATCCGGCAGAATTGGAAGGATAGAAGTAAATACTGATACAAGGTCTGGAAAGACAAAAGGCACTATTGATATTCCTTCTTCTTTGGATAAGGCAGAGACAGCTATTATTGCGGCAGCTATGGAAATAATACAAAGGATAGGGCCATGCACTGCAAAAATACAGGCGCAAAGTATAGAGGATGTAAGGGTAAGCAAAAGGAATTTTGTCATAGGAAGGGCAAAAGAGCTCTTGAAAAACTTAATTAGCGGCTCAATGCCTGATTCACAGGAACTTGCAGATGAGGTTGCATATTCTGTTAGGGTTATGGAAATACAGGAATATGGCAAAGATAGATTGCCAGCAGGTCCTGCAATCGATGAAAGTGATGAAATAATTGTTGTAGAAGGCCGTGCTGATGTTCTGAATTTACTTAAGCATGGCTTTAAGAATGCTGTTGCAATGAACGGAACTTCAGCACCAGAAACAATCATAGATCTATGCAAGAAAAAAGTTGTGACTGTGTTTGTTGATGGAGATAGAGGAGGAAATTTAATCATCAAGGAGCTTACTTCTGTTGCTGATATTGATTATGTCACAAAGGCCCCCGATGGAAAGGAAGTTGAGGAGATAACACAAAAAGAAATCCACAAGGCAATAAGAAGTCGCATTTCAGGAGAGCAGGCTAAACTTGAGTTTGCAAAGGAAGAAGCCACATATTCTGAAAGAAAGCCAAGATTTTTCAGGCCCCAGGCAAGGCCGGTATTTGAGAGAAAGCCGGCTGCAAAGCCAGCTATGTCTATTTCCTTAGAGCATAAAAAAAAGTTTAAGGAACTGCTTGAAAATTTAATCGGGACAAGGGGAGCTCAGGTTCTTGACCAAAAGTTAAGCACTCTTGGAAAAGTTCCAGTAAGTGAATTGCAGTCTACTATAAAAAGCCTGAACAACACTGCTTATGCAGTTATATTTGACGGCATTATAGACAAGGATACTGCAAGAGCGGCAGAAAGCGCAAATGTAAAATTTCTTGTTGGAATGGACTCAAAAGTTAGGCCAAACGAATCAAGGGTCAATGTGCTGACTGTTGGAGAGCTTTAATTTATTTTTTTTATTTTATAAGAATTCAAATCAAGCTCTTAGTCAATTCTTTGTTGCATTCTTCTAGGTTGTTCATCTGACAGAAATATTCCCTTATCTTGTCAGGTGACTGGACTCCTGAGAACTTGATTTTGTTGTTTATTAAAAATGTTGGGAATGTATTTATTTTTAGTTCTTTAACAATTCTGCTGTCAGCATTATGCTTTTCAAAGTCAACTTTTCCTTCAAATGCTTCCAGGAATTCATTTAAATTTTCCTCTGCTATTGTATTTACAGTTTCCCCTGACTTAAAGAATAAATTAAGCTTGTTTGGGATTTCATCTCTGTCTATGTATAAATTTGCATTAGATACTGTATTTTTCATCACAAAACTATTTTCTACTTCATTAAATGAGCTGGAGAATTTATCAAAGTTATATGCCTCAGTGAAACTTGAATTTAAAATGTATGCAGGCAATGTATTTACCTTAAACTTTTTAATTAAAGCTATGCCTTCTTCAGTATTGAAATCAATTTTTTCTGTCTCTAAGTTTTTGAAAAAACTCTTAAGTATTGATAATACTCTATTAGTTTCGCAATTAAAACAGGTTTCATCATTAAGGATTATCAGCTTGATTCTAGCGTCATCAATAAATTTGCATTCTGCATCTTCTAGGCCTGGTTTTAAGCATAATCCTATTTTTCCTTCTTCAGTACATTCACTATCTGAACTGCATGCGATTAAGCTAACAGGAGCATCTACATTCTCTAAAGGTGCTGAATTTCCAGAAAAAAAGAAATACCAAGAAATAAGGCCAAATATTATGATAATAGCAAGATAAATGAATATTCTTTTGTTGCTTGTTTTCTCTTCCCAGATTTCTGGCTCTTGTTTTTTCTCTTCTGCTTTTTCCTCTATTTTTTCTGTTTCTGTTGTTCCTTCTAGTTTCTTTTGTTCTTCTTTGGTTTCTTTTTCGTGAATATCAGTTTTTGCTTCTTCTACGGGTAATTCCTTTGTTTCTTCTTTAATTTCAACTTGTTCTATTTCTTCTGGCTTTTCTTCTTGCTCCTTTTCGTCTTCTGCTTTTTCTTCAGTTTTTTCAGCTTCTGTTGTTTCTTTTATTTCCTTTTGCTCTTCTTTAGCTTCTTGGTTTTCCATCTCTTCTAATATTTCTTTTTCTGTTTCTTTGTTTTCACTTTCTGTTTTTTCCTCGGAGCTTGATTCCTGGCTTTCTTTGACTTCATGTTCCTGGTCTTTTTTGCCTATATCGCTTAGTTCCCTTAATTTTGAGTTGAGTCTTTCTTTTGCAATCTCATACTCTTCACTTGATATGACGCCTGCGTCAAAGCTTTCCTTTAAGAACCTTAATTCCTCTTCTGTTTTGTCTCTTTCTGAAAACATTTAAGCACCTATAAGATTTTTTATTATTTCTCTCGATTCGTCTTCTGCTTCACTATCAACATTCCCCACTAATGTATATTTGCACCCTAAATTAAGAGCAGGCACACGATTATTTGGGTTGTTTTTCTTGAATAATGCTAATTCTTCTTTAGGGATTCCTTTTTCCTTTTTTGATGTCATTAGATCATCTCCTGTGTCGAGGCTCCAGTGAAATGCTTCTACAGTTTCATCTTCAACAAGCTTTTCAACCAGATTGTTAAAAATTTCAGTAGTGTCATTGCATACCTTACATGAAGTTGATGTATAAAGCCTTAAAATTGGCTTGTTTTCATTGCATAATTCATCTCCTGTTTCCTTAAAATTTTTTAATATTAACCTGTCTATGTTCTCAGGAAATATCTTTATATCAGCATCGTCTAGCAGGTTGTCTACATACTCCTGAAAAGCGCCATCATTTTCATTAAAATTAAAATTTCCTTCATCAATAAAACCAACATTTTCCTTTTCCATCAGTTTCATTATCATTGCCCTGCTCTCAAAAGATTTTTTGATGTCGTCTATTGTGATGCTTTTAGCATTTAATTGTTCTTCAAATTCTTCCAAGGTAATTCCATTATCTATGAGGAATAATCCTAAAAGTTTTTCAGCCTCGTCAGCATTTACCTTTATATTTTCCTTATCTGCTTTCTGCGTCAAAACTTCCTGCGGAATCAAGGACATCATTAGAAAATCCTGCTTTGTAACAAGATCTGCATATTCCGGCTCAATAGAAAGTTTGTACCACCAGTCAAGCTCCTGCTTTGTTATTTCATTTCCATTTATAACAGCAACTATATTTTCGTTTAAATTGGAAGAAGTTGGCATCTTTACTACATAAAATAGATATGCAACTACCAAAACAAAAACAATGAAGATTCCGATGATTATTAGATTCTCCTGCTTTTCCTTTGCTTTATGCTTTTTTTTAGAATTTTTAGGGGTTCTTTTGCTCATTTTACCATATCTAACACTACGAATTGCCTCTATCCCCCTTTTTTAAACTAGTAAATAATAAATCATAAATAAAGCTTTCGGATTTTTACTAACTAATCAATACTCCCATAAGTTTATATATCTTAGATATAGGATTATTAAGTAATCTAACTTAAAATGTATGACATTGTGCTAGGCAGGAATAAGGAAGATATGGGGAGGTTTGGGACTTCTGGTACAATTAATATTGGCAAGCATTATGTGAAGATGGGCCAGACAACTTCTCTTTCCAATAACATATTGATGGATGTTGCAAAAAGCCATATTGTTTTTATCTGCGGTAAAAGAGGATCCGGAAAAAGCTATTCAATGGGGGTGATTGCTGAATCTATGAGCGATTTACCGAAAGAAATGGAGAAAAACATTTCAATAATAATTTTAGACACTATGGGCATTTACTGGACTATGAAATACCCAAATAAGAAAGATAAAGAGCTTTTAGACGAATGGGACATAGAAGCAAAGCCATTGAACGTGAGTATTTTCACTCCAATAGGTTATTATAAAAAATACAAGGAACAGGATATACCTACAGATTTTCCATTTTCAATAAAAACAAGCAACCTTTCAGCTTATGAGTGGTCAGAGACATTTGGCATTGACTTAAATGACTCTACAGGCATACTCATAGAAAGAGCTATAGAAACGTTAAAAGAAAGTGGCAGGGATTATGATATAGATGATATAGTTAAGACTATACAAAAAGATGACAGATCTGCTAAGGAAGTAAAGGATGCTGTTGAAAACAGGTTTTTAGCGGCAAAGCACTGGGGCTTATTCAGCAAGGAAGGGACTTTATTGGAAGATTTAGTAATACCCGGGCAAATAACAGTTCTAGATGTAAGCTGTTATTCATACTCTTCTGATGCTGAAGGATTAAGGGCTTTGGTTATTGGGTTAGTTGCGCAGAAGCTATTTGCCAAGAGAATGGCTGTAAGAAAAAGTGAAGAATACAAATCTATTTACCGGGAAACTCATCTGATTGATGAAGATCAAGAGGAAGAAAAAGAGCCTTTAGTGTGGCTTATCATTGATGAGGCCCATGAATTTTTGCCAAATGATATTAAAACAGTGGCTACACAGCCATTGTTAACAATTTTAAGGGAAGGAAGGCAGCCTGGGATTAGCTTGGTTTTAGCTTCCCAGCAGCCGGGAAAAATCCATACAGATGTAATCACGCAGTCTGATATTGTTATATCTCACAGGATTACTGCAAATATAGATGTCAAGGCATTGGGGGCTTTAATGCAGAGTTACATGAGAGAAGGTCTTGATAAGCAGCTGAATTATCTGCCAAGAGTTACAGGAGCAGCTTTGATATTTGATGATATAAACGAGAAGATATATCCAATGAGAGTAAGACCAAGATACACGTGGCATGGTGGGGGAACTCCTTCTGTAATCTTAAAAAAAAAAGAAAGTGTTTGAGATTTAGTGATTATTTTTAACTTAGCTTAATGCCGCTAAAGTCCTTTTTTGTTTCTTTTTTTGCTTCTATATCTTTTTTTGCAATTTCATCAAAGAAGGGTATTTTTACAGGAATTGCGAACTTTGAAAAATTAGAGCTTATTAATGCCTCTCCCATATCCAAAGAAGCAATAGTACGGTCATCCTCGCTTAAGTCCTGGCTTGCAGACTCTATAATTGCAGTTCTCTCAGGCTTCATCTCTATGCCTAAGATTATCTTTGTATTAATGTTTGCCAAGATTTCTCGTGGTATCAAGGAAGGTAATTGTGTAATGGCAGTCAAGCCAACTTTGAATTTTCTTCCTTCCCTTGCTATGGTTGAGAATATATTATGGCCTTTTTCCAAAGCGTCCTTGCCTAGAACTCTTGGCGCTTCTTCCAGCACAATGGAAATTATTGGCTTATCATTTAAGCTTCCCTGCATCTTATAGTATTTGTATTTGTTAAATACCTCTGTTGTTATGAGGCTTCCAATCAAAATTTCAACAGCTCCTGAAAAGCCGGATGTGTCGATAATAGGAATTTTTCCTTCTTCTAATTCTTTTGCAATATCATTTATAGTATTTGTTCCGGCAGTTAAGTCAAAAATTCCTTTTGATATTATCTCTTCGCCATCAATTTCTAAATCCAGCAAATAAAGGAGCCTTCTTTTTACAACAGAAATAGTCTGCTCCATAAAACTGACTCCTTCTATCTTTTTTTCAAATAAAACATTTAAAATCCAATTAGTGCCAAAATATTTGTAATAAAGAGATAGTGCTTGTTTTTGCGGATCTGAAAAATCCACAACCCCATCAAAGTGGTGCGGCTTAATTTTTTGTATATTTATCTTAAGGGTTTTTGCCCCTGCGGGAGGATTTTTTGGAGTGTAATAAACAACTTTATTGTTTACCGGATGGTCTTTTAATCCAATTTTGTTTCTTCCATAATATTCATCATGCGGATCAAGAACTAAAATACCGCAATAATCCTTCTCAACTAAATTCCATAATATATTTGATATCAAAGTGCTTTTTCCCCTGCCTGTTGTGCCTGCAATGAGGATATGATGAGTTAGCACTTTGCTGCCTTCAAGAAAAATAGGGACATCGAGCATTTTGCTGCCAGACCTTAAATTTCCGATATAAATTGGATTATTAGGCTTGGTTAAAAATGAGAGGTCTTCTTTTTTTATTTCTCTTACATCTGAAAAAAAAGACGGCATTAATTTGCTTACTGAAGCCTTGTTTTTGCTTATAGTAATAAGGTTCTTAAGCCTTGCAAGCATATAATTTCTTAGGTTTTTGTCAAAGAATTCCATATCTGTGTTCTCTTCCAGCTTCATGCCGGAAATTAATTCCAAGTTCTGCTGGCTTATCTGGCTGCCGTAAATTAAGTCAAAAACCTGCATTAAGATTATATTGCCTTTAGATTCTGCTATTAGCAGCTCTCCAAGTTCTAATTCCTGTCCGGATTTCTGCCTGATAAGTATCTTTCCGAATTCTCCTGAAATAACCTGGCCTTTAATTAAATCCCCCATATTTTAAAGAGTAGAAAGCTGATTTATAAGGATTTTGTAAAAAACAATTAATTTTCGAAAGCCTTATAAAAAGAATTTGATTTCCATTAGTTAATAATAGTACTAACTTATTTTACAAATGTAATTAAAATGGCATCACAAACTGTTGAATCATTGGTACCTGGTGGAAAGGCTACTGCAGCTCCGCCACTTGGGCCTGCACTTGGACCTTTAGGAGTTAATATCGGCCAGGTAGTCTCTGAAATCAATAAAAAAACTTCTGCATTCAATGGAATGCAGGTTCCTATAAAGATTATAGTAGATGTTGATACTAAAGAATTTGAGATTACTATTGGAACTCCACCTGCAGCATCTTTGATAATAAAAGAAGCAGGCATACAAAAAGGATCCGGGAATCCCAAAGCCGATAAGGTTGCTGATGTTCTTATTGAGCAGATAATCAAGGTTGCTAAGATGAAAGAGGGTAATTTGCTTGGCAAAGGATTAAAAGAAAAAGTTAAGGAGATAATTGGTACATGTAATTCTATGGGTGTTTTAGTTGAAGGAAAGCCTGCAGTAGAAACGATTAAAGAAGTTAATGAAGGAAAGTACGATAAAGAGATAAAAGAAGAGAAAACAGAGCTTAGTGCTGAAGAGCTTAAGAAACTGGAAGAAGAGAGGAAAAAGCTTGCTGAAGAGATGGAAGAGAGAAGAGCTGAATACGAAAAAACTGCTAAGGAAATTATTGGCGGGATGGCTGACAAAGAGAGAGGAGCCATTAAAGCTAAGTTAGTTGAAGCAGGTATCCCAGATGCAATAATTAAAGAGCTGCTGCCAGTAGAAGGAGAAGCAGCTGCAGGAGCTGAAGCAAAACCAGGAGAAGCAGCTGCGCCAGCAGAAGGGGAAGCTCCAGAAGCCAAGAAAGAAGAAGCTCCGAAGAAAGAAGAGAAGAAGAAATAAATTTAGTTCTCAAAAAACCTATCACTTCTCTTATATTCGATATTATTTTTTTCTAGAATATCTACAATTCTCTGCTTTTCTTTGCCTAAGCCCTTCCAATCCAATAATACTAATTTGGATTTTGGGATTGTTTTTGCCATTGCTTCTTTTATTATTTCTGCGTTTAAGTTTTGTAGGTTGTATTTTGCACATATATGGCCTGCTGCATATTCAGTTTTTAACATTACCTTGTTTGCAATATTATTGTAGTGCTGGCCACCAATAACAAAAAGGCTTTCATAATTTTTTTCATTACTGTTTAAAACATGGATTAATGTTTTTGCTATGATGCTACCTGCATTCTTATTTTCCCATTCCTTCTCTGTGCTGCCTATCTCAATAAATAAAAGTGGCTTTTCCATAAAAGGGCCATGGTGAGTGACTTCTAAAGTTATCTCATAATCTGCTTGAGTAATTTTATTAAGTTCATTAAAAATATCTTTGATATAATAAGATGGAGATATACAGAGCTTATTTTCTTTTCCGCCATATTCTGCTTTTCCGAAATTTCCAATTGGATGTATTGTTAATGTTGCTATTCCTCCTGCTGACTGATGCTTGGATATAAAAATAAAAATATCAGCATGTATTTTTGTGTCTAAATTATCTGTATAAATCAGCTCGGAATTTATTGTGTATAATTTTATTTCTATTGAATTGGATTTAAGTTCAAAAATATCATTATTGTCAAATTTTTCTTCTGATTTATCAAATTCAAAATTAGTGAGAAGATTTTCCTTAATGTTCATGCTCGCAGGATCTTTAGCTGAAGAAATAATCACAATGTCCATTATAACAAGAATATTAACAAAATTTAAAAATTTAGTGAAAAATCAATGGTAAAATGCTCAAATTAAGGATATTAAACAATAAAGAAATTAAGGAAATAATAAAGTTAATAGAAAAGCAATGGGGCGCTGAGTTAAAGCTAAAATATGCTTTTCTCAGCAACCAGAAAAACAGGATTTTTGCTGTTAACAGGGATATTTCTAAAATTGATGTTTCAAAGATCAGGGTTAATTCTATTGGCATGTATTTTTGCGAAATAGACGGACAAAGCATAAGACTGGGCATAGAGGGCAGCCAGATAGTAGGGCAAAAAGCAACTAAAAATGTTGCTGAAATTAATGAAGAGGAAAAAAAGAGATGGATGATGGGAGATGATATAGAGATTAATGGAGACTATTCTGGTTTTGTGATAATCAAGCATGAGAATGATTTTTTAGGTACTGGAAAATATTCCAATGGAAAGATTTTGAATTATATCCCTAAAGCAAGGAGGGTATCCGCCAGTATTTGAGTGTAATAATAGGAAATATTTAAAATATTATTAATAAATAAAATAAACACTATTTTGCAAATTTTTCTGCAGTTTTTCTTTCATAATATAAATCTTTGATATCTTGGTAGACTTTTGATTTTTTCTTAATATCCAGTTCATTGTATAGCTTCATTATTTCTATATAGACCTTTCTTGCTTCATCAAACTTAAATTCCATCAATGCGAGCCTTGCCTTGTGTATCTTTTCCTCTATTAACACAATTGCATCTGCCTTTTCTTCGGTTACAGGCATTATTTCCGGAGTCTCTACTTTTTCAATAATCTCTTCTTTCTTTTTGCTTTTCTTCTTAAGCAATCCTTTTAGAATTGGATGTTTCTTTTTGAAAGCCTTCATTTTCATGATGGCTTTTTGAATTTCTTCCTCGGCTTTTATGACTTCTTTTGGCTTTACTATTTCTCTTTCCTGCCCTACATCTGGCTGGGATTTCTGTTCAATATGATAATCTTTATCTTTTGTTAGCTTTGATTGGGTTTCTAAATCTTTTAATAATTCTTCCGGAGATGTTTTGGCTTCTTTCTTGCCAAAGAGATTGCCAAAAAAGGATGGCTTTTTTTGATTTTTTTCTTCTTCTGGTTTTTCTTTTTGCTTTAGTTTTTCTATTCTTTCTGCTTTACTTTTCTTCTCTTGTTCTTTTCTTTTTTCCTCTGATTTTTTTTTGTTTCTTTTTCTCCAACTCTTTATTTCTTTTCTCTTCTCTTTTTCTCTTCAAATCCAGCTCTATTTGCTTTTTTCTTTCTTCCTCTTTTCTTGTTTTCTCGGCTTCTTTTTGTTTTCTTTTCAGCTCTTGTTTTCTCTGGTCTTGCAATTTCTTTTTTCTTTCTGCTTCTTCTTTTTTCTTCTGCTCTTTATCCTTCTGTTTTCTCTTCTTTTCTTCTTCTTTTTCTGCTTTTTTTGCTTCTTCTTGCCTTTTTCGTTGCTCCTGTTCTCTTATTTTTTCATCTTGAACTGATTTTTTTTCCTCTTCACCTATATCGGGAAATGGCGGCGGAGGCGGAAGTATATCTAGCTCATCATCAGTTTTTTCAAAAATAGCAGAAATTACAATAAATCTAATTAGCGTGCTTAAAGTCATTTGATACCTCTTTTTTTGATATGGTTATAAATGTAATATTTAAATGTTTATTATTTAACCATGGTTTCTATGATTTTTTCTCTTGATTTAAGGCCAGACTTGATTTTTACCTTTTTTTCAAAAATTTAGATAAAAATCTTATTAATTCTTTATTAGCTTTGTTATTTTCCGGATTTATAAAAAATATTCTTAATGAGATTCAGACAAAGAAGCCCTATTGAATTAATTATAATCTCTCCAGGTATGCTCGCATTTCTCGCATCTTAAGAACTTAGTTTCTGGTTCGTCTCCTGCGCGGGTCTGGACAAGCCAGTAATATGCTGTATTGTGGCCGCACTTCTCGCATTTGGCATTGGTTTTTGGCAGAGTTTCTAATTTGCCTTTTTCTACGACATCAATCTCTTTATTATCTTTGGCTACTGTCTCAGTTATTCTTGACTGTTCGACATTGCTTGTCTTATAGCCGCAGCTGCATATAAGAACCTTTTTACTGCCTTCTTTCTTTGGCAGCAGTATAGAGCCGCATTTTGGACAAAACATCTTTAGATTATAGAATTTTAGTTCCTATATAATAATCTTATTGTTTTTATCTTGGTTGTTGTGCAAGCCTAATTTGTGCTTATTCGGAGCCTTAGAGGGCTTCTCAACTTCGCATACTGCGTATGCTCAGGTCGTTTATCACAACCCTTCGGGATTATATGCATTGGCAATTTACGCATAAGCACTGACTTATGCAACAACCTTTATTTTACATAAAAGTTACTATGCTAATCCTGCGTTTAGTATTTCTACAAATCCTATCTTTATATAGCCCAGATAAGGTATCTTTAGGACAGCCTTTCCGATGATCCTGTCTTCGCTTATGTCTGTTTCATCCAGTAGGCTGTTTTTTATGGAATCTTTGTTATTGTCGCCTTTGGTCTGTAAATTGCCGCTTTCTGTTTTTTTTACAACCCTATGTATTATTGGGTCTTTTCTGTTGCTTCTGAAAACTATTACATCTCCTATTGCTATGTTTTCTGCATCTTTTCCTGCCAAGATCATTATATCTCCTTTATTGAAGCCGTTTTTTAGTGAAAATTTTTCAAATTGGTCTTTAGTGATGCTGTTTTCAATATACCAATTATTGTTTTTGTCCCACCACCCGTCAAATTTCATCTCATTGTGTTCCATGCTCTCGCTAACAACAGCAACTACAGGATGACTTGTACTTAATAAAAGGCCTAATCCAGGATATACAATAAATTTAATAAGGATAAATGCCAGTATTACGTTAACAATCCAGCTCCATAAACTGTCTTCTTCCCATATGAAATGCCATGTTTTTTTTAGCAATTTTCTGGTTTTCTTCTTAGTCATGTAAAAACTCCAACTATTGGAAAGAATAAAAAGGTTTTGTTTTTGTATTAGAACTGAAATCAAGATTGATAGTATCTAATCACTTAATGTCTTTAAAGTTTAAATGGAGCTTTTTCCCTGTCTTTACATCTTTTGCAAGGACATTTTTGTGCATTGCAATTATCTTTATTTTGTCTCCCCTGTAAGTTATTACATCTCCTTTTTTGAAATTAGGTAGCCTGAAAAGGACATTTACCCTATAAAGCTCCCTGCTTGTAAGTCTATGTTTTGTGTGCAGCTTTGTGCTTGTTATAAGCTGGCCTCCAAACTGGCTTTGGAGCTTATTGCCTAAAGTTCTAAGAAACCTTTGGGATGAGATATAGATATCAACTCCGTTTGCAACCTTTTTTACTTTAGCTATGTTAGCATCTTCTTTTTTCTCAATTTCTTTTATAGCAGTATCTATTAGTTTGTTGCTTGGATTTCTTAATTGCAGTATTCCTTCAAAATACTCGTTGTGCTTTGGTCCTGTCATTTTATTCGAATCTTGATTATTATGTTTGTTATTGGATTATTATCATGATTATATAAGTATTTTGATAGAGCATAACATTTATAAGCGAAATTAGACTGCTATAGTGTATGGGGGGTGGAATTGCTTTTAGTGGCATTGTAACAAGCGGCTTAGGTGAAGGGGCATTTTATATGTCTATGGAGCATTATAAGAAAGAGATTAAAGGCAAGCTTGGGTTTGATGCTTATCCGGGAACGTTAAACATAAAGACAGATAAAAAGATAAATTTATTTGATGAGAAAAAAGCTGTTATAATTGAAGGCTTTGAATCTGAAGGCAAGGTATTTTACGGCACAAGATGCTATAAGGCAAAGATTAAAAATATAAATGGATCAATATTAGTGCCTGATAAGAGCAGGCATGAAGACAATATTATTGAGTTTATTGCTCCTGTTCATTTAAAATCTGAATTAGGAATTAAGGATGGGGATGAGATTAGGGTCGAGATAAGATGGCAAAAATAGGAATAGCTGATACGACTTTTGCAAGGGTTGATATGGCAGGATTTGCAATAGGTGTTATTAACAATAATTCTGAGCATGAGATTGAGCGCTATACTGTGCCTGGGTTCAAGGATTTGCCAGTAGCATGCAAGTTGCTTTTTGAAAAGTATAAGTGTGATATTGTCATGGCATTTGGCATGGCTGGGCCTGAGCCTATTGACAAGCAGTGCAGCCATGAGGCTTCTATGGGTATGCAGATGGTTCAAGTTGAGGCTGGGAAGCATATTTTAGAGGTTTTTGTTCATATGGATGAATCAGAGGATGAAAAAGAGATTTTTGAGATTGCAAAGAACAGGGCAGAGAAGCATGCTCTTAATGCTCTTGTATTATTGGAAGGAAAAGAAGCCTTGACAAAAAACGCAGGTATGGGGAAGAGACAAGGGAAAGATGATGAAGGGGAAATTAAGGTCTAATGAGAATAAAAATTGGCTTGGTTGTTTCTGATTTTAATGATGAAATAACCTCTAAAATGGAGAAATATGCGGAGAAATATGCAGATTCTTTAAATGCTGAGATAGTGAAGAAGGTAAATGTGCCTGGAGTTTTTGAGATTCCTTTTGCTGCGAAAAATTTGCTTAAAGAGAAGAAAATAAATTCTTTGGTTGCTTTGGGCGCTGTTATACAAGGTGATACAGACCACGATATTATTGTTGCAAACAATGCTGTGCAAAAGCTGATGGAGCTTTCTTTGCATTACAACAAGCCGGTTGGCATGGGAATAATCGGGCCAAGGGCAACATGGCAGCAGGCAGAGGAAAGGGCAGAGGAGTATGCAAAAAGGGCTGTTAAGGTTGCTGTGGAGATGGTCAAGGCAAGTAGAACATTATGATTTAAAATTTTCAAAATTTAGATATTGGAAAAATCAGCCAAAAAACCTGCTCAATGGCTTTTCTTTCTTAACATTGACTTCTTTCTTGTATACAATTCCTATTTTCTCCTGCTTTATCAAAGAAGAGATAAAAGGCTTTCTTGTTTTTCTGTTAAGGACATCATTTTCCAGCATTTTTGCCAAGCTTTCTGGTTTTATCATGGCCTGCTTTAATATTAAGGCTAATCTTTCCTCATTTGTTTTTTTGAACTCCTTTACTATCCCATCCCTATCGAGCATTTCAGCAATCATCTCTTTCATTTTTTGCTGGCTTAGGTTTTTTTCCAAAACATCAACAAACTTCTTTGGATTCTGGACCAGTAAAAATTTAACAATCTGCAATGTCCTGATAATATCATCTTTGAAATAACCTGTATTGAGGCCTTTCATTACATCTGAAAGTATATCCTCAAACTCAACCAGTTTTATTCCTTTTTTTTCCAGTTTTCCTGTGATTTCACTTTTTTCTTTAGGTAGCGAGTTCAATACTACAATTTTCTCTATTTTGATGTCTTTTTTCATGTTTTTTGAATATTCACTTATAGTGCTCATAATTCCCTTATCATCAAACTTTTCACTGATTATATCAGAAATATAATGCTGGTCAGCAATACCAGTTATCGAGCAATTTACCTCTAAATGCATAATTTTTTCCAAAACAGTTTTATCAAATTTCAGGGCGAGAATTCCAATGTCCTTGTTTTTACTCTTCAAGTTATTAACAGTAAAGTATCCTTTCCTGTTAAGCCAGAAATTAACTACCTCCTTTTCAGCTGACATTAATATACACCCCAGAATTATATCAATTTGAGGTTATTTATAATGTTTTTGATTTTGCATAATCCG
>NZEC01000019.1 GCA_002688925.1 archaeon
ATAAATATATTAGTGAAGATATTAGTGAATATATCGATAGATTTATATACTAGTTAATCAAAGTATACTTTTATGGCGTTTGGAAGAGACATTTTATACAAAGAAATCCTGGATCTGGTAAACCCAAATGCAGAAATATGCCAATAACAAGAAGTAAATAAAATGCCAATAATAAAAAATTTATTCGGATTTAGAAAAAACAAAGGGTTGGATAAAAGCATTATTCAAAAAAACCCTTATAGGAATAATACAGATCTGAATAAAAGGCAGAGAATCTTGCCCAAAAGGATTACAATAAACCACTTAACAAAAACATAAGCTTTAAATAAGAATAATTAAATATATTTTAAAATGGTATCCCTACTAGAGAATATATTAAATGACATTACTGTAAAATTTACTGGATATATTCCAAAACTTATAAGCATAGCTGTCACATTAGTTATTGGCTATATAATAATTAAAGTCCTGGTAAGGATTATTGAGAAATTCTTTGGAAGGATTAATTTTGACAGGAGCGCTGAAACATTTGTTGAAAATCTAGTTAAGGTTATCTTATGGATTATACTTATAATCATAATATTATCAAACCTTGGAGTAAATGTATCAGGTTTAATTGCAGGGCTTGGTATAATGGGATTTATTGTAGGCTTTGCGTTAAAAGATACTTTGGGAAATCTGGCATCAGGAGTTTTCATCCTGTTCCATAAGCCATTTAAGGTCGGGGACTGGGTCAAAATAGGGGATGTTGTTGGAGGAGTTGAAAGAGTTGGCATATCAGCATGTACCCTCAAAAGCCCGGACAATGTAAAAATAACAATACCCAACAGCAAGATATGGGGAGACGTTATTCAAAACTTCCATGGGAATCCGACAAGAAAACTGTTTAATCTTGAAGTAGGCATAAGTTATGATTCAAATATTGACAAAGCAATCAGAATAATAAATGACATTCTGAAAAAAGACAAAAGGGTTTTAAAAGACCCTGCACCGCAAATAGTTGTCAGAAGCTTAGGAGACAATTCTGTAAACATTGCAGTAAGGCCAACAATGAAAAAAGAAGACTATTGGGATGTTTATTTTGACACAATCAAGAAAGTAAAAGAAGAGTTTGATAAAAACAAAATAACAATACCATTCCCCCAAAGGGATTTATGGGTTAAGGAGATGCCGAAGGGTAGGAAAAGATAAAATTATAAAAGAAATTTAATATTATTTTTGCTTATTGAATTTAATGTTAATTTGCTAGCTTTTTATACAGCGACATTAAATCGATAATTTTACCTTCAATAAGATTATCCTTGGGTTTTACATTATAAAGTTCTTGAGTTTTTGTTTTTAATGCATCTTTATACCCCTGTATTAATTCTTGCTCTTCTCTTTTAACATAATCTATTAGTTGACTAAATAAATTAACAGTTACTTGAGAGCTTAATTGATGCCTATTATTATAGATAGAATCAACTGCTTTTTCTGGATCTTTAATAGTATCTTTTAATATTCCTGAATATACTCTAATCTGTCTTTTTCCTTCCCCATTATAGTCATTCGGGTTTAATGTGGATAAAGCATTTTCCAAGGTTGTATCATTCATATATGTATTATATAAATTGAATGTTTCCAGATTTTTTTTGCCAATCTCCCTTAGAACTTCGTGGTTTTTAGAAAATGATTCCATGCCCTTGATTATGTATTCGATTTTTTCATTTAAATGTGATTTATCCAAAATTTTATTTGATGCAAAATCTTCTATTAAAATAATTCCCATGTTGGAAAGCATATTAAACCCTTGGATTGCTACCCATTTATTCTTAACATCCTTTGCAAATGAAATATAATCTTTAACTTTGGCCACTATTTTTTCTTCATCATTATCATCCAATTCTCTAATGAAATGTGCCCTTAAATTACCTTCAATAACTTCCTCTATGCTTCTTTGAGAAAGTTTAGTATATTTTCCCCTGTGTTTAGCAACCTCAATATTATTTGAGGCGTAAGGGTCATTTTGAAAATCCTGATTTGCATGAAATCCTATTTCTTTTATTAAAAATGATTCAGATGGACTATCTGAATGCTCAATTATTCTCCACTTTACACCTTGCCTGGTTTCAACTCGTTCATTTTTTTTCCTGAATGCAGTTGCTTCAAATTCAAAGCCGTTTGAACTTATATATAAATGATTATTGCCAATTTCCTGATTTGATTCTCTTCCATAATTTTGTGCAACACCCACTATAAGGTCGCAAAGCATATTACAATCTAAATGTATGTGGTTTCTATGATGCAGGCTTGGGCTGAATGCTGATTCTACACTCTCTTCTTCCTTATAAACTACATTTGCAATTCTTAATGCTTTAGAAACCGCCCTATAAAAATCCCTATCAGAAGTATTATTATTAGCTGCATGAATAGAATCATAATTCCCTTCTTTTTTCATGATTTTTCCAGTTATGTTTGATATGTTTCCGATGAAATTAATTATCTCTTCCCTTTGATTTATTTTTCTTTCTCTTAACCTTTCTTCAGTCAATAGTCTATACTCAAAAGGAGATTGCCTGATTTTTTCATCAATAGAAAAAACTTTTCCTGGATTTGCAAACATATTAATATCATAATATTTTTCAACAAAAATATGCTTACCATCTCTTTCATAGTCTGATGACCCCATATCTCCAAGTTCAGGATGTTTAAATATCTCATCAATTGTTCCACCACGGCTTAAATCTAAATTTCCACCAGAATTTGCATGACTATTTTTTGCATCTTGAATAAGGTCGGATGTTTTCTTTTTTAGTTCAGATGCTTTACTGCTCAAATCATCCTTAATTTCAACAATATTCTCAACAGTATTTTCCAGTTTTTGTTTTGCAAAATGCTTTATTTCAGGTCCATATACTGCAGATAAAGATATTGCAGCACCTGCAAATAAACCAAATCCAAATTCAGGCCAACCAAATCTTGGAGTATCGTTTTTTTCTTCGCTCATTTTAGATTAATAGATATATTTAGATTAACTAGTATTTAAATCTTTCTATTTTTAACTATTATTCAGTAGTTAATTTAAGACTTCAGATTCCAAAATATATTATCAGATTTTGTATAGAATGCTTATAAATAACAAATTTAGAAATTTTATATAAAAGTAAGAGATCTTACCTCGAAGCGTCTGCCTGCCTTTCCACTTCCAGCTTCTTTGATATGGCATGCGAACCGCTGCTAAGCCTGTAAGCATTTAATATCTCTTCAGCAAGGTAGTCATCTACGGGCTTTTTTGAATTAAATGACTTATGATATGCACCTTGAACCATATGCCTGAGTACAACATCAACTCGCCTTTGCGGTGCGCACTCAACTGCTTTCGGGTACCTTGCTCCGCCGTATTCTATTGTTATTATCTCCTCTCTTGGAGCTGCGTTTTCAAGCGCTTTTACAAAAACCTTCAAAGGGTTTTCCTTTGTCTGCTTCTCTATTATGGTAAAAACATTCTCCATTATTGATAAGCTCTTGTTTGCCTTACCTGTAGTTCTGCCGCTTGACTTAAAATGCTTCTTGCCCTTATGGCCGGGAATCATTATTTTATTTATCAATCTTTCAACAATGAATATCCTGCTCTTATGGAACCTGTTCTTTGCGTATCTTGCCCCTGTTTTCGGCGCAACTCTCGGCTCTAAAGTTATGTAGGGCTTTAATCCTGCATCATCTACAGCAATCCCTTCCATGCTCCATCTGTCAAAAACTTTAATCATTTTTATTTCCTTGCCTTCTCTATTTTTCCTCTTAATAATGCATTCAGGCTTTGGTCATTGACTTTTATAACCTGCCATCTTACTCCGGGAATATCACCTTTGCTTTTTCCCATAGAACCGCCTATGCATTCAACCAAAACCTCATCGTGCTCATCAATAAGCTTTGTAGCTCCGTCTCCCGGACAAAAAGAAGTTATTTGCTTGCCGTTCTTGACTAACTGGATTCTTACGCATTTCCTCATCGCAGAGTTTGGCTGCTTAGCCTCTAATTGCACTTTTTCCAAAACTATGCCTTTTGCCTGGGAAGCGCCTTCTAAAGGATCAGATTTGGCCTTTAACCTCTTTATTCTCTTTACAAACCATTTATCCTTCCACCTATACTTATCCCTTCTGCCCTTAAGCTTCTTCCCGGCATTCATTCCACGGCTTTTATTTGTCATTTTTAGTGTCTTTATGTATAATTTTAATTACAGCTTTGGTATAAAAGGGTGTTTTTTAAATATTTCTATTTAATCAACCTTAACTTCCTTCACATCAAAATACCTCTTCACAATATCATTAATCCACTTTATATTGTGCCTGTCCCTTCCTATTATCATACCTTTTGTTTTTGTGTCAGGACCATATATGATAACAACACCATCCTCTTCCTTGACGTCCTGCGCCTTAAAAGGATAAGTTAAATTCGCGACAAACTGTGAAATATTGCTGTTAAACTCAATAAGCCTTATCTTCTTCTTCAAAACAGACTCAATCTTTTTGATATTAATGCCTTTTTTTCCAATGGCTTTGCCCATCTCGTTTTCCTGCACAATAAAAGTGACATTATCATCCGCAATGCAGTCCTTTAACTTTGCCCCTGTCAAAGACTCAAACAAAGAGATATACTTCATTACATCGATATTATACTTGATTCTTGCCACTTACTTAACACCTTTTAATATAGACAGCACAGAAATAGAATAGGGCTTTTTGCATATAACTCCCAGTTCCTCATTGGGATAGCTTACTTTTACTGTTTCAGTCTTGCTGGTTCCGGAATAATGATTTACATCATCAACCACATTCTCAGGACAGTTGGAGCTCAAGATTACCTTCTCCACCCTGCCCAGCTTAAGGTTCTTAATAGTCCTCTCTGTACCAATAACAAGAGATTTTGACTTTATGAGCTTCCTTATTTCAGTGGATGTGATTTTTTTTGTCTTGGCCATTTTATTTCTTCTTAGTAACCAGCTTAGGAACTCCTGTTCCGATAGGCACGGGCTGGTTAAGCATTACATTCTCAACAACAGAGTTAAGAGTGTCGTTTTCACCAACCAAAGCGGCATTGATTATGTGCTTTATTGGAGTCTCAAAGCTTGCCCTTGCCAAAACAGAGGATTTCTCGCTTACAACACCATACCTTGTAATCCCCTTAATCATGCCCAGAACGCACATTGTATCAGCAACAAGCATTATGTGCCTGACATCAACATTAAGGCCCTGGTTCTCTATTACATTAAAAACTTCTTCTATGATTGCCTGCCTGGCTGCTTCTACCCCTAATACTTCCTGGATTTCAAAAATATTGTTGGTTGTTGTCCTGTGGCTGTCAACACCGTCAATCTGCAGGACTTCTGAAAGATTTGAGCCGGAAGTCATGATTATAAACTCATCATCCCTCTTTACCGGAAGGACTTGTGAAATGCCCTTAACACCCCTGATATGAATATCCTTAATTTTCTCTTTTGCTTTGTAAACTTCATTAAGCGCCTCTTCCTTTGCGCGGCTTTTCAGTATAATTAATTCTTTATTGTCTTTAATGGTAAATCCCTTCAATTGCTTGGAAATGCTGTTAACAACATTAGTATTTGTCAGGTTAAGGCTTTTCATTTTTTCCTTATCCAGCTTTACCTCAATCTCTGAATCAGCAAGGCTTATTGAGAATTCTGTGGTTATTTCGCTTAATTTTGTTTCCTTGATTGAAAGCGCAAATTCCTTTATGTCCTTGCCTTTTGAATAAGGAGCCTTAAGGCGGATTTGCATTATCGGTGTTTTGATTTCTTTTCTGCCGTCAAGAATTTCAATTATCCTTGGCAGTCCAAGTGTAACGTTCATTTCTGCAACGCCTGCAAAATGGAATGTGTTCAGGGTCATCTGCGTTCCCGGCTCGCCAATAGACTCTGCTGCTATTATTCCGACTGACTCTCCGGCATTCACTTTTGCATTCTCATACTCCCCTAAAGCCTTATCCATTATTTTTTTTAGCTTTGCCTGGTTTATGCCTTTAGGTAGATTAGCCCGTATATCATCAATTACCTTTCTGGGAAGCTTATCCTCATACTCGCTTATCAGTTTATCCATCTTAATCACTTAATTCTTATTTTATTTTTTAATTATTATTTATTTTTAATATTATTTTATTTTTATTAAATTTTATTTATTGTTTTTTATTTTTTAATGTTAATTTTTTATTTTGATTTGATTTTTATTTATTATTGAATTTTGTTAATTGTATTTTTTATGTTATCGATTTTATTATCCTTTTCACATTAATTATGCCTTTCTCGGACTTGGAAACGTCCATTCCGTCCTCACCGTATTCAAACTGTATTATCCTTCCGGAAGAATCCCTGACTGTTTCATCATACTCAACTTTTAAGTCCTGCATTGCGTTTGCAAGCCTTCTGTACAGATACCCGGACTTAGGAGTTCTTAATGCAGTATCCATTAAGCTATCTCTTCCTGTCATAGCGCCAAAGAAAAATTCAGTAGGAGTTAATCCTGTCTTGAATCCATTGCTTATGAAGCCTCCTGCTCCCGGAGTCAATTCATCTTTCTTGAAGTTTGACAATGTCCTTGCTTCAAAGCCCTTTTTTATTCTTTTCCCCCTCATAGCCTGCTGGCCAACGCAGGCTGCCATTTGCGCAAGATTAAGTAAATTGCCACGAGCTCCTGATTGCGCCATAATCATGGTATGGGAATTCTTATCTGCAAAATCTGCCACTATATTTCCTGTTTCATTTCTTGCCTTGTTCAGTGTTTCTAAAATTTTCAATTCAAGGGTTTCCGATAAAGTATGTCCTGGAAGATGCTCAAGCTTTTTATCATAATACATTCCGATCATATTATCAACTTCTTTTGCAGCATTGCTAAGTGTTTCCTGTATTTTCATCCTGGCATTTTCAGGAAGGTCTGTATCTGATACAGCACATGTAAATCCATTCCTCAATAAAACTTCAACGCCTAACCTAAATATCTTGCCCAATAAATTTATAGTAAATTCCTTCCCATATTTCTGGTGTATGTTCCTCAATAAAAGCCCTGAGCCTTCCCCCAAATTACTTCTGTCCATATAGCCTTCCACAAGCTTTCCGTTTTTTATTGTAACTTCTTCCTCTTCCCTTGTTTTTCCGGTAAAGTTGAAATCCTCAGGAATTAAGGTGGAAAACAATTCTTTTCCATCAATTTTTTCCTTTCTTGGCAATTTTGAAAAGTCATCTATTCCTATAGCTGCTAAAAGGTCTATAGCCTTATCCCTGTCTAATATCATATTTTTTGTCAGCAGATAGTTCCCGGAAATAGCGTCCTGCACACATCCAATTATGCTTAATCCATATCTTAAAGAAATCAATTGTGTCTGTACTTCCATTAAAATTTCTGCTTCTGCCCTTGCTTCCTCAGTCTGCGGAATATGCAGATTCATTTCATCGCCGTCAAAATCCGCATTGTAGGGATGGCAGACTGCAGGATTAAGCCTCAATGTTTTGCCGGGCAAAACCCTAACGCGATGGCACATCATGGACATTCTATGCAGGCTTGGCTGCCTGTTAAACACTGCTAAGTCTCCATCCATAAGATGCCTCTCAACTGTATAGCCTGGCTGTATCTCCTCTAATGACGCTTCTTTTGTTTCCTCAGTGATCTTTTTCTTTTTTCCATCCGGTCTTGTTATATAATTTGCCCCTGGATATTTTTTAGGGCCCTTTTCTACAAACTTCTTCAGATACTCCATATTCCATTCAGTTATTCTTTCAGGAACTGTCAGCTTCATTGCTATCAAATCAGGAACACCCACTTCATTAAGCTCCAGCATAGGGTCCGGGCTTATCACAGTTCTTGCGCAGAAATTTGTCCTTTTACCAGCTAAATTATGCCTTATCCTTCCCTCTTTGCTTTTTATCCTCTCTGTTAATGTTTTTAGCGGCTGTCCTGACCTATGCCTTGCAGGCGGTAGTTGCGCAACTTCATTATCAAAGAAAGTTGTAACGTGATATTGCAATAAATCCCATAAATCTTCCACAATTATTTCAGGAGCTCCCGCATTTATATTCTCAAATAATCTCTGGTTTATCCTGACAATATCTCCTAATTTATGTGTTAAATCGTCTTCGCTTCTTTCTCCGCTTTCAAGAGTGATGCTGGGCCTCATTGTTACAGGCGGTATAGGCAAAAACGTGAATACCATCCATTCGGGCCTTACATAATCAACTACCAGGCCAAAAAGAAGGATATCATCATCAGAAATTTTCTCAAGCCTGGTCCATATCTCTATCGGACTGATTCTTTTTTCATCTTCAAAGAAAGTAGTTGGCTTGTCCATAGTGATTTTTTTCTGCCTTGCCTTGCAGTGAGGGCACTTGTTTATTGTCTTTAAGCTTGCTATTATCTCTTTTATTTTCTGTCTTCTTCCCTCAATGCCCTTTTCTTTTTCAACTTCATCCAGCACTTCTTTATACTTGCTGATCTTATTTTTGGGTATTAATATGCGTGAGCATTCTCTGCATGTTGACTTTAGAAAATTCAGGATTATATTGACAAATTTGATGTGTATTATAGGTCTTGCCAGTTCTATGTATCCAAAATGCCCGATGCATTCTTTTAGTTTAGAGCCGCAGGTCTTGCACCTCAACCCAGGGTCAATAACACCCAGTCTTATGTCCATCAAGCCGCCGTCAACAGGATATCCTTCCTTATCATACAGTTCCGGAGTTACAATTTTCGCAGAAGCCATATCCTTGATCATCTTCGGGCTTAAGACCGAAAAGACAATGCTTTTAACTCTTTTAAAAACATGAGATTCCTCTGGCTCAATTACTTCAGTCTTATCCCTTTCTGCCTCTGCTGTCTGGCCTTCCTTGCCTGCTGTTTCCTCTGCTCCTGTATCTGCTGTTTCCACTGCTTCCTTTCCTACTGTGTCCTCTGCTTCTTTCTCTGCCATTTGCACTGCCTTTGCCTCTCCTTCTGCCACTTCTTTTTCATCAGCCGGTTCCTTAATATCAGCAGCTTCAGCAACTATTTCTTCCTTAATTTCAGCAGCCTTTTCTTCCTTAGCTTTCTTTTCTGTTTTTGATTTTTTTTCTTCAGGCATTTTCAGATATTTTATTATTATTTTTTGATTTTTATTTATTAATTATATTTTTTATTTTATTATAATATTTTTATTGATTTTAATTATTGAAAGTTTTTTATTATTGAATTTTTTTATTGAAACTTAATATTTGCTTTCCAGCTGTAATTTTTGATATATTCCCAATGACTTGAACTCATCAAGTATTAATTTGAAAGCATAGCTTATCTCGACATCATTTACCTCGACATTCTCGCCGCATATAGGGCAGTAGCTTTTTCCCTTGAAATCATCCTTAATTGCAATCAGACCGCAGCTTTCGCATACTGGAACTATGGTCTTGTCAGAATCAAACCTTTCTTTCAAAAGCAGTGCAGCTCCGTGGGCAATAAAAGTATCCTTCTCCATCTCTCCAAGCCTTAAGCCGCCTTCTTTAGCCCTACCTTCTGTAGGCTGCCTTGTAAGCAATTGTATTGGACCGCGAGCCCTTGAATGCAATTTGTTAGCAACCAAATGCTTTAATTTAAGGTAATACATATTTCCAACAAATATCTTAGCCTCAAAAACCTCTCCCGTAATCCCGTTATAAAAAGTTTCAACTCCGTTTTCCCTGAATCCTAAAGTCTTTAGCTCTTCCCTTACTTTTTCTTCCGGCTCAGAGTCAAATGTTGTTCCATTGATCTGCCTTCCAGAAAGTGCTCCTACTTTTCCGGCAATTATCTCTATTAAATGGCTGATTGTCATTCTTGAAGGTATTCCATGAGGGGAAAAAATCAGATCAGGAGTTATACCTGATGCAGAAAAAGGCATGTCTGCCTGGGGAACAATCAGGCCAACAACTCCTTTCTGCCCGTGCCTGCTTGTAAATTTATCTCCAATTTCAGGAATTCTTTCATCCCTTAATCTTGCCTGGATTAGCCTGTTCCCTTCTTCATTTTCAGTCAACAAAATAAAATCAACAACCCCCTTTTCCCCGTGCTTTATGCTGACAGAGCTCTCTCTTCTTGTCCCTGCTGCTAGATTATATTCTTCCAAAGAGCTCAAAAATCTTGGCGGGCTTGTTTTTCCAATAACAACATCTCCTTCAGCAACCTGAGCTTCAGGATAGATTATCCCATCTTCTTCCAAAAACCTGTAATCTTTTTCGCTTTTATATCCTTTGACATCCTTGTCCGGGATGCTGATCTGGTCAATCAATCCTCCAGAGTATCTTAATTCTTCTGCAATGCTTGGCCTGTAATAAGTAGATCTTCCAAATCCCCTTTCAATGGATGATTTGTTCAGTATTATTGCGTCCTCCATGTTATATCCTTTGTAGCTCATGATAGCCACAACAATGTTCTGGCCGGCGGGATGCTTGCTGTAATCGCTTATATCATGCATATTAGTCTTAACTATAGGCACTTGAGGGTAATGTAAAAGATTGACATCCATATCCATCCTGACTGCGTAATTAGAAGCATAAAATCCTAAAGCCTGCTTTTGGTTTTTGCTGCCTGCATTCAGCCTTGTTGATTGGTTGAAGTTGCCATATGGAACAAGTGATGTAGTCAGGCCAAACATTACTAATGGAGTGATTTCAAGATGAGTATGCTCCGGAGTTATATCTTTTTCAAAAAATGCCACAAGCGCATTTTCCTCTTCTCCGGCATCTAAATATTCTATAATGCCCTGCTTAACCATATCACTCCATGAAATTTCATTTTTTTCCAGCTGCTTCAGATGATTCTCAGTCAATAAAGGCTGACCCTCGCTTACAATTATTAATGGCCTTCTTGACCTTCCTTTTGATGTTTCAATATAGATTTCATCTGCCTTTTCATCATAACGAACATTAAGGTTATAAGTTAAATTGCCCATCCTCCTCTCTTCTTTGATTCTCTTAACAAAACTATTTGAATCGTCCACTGTTCCCATAAATTTGCTGTTCAGGTATAATTCTGTCATTTTACCGGCTTTAACCCAAAATTTTTCAATTGCTTAACTACTTCATCCTCATTAGACTCATTTGATATTGAACATAATAGTGATAAATTTTTCCTCAATCCAATATTAGTTCCTTCGGGAGTTTCTATAGGGCATAACCTTCCTAGATGAGTGCTGTGAAGCTCACGAGCCTCAAAATTCTCCTGGGATGCGCTTAAAGGGCTGACAACTCTCTGTAGATGAGATAACATTTCCAGATAATTTAATCTTTGGATTCTTTGGCTTATTCCCTTTCTGCCTGAAACCCAATTACCGGTTGCCATAGAAGAATAGATTCGCTGCGTAAGCAATTTGTCTCTTATTATAACCTTGATTGAAGGCAATTTACCTCTCTTCACAATACGCTGAAAATTATAAAGTAAATCTCCAATCAGAACTTTTAAGTTAAGCCTTAATAAGTCTGCCAGCAAATCTCCGGATAACTTTAGTTTCTTGTTCATGTAATGATCCTTATCATCAGTCTTAAGCTCTCCTTTCGATACCTTCAAAAACCGCTTGATCATCTTGCATAAGTTATAGGCCTTAAAAACCCTGTCTTCCTTTGTTATGCCTATATGAGGCATTAAGTATTTATCAAGTATTTCCTTCATCCTCTCCATCCTTACTTCTTTAGACTGGGTAACTCCTATCCTCTTGGCAATGTAATCCAAAGCCTCTTCTTCAGTTTTGATGCTTGCAAATTCAACCATGTTCAGGATGATTTCATCGTACTGCTCATCTTTTGAAATGAATCTTATGATTTCATCATCCTTAAGTATTCCTAATGCTTTTATTACAACAATTATCGGAATTCTTTTTACCCTAGTGAATGTCAGATAAAAAAGCCCGTCTTTAAGCTTCTCCATGGTGTGGGGTATTTTAAATGAGCCATGCTCAGAAAATAATTTTCCGATATAGCCTGATGTTCCATGCTCAATAAGGAATTTGTTTGAAGCTAAATCTTCAATTGTTATAAGGACTTTCTCTGTTCCATTGATTATAAAATAGCCTCCGGGCTCATCCGGATCTTCGCCTTTTTCTATAAGCTCCTGCCTGCTCATCTTGTTTAAGTGGCAGAATTTGCTTTTCAGCATAATCGGTATATTGCCTATTTGGGTTACAAAGCTTTCTCGTTGAACACCATTAATATGAGCGCTAACCTCGATATAAGTCGGCGCAGAATAAGTTAATTTTCTTAATCTTGCTTCAAGTGGAAATATATTCCTTGTGCTTCCATCGGCTTCTGTAATCTCAGGCTTTACACTCCATATCTTGTCAAACTTTATCTTAAAATCATCTATGTTATGAGGTATTATTGTTGGCACAATTTCCTTGTTTTCCTCTATGATCTTATTCAGTTCTTTCTCCATAAAGTTGTTAAAGGACTCTATATCTGAATCTACAAAACTCTGCTCGTCAAAATATTTCTTGATTAAAGTCTTTCCGTATTTATACATCAACTACCACCCTGTAAAAGACTGCTTCACTGGAAGTTTGGCTCTTCCTTGTAATTTTTATTATGTCTCCTGGCTTTGCGCCTAGAGATTTTATCCCTGGGTCTGTCTTTAGTATCCTTGGAAGTCCAGTTATAGAAATATTATACTTCTCAAGCAGCTTCTCTTTATGCTTATCTCCTAGTTTGGTATGCTTGGGTATTAGGATATGCTTATCAACCGTAAATTTTTTTTTCATGCTTTAATACAAACCTCATTGACGTGTCAAAAACTTGTTTTCGACGCTCGAAATCCATCAATTACAATTGGTGGATTTCCGTTGTGTGAAAATAATGGGCCGGACGAGACTTTCGAAAATCCAATTTGCGGTTAAATTCGAACTCGCGACCACCTGATTTCTTGCAATGCTTTCGCAATCATAAAAGTCAGGTGCTCTTTCCCGCTTCATGTTAAATTAACGTGAAGTACCAGGCTGAGCTACCGGCCCAAAGCGCCTTTGCAATTAAGCTAGGGCAACGCCCTGGCCGGGACTTTCATTCTGAAAAATCATTTAGCCACTCTCACCTTAAACAATGTGAAATTTGATGCTGACTTTTCAGCCATTTGAACCCGGGTCGAAGCCTTTCCGTACAATTGCCTGTTCGACAGGGCTTCATGATAGTTCCTGCAGCTTATTAAGCTCATTTAAGCTGTGCCAGACTACACTACCAGGGCATTTTTGTTTATGCGCCATAATATTGTCTTTCTTAGCTAAATCAAGTCTAAATTATAGCCTTTTAACTAAAGAAAGATTATTTCGCATTTTATTCAGAATTATTTCATCATTTATAAAGTTTACTGAATTTCATAGTGATTTTATACTAATATTTCTGTTTAAAACTGCTTTACAAGAATTCAATTATCTTTATGGTTAAGCTTATATTTATAATTTTCGATTAGAGATTCATAATCATTATAAATGAGCATAAATCAGAAATATCATAAAAATAAAGGTGATTAATATGGTAGAGCGTCCAAGCTGGGTTAAAGACAAAAAATTAGACCCAAAATTTGAAACTATACAGTGCAAAAGGTTTGATGACTATAAGGATTTTAAGACAGATGACGGCTGCTATATTCTAATAAAAATTTTATTCGATACTTATGAGATAAGTATTGCTGTCTGCAATTACGATCATACAATATTAAAGGAATTCAGGGGCAGAAGAACTCAGGATATTTATTATGCAATATTCGATTATGAAAAAAAGCACAAGCTTAACTGGTTCAAAAGAAAAGACCATATTGCATATCTTGGAAAAGAATTAAAGAAAGCAGAGATAGCATTGGCAATGGGAAACAGTTCTTATTATCAGGAGTAAAAAATACAATTAGTAAAAATTAACGTATAAATAAATTATTTTCTTTAGCTATCATTATCTCAAAAACATCAAGGATTCTTATTGCGTGAACAAACGCCTTGTAAGTGTTGTTTCCTGCTAAAAAGCTATGCATTAATCTAAGCTGCAAATCTGCAATGCCGTACCCAAGGGGCAATTCATCTGAAAATTCGGGGTTAAGATGGCTTAATACATTTGGAATATTTTCTTGTTTAGTTGAAACCAAAGCAGGATAAAAATCATTTGGGTGGAATAAGCTCATACAATGCAATACTTCATGAACAATAATTCCTGCATTCTGCCTTAAGATGTTTTCTTTATTTAGCATTACACCATCATTTTCATAATAGTATTTTTTGTCTTTTCTTGATGTATCTTCTCTAAACTCTTCCCACCCGCCATTAACTAATGCTATACCTTTTTGAGTAACGGCATATCCTTTGGAACTCTTTAACCTGTTAGCAGTAATACTTCCTTCAAATTTATTTTGTTGCGAAAATAATTCAAAGTACCTGTTTACAATCTCATCTCCCGAATCCAAAACTTCTACACCTAACTCATTATGCGAATTATAATCTTTTCTGGTGTCCGAATATATTATATTGCAATTTATCTTATTTTGAGCAAAAAAGGATTTTACATATCCAAAAAGCTCATTTTTGTAGTCATGATAATCCCATAATGTCTGAGACGGCTGGATGTATACATGCAGTGTCAAATCCCTTTCTTTAATTTCAGTATCCAATAAATCTTCAAGCTTATAAGATGGCTTTTGAGCCTGCTGAGAAGCAATAATATTAGCCTGCTTTCTAAAATTAGCTTCAGTTTCACTTTCAATTAATTGCTCTCTTAACGAGCATCCAGAAAGAGCAATGATTAAAGGAAGAATATACTTTTTCATGGCAGGGGTATTCTTTTGAAATATATAAATTTAAGCAAAAACTAATTATTCCTTTTCAAAAAAACCTGTTCATCTGATTTTGCCCTAGCTCCATAATGCCTTATTGGTGTTTTACACAACCGATAGAAGAAATACCTGCCAATATTTAAATTAGTATCTATATTAATGTTTCTTTTCTTTAACCCCAATCTGTTTCATAATCAATGCTTATGGTACTGTCTTTTTTTTTAATGTAATTATCCAAAATACTTCCTTCAGAGTATTGGGTTTCTGCACTATACATAATATCTTCAAGGTTTGCTCCTTTAAGGTTTGCTCCTTTAAGGTTTGCTCCTAAAAGGTTTGCTTCTAAAAGGTTTGCTTTACTAAGGTCTGCACAATAAAGGTTTGCTCCTTCAAGGTTTGCAAAATAAAGGTTTGCTCCTTCAAGGTTTGCTCCTCTAAGGTATGCTTCTTCAAGGTTTGCTCCTTCAAGGTTTGCTCCCTTAAGGTTTGCAAAATAAAGGTATGCTCCTTTAAGGTTTGCTCCAGGTTTTATTTCATATTCCATTTTAATTTATTAATGCTTCTTTTCTTTAGGTCTCCTTTTTAACTCTATTAATCCTACAACAGATTTATTTAAAACATACTCATTAATATTTTTGGTTGAATCATCATAAGCATAACGGGGGTAAATTGCTGCTTGTTCCAACTTGATGAAAGTATCATCATAACTTTTTAGGATTCCTCTAAACTCTCTTTCATATAAAATATGTTTTTCATTGTCACATCTAAGTTCTGCAGGTCTTAGATTAATTTGCACATATTTTCCTATTAAGCTATCTAAAGTTGTATGGACAGGAATTATTAAGCTATCTACCATATTAACCACCCTCAATTAACCTATTCTAATCCAGAACTCTATAAAAACTTTGTTAAAAAACGATTAGAATAAGTGATTATTAATTAAATTATTAATATCTATATTAATGCTTCTTTTCTTTAAGTTTCATGAACGCATCTTGTAGAATATCATCAAGGTCTGCTCCTTTAAGGTTTGCTCCTCTAAGATCTGCTCCTTCAAAGTTTGCTCCTTTAAGGTATGCTCCTTCAAGGTTTGCTCTATAAAGGTCTGCTCCTTCAAGGTTTGCTCTATAAAGGTCTGCTCCTTTAAGGTCTGCTCCTTTAAGGTCTGCTATTTTAAGGTTTGCTCTATAAAGGTATGCTTTTTCAAGGTTTGCTCTATAAAGGTCTGCTCCACTAAGTTTTGCTTCTTTAAGGTTTGCTCCTTTAAGGTATGCCCCTTTAAGGTCTGCTCCATAAAGGTTTGCTCCTCTAAGGTCTGCTCCTTGAAGATTTGCTCTATAAAGGTTTGCTCCTCTAAGGTCTGCTCCTTTAAGGTCTGCTCCATAAAGGTATGCTTTTTCAAGGTTTGCTCTATAAAGGTTTGCTCCAGGTTTTATTTCATATTCCATTTTAATTTATTAATGCTTCTTTTCTTTAAATTTTGATACTCTCTTTTTTTTAATGTAATTATCCAAAATACTTCCTTTAGAGTATTGGGTTTCCTTACTATACATAATATCTTCAAGGTTTGCTCCTTTAAGGTATGCCCCTTTAAGGTTTGCTCCTTCAAGGTCTGCTCCCTTAAGGTATGCCCCTTTAAGGTTTGCTCCTTTAAGGTATGCTCCTTCAAGGTTTGCTCCATAAAGGTATGCTTTTTCAAGGTATGCTTTTTCAAGGTTTGCTCCTTTAAGGTCTGCTAAATAAAAGTCTGCTAAATAAAGTTTTGCTCCTTTAAGGTTTGCTTTACTAAGGTTTGCTCCTCTAAGGTATGCTCCTTCAAGGTTTGCTCCTTCAAGGTCTGCTAAATAAAGTTTTGCTCCTTCAAGGTTTGCTTTACTAAGGTCTGCTCCTCTAAGGTCTGCTCCAGGTTTTATTTCATATTCCATTTTAATACTACTTAGAATCAATAGAATAATAAGTTTATTAATGTTTCTTAGAATATGCATCCATTTTCTCAAGTGTTGATTTTCTGGATTTTCGGATATGGCCGATATTTAATTTCGCAGACAGTTTTGTGACAATAGGTGTTATTGGGCTGATTGTTTATTTTTGGAAAGA
>NZEC01000020.1 GCA_002688925.1 archaeon
GGGGTGGAGAAGCTGAAAAAATATACTATAGTTTGGGAGACAAGGCAAAGCCTTCTGGAAATGACAGGGTTAAAGAGTATTTTGAAAAAGCAAAATCAAGTTAAATTTTATTAAAATGATACTAAAAAAAGGACAGATTACTGTATTCGTTATAATTGGTATTATCCTAATTATCTCACTATTTTTAATATTTAAACTTCAAAACACAGAAACAGAGGGAATTACAGAAACAGGAGTTCAAAAAGTTATAGAATTGGATGCAAGCAGTATAAATTTATTTGTACAAGAATGTGTTAATATGATTGGAGCAGACAGTATTGATATTGCAGGAAAACAAGGAGGATATACAGACTTAAATGAAAACATGCTCGCAACATTTTATGGTTTTTTTGGATATGCCTATGATGAGGGAACTAATAAATTACTATCAAAAGAAGAAATGAGCAATCAAATTTCATTGTATGTTGAAACATTCTTACCTGATTGCATCAATGATTTTTCAATTTTCAAATCTTTCGATATCTTACAAGGTAATGTTAAAGCAGAAACCTTGATAGGAGCAAATGATGTTTCAATAAAAGTTAATTATCCACTAAAAATTAGCAAACTGGGTTCTGAAACTACGATATCAGATTTTATCTCAAAATACGATGTGCGGCTTTCACATATCTATGATATTGTGGATAAGACTGCTAACAGGATGATTTTGGATGAAGGCTGGATCGATGTAACATACATGTCTGATTTCGATATACAATATGAGATTTACCCTCATAACGAAACTATTTTAATTTTTTCAATAACCGATGACAAGTCTATTTTAAATAATAAGCCTTACCAATTTTTATTTGCAAACAGGCTAATAGAGGATGAAAATGAATAAGCTTAAAGTAATGATTTCATTAATAGTATTTTTAATGCTTATAGATACTGTAATTGCTCAAAATGGAGATACACTTTATGATTTTAGCGAAGGAAAGTCAGTAGAATATGGTGGAACAACTTTTCGAGGAGATGGATTCAGCCTAGACTCTGCAGGGGTTTTTAGTATAAGCAATGGAAAAGGAACAATTGGAGAATTTGACTCTGTTGAAGGTGACTTTTCAGGAAAAGCAACTGGAAACGGTATTGTTGAAGGTACTGTTGGAAAAAACGGATTAAAAATTGGAGAAGAAAATCCTATTCCTAGTGGGTTCGAAGTAAAACTAGATACTAAAACTGGAAAATATGATATATTTCCCCAGGATAAAGACAGCGATAGTAAATCAAAACTAAATATAAATGGGAATGAGATAAATCTTGAAGAGGGAAGTATTAGTTTTGATGGAAATAATCACCATGTAAATGAAAACACTAAGATAAACGATGTCACTTTTAAAACTAAAGTTGATATTGAAAAATATAACATCATCCAATCTGAAGAAGGAGTTAATTTAGAAATAAATGGTAGGAAATTAACTGTTCTTAAAGATGGAACAGTATCTGAAATTACCGAGAATACTTTAACAATTTCTAAATTTACAAAAGTTAGTGGGAATTTTGATTTTGGTAACGAAGATATAAGGGATTTTACAGTGAAAGCTACAGCTGGAGATCTTACAATAGATACAGCTGGAGATTTGATAATAGATAATATTGACGATGAAAAGCAAGAAAGTAGAGTTTATCTTAAAAAGAATGATTTTACGCAAATTGGTTTCGTAAGGATGGATATCACAAAGAACAAAAAAATAGATGGAATAAATTATCCTATAACAAATGTTTTTCAAGGTTTTGATAAAAAAACTGTAATAAAATCTTTTTTTGACAAAGGCGAAGTTTTAGTATTTAATCCAAAGAAATACAACGAATTAATACCAGAAATAGGTGGTAGACCTAAAATGGCTGGTGGAACAGTTGAATATTTAATACAAGAGAAAAATGTTAAAACCATAGGGACAGGACGTAGAGCAAAAACTGTAGAAGACAAAAATAATCCAGGTAAAATAATAACAGTAAAAGTACCTTATAGGTATTTAGTAGGAAAGATTGACGAAGAAACTAATCTGATTGAGCCCAATGAAAAAATAAATGCTCAGATTTTTGGTATTCCAAATTTATACTTAAAATATGGATTTAAAGTTTTAGAAACTCCTAATTTTTTTATGTACAATGAACAAGAAGCAGGCACAAAAAATTCTTTTGGCATAAATAGTCTTGCTGATAATGTCAAATCAAACCTTAATCAACTTGACTTTAAATCAAGAGATGGAATAGCTTTTGATGAGATTACAGTACAATTAAAACAGAAGCCTGCGCACATACCAACACCCCATAACACTTTGGAAGATTCTGGAATTGCTCAAAATGATCCGGATTTAAAGAAGTTAACAGAATTTTTAACAAATAAGAAATTTGGTCCTAAAATAACAAAGCCTTTAATTCTTGGCAGTATTAGTTATTCCGGAAAGAGACTTAATCTAGCCCCCATTATTGAAAAAGAAAAATTTGATAGAATATTAGCGGATCTTGGATTTACAGGAGAAGATAATTGGGAAAAACTCCGTGGCTCATCTGATGAAAAGAAAACGGCTTTTATAAACGCATACCCATCTGATTCTTTATATCTGGTTGGATTAAATAGTGATTGGTTTTTAGACACAGTAAAAAGCACACAATATGACTTTTTTGATTATCTTGGTATAACAGAAAATAGGCATGAAACAAATGAAGTTATATACCATGCAAAAAATAAAGATTTTGTTATTGTGGATTTAAAAAATGAGAAAATACATACTGTGCCTCAAGGAAATAATAAACCAAGATCAACAAGAGTTGGAATTACTGACCCTGATCTAAAAAAAGACTTTGTTAATACTGCAGTAATACCAATTTTAGAGAAAATTTTATTTGATTAGGGATAACATGATTAAAATAAATAAGAACTAAAAATGCATACGAGTCCGACTAATTTTCTTTTCTGGTTGAAGTTCCAACAATTTTTTTGAGTATTCTTCTGTAATTTTCCTTTCTATAGTTATTCTTCCATCAAAAACAAAATTTTCATTCTTTTCGCTATAATCAATTTTCACTTTATCCCTTTTTTTAATATATTCTTTCATATATCCAATATCTTCTTTATTGCCTCCGATAGTGGACTTAGAGCCATCTTTAAAAGTAATTGTATATGTATATGTGTTATCAATTTTTTTTATTTCAGATTCAGATTCAACTATACCTTCTTTTTTTCCAATAAAAGTATAATCTGGGAAATTAAAACTAAATCCACTAACAGCATTTGAAATTTCTCCTTGTTTTTGTGAAACTTTATATGGAACTTTATCACTTTTTGTACCAAATTCAGCAGCATCAACAGTAGCATCTAAAACCAGAGCTGCCAACGGAATATATAACAAATTTTTCCCCTTAGGAATTTTTTTATATAATCCTTCGATACTTTTGTAACTATTAAGAATTCCTTCTTTAGTATTATTGACAATGTTATGAAGCCCCATAGTAATTCTACTAGATAACCAACTATTTAAATCTTTCTATTTTTTTATCATATAAAAGTAGTTACTAATATATATCCTATTTATTTTCAATATGGAAAATATATCAATTTAAATACACTAAACTCCCACTTTAAACAATAACTCACTTCTCCAGCTTCCTCAAAAAACCCATAACAGCAAAAGCCTCTCTTTTTGTTAGCATTGCTTTACCAATAACCCTTTTCCAGACTATTCTCTGAGTTTCCTTTTTTTCTTTTGTAGAAAATTCCATTTTATTAAGCGCTTTATTCATATATTTCATAATGATCTCTTTGTCTTTTTTCGTTGCAAATTTAATATTTGAAGTAGAATTTTCCGAATTAAATTTCTTAAACAATTCATACAAAACTATAGAGCATGCATGGCTAATATTCAAAGTAGGATATTTTTTCGATGCCGGAATTGAAACCAAAATATCGCATAAATTTATTTCCTGATTTTTTAATCCAATACTTTCTCTTCCAATCAATATCCCAATTTTTAACTTCGATTTAGAATTTTTTTGTTTTATATTTGATAACCTATCTGCCAATTGCTCTGCATTAATAGCATTCCGAGGTATATTATAATCAGTCCCTAATATAGCGCTGGTCCCGATTAAATAATCAAATCTCTTCAAATAAGAAAAATCCTTTATCTTCACTTTATCTAAAATACTCTTCCCATGCTTTGCAACCTTAATAGCGCTCTTGCCAATTTTGCATTTAGGATTAACCAAAACCAGATTTTCAAAGCCGAAGTTTTTCATGGACCTAGCAATAGCACCTAAATTTTCCTGCCTTTTTGGCTCAATAAGTATTATACTAATCATTTTTTTAATAACAGAATTGTCTTAGGCAATATTGCTGATTATGTTTTTAATTATTGGAACAAAAATAGTTAATAATACTACAAACAATAAAAATATGCTGACATTTGTAAATATCTTCATGGCTTTTTCTTTCTTGAAATATTTTAATAAAGTTATATGCAGCATCCTTCCCCCATCTAACGGTCCCATTGGCAAAAGGTTAAACAATCCTATTCCAAGGTTAAGTATAAACAAAAATAAAAATAATTGGATAAGCCAGATAAGTGCATTTGGAAAAAAAGACCCATACTTATCTATAACACCGGATTTAATCTCGCTTGATTGCGCAAGATAAATTCCAAGGTACGCTTTAGATGAATTCTCAGGATTTTTAACTGTTTTAATTTTATAAGTACCTTTATCTGTAGTAAGCCTTATTGGATTTCCCGGATTAACTCTTGCAAGCTCATATGAAAGATTATCTAAGTAAGGAGTTTTAATTCCATTGATTTCTTTAATAACCTCATTAACCTTCATCCCCGCATTTTTGGCAGGAAAATCACCTTCAACAAAATTAGTTATAGTAACTCCATTTGCCTCAATCATTTTTGAAGATAACGGGGTTAAAGCAAAAACAAGAATCAGGCCGCATAAAACCGCAAGAACAATATTTGCCATTGGACCGGCCGCAAAAACGCTCAATTGCTGCCTTACAGGCCTTTTCTTCAGAATTTTCTCTTCAGGCTCAACAAATGCAGCAGGTATTATTGGTACAATAATGCCGAGAAAGGCAAATCCTGAGCTTTTCACCTTGATATCATATGTCCTGGATAAAACACCGTGCGCATATTCATGAACTAATGCAATAATAAAGATTGAAATAATCCAGAATTCTATAGGCACAAAAAAAACAACATCCTCAAAAACACCGCCACCCTTGACAGGCAATACTAATCCCGCTCCTGCAGGCGCATCAGGCTCAAATATTAAAGGTATAACACCCTTTACCAAAAAAAAAGTTATAAGAATCATGCCAGCAAACCCAACAACTATAGATAAATACCCAACATATTTTAAAAATCTTTTATATTTTCTCCCAACCTTATCCATCCACCTTAACCCAAATTTAGTCCTGTACATGACAGCATAGAAAATAGGAACAGCTTTCCAGACATGCATCTGCCTTCCTTTTTTATGGGTTAGAATAAATGCTGTTAGAAATAAGAAAAAAATTAATGTTAGGGTAAGCCGGACATCAGGACTCATTTTATTTCTTTCTTACAGACCGGAATTTTTTTGCATTGCACCTTCTGCACAGCACTTTGCCCTGGATTATTTTTATATTCTGGGCCCTGACTCTTGTGCTGCACTTCTTGCACACAAACATATTCTTGATTCTTCTTGCAAAAGCTTCTGGGAACTTAACCATTTTTTTAACCTTTTATCTGTTTCATTACCTTATCTTCAAGTATTATCCAATACATAACATTTGCCCCTTCTGTAACTTCCCCTTTAAGCTCTTCAGGTATATGCAAATCAAAAGTCTCAAAAGTTTCAGAGTCCATCACATTCGCAGTATCTCCGTTTATGGACAAAATTTGAGCAGTCTTTTTTTCAACTATTGGGACTTCAACATTATCATGTCCGGGCATCACTGTAATTCTTTTCTTCTCATCCACAAGCCCAACAGCTGTCAATCGTACTTTTGCATGTCCATGCTTTCCCGGCCTTGAAACTTGAGTGTCAGTGACTTTGCATGCAGCGCCATCCAATACTACATAATTGCCTCTTTGCAATCCTCCTACACTCTGCATTTTTGTCGACATAAAATCACCAAATTAGAAGGTAAAGTATGCGGTTTATAAATCTTATGTTAGCTTTTTGCCGCAAGTTTAATATCCCTTGCCTTTACAGTTTTCCTTCCGGCATGGTTAGCAAGCTTCACAGCCTTTGCAGCTATATCATCTGCGATATCCTCAACTGCCCCCTTTAAGGCAACCTTTGACTTATCCGATACCCTGTCAGCTCCACACTGCTTAAGTATCTTTTCCATAGCTGCCAATGGAAGAATCCTCGAACTCATTTTAGTTTTTGATAAAAAGGCTTATATTTAAATGTTTTCAAATTAAGGGGTTTTTAGCATAGCCAGTGCTTATGCGTAAATTGCCAAATCAAAACAACGAAAACCTTTTCCTCCTGTTTCTCCTAACTAAATTCTTTATCTTATCTTCCATCTCTTCGCTATTCGGAAACTTTTTTTCCATCTGCCTGAATTCTTTTGTATGATGGCTATTTCTCCCGTTTTTGCTGTGGAACTTATGCTTTTTATGCAGCATCTCGTGGTACATCACATAATCAAGCAAACTAATATCAGGATCAAGAATTCTGCTTATAGATATCGTATCTGTCCCGTATTCATAACTTCCTAATCTCCTGACAGAATTATGCCAAACCAAGTTTGTCATCTCAATTAAGCCATAAAAATATTTTTCATTGACCCTGTTAAATGAATCCTCCAGAATATCATCTGTTTTTATTTTCGGAACAGAAATATGGATATTTTTCATGAAGCTGTTGTACAAATCAACATTTATTGTTTTCTTCTTTGCCTTAAATATCTTAAGCATCAAATCCTGTATCAGGCCTATTTGTATTTCCTTGCTGACTTTCCTCCACTTTTTGCTCAAATTAAACTGGTAAGAATTTCTAGAGTATCTAGCATTTGCATTATAAGGCTTAAACTTATCATTATATTTGATTTTAAACTCATAATCAGAAATATTTTTTTCAGGGAATAGTTCTGTAAAAGCCTTTTCTGCTAAATTCATCCTAATTGATTGAATTTCCATATTATTTTTTATTAAATTTAATATTCTTAACTATTCTAAATTTTTATTTTATTATAGTTTTTTAATTGTTTATTTTTATTGAATTTTATAATTGTAATTTTTTGTTAAATGATTTCTATTTTTACTTAACCTCATACCTCAAAATAGCAGCCACCTTCCCAATATCCCTTAACTGAATTCCTTCTGTTGTTGCAACAGATATAATTTTCACCTCACTCCCTACAACTTTGGCATCATTCTCAAACTCCTCTATTTTTTTTTCGTCCAATGCCTCAGACAATAATAAAGTATCCACCACTCCCATCTTCAAATTCTTCATCACTTCCTCAACACCATAAGAAACCATGCCTTGTTTTGTAGATAACAATTCAAAAAATTTCTTCATTATTTTCTTCTCTTCGACAATACTTTCCTCTGCCAAAACATCCTGGCTTTTTTCCAGCAATTCCTGCAGGCCAAACTCCCCAGTGTAGCTTAAGTCCTTTACCGCAATAATCTTGTTTTTCACTTCTGCAGTAAGGCCGCTGGTTTCTATAAATTCATTTTTTGTTGTGCCAGGACCTCCAATAATAATACCCTTTAAGTTCTTATTTCCCAAAAACTGCTCTTTCATATACTCTGCAACTTTTTTGAAATGGTCTTTTTTTGCGCCTTCCCTTAATCGCTCAAAACGAGCACTGCTCTGCCCTCCCGCTCGTGTTTTTCCAGGCACTTCAGAATGTGTTTTTACTGTTGGTATTATTGTCTTGCCTTTTAGAATAGCAACAATTGCATCCCTCCGATCAACAATAACAAGCCCATACACTTCTTTTGTTTGAAGCATATCCTGCAGTAAGTCAAGCACAAATTCCTTATCGCACCTATATATCCTGGTCTTTAATGGTATAGGAGGCTCAACGCTCCAAACTTTAAAGTCCTGCTGGCCTTCCCTTTCTGCAACATTGCCGGAGAATACTGCTAGGCCATTCTCCGGAGTTCTTTTATACAGCCTTAAATGTTGAGTCATCTTTTCCAGGGAATCAATCACATTCTTCCTTGTGGAAGCAGACTTAATATTGGTTGCAGTGCCTTTCTCCTGGTCTAAATGGTTTATAATCTTAATAATATCATAGTCTTTCGGAATGTAAACTGACACAAGCTCGGTATGCCTGCCTTTATGCTGGCTTAGTTCCTTAATGAATTTTTTCAGTTCAAATTTTTGTTTTTCAGTTATGTCCATTTTAATCACATTATATCAATGATAAATAAAAGTTTATGGGTGTAAATACTAAAAAGAAGAATAAGTCATCCAGTTATTTCGTTTTTGACTTTATTTTGCATATTAGGCATAAAAGAAGAGGTTATTTATAAACATTTTTATTGAAAATCACTTGCTCATTCTTAATGTCTTAATATTTGTAAACTCATGTGTTCCTTCCCTTGACCCCAATCTTCCTATTCCGCTTAATTTAGAGCCGCCCCATGCGCTTCCAGCCCCCCCTCCACCATGCTTATTAATACCTGCAACTCCAACCTGCAGTTGCCGTGCTATTTTATTGCCCTTTTCAATGTCTTTTGTCCATACAGAACCAGTTAATCCATAGATGCTGTCATTCGCATATCTTATTGCTTCATCTATTGAATTTACTTTCATGATTGGAATTATTGGTGCAAAAGTCTCATCTGTCATGATTTTCATGCTATGGTCTATATTAGTTATTACAGTAGGCTCAAAAAAATACCCCCTCCCTTTAATCCTTTTGCCACCAAACTCTATTTTTGCCCCTTTACTCTGTGCATCATTTAAATGGTCTATACAGACATCCATCTGGAATTTTGATGCAAAAGGCCCTATTTCAGTTTTTGCCAATTCCGGATTTCCAACCTTGATAGCTTTAGCCTCTTCAACAGCTTTGCTTACAAATTCATCATATGCATCAGCTTCAACATAAACACGCTCAACTGCACAGCAAACCTGGCCTGTATTGTTGCAGGCACTCCTTACAATCTTTTTAGCAGCATAAGCCATATCTGCATCACTGCAAACAATAGCAGGGTCTTTTCCCCCTAACTCGAATAAAAGCTTATGAATCTTGGAAGATGACTCTTTCATTATTTCCCTTCCAGTTTGCACAGAGCCCGTAAATATTATCTTATCTACATCCTGCTGCACAACCTGCCTGCCAGTTTCCTTGCCGCCCAAAACCAAATTAAAAACATTTTTTGGAAATCCAAAAGACTCTAATTTTTGAAATAATTCCCCTATTTTTCTGCCAACTATTAATGTAAATTCCGAAGGTTTCAGAATAACAGTATTGCCGCAAAGCAATGCCGGAATTAAAGACGCAAAAACAGTAGCAATAGGGTAATTCCATGGTGTAATGATAGCAATAACACCCAAAGGCTCATAAACTAAAACATCCTTTTCATCTTCATCTTCAAAAACCACTTCCTCTTTTAGATGATCTTGTATATTCTTAGCATAATATTTTATTTTATTTATAGCTATTGATGGCCCTCCTATTGACATAGAAATAGGCTTTCCCATCTCTTTGGTAATAGTCAAAGCAATCTCGTCTTTTTTATTTTCAATAAGAGGTATTAATTTATTTATCCACTCTATCCTTTTCTCAATAGACATGCTTGACCATTGTGGAAATGCCTTTCTTGCATTAACAACTGCTTCAACTACTTTTTCTTTAGAGTCAACTTCAATTTCTTCAATTAACTCTTCAGTTGCCGGGTTAATAGATGCAATCTTTTCCATGAAAATAGTAAAAATTTAATACATTTAAAAGTTTTTATTTAAGCAAAGGTATTATAATTAAAGAAACAAAAAATACATTTATGTAATATGCTAACAAAAGAAAACTTCAAATGCAGCAGGTATTGTGCAAAATGCTGCAAAGATATAATTCTTAGAGTTAACAGCAATGACATCAAAAGAATAATGAAAACAAACCCTAATGTTGAAACATTCCTGCAAAAAGACCCATTAGATGCAAATAAGTTAATTCTCAAAAAAGAAAATAATAAATGCATTTTTCTTGAAAAAAAGAAAGATGGAAAATATGCATGCATTATATACTCAAACAGGCCAGAGATATGCAAAAAATACCCATTCTTTGATAATCAAAAGCCAATAAAAAGCTGCCTTCCAAATGATGTTTGCTATTCCACAGGTTCTCTGATATCTTCAAAATAATCAATAAACTTTTTAAATGAAGCTTTATTCCAGATAACATTCTTAAAAATCTTTAAACAGGAGGAGAAATACTATGGCAAGTTATAAACTCAACATTGCAGAAGCAAAAACAGGAAAGTGTTATAAGACAGAAGTCAAGGATGAAAAAGCATCACCCTTTATGGGCCTGAATATAGGCGAGAAAATAGAAGGAAGCAAGATAGGAATAGACGGCTATGAATTTATGCTTACAGGTGGAACAGATTACTGCGGATTCCCTATGAGGCACGGCATCCTAGGAATAAGAAAGAAAATAACAATCTACCCAAGCACAGGCTTCAAAGGCGGATTTAAAGGAATGAAAAAAAGGAAAACTGTCTGCGGGCATAAAGTAAACGAAAGTATTTCTGCAATAAATCTCAAAGTAACCAAAGAAGGAGCAAAAAAGCTTTCTGACATTTTTAGTACTGCAAGTAAAGAAGGAAAAGAAGATGCTACAGAAGCAAAAGCAGAAAAGCCGGCTGAAAAAAAGCCCGAAGACAAAGCTAAAGCGCCAGAACAGGCAAAAGAAAAACCCAAGGTAGAAGCTAAAGAAGAAAAATCAAAAACAGCTGAAAAAGAAGAAAAAAAGGAGGAAAAGCAGTAATTAAGTATGTCAAAAGCCAAAAAGCCAGCTAAAGCTAATGCACCAAAAGAAAAAATTCTGCAGCCAGAGGTCAACATAGGCATGGTGGGGCATGTTGACCATGGAAAAACAACTTTACTTGAAAGATTATCAGGAGTATGGACAGACACTCATTCTGAGGAAATAAAAAGAGGCATTACTATAAGATTAGGCTATGCAGATACAGTTTTCTATAAAGAAGATAATGCTTACACAACAAAGCCCAAAAATAAATCCAAGGCTAAAGTAATCAGGAAAGTAAGTTTTGTTGATTCTCCCGGCCACGAAAGTCTTATGGCAACAATGCTTTCAGGAGCTACAATCATGGACGGGGCTTTATTGCTTATAGCGGCAAATGAAGAATGTCCTCAACCCCAGACAAGAGAGCATTTAATGGCATTAGAGATAATAGGCATAAAAAATGTTGTAATCATACAAAACAAGATTGACCTTGTTGATGAAAAAACAGCCTTAAAGAATTACAGCCAGGTCAAGGATTTTGTAAAAGGAACGAGCTATAAAAACGCTCCAATAATACCATTGTCTGCCCAGCATAATGTTGGAGTGAGCGCTTTAATCAAAACAATAGAAGAAATAATACCTACTCCAAAACGGGATAAAAGCAAAGACCCCATAATGCTGGTTGCAAGAAGCTTTGATATTAACCTGCCCGGAATTCTGCCCAAAGACCTGACCGGAGGCATTTTAGGAGGAAGCATGAAAGAAGGCACGCTAAAAAAAGGCCAGGAAATTGAGATAAGGCCGGGAAGAAGCACAGTGGAAAAAAACAAGGAAGTGTATAAGCCAATAATCACTAAAATCAAGGATATAAAGTATGGAGGAGCATCTGTAGATGAATTTTCTCCTGGAGGCACAGCAGGATTACTCACTTCCTTAGACCATTCAATCGTAAAAGCAGACCAATTATCCGGTTCTGTAGTGGGTTTACCCGGAAAATTGCCGGATGTATTATATGAGATAACAATTTCACCTGATCTGTTAAAAAGGGTTTTGGGAACAAAAGATGAGCTTAATGTTGAGCCCATAAAGATGAACGAAGCTCTGATGCTGAATGTAAATTCTGCAGCAACAGTAGGCATAGTAACTGGATTTAAGAAAAAGAATATTGTATGCAAGCTAAAAATACCTGTCTGCGCAGAATTAAGTTCTCGTGTTACAATCTCAAGAAGAATAGGCAATAGATTTAGATTAATAGGCTACGGAGAAATCCAGGAAGGAAAAACATCGCTTTAACCTATAGAAACCTTTAAAAACAACCCTTAATAACCAATTCTGTAAAAATTGGGGCTGTGGGGTAGCTTGGCTAGCCTTTCTGGTTTGGGACCAGACGACCCCGGTTCAAATAGCCTTTTATTTAACGCATTAATTATTGCACAAAGAAAGGGCTGCGAAAATCCGGGCAGCCCCATTTATCAATTAAATGGCAAAAGTAGAAAAATTAAGCTCAGCAAAAAGATTTGGAGCAAGGTATGGCAGCAAGCCTAAGCATAAGTTTGCTAAGATTGAAAAGGAGCAGAGAAAAAAGCATAAATGCCCTTACTGCAATAAGGTCCAGGTCAAAAGGGTAGCTATGGGAATATGGCATTGCAGGAAATGCAATTCAAAGTTCACAGGCAAGGCATATTCTATATCAAAACAGATAGCAGCTGAAGACCAGCAAGCAGAAGAATCACAAGTAGAAAAACCACAAGTAGAAGAAGATCAACAAACAGAAGAAAAACAAGAAGATATTGAAGAGCAGCAGATAGAAAAACAAAAAGCAGAAAAAAGCGAGGAAAATCTAGTTCAAAATGGTTGAGTATAAATGCTTTCAATGCAACAAGAAGGTTTCTCAGGATTATTTGAGGAAAAAGATCAGATGCCCTTATTGCGGCAGTAAGATGCTCTTTAAGCCAAGAAATGTTTCTACAACAGTTAAGGCAAGATAAAATGGCAGAGGCTCCTAAAGAAACAGAACAGAAATTGCAGCAGATGCAGTTGATAGAGCAAAGCCTTCAAAACCTTTTGGCGCAAAAGCAGCAGTTTCAGATGCAGCAGGTAGAAGTGGAATCAGCATTGGCAGAATTGGAAAAGGTTAACGAAGCCTATAAGATTGTAGGCAGCATCATGGTAGCATCCAAGAAAGAGGATCTTAAAAAGGAATTAAATTCAAAAAAAGAAGTCATGGAATTGCGCATCAAGACAATGGAAAAGCAGGAAAACCAAATGAGGGAAAAAGCCTCAAAACTGCAAAATGAAGTTCTTAAGGAGATGAAGCAGGATTAATCTAAAAATGGAGCATAAGGAAATTGAAGATGTAATTGAAGTATTATCAGATTTAAAAGATGATATTGCAGTCCCTAAAAATGTAAGATCAAAAATAGAAAACACGATAAAAATACTCGATACAGACATAGACACTCAGATTAAAATCAGCAAAGTTCTCCATGAATTGGAAGATATATCCAATGACACTAACCTGCAGCAATATACAAGAACGCAGATATGGAATGTTGTAAGCACGCTTGAGAAGATTAAATAAATTCACTCTAGATGCATATATTCCCCATAAGTAAAAAAACCAACAAGCTGCTTCATCCTGGCCAATTTAGGAAACAAATCTTTTTCTAAGCTGTTGACATTTTCAAACAATTCAAATATTTCCGGCTTGAAAATATAAATGCCCGCATTAACAATATTTGTTGAACTGTGCTTTGGCTTTTCATGGAAATCAACAATAAAATCCCCATCTAATATTGCTGTTCCATAGCCCTCTATTTTCTCTCTTGTCATCAATCCCATTGCAGCCATCTTATCAGTCTCTAAATGCTTTTTTGCCATCTTTATCAAATCAAAATTATTATAGGTATCTCCTGACATTACAACAAAGCTTCCCTTTAATTTATCCTTTATTGCCTCAAGCGCATTTGCATTTCCTTTTACATCTTTTTCAACAACTTCAACATTTACTTTAGAGTCATTTAGTTCACTTAAAAAAAGATTAATATTTTTTGTATGCTGTGTTACAATAAAAACATTATTTATGTTATTTTTATGGAAAAAATCCAATTGACTCTTTATCAAAGGCATTCCTTTAATATCTCTTACAGATAATTTCTGGTGCTCTCCTTTTAAAAGGATTACAGCAGTGTTAATAGATTGTTCCTGCAGGCCTTTCCTCAGAAAAAATTCCACTGCCTGGCTCCTTGACCTTATAATATTTCCATCTACCTTGCTGTCTACTAAATCAAGCAAGGGCTTGTCCAGACTTATTGCTATTTTAGGTTTTTTCATAGGTATGAAATAGTAGTACAAGTTCATACTTTATATATTTTTCGCTTTATATATAGTCTGGAGAACATATTTATTATCGAAACATTTATATATAAGCAAGTATGAACAATTCATACTATGACTCAACATAAAGAAGTAAAGAAAGAATGGGGAAAAGAAGAATGGATAACAAATAGAGATTACTGCGGAAAAAAGCTGACACTAAACAAAGGCTTCAGATGTTCAATGCATTACCACAAAAACAAAGATGAAACATTCTATATCTTAAAAGGCAGAGTTTTGATGGAAACAAACAATGAAAAAAGAATAATGCTTCCCGGAGATTCAATTTTGATAACGCCAAATACAAAGCATCGCTTCACAGGCCTTGAAGACTCTGAAATAATGGAATTCTCAACACATCATGAGGATTCTGACTCATACAGGGATGAATTATCCGGAAAAGTTGATTTAGATAAACTGGATTTAAAATGAAATGCTTAGTGACAGGAGGCGCAGGATTCATTGGCTCAAATCTGGCCTTGGAATTAGAAAAACAAGGGCATGAAGTTACTGTTGCAGATAATTTAATATCAGGATCAAAAGAAAATCTTGATGGTTTCAAGGGAAAATTCATCCAAATGGATATATCCAAGCCATTCGAATTAAACGAAAATTTTGATATTATATTCCACGAAGCCGCTATAACCGACCCGAGATTTAAGGATGATGATGAAACAATAAGAGCTAATGTTGAGGGATTCAAAAACATAATAGCTCTTGCAAAAAAAAACAATGCAAAATTAATCTATGCCTCAACTGCAGGATTATACGGAAATGGTAAAGTGCCAATGAAAGAAGACCAGAAAAAAGAGATTTTAAGCGCTTACGGAAGCTCAAAACTTAAGATGGATGAAATTGCCTCAGAATATTTTGACAAAATACACATAGTAGGATTAAGATACTTTAATGTCTTTGGCCCAAGAGAAGCAAATAAAGGAAAGCCTGCATCCATGGTTTATCACCTAAGCAGACAGATTAAATCAGGAAAAAATCCAAGAATCTTTAAGTTTGGCGAGCAAAAACGCGACCATATTTATGTAAAAGATGTTGTAGATGCCACAATATTTGCCGTAAATGCAAAAAGTGGTATTTATAATATCGGCACTGGAATTGCAACAACCTTTAATGAATTAATAAAAGTATTGAATGAAGCCTTGAAAACTAACCTGAATCCTGAATATTTTGACATGCCTTATGACCCAAAAACATATCAAAAAAATACTCAAGCAGATACAAAAAATGCAGAAGAATTTATTGGTTTTAAGGCTAAATGGAGCTTAAAAGACGCAATTAAGGATTACATGGGGATGTTATATGAATAAAGAAAAATTGCTTAAAATTATTGAAAATTTTAATGAAAAGAAAATCCTTGTTGTAGGGGATATAATGCTTGACAAGTCTATCTGGGGGGAAGTTTCAAGGATCAGCCCGGAAGCTCCTGTCCAGGTTGTTGATGTTTCGAAGGAAAGTTATTCTCCGGGAGCAGCAGCCAATGTTGCAAATAATATCTCAGCATTAAACGCAGAGGCATTCATGGTTGGGATTATAGGAAATGATGCTGCAAAAAACATATTGATCCCAAAACTAAAAAATAGCAGTATTGATGTTGATGGAATTTTTATTGACACCAATAAGCCGACAATACAAAAAGTGCGCGTTATTGGAAGAAGCCAGCAGCTTTTGAGGTTTGATTACGAGAAAAAAGGATACATTGATGACAGCACAGAAAACAAAATTTTTGAATTCATACTTAAAAAAATAAACGAGATAGATGCAGTAATAGTCTCTGATTACGCAAAAGGCATCATAACAAAAAAATTAATGGAGAAATTAATAGAGCTTTGCAATAAAAACAACAAGATAATTGTAATAGACCCCAAGCCAAAGCATAAAAGCTTCTATAAAAACTCAACATTAATTACCCCGAACCACACAGAAGCTCAAAAAATGACAGGAAATGAAGAAGAGGAAAACATAGACAAATATGTTGAGGTAATGGGAAAAAAGCTGCAACAGGAACTAAATAGCAATGTCCTGATAACAAGGGGAGAAAAAGGCATGTCCCTGTTTGAAAAAAATAATGAAATAACTCACATCCCGACTTATGCAAAAGAGGTTTTTGATATTGTAGGGGCAGGAGACACTTCTGTTGCAACTTTAACATTAGCCTTGGTAGCAGGAGCCACATACAAGGAAGCAGCCGTAATAGCAAACCATGCAGCAGGAATCACTGTTGGAAAAGTAGGAACTTCCATAGTCAGCATTGATGAACTGAAAAAAAGCATTGAAAATGAATAAGGCAATTTTTTTGGATAGGGATGGTGTATTAAATAAGGATACAGGTTATCCGCATAAAATTGAAGATTTCATATTATCAGATGGTGTTGTTTCCGGTCTTAAAAAATTGAAAGACTTTAAGTTTTTTATAATCTCTAATCAATCCGGGATAGGGCGTGGCTATTATACAGAAGAGGATTTCCATAATTTTAATAATCACCTATTAGATATACTAAATAAGAATAACATAAAAATAGAAAGAACTTATTTCTGCCCGCATCACCCTAATGAAGTTTGCGATTGCAGAAAACCAAACACAAAATTCATAAAGGAAGCAACAAAAGAATTTAACATCGACTTAACAAATTCCTGGGTCATAGGGGATCATCCTCACGATGTAGAAATGGGAATTAATGCAGGCTGCAAAGCAATTTATTTACTAACAGGGCATGGGAAAAAGCACTTTGATGAACTGAAAAAGGAAAACATAAAACCTAATTTTACCGCAGAGAATTTCCTGCAGGCTGCAGAATTTATAATACATAATAAAACAAACAATTAAATCAACAAAATGTCACAGCAAAAAATAAAAACCATTAACGAACTAAAGGATATTTCAGAAAAATTAAGAAATCAGAATAAAAAAGTTATAACTACTAATGGAGTTTTTGACATTCTTCATATCGGCCATATAAGATATTTGAAAGAAGCTAAGAAACTAGGAGATGTCCTCATAGTAGGTATTAACTCAGATTTTTCTGTAAAAAACATAAAAGAGCCACAAAGACCACTTAATAATCAAGATGATCGTGCCGAAGCCATAGCTTCTTTAGAAGTGGTTAATTTTGTAGTTATTTTCAATGAACCCAACCCAATTTATCTTCTTGGAGTTATAAAGCCAAGCATTCATGTAAAAGGAGGAGATTATAATTTATCTGAAATTGTTGAAAAAGATACTGTAGAAAGTAATAATGGAAAAGTCGTATTGATTCCGGAAGTCAAGGGTTATTCCACAACAAATTTCATTAAAAAAATATTAGATATATATAAAAACCAATAATCTTTTATATGCTCTGCTTCTCTCAGGAAAGATGAAAAAATTATCTATAATAATCCCGGTATATGATGAAGAAAAAACTATCTTAGATATAATTGGTAAAGTAAAAAAAGTAAATCTAAAAAACATAAAAAAAGAAATAGTGATTGTAGATGACTTTTCCACAGATAATACAAGAAAAATCCTGGAGAAATTAAAAGACGGAAGCATAAAGATATTTTTCCACAAAAAAAACCAGGGAAAAGGCACTGCAATACGGACAGGCTTAAATCACATTACCGGTGACATAATCCTTATTCAGGATGCTGATTCTGAATATGATCCAAGAGAATATACCAAGCTTCTGAAGCCGATTATTGAAGATAATAAAAAAGTAGTTTACGGCACTAGGTTGGAGTATATAAAGCATAATGTCAAGAATATGAACAGGCTACATTTCATTGGAAATGTTTTTTTAACTCACACCACAAACCTTTTGTACAATACAAAAATAACAGACATGGAAACAGGCTATAAGGTCTTTAAAAAAGAGGTTATAGAAAAAATAAGGTTCAAGGCAAAAAGGTTTGATTTTGAGCCAGAAATAACAGCCAAAATACTCAAGCAAGGATATAAAATTTATGAGGTCCCTATAACATTCAAAGCCAGAAAATTTAACGAAGGCAAAAAGATAACTTGGCGCGATGGTATAAAAGCCCTGTTTTATCTTATAAAATACAGGTTTACTGACTGACTTTCTTGTTTAAATCCAGCTCATCATCCTGCACATAAGCTAAATTATTCTTCAATGCAATATATGCTTTTTCAAGTTCCCTTCCAAGATAAGCTGCATGATCCATTCTTATGTCTAATTTTTCCTTGTTCAATATTGTTTGATAGATATCAAGCGGTTTTTCCCCTGTAACTTTTAGCACAATCTTGTTCTTTTCATTGCAGAAAGCAACCTCAATTTTATTTTTCTCATTATTGACTTTAATCAAGAAATACCCTTTATCATCAACAACAAATTCCTTTGCATCATCATATTCTGCAATTACTTCCTTACCTTCTTCATCGTTAACTTTATTTCCCACAATATCTGCACCCTTTACAGGGTCAATAACTCTTATTGCATTCACAGGGCATCCTTTCGCTGCTTCTATCAGCGCATCTGCTGTTTCAGGTTCAGAATCAACTTCTAAAGTGTAAATTCCTTTACCAATATCATCAGATTCTTTTAAGATTGCCTTGCTTCCCTCAAATTCAAAATAATCCGGAGCCAAAGCAACGCAGCTGCCCTGCCCAATACATGTATTTTTATTATATTCAATATGTAATTTTGCCATAACAAAAGTTAATGTATATCCATTTATAAACGTTATTGAAAAAAGATTAGTGTAAAAGTTGGTGCTTGTGCGTAAATTGCCAATGAAGCAAGTCCAAAAAGGTTGCGCTAAACGACCTGAGCAAAACGCAGTGCTGAAAAATCGAAGATTTTTGGCATGCCGAAAATTGAAAATTTTCCAGCATTTTGCGAAGTTGAGAAGCCATCTAAGGCCCCGCACAAGCACCAACGTTAGAAAAACAAAAATTATTAAATACTCATCTTATTAAAAAAGAACATGTCGAAAATATTAGGTATTGATGAAGCTGGCAGGGGCCCAGTAATCGGTCCCTTAGTTATGTGTGGAGTATCTGTAAAAGAAGAGGATGAAAAAGAGCTGGTTAAATTAAAAGTCAAAGACTCAAAATTACTTACAAAAGAAAAAAGAGAATACATGTTTGATAAGATACAGGACATATCTTACAAATATGAAGTTATTGTTGTAAGCCCGGATGAAGTTGACAAAGCTGTCAATAATCATGATGGATTAAACCTAAACAGATTAGAAGCGCGAAAATCAGCAGAAATCATTAACCTATTAAATCCAGATAAAGCAATTATAGATGCGCCCAGCAACAATATAAGCAGTTTCAGGGAATACATATCAAATTATATTAAAAATAAAAAACTGGAATTAATTCTTGAGCACAAGGCAGATATGAAATATCCTATAGTAAGCGCAGCTTCTATCATAGCAAAAGTTACCCGAGACAGGGAAATAGAAAAAATAAAGAAAAAAATCAAAGTTAATTTCGGCTCCGGCTACATGTCTGACCCGAAAACAGTTATTTTCCTGGAAAAATATTTTGAAAAATACCCTAAGATATTCAGGAAAAGCTGGGCGCCTTATAAAAATATTTCAAGCAAAAAATTCCAGAAAAAATTAGACTTATTTGCTGATTTTATAAATAAAGCGGAGCATAAAAACAAAAACCTAGCCATTAAGCTGAAAAAGCTCGAGGATTTTGGATATACTTTTATCCCAACATCAGCAGAGCATGAACACGTAAGGATGAAAGGCCCCTGCACAATCACATTATACAAAAGCGGCAAACTGCTAATACAAGGCAAAGAAGAGCACAAAAAAGCAGTTGAGAAGATATTAAAGTAATCAAAAGAACATAAAATTTAAATACTAATCATTATTGTACAGTGAAAAATGACATCGAAAACATATGATGATGGTCTGGGAAAATTCCTAGAAGAAATGATGAATAAAAAAATCCCATCAATCGAAGTTTGGAGTAATGAATTGTCCGAAGAATTGCCTAAATACTTTAAAGGATATAAAGATTTGGAAAAGACCTGTGAACTAATTGCTGGGGTGCAAAAAAAATATGAAAAGCTTGAAGATCCAGAAAAAGCCAATAGGGCAATTAAGATCCACGAGATATCAAATGGGCTATACCTAAGCCCGGAATATTGCGATAAAAATGGAAAAAAGTATGCAGAAAGATTAAATGCTGCCAGTGGAGATGCTATGCTTAATGAAGTAGATGAAGGTGATTTTATTGGTAATAAACAGGTCTTGTTCAAAGAAACTTTTGGACTTGGTGGGTTATTTGATAAAATTCATAAAAATCTGCCAATAAAGGGCTTTCGACCGTCAGATTATCCCTCTTGTCAGAAAAAGTGAAACAAATTACGATTTTTTTTTCAATAACATTTATAAATGAAACATCCTTCCCATGTTCTATCAAGAGATAAGCTGGTAGTAAAGCTAATAAGGCTTCTTTTGCTCGCTTATACTGGAGACAAATAATTCTTTTTGTTTCCGTAATAAAATACAGTATTTGTAATAAAAATTAAGATAAAAAACAATAAAAAAACTAATTAACACTAAAATGGCACGAATGCATTCAAGGAAGCATGGAAAAAGCGGCTCCAAAAAACTGATTAAGAAATCATTACCGACATGGCTTAGCTACAAGCCGATGGAAGTAGAGATTTTAATAGCTAAGCTGGCTAAAGAAGGCAAAACTTCATCAGAAATAGGGACAATCCTGAGAGACACATACGGAGTTCCGGACATAAGGCTGCTCTGCAAGAAAAAAATTTCAGACATACTGAAAGAAAAGAAGGCAGCTCCTGAGATTCCTGATGACCTGATTTCTTTAATAAGAAGGTCTGTGGCAATAAGAAAGCATCTGGAAGCAAACCACAAGGACGAAACAGCAAAACGAGGCCTTATTCTGACAGAATCCAAAATCAAGAGGCTGACAAAATATTATAAGGAAGCAGGAAAGCTGGAATCAGGATGGAAATTCGATCCTCAAAGAGCAGGATTCTTCATGAAGTAAATTCTTTTTAATTTTTTTAAAATTATTATCAATCACTTCTCATAACTATATAATCAGCAAAATCATTGAAAAACTTATATCCTTGCTCATTTAAATCCGATTTATTCAGGTATTTTTTGGCTTCCATGATTTTTTTATTTGCATATTTTTGGACATAATCCAAGGCCCCTGTATCTTTTATTACGCTAATGCACCCTTTAATCTCAGATTCTGTTGCCTTGTTATTTCCTAAAACCTTAGAAAGAAATTTTTTCTGTGATTCATTGCTGTTTTGCAGCGCTTTTATAATGATTAATGTACTGTTGCCCTTCCTTAGGTCTGTTCCATGAACCCTTCCTTTATTCATTTTTTCGCTCAAATCCATAATATCATCATGCAGCTGAAAAGCAAGCGCAATAGAATTAGCATATTTTTCCAAATTTTCCAGCTGATAAGGTTTTGCATTATTCAATACAGCCCCAAACATTATTGAGGCAGAAAGCAATGAAGCTGTCTTATTCATGGCTGCAGCAATATAGTCTTCTTCACTTAATTCTTTCCTGAAAGAAAGCATCAAATCAAAACTCTGACCTTCATTTATTTTTTGATAAGCATCATTGAAAATTTTAAGTGATTTGTTTTTTAGATTTCCATCTAATTTCGATTTAATAACGCAGTAATTTGACAAAGAATACAAAATATTCCCCTGTATTATTGCCATTGACACACTAAACCTCTTTGAAAAGCTGTCAAATAAAGGGCCTTTGTATTTTTTATCTGTAAAGTTTTTTTTGAAGTAAGACTCAAAAAGCTTGTGCATTGCAGGCTTATTTCTCCTTAATGAATCCTCATCCATAATATCATCATGTATTAAAGAAGATGCATGAAAAAGTTCCGGAGTTATAGCAAGAGGATAGATTTTTTCCTCATCAGAGTCATTAATTGACTTATACGCCATTATAGCTGCTATTGGCCTCATTCTCTTTCCCGGTCTGAGTGTAAATTCCTTAAGGTAGCTATAGCATGCTTTCAGAAACTCATCTTTTGTTTTCTTTATTTCATCTTCAAAAAGCTTATTCAACTCTTTATCTACAATGATGTTGTATTTTTTTAATGTGTTATTAAAATTCATTTTAAGTTTTTATCTGTTATCTCTCACCTGCCTTATCCTATCAACAACCTCGTCAATTGTAATATCTGGGGTAGATGCTCCTGCAGTTATGCCAATATGCTCTTTATTTAAAACCCATTCTTTTTTTAATTGATCAGCAAGCTGTATGAAATGAGTTTCTACATTCAGGGTTTTGCATTTTGCAGCCAGCTCCTTGCTGTTGCTTGAGTTTTTCCCTCCGATAACAATCATCACATCTGCCTTCTTGGCAATATCCTCTGTATCTGCCTGCCTTTGTTTTGTCGGATTACAAATTGTATCCACAAAAACAAAATTTTTTGAAAGCCTGTTGAGGCTTAAGTGAATTTTTTCAAAATTTTTCTCTGACAGGCTATTGATATTATCTATCAGCTCTTTATACCCTGGAACAGACATTGTGGTCTGGGATATTACAGCCACTTTCTTGAAATTATTTTTTTTAATATATTCCACAACAGAAGCAGCATCTTTTGGGCTCTCAACAATAAATGTATCTTCGCCTTTTATGTAATAGCTTGTGCCAACAGCTTCAGGGTGGTTTTTTTTCCCAAACAATATGACTTCGTAGCCGTTATTCTTTAATTTAACAGCTACTTTATGCACTAAAGTTACTAAAGGACAAGTCGCATCATTGAGGTTTTTCCCTTTTACTATTGACTTTTCCTGCAGTTTCTGGTAGGTTGTTTTTGGCTCTCCATGAGCTCTTAATACAGTTACGGAATTTTGAGGTATATCATCAATTTTGTCTGCAAATTCTATCCCTTTTTTCTCCAAATCCTCGATTACCTTTTCATTATGCACAAGCTGCCCATAGACATAAACCTTGCCATTATTTTCCGATGCAGTCTCCTCAGCAATTTCTATTGCGTGCTTAACGCCAAAACAGAAGCCGGCATGCTTTGCAATTAAAATTTCCATGCTTTTTGGGTATTGTTTTCAGTTTAAAAAGTTTTAGTAAGAAATACAAAAGGATACTCATCTTTGATTTTATAATAAGCCCCTCTTGCTTCATATATGCTATTGAAAATCCCAAAAACCGTAGGGCCAGAACCGGATACCATAGAACTTAGCGCTCCATTTTTTTTTAAATCTGATTTTATGTCATTTATTATCTTGTGCTTTTTTTCCACTATCCGGGAAAAATCATTATGAATATTTTCAGATATTTTTTTTATGTCTTTTTTCCGCATAGACTTAACCAATTCCTTTATGTTTTTAGCCTTATTATTAATCTTTGACTTTTTTTTATTTTTGTCAAATTCTTTATAAGCCCATGCTGTCGATATATTAATGCCCGGATTAACTAAAACAACATTAAGGGATTTATTTTTCAATGGCTTTATTTTATTTCCAATCCCCATTATAATTGAACTTTTCCCGGAAATAAAGAAAGGCACATCAGAGCCGATTTCCATAGCCAGATTTAATAGTCTTTTTTGGTTAAGTTTAAGCTTCCATAATTTATTCAATGCAATTAAAGTAGCTGCTGCATTTGAGCTTCCCCCCCCTAGACCTGCAGCAAGAGGAATGTTTTTAGTGATATTTATCTTTATGCCGGAATTAATGTCAAATTTATTCTTTAAGAGAAGCGCCGCCCTATATGAAAGATTATCCTCATTTTCCAAACCTTTATTGCTGCTTTCAATAATTATGCTATTATCATCAATTTTTTCAAAAGAAATATCATCATGTAGCTTTATCGGGAGCATTAAAGATTCTATATTATGATAATTGTTTTTCAGCCTTTTTCCGATTTTCAGATACAGGTTTATTTTCGCGTATGATTTGACAAGCATGATTTTCAAATAATGTTTTTATATATTAATGTTGCTGATTTAATACAACCGCAACAAAACACTGCATGCCATTTCCTTTCCCAAACTCTGTAAGCTCTTCTCCGGAAGTTGCTGCAATGCCAATATTCTCTTTTTTTATCTTCAGGATTTTTGAAAGCGCATTTTTAATATTATCCAGATGCTCATCAATTCTTGGATTTTTTCCTTCCAGCATCACAGCTATATTCTTTATCTTATAATTCTTCTCAATTACCTTGTCAAGCATGAATTCAACATATTTTTTGCTGTCTGTAATCCCATCCTTGCACATTTTATCAGCATAAAATCCTAATGATTTCATGCCAATTGCTGTGCTTAGGGCATTAAACAAGGCATGCAGTAAAACATCTCCATCCGAATTTGCATCAAACCCATTTTTATCTGAAATCTTAACAGAGCCTATAACTAATGCCTTTTTATCTGTAAACTTATGGCTGTCCTGGCCAATCCCAATCCTGGAAGCGTTAATGAGCTTGTTCGCATAGGCCAAATCATGCTGGTCTGTGATTTTAATATTTTCCCTCGAGCAGTAAACAACCTTTACTTGACCGTTCATCCTTTCAACTAAGCTTGCGTCATCAGTCCCATAGAACTTATTCCTGTAAGCTATCTCAAATGCCCTTTTTGCCAGAAAATATTTCATTGTTTGTGGGGTTTGCACCTGCCATAATAATCTCCTATCAATTGTCTGCTTTACAATACCATCCTCCACAACTTTTATCGTATCTTTTGCAGGAAAGCCAACAACAGCCGCCCCGTATTTCTTAGCAGCCTTGATAGAATTGTTAATAGTACCTTCATCCACAAACGGATTAGCAGCATTATGTATTATTATAATATCATCATTACCTGCTTTATCTATCGCCTTTATCCCATTATACACAGAATCCTGCCTCTCAACCCCCCCTTCCACAATCTTCTTGACTTTAGTGAATTTATTTACCTTTACAATAGTTTCAAATGCTTTTTTATCTTCAGGATTGACAACTAGGATAATATTATTGACATTTTTGCAATCCTGAAACTTCTTGATTGTATGATAAATTATGGGCTCCTTATTCAGCAAAAGAAAAAGCTTGTTTATCCTTTTCTTCATCCTTTTCCCTTTCCCGCCTGCTACAATGATTGCTGTGTTCATAATTTATCAATCTCTTTTTTTGTATTTTCTTTTGTGTCTTTATCAATTTTTAATATTGTGTTTAAATCTGGATTATTGATTATTTTATGGCTGTCCATTGATTCTTTTATTATTCTGGGAATGTCCATAAATTTAATTTTATTATTTAAAAATGCTTCAACAGCAATCTCATTTGCAGCATTTAATACAGCAGGCATTGTCCCACCTAAATTCCCGGCATCATAAGCATATCTAAGGCATGAAAACAAATCAAGATTCGGCTCTTCAAAGCTTAAATTTTTCACTTCCAGAAGATTTAATTTTTTCATATTCAATTTAAGCCTTTTCGGATAGCTTAATGCATACTGTATCGGAAGCTTCATACTTGGAAGCCCAAGCTGCGCAATGACAGAATTGTCCTTAAACTCAACTAAAGAGTGTATTATACTTTGAGGATGCACCACAACCTCGATTTTATCATATTTAATTCCATAAAGCCAGTGCGCTTCTATAACTTCAAATCCCTTGTTCATTAAAGTTGCAGAATCAATGGTAATCTTATTTCCCATGTTCCATGTCGGATGGTTTAAAGCATCTTTAGCCGTTACATTTTCCATCTGTTCTTTAGAATTACTCTTAAAAGGACCACCTGAAGCTGTTATTATTATCTTATTTACATCAATAATATCCTCCCCATTAACGCACTGGAAAATAGCACTATGCTCAGAATCAATAGGCATCAAATCAGCATTATTCTTCTTAACTTCTTCCATCACAACAGAACCTGCTGTAACCAGTGTTTCTTTATTAGCCAGTGCAATATTTTTCCCTTTTCTTATCGCTTCAACTGTCGGCCTTACCCCTATTGAGCCAACTAAAGAATTGACAACAGTATCCGCATTATCTAATACAGATATTCTTACAACCCCTTCAATTCCGGAATAAACCTCAATATTTACCTGCTCTTTCAGTAAATCAGCCTTTTCCTTATCCATAATCGCAACTGCTTCAGGCTTAAACTCATCAATCTGCTTTTTCAATAAATCAATGTTAGTATTAGCCGTTAATCCTGCTACTTTAAACTCATTAGGATTATTTTTAACTATTTCCAGAGTTTGAGTTCCAATGCTTCCAGTAGATCCTAATATGGATAATGTTTTCATTTTTTTATTATATACCACCCCAAAATTGAACAAGAATAAAAACCCATTTATAACTTTTTGCAATGGAAAACAATTAACTTTATAAAACAAAATTCCATACCCTAGCCCATGGTACTGGATAAGCTAGGCAGCTCGTTAAAGGGAACTTTACAGAAAATAGCAAAATCAATTTTTGTAGATGATAAGCTGATAAATGAGCTGATTAAGGACATACAAAGGGCTTTGCTTCAATCTGATATGAATGTAAAGCTGGTTTTTGATTTAACATCTAAGATTAAGGAAAGGATAAAAAAAGAAAAAGCCCTCTCAGGACTGACAAAAAAAGAGCAGCTTGTCAATATTGTCTATGAAGAACTTGTCATTTTTCTGGGAAAAGAGCAGCACAAGATAGAAATCACGAAAAAACCCTTCAAAATCATGCTTGTTGGATTGTTTGGAAGTGGAAAGACAACAAGCGCAGGAAAGCTTGCAAAATACTTTACAAAAAGAGGCAATAAAGTCGCATTAGTTGGATTGGATGTGCATAGGCCTGCTGCTATGACCCAATTAGAGCAGGTTTCCAAACAGGCTAATACTCCCTGTTTCATAAACAAAAAAGAAAAAAATCCAATAAGGATATACAATGAATTCAAAAATGAGCTTAAAAAGTTCGATGTAATAATCATTGATACATCAGGAAGAGACGCACTATCAAAAGATTTGATCCAGGAAATAGAATCCCTTAACAAGGAAATAAAGCCGCATGAGAATTTGCTTGTCATTTCTGCAGATATAGGCCAAGCAGCGGAAAAACAAGCTACCCAATTTCATAAAAGCTGCAATATTACTGGGGTTATTGTTTCTAAAATGGATGGGACTGCCAGAGGAGGAGGCGCTTTAACTGCATGCGCTGTTTCCAAAGCTCCAATTAAATTTATTGGTGTTGGAGAAAAAATAGATGATTTAGAGCATTTTAATCCACAGGGCTTTGTTGGAAGATTATTAGGGATGGGAGACTTAGAAGCCTTGCTGGAAAAGGCAAAACATGCCATTAAGGCAGAAGATGCTGAGGATTTAGGAAAAAAATTCCTTAAAGGGGAATTTAATCTAATAGATTTGTATGAGCAAATGGCTGCCATGAAGAAAATGGGATCATTAAAGAAAATAGTTGAGATGGTGCCTGGTTTTTCATCATTGCAACTTCCAAAAGAGATGCTTGATGTTCAGGAAGAAAAGCTGGAAAAATGGAAAATCGCTATGCTAAGCATGACAAAAGAAGAGCTGGAAAATCCTGATGAGATTACAAGCGCAAGAATAGACAGGATAAGCAAAGGCTCTGCAATGCCAACATCTGTTATCAGGGAACTGATAAAACAATACAGGCAAAGCAAAAAAGTTGTTAAGATGTTTAAAGGCAGCAAAGGAGACATGAGCAAGATGATGAAAAAGTTCGGCGGAAAGCTTCCAGGAAATTTTAAGATGTAATTTTTATTGAAAATTTATTCTTATTTATTGCAGTCAGGATTATTATGATTAAAACCGAAATATTTATATAAAAATCATATTAGTTTAACATATAAAAAAGAGGTAGATAGACATGGCAGATGAACCCTATGATATGTTGCCCCACAAGGAAATTGTAAACCTAAAGAAGCAGCTAAAGGAATTAAGGGAAAAAAAGGATAAATCTTTTTCTAATGAACTTACCAATTCAATGAATGATGTCAAAAAAAGCATGGATTCCATGCTAAAGTTGTTTACCGAAGCAGCAGAGCTTAAGGAAGACAATCAATCAACAGCTTCCCTGAATGAAAAGCTCGATAATATTATTAAGCAAAATAAGATAATTGCCGAAGGCATGATTGCAGTGCATGATACAGTTAAGGGCCTAACCAAAACTCATCCACAGGAACAAAGCCCGGAAATGCATAAAATCCCGGAACCAAAGGAAATGAATAATGTTCCAATGCCAGGCGAGATTCACAATACTCCAGAACCAAGCCTTCAGCCGCCGAAGTTTGATTCCCAATTTAACGAGCCCCATCCTCTTAAACAAGAAATTCAATCTCCGCAACAGCCCGGTCCTGTTGCAATGCCAAGCATACCTTTCCCGGATTTAGAAGCACCCCCAAAGAAAAAAGGACTGTTCGGCAGGTTAAAGCGGTAAAAAATGCAAAATACTTCTCTTGAGCATATAAATCCTGCAAACTTAAAAAAATTTGTCAGAAAGCTGAGTATAGTGAGCAGCAGGCATGAAAATAAGCAATCCTATAAAATAAAACCAAAAGAGAAAAAATTGTTGGAAAACAAGAACACAGAAAATGCTTTAAGAAAAAGAGTTCATGTCCTTGAACAGGAGCTGATGAATACAAGAGAAGAAAGAGATGCTGCATTAGAGGAAAACAAAAGCAAGATTAACAGCTTAAACATTGCATTATTATCAGTAAAAGAAAGAATGAAGGAGTTTATTGCGGCTAAAAAAGCTAGGGAAAAAAGGATAAGGCATCTTGAATATAAGATAAAAAGAAAAGTAAAATAATTCAAACATCCCTCCCCATAACAGTATTCCTGTTGTTCATTTTCGCTCTTTTACAAGATTCAACAATCAAATCCTCAACTTTTTTATTCAAAGCACTATAAAAATCCTCTGTCACATTCAAAGCTTTCTCATCAACCTTGGCATAATTCTTTATCTGCGACCTTACAACTAAACCACTACTCATCAAAACCACCTCAAAGCATTTTATTCAAATTAGTTATAATTTATTATTAATAATCTTGAGTTTTATTTTTTATCATTGTTTATTTTTTATCGGGTTTTTTAATATTGAAATTTTGTTTAACGTTTTTTTATCTATGAGTAAACCAAAATCTCAATTTAGACTTCTCTTTTTTATCAAGCCTGCAAAAACCAAACCTGCTAAACTGGATAACATCATTTTCCTTTAATTTATGAACCATAGGCTCAGCAACCCCCTTAACCAGTTTCTTATCCGGCATCAAAACCTCTGCCTTAACAAGATCTTTTTCCTTAGGAAGCCAGTGAATTATCAATCCGGGATTTTTTTTGAATTTCTCATGCTCCAAAGAATCAAAAACAAGCTTATTCCCTTTCTTTTTGAAATTTAAGCAATCCATAAGCCGGTTTATCTTATGCTCTTTAAATTTCTTAAAATCCTCTTTTTCAATGTAAAATCTGTCTTTGACCTTAAACTCTCTAAACCCTTTTTCCTCTGATTCAGGATGTAGCTTTAATTTAACAGTCTGTTCCGGAGCCTTTTCAATCTTTACTTCTTTAATATCATTTACAAAAAAATATCTGTTAGAATGTCCATCTAAAATTCTCTTATTGTGCGCAATCAAATCATCCCACGTCAAAACAGATTCTGCTTTGGTAATGCCAGTAGATAAAATAAAGTTCTTTATTGCTTCAGCTAAAAATCCTCTTCGTTTTAATGAAACTATTGTTGTCAAAGAAGGGTCATCCCACCCAATAAGCTTCTTTTTTTGAATTAATTCCCTAATAACTCTTCCGGAACTTTCCACCCCTTCAAGATTAAAGCGCGCAAACTCATAGATTTTTGTCTGTTTAAACTTGAGTATGTTTTGGATATAGTTTTGCAGCTCATTCCTTAATTCAAATTCTTTTGTCCTGAGCCTGTGTGTTATGCCTTCAATTCCATCCATCACTGAATTTTCAAAATCATATGTCGGCCATACATGGTATTTTTTCCCATGCCTTACATGTTCATGCTTTATTATCCTCAGCAAAGCAGGGTCTCTCATCGTAGTATTCTCATGCTCCATATACCCTTTAAGCCTTAAAACCATTTTCCCTTCTGCAGCTTTAAACAGCTCTTCATACCTTTTAAGATGATCTTCCTCAAGCAGAATCCTGCAATTACATTCCTTTCCCTCGAACCTTCCTTTTTTTATCTCCTCCGGGCTGCATGTGCAAAGATAAGCAAAGCCTTCTTTTACCATTTTCTCTGCCAGTTCGTAAAAATCTTCCATGTAATCAGATGCATAATCAACCTTATCCGGCTTGATTCCAAGCCACTCATAATTCTCCAGATGTATTTTATAGAATTCCCTGCTTGCAAGCTTTGGATTAGTGTCCTCAAATCTTAAGATAAATTTCCCATTGTTCCTTTTTGCAAGCTCATAATTGAGAAAAAGCGATTTTGCATGCCCTATGTGCGGGTATTTGCTCGGCTCAGGAGGAAATGCTGTAACAACATTCTCATTTTCCTTTATCCCAAACATAGAAAAAATATCCTTTTTTTCAACTTCTTTATCTTTAAAAGAATCAGAAAACTTTTCAAGCTCTTTTTTCTGTTCCTCTAAAGTAAGTGAATTAACATCATCAACAACCTTTTTAGTCTCAGATTTAAGTTTACCAATCTGTTTTTTTAATTTAGGGTCTTCGCTTAAAACCTTGCCTATTACTGCCCCCATTCCTGCCTTGCCGTTGAACTTCACTGCATTCTGCAAAGCATATTTCAAAATGATTTCTTTCATGTTTTTTAATAGTAATTAAGATTATTTAAATATATCTATAAAAAAATTTATAAAGGACAAATCCAAATAAGTAGATAATGGCCAGCAACAAAACCATAAAGCAGGAATTTGCCAAAAAATATTTCACTATAGAAGAAGCTGAAAGATTTCTCCCAAAAATTAAAAAAATTTTAAAAAGAACAATAAAGCTAAACAAAGCCCTTGAGTTATTGAGTTCCATTGAAATTGAAGTATACGATGAAGATTATGAAAACCTGAAAAAAGTTACAAAAATAAATAAGCAGTTCCACAAACTCTCCTATGAATTCTACGCAAACATAGAAAAGATTGAAGATATGGGATGCATGATAACAGACCTGGAGATAGGAATCGTTGATTTCCTGCATAAATCCCATGGAAAAGACATATTGTTATGCTGGAATCTCGGAGAAAAAAGAATAAGGTGCTGGCACGAACTGGACTCAGACTGCGCATTCAGAAAGCCGATACTGAATTTAAACAGGGCAGGAAGGTTTTGAATTTTATTTATTATCTGATTAAATTATTTTAATTTTATTATTTATATTGATATTTTTTATTGTTTCTTTTTTAATGGGTTTTTAATATTGAAATTTTTTATTGTCATAACCTATCCAAACAACTAATTTTTTAAACTATCTAATATTAACCCCGACTATGAGGAATAAAACAAGAGAAATTAGTATAGGAAATCTAAAGATTGGCTCAAACAACCCAATACCAATCCAGTCAATGACTAACACAGATACAACTGATATAGATTCAACTATAAAACAAATCAAGGAATTAGAGGAAGCAGGCTGTGAAATCATAAGAGTTTCAACTCCTACACTTGAAGCAGCAAAAGCACTAAAGGAAATAAAGGAAAAAATAAACATTCCTTTAGTGGCAGATATCCATTTTGACTACAAAATAGCACTGGAAGCTGCAAAGCATGCAGATAAGCTCAGAATAAATCCCGGAAATATCGGAGATAAAGAAAAAATAAAATTAGTGGTAGATGCTGCAAAAGAAAACAAAATTCCAATAAGGATTGGAGTTAATTTAGGCTCATTAGAAAAAGATATCTTCCAAAAATACGGTTATACAGCAGAGGCAATGGTAGAATCTGCATTAAGGCATATAAAAATTCTTGAAAATTTAAATTTCCATGATATTGTTGTTTCTTTAAAGGCATCAGACGTCAATATAATGGTAGATGCTTATAGATTATTTGCAAAAAAATCAAATTATCCATTGCACTTAGGAGTTACAGAAGCAGGCAGCAAATTTTCAGGAACAATCAAGAGCGCAATTGGAATAGGAACTTTGCTTGAAGAGGGCATAGGAGACACAATTAGAGTTTCACTTTCAGATAATCCAACAGAAGAAGTAAAAGTAGCTAAACAGATTCTAAAAACACTAGGATTAAAAAATTCAGGAATAGAGATAACAAGCTGCCCAACCTGCGCCAGATCACAAATAAATGTAATTAAAATAGTAGAGAAACTTGAAAACCAGACAGAGAAAATAAAAAAGCCAGTCCATGTTGCAGTGATGGGATGCGCAGTCAATGGCCCTGGAGAAAGTAAAAAATCAGATATAGGGATTGTAGGCGCTCCAGACAGCAATTTATTATATAAAAAAGGGGAGATTGTGACAAGAATCAAGGATGATGATATCTTAGATGTTTTATTAAAGGAAATTGATAAATTCTAATGCTTATTCAAACACTATTCTACCTAATCTCACCATATTGGCACCTTCTTTAACCGCATTAATATAATCATCCGACATCCCCATAGAAAGATACTCAAATTTTACCCCTAATGTTTTTGAAAGCTTATCATATAATTTTTTTACCAAAACAAAATATTTTTCAGTATTATCTGCTAATGGAGGTATTGTCATCAGGCCTTTAATATTCAAATTTTTCAGGTTTTTATTAATTTCAGAAGCTATATTATCCAGCTCAGGAACATCAATTCCATATTTTTTATTTTCATCAGTCTTTACCTGCAGCAATATATCTTGCTTAATCCCTAAATCATCACAAACTTTATTCATTTTTTCAGCAAGCTCATAAGAATCAACACTCTGTATCAAATAAACGCCATATTCCAAAACCTTCCTTACTTTATTTTTCTGCAGATGCCCTATAAAGTATATTTTTGTGCCTTTTGAAATAATATCTTTAACATCCCTAAGCTGCTGGTAAGTATTGAACCCAATATTCTTTACCCCTAAATCTATCAATTTCTTAATCTGGCTTAAAGACGCATATTTTACAGCCACAACTAAAGTTACTGAATTAGACAATTCTTTCTTTATTTTCTGAATGTTTTCTTTAATTCCCATATTAAAAAAAGAAAAAGCCTCTGGCGAGAGTTGCACTCGCGACCTCGACATTACCAATGTCGCGCAATAGCTACTATGCTACAGAGGCATAAAAAATGCGGGGGAAGGGATTTGAACCCTCGGACACACTAAGTGACAGGATATCTCCCACTTACACATGGGTGCCACATTATGGCACTGGTCTTAAGTTTCGCAGCAATGCTCCTGCGCGTTTGACCAGGCTTCGCTACCCCCGCATATAATGCATAAGAAAAGAAAACTATTTTTAAACATTGCTATTAATCTTATCCAACCTTCAGCTTATACAATTCAAAAAAAGCCTTAATCCGCTTATGCAGGTCATAACAGTCTTCTGATACTATATCATCATATTTTTCTGACCATACTTTCCAGATATACTTATCGTAAAGAGTCCTAAAAAAATAGAACAAAGGCTTCATTGTCCACTCTGTAGAAAATTCAGTTTCAAGAAAGCCGTCTATAACCATAAGGGCATCTGCCTGGTTTATCTTAACTGTTTTCTTATTCCTTTTAATCTTGACTTCCTTGACATTGTTAAACAAAGCCCTTAGCCTTACTACAGGCTTTACATGATGACCAGCGCTTTTCCATGCCTCTATTACCCACTCTATTTTTTTCCCTTTTGATTCCACATCTTCCAGTTTTCTCTTTAGCTCCTTTTGCAGGCCCTTTTCCTCTATCCATTTCTCTACTTCTTCATAAAATTTCTCTATTGACAAAGGCCCGTTGTAGCTTAACCTTAAATCAAAAACAATTTGTTTTTTTTCCATTTTAATGTGTTGATATGAAAGGAGGCACTTTTGACACAACCTTGTAGTGCTTGTACATATTAAAAAATTGCTCTATTGTATGATATAAATGGTTCATATCATGGGTTAATCTTTGCTCAAACCTTTCAGTATACACTTTATAGATAAATTTGTTGTAAATTGTCCTTAAAAACTGAAAAAAAGGGATATGCTCCCATCGGTCTTGTTGGTCTAAGTTAACATAACCATCAAGATATATCACAACCTTTCCACTACCAATCTTAACTTTTTTTTTATCAACCACCGCATCCATTTTATTATAGTTATGAATCAAAATTCTCATCTTAATAATATATCTCAAATAGTCGGATATTTGTTTCCATGGTCTTATTTGCCATTCCATATGCTTCCCAGTTTGAGTATTATGCTCAAATTCCTTTTGAGTTTCTAAATCAAAACCCATTTCTTTCACAAAAGCAGTTATATGCCTATACAAAGCATTAGCATCAAAAGGCCCATTATAGTTCAGCCTTAAATGATCAACAACAATCTTCATTTCTGACATACTAAAAATTCACCTCATAATTTTACACCAAAAAAATGTGAATCATTTTCTTGTTTTTTATCTAACCTTATGAAAATACCTATGCTCATAAGCCTCTGACTCCATCTTAAGTCTTTCCTTGATTAATGAGTGCAATTTCAAGAAAACATTATAATGCATATTATCCCACCAGAAAGCTTCTATCTTTTTCCAAATAACATACTTATGGAAAAAATTCCTTAAATTAGCATAGAAGGCATTCTCATCCCACCTTTTTTCATAATCTGTCTCTACCTTGCCCATCAATTGTATCCTCAACCTACCCTTAGTAAAAATTTTTTTACCCCCATCTTTCATCACAACCTCAATATCATGGGTGTCATATGTATGTAAAAAGATATCAATGACAAATTTGTAATAATCTTCTACATTCCTCTCAGCCTGCCACATGTGCTTTACATCAGCGCCAAAAGGGCCGGGATGCTTGTAAATATACCTTTTTTCATGGAACTTAAACTTCTGGCCATGGAAAAAAGAAGCCACAAACTCATATAAATCCTGCATGTCCCAGACTCCCTTATACTGTATATAATTGGTATCTGCAGGACTCTTAACATCTACATACGCAAAAGGAAAAGGCTTCATAAGAAAAAACTTGGATGGAATATATTTAAATGTTTCTAAATAAAAATAGAAAACAAGCATATCTCAAAAATAAAAATTTATATGAGTTTAGCCTCTTCCTCAACACAACTACCACAAACAACAATCCCTTCTTTATTGCTTACCTTTTCTGAATATTTTCCGCATGTCTGGCAGATTCCTTCTGTTAGTATTGGCTTGTTTATCAGCTTTCTGCTTTCCTCTTTCAATTCAAATTTCTCCACAATTAAGTCAAATAGCTGCGGCTCAATCTTAAGAATGTCTTTTATTGTAAGAAGCCCAACCATCTCATCTTTTTCAACAACCGGCAAATGCCTTATATTATTGTCCCTCATCTTGACAAGAGCATCATAGATATCATCATCCGGCCCTATAGTGATCAATTTTGTTTCCATAAAATCCTTGACTTTTTCACTGTTCATGCTCACGCCTTTTGCTACAGCATTCCTTACAATATCCTGCTCTGTCAAAATGCCAATTGAGCTGCTATTGTCTTTAACAACAACAGAACCTACATGCTTGTCTGACATTACTTTGGCGCACTCTAAAAGTGTTATATCACTCTTCACAGAAATAGGATCCATTGTCATCGCATCCCCAACCTGATATCCTGTTTTCATCTTGTAATATAGTAATATTCTCTAATTTATAAATTTTTTTAATTTTAAAATTTAATTTATATAAAAATCAAGATAATATCAATAAAAATAAAATTCATTTAAATAAAAATACAGAATTCTTAATAATTTACCAGAATCTCAACATCCTTGCCGAATATATTCTTAAGGTTCTCAAAAATAGGCTCTTTTATGAAAACCTTTGGAGGTATTTCCATTTTTACCAGTGATTTTTCAAGATCCTCTAAAGAGCTTTTTTGCACTGTCCCCAAGCTCCCGTCCTCTTTTACCTTAGCTTTGGTAATTTCCTTCTCTTCATGGTCTATGTCATGGATAATAAAAGCCTCATTTCCAAGCAATATTACCTCGCCATATCTGCTGCCGTGCTTTACCCTTATCTTAGCTCTTTCAATCTCCTTGCCTCTTTTTCTCTGAATGTATTCAACTAAAAACTTGATAAGCTCATTAGAGCCTTTCTTTACCTTCTCAACTTCAATTTTTGTCAGCTTCTTGGCATCATAATCCTTCTTTGCCTGTATTATATCATTTAAAATCCTTAAGAACTTTGCAGGTATTTTCCCCTGGCTTATGAGATTGTTTTCAAATAATCTAACAACTTCATCATCTCCAACTTTTTCTATGCCTTCCATTCTCAAAACATCTCTTATAATCGTAACAATAGTGTCATAAATCCTTACCATATCTGACTCTTCTTTTATTTTTTCAATCTGCGAGAACAGCCTTTTTATTCTTTTAAGGTACTTGTCGCTCTCATTTAGCAATGCATCAATCTCTTTCCCTCTAAGGTCTTTTTTATCTCCATGCTCAATGGCTTTTCTTGTCTGTATTACTTTCTCCAAAGTTTTTACAAACTTATCCTCAAGCATTTTCTCTTTCTGGACAAAAATCTCCCTCATCAAATCCGCTGTTTCCTTTGGGGCAGGCGGAGGAACACCATGAAGCATCAAGGCTGCCTGGCTTGGAGTTAAAATTGCATAATAGATATCTTCCATGCCAATGTCCTTGAGTTTTAGCTCAACCCTTTTTAGCATCTGTTCTCCAGAGCCCATGAACATGTCAATTGCTTCTGCGCTTGGCTTTATCTTTCCCATCTTAAGCAGCTGCTTCCATGGCATAAAAATACCCCTATCATAGAAAGGAACCCCATCACGAAGCAAGGTAAAGATGATTGGATTTGCTTCCCTTAGGCTGTCCCAGAAATCTGTTAAAATATATACCTGGATGTTAATTTTATTCTTAATGCCAGTTAATTCGCCGGCCTCAATGCCCATCCCGATAATAATGGCTCTTAATTTATCCTTAAGTTCAGCCCTGGTCATCTTCTTGACATCTGTATCATCTATGACAATCCACACATCAATATCAGATGTAGGAGTCGCTTTTCCCTGTACTAAGCTTCCGGCCAGAACATAGCTGATAATATACTTTTCAAACTTTTTTAAGACCATAGTCTTATGGACTTCTGAAATCTTTATTGCAGCCAGCATTCCTCTGTCAAAAATAGGAGCAGACAAGGCAATTAATTGCAATAGCTCATGTTTCCCATCATAGCAATTCTGCCAAAGCTCAGAAAGCATAACAGTCTGCGGCATCAGGTTTTTATCAACTTCCTTGGCAAGATTATCCATTATTGCAGTCAATTTTTCCTTTAATTCCTGCTTTGACATCTTCTTGCTGTCAGAATCATCAACCAGAACAAGAACATTTATTTTATCTTTATCAACTATCTCCTTTTTACCTTCTTCATTCTGCTCGCCTTCCTTTGGCGGAGGCATAAGCGCAACTCCTGCAATATATTTATCAAACTTATCCAGAATTTTTTTCTGGAATTTCTCCAGCTTTGTCTTTATTCCCTTCAGTTTTTCCTGCACATCCTTTGGCAGCTTTTCAATCGCCTTTTCTTGGGCAGCAGCTGCCTCATCCTTGACTTTTGCTTCCTGCCCTTTCTTCTCGTATTTCTTGGATTTTTTTGCCATATTTACATATCAATGAATTGACTATTGATTTATAAAGCTTTTGATGTTGATTAATCAAAAAAACATACTAAAAACAAACTCATCCTTATCCTTATAATAATGCTCTTTCAATGTTGTCTCGTGCTTAAAGCCTAATTTCTCATAGAATTTATGCGCCCTTGCATTATCTGCATGCGTTAAAAGATACAACTTCCTCAACTTAGAATTATTTTTTTCATAAAATGCTTTTACATCTTCAATTAATTTGTTGAACAGTTCTTTTGCAATTCCCTTGCCCCTGCATTCAGGCAACACAGCAATCCTGTCCAGTTCACATAATTGATGCTTTAGCAAGCCGTGCATAACCCATGTTACAATTCCAACAACTTTCCCATCATCAACTGCTACAATATAATTATGTCCTTTCTTAATTTCATTAGCAAAAACACTAATGCCTTCTTTCAAATCATGAATATTATAGCTCTCTACAAGAACATTGGCAATTCCTTCAGAATCTTTTGATTCAGCCTTTCTGAATTCCATATTACCTCACGACATATTCCTGCTTTCTGATTTTAGAGACTAATCTTTCCAAAGAATCAATTTTCCTCATCAGCTCTAATTTCTCCCTATCTGCATCTAAAAGCTGCTTTGCGAATTTTGTCAGCTCAAAATCACCTTTTTTGATGTTCTGGCTTATCTCTACAAATTTATTTATCTCTTCATTTGCATTATTCACAGTATCTGCTATCTTATCTACTTTTTCCTTAAGCTCATTATACTTTTCAGAATCATCTTTTAATTTATCCATCTGGATTTTTAATTCTTTACTCATCTCTTCCTCAAATTTCTCAATGATTTTTTTCTGCATCTGGCCTTTCAATAATTTAAAGTCAAAAAGCTCTTTCTCAAAATCACTCTTGATATTCTTGATGCCGTTAATATTCTCATCAAAGTTCTTGAAGAACTCATTATTCTTATCATTAATGCCATTTATATTATCACTAATATGCTGCTTTAATGATGAAATATCATTCTTTAATTCACTGACAGAACTCGTTGCATAATTCATATTGTTCTTTAACACATCAATCTGCTCTTTTACTGCCATTAACTCTTTTATTTTTTGTATCATACTATCCTCCTTCTAATAAATGTTTTTTCAGCTTTTCAGCAGCAATTCTCCTGAATTTTTTAATAGTTTCGCAATTTTCCATTTCTCCAAGAGTTTTTTCGCTTCCTTCAGGGATAAAGATAGGGTCATGCCCAAAACCAGAATTTCCTTTTTCTTCCAAAGCAATTGTCCCTTTTTCCTCACCTAAAAAGCATATTGCCCCTTTACCGGGCTCGCAATAACCTACAGCTGACTTATAATAACAAATCCTATTATCAATTTTTTCCATTAATTTTAAAATTCCCTTTAACCCTATCCTTTTGTGTATGTAAGCAGAACAGGTTCCCGGGAAATCATTTAAAGCTTCTATAAACAAGCCTGAATCCTCTACAACAACAGCTTTGTTTAATTTATTTGCAAGCATCTCAGCTGCATCTTTAGCAATCTCTCCAGAATCATCACTCCTCAACTCCTTATACTCTGTTTCAATATGATTTATCTTTATCTGAGGCTCTAAATATTTCTTAAATTCCTTTAATTTGCCTTTATTTGAAGTTATTAGGTTAATTTCCATAAGAATTGGAGTTATAGTTTAGTATTTAAATATGATTAAACTCAAACATTATAAGAAAAAAGAAAAACAAGCCAGAAGTAAACGAGGAGTGCACTTTTGGCCTGCTAATCATCATGAAAATAGTCAAGGGCAAGCGAAAAGAGGTGCGAAACGCCTGCCCCTGAATTTATAACCAAAATAACTCTTGGAGGTGTTAGTTGGTTACGATACAGCATAGAATAGTACAGCTATTTATTAACCATTATGAATAGCCGGTAAAGAACTATGATTCATAAACTTTATAAAGAGAAAAACGCTTTTTAAAGCCATGTTATTTGACAATGTACCTTATGGACTTCCTTCTTATATATTCAGCCCAAAATGGTTTTATGGCTTTGATTCTATTATAGAGTCAGTAGCTGTCATAGTTAGCATATTATTGGTATATTACAGCTATAAATGCTTTAAATTAACGCATGAAAACAGGTATTTGTACTTCAGCACTGCCTTTTTATCCATAACATTTGCATTCCTAGCAAAAATTATAGGCACTTTAGCTATTTATAAACCAAAAATCACAAGGTCTGCGGTTGGAAGCTCAATTCATGAGACATTTAATACCTTAACCCCATCTTACATCAATGCAGTTTCATTTGTTGTATTTATCTTCTTCATGCTGCTTGGATTCATGATATTGTTTTTGATAATCTCAAGGCTTACCTGGAAGAACCAAAGGATACTTGCGCTTTTGGTTTATTTTGTATTCCTGGCAACCTGGATCAGCACTATACATTACCAATTATTTTATGTTACAACATTCGTTCTTCTCTCGCTCATAACATATTCATACTACCGTAATTATCAGGAAATCAAAAGCGTGAACGCAAGGTTTGTATTATTCGCTTTTAGCATAATTTTGATTAGCCAGGCTTTTTTTATCTTTATAATCTATTCAAGAACCGTCTATGTGTTGGCTGAACTAATTCAATTGCTAGGATTTATATACTTGTTAATACCATTTGTATTAATATTTAAGAAAAAGCCAAAAAAACATAAGCTGGTAAAATGAGTGAAAAAAGACGCGGAAAATTAGAGATAATAGCTGATATCCTCAGGTCAATCCAAAGCAAAAACGGCAGGATCAAGCCAACCCATCTTCTTTACAAATCAAACTTATCTCATGCAAAGCTAAAAGAGTATATAGATGTGCTCATGAAAAAAGGCATGATTGAAGAAAAGCAGGAAAAAGGAAAAAAGATTTTTTTAATGAAAGAGCTAGGTTATAAATTCCTACTAGAGTTTGAAAGAATCAAAGAGTTTTCTGATAGTTTTGGGTTGTGAATTGGTTTAAAACAAAACAATTATTTATCAATTTAATCTGACTTTTAATCAAATTTATTTTTATACGAAAAATATATAAATCTGTATTTATTAATAGAAAAAGAAGATAAATGAAAAACAAGAAATTTCTGATAGCCGGATTAATTGCTTTGTTTATAGTTGGAATTGTTTATGTTTTAGCAATGGAAACTCACGATAAATCAGGATATAGCCATTGGAAAAAGAGCAAGTTTTCTCATAAGAATTTTGGAGACAAAAGCGCATGGTCAGAGAAACTAGACCTTCCTCAAGATGCCACTAAAGCCCAGATTATGGAAGCATTAAAAGCGCATTATGGAAAATCAAAAACAGGCCATGCAAATAAAATAGGGAAAAAACACAGGTTCAAAAAAGACGCTTCTGAAGAAAATGTAGCAGTAATATGGCCAAATAACAAAGAAGGCAATAATCACAATTCATGGAAAAAAGATAAAGGCTGCGGATTCCATAAATAATTGTTTGCAGTGGAATATATTTCTAAAAATTACAACACCCATTAGATTTAGAATAAAAAGAAACAACCTCACTTCTTAACAACATCCAACTTAACATTCAATTCCTTCAACTGCTTCTCATCAACATTATTTGGAGCTTCCATCATCAAATCCTCAGCATTCTTAGTCTTTGGAAAAGCTATAACTTCTCTTATGGATTCATTTCCTGTTAGAAGCGCAATTATCCTATCTAAACCAAGTGCAATGCCGCCGTGAGGGGGAGCTCCATACTTAAAAGCCTCCAACAAAAACCCGAACTTCTTATTAGCATCTTTATCTGAAATTCCAAGCACTTTGAACATCTTTTTCTGCATTTCAGGCTTATGTATCCTTATAGAACCGCCGCCAATCTCAACGCCGTTCAATGTAATATCATATGCTTTGGCCTTTACTTTCTTAACATCAGTATCCAGATACTTTATATCTTCATCCCTTGGGATTGTAAACGGATGATGCACAGCAACATGCCTCTGCTCATCTTCATCAAACTCAAACAAAGGAAAATCAACAACCCATAAAAAATTATCTTCTTTCCCTTTAGTTAATTTCAACCTTCTGGCAAGCTCATTCCTCAGCTGCCCTAATGCAACATCAACAATATGATGCTTGTGGTCAGCAACAAAAAGCAATAAATCACCTTTAGCAGCATTCATAGCCTTAACCAATCCTTTCTGGACATTAGAGTCAAAATACTTTACAATATTACTTTCTAAACCTTTATCAGTGACTTTCATCCATGCCATTCCTTTTGCATCATATATCTGCACAAATGCAATAAGCTCATCAAGCTCCTTCCTTGAAAAACCACCGCAATTTTTAGCATTAACACACTTAACTTTTCCTTTATCCGCAATGACTTTCTTAAAGACATCAAAGCCGCTTTTAGAAACAATATCAGAAACATCAACAAGCTCCAAGCCAAACCTTAAATCAGGCTTATCACTTCCATACTTACCCATAGCATCATGATAACTCATCCTTTTGAACGGAACCTTAACATTCCTACCTAGAACTTTCTTCCATATATTTTTCACTAAACCTTCAATAAGAGAAAAAATATCATCCTGCTCAATAAAAGACATCTCAACATCAATCTGTGTAAATTCAGGCTGCCTATCTGCTCTCAAATCTTCATCCCTAAAGCACCTAACAACCTGGAAGTATTTGTCAAAGCCTGAAATCATGCACAACTGCTTTAATATCTGCGGGCTTTGAGGCAAAGCATAAAACTTTCCTGCATTTACTCTGGAAGGAACTAAATAATCACGAGCGCCTTCTGGAGTTGATTTTCCGAGCATTGGTGTTTCAATCTCCAAAAACCCCATACTGTCAAAATAATCCCTTGCAGCCTTAACTGTCCTATGCCTTAAAGCAATGTTCTTCTGCATGCTCTCTCTTCGTAAATCTAAATAACGATATTTCAACCTAATATCCTCATTAAGTTCTATCCGCTCATCAATCTCAATAGGCGGAGTTTCAGACTTATTCAAAATCTCAAGCGAATCAACCAACACCTCAATTTCCCCTGTCTTTAATTTTGGATTTTCAAGCCCCTCTCCGCGACTCCTTACTTTTCCGGAAACAGCAATAACATCTTCCCTTCTTAATTTCTCAGCATCAGCATGAACTTTCTTGATATGCTTTGGGTCAAAAACAACCTGTGTCAATCCATACCTATCCCTAAGATCAGTAAATATTATGCCCCCATGATCTCTTCTGCTGTTTACCCAGCCCATTAAACAAACCTTTTGCTTAATATCTTTCTTTACTAATTCTCCACAGCTATTTGTCCTTTTCATCATAATTTTCCTTTCAATTTCAATTCAAAAACAATATCCTCAAGCTTTTTCAGGTTCCATTTAATCGAGTCAGACTTCTTCCTTAACTCAGAATTCCTCAAATTAAACTTCAAAAACTCGCCGTAAATTTCCTCAACAAGATTTTTAATATCATAAGCACCCTTAAAATTTTTATTGATAACCTCATTTACAGCCTTTCTCCCTAATTCTCCAGTTAAATCACACAACCCCATCAAATAGCTCTCATTATCTACCTTCAGCTCTTTAGCAACGGGTATTTTCTTGTTTTTAACAAAATGATAATAGCAAATTGCCTCAACATACTCCTGAATTGCCACTAAATTTATATTAACATCAGAAACAATGTTTATTTTCTCCAGGGCTTTTTTCTCCTTCTCAATTTCCGCAACATAAGAAGAAGCGGATTTGATATCATTCCTGTGCAGGGCATAAATAATCCTCTTCGAAATACTTATTATTCCTCTTGACTTTTGAATAACCTCTTCCCTTATCTTCTCAAAACCATCCATATCTTTCCTTATCCTTTCAAATTCCTTTTTGTTCAGCATTTTAATATGTAAATTATATTATTTTATAAAGGTTTTTAAATTGCTACAGTTGGTGCTTGTGCGGGGCCTTAGATGGCTTCTCAACTTCGCAAAACTGCGTTTTGCTCAGGTCGTTTAGCACAACCTTTTTGGACTTGCTTCATTGGCAATTTACGCACAAGCACTAACTTTTACAGCAAC